>NZ_CP094669.1:2058000-2732000 GCF_022827545.1 Hymenobacter tibetensis
TCGAAGGGCTGAAAATCAGCAGCCAACTGCTGGTGCAAGGTGCGGGCAACGGCCGGATCCACTTTGTTTTGTACGGTGACGTGCGGATTGAGCCTTTGCTGATCTTGGGGCGTGAGGTGGGCCTGCCACGTGGTTTGCATGGCACGGTGCAGGGCTTGTAGCGGCGCACATTCCAGCACGTAGGCCACACCCCGGCCCATGAACCGCAACCCCGTGACGGCCAGGGGCAGAGGTGCCTGTGCAGCAGCTATCTGTCCCAGGTACTCGGTAAGAGCAATGTATTCGGCGCCCGGCAGGTGGTGGAATAGCGTGAGGTGGGCCCCCAGGAAGTTGCGTTGCTTGGGAAAGTGCTGCTGCCGCAACTCGTCGAAGAAAAGCTGTGCTTCTGGCTCTAGGGCCAAAGTCAGGATGAGGGCAGTGTCGGCGGTAACCGAAGAAGAAGTAGGCATGTAGGTAGATACCGTACTTGGTGCCGCGGAGTTGTGGCCTTGTAGAGTAGAGGCTCAACTGCCGCCCATAAAACCGCACCAGAAGTGCCCGACAATATTTAGCTTCGTTGCCTTATCGGCCGTGTGGCCATTTACCTACCTGCTTTGCCATGAACTTGCCTATTTATCAGGTCGATGCCTTTTCCGACCGCCCTTTTGCTGGCAACCCGGCGGCCGTATGCCCGCTGGAAAGCTGGCTGCCTGCTGATGCAATGCAGGCCATAGCCGCCGAAAATAATTTGGCTGAAACGGCCTTTTTCATTCCGAAAACCGGTAACGAATACGAAATCCGCTGGTTTACCCCGGCCGTGGAAGTGGAGCTGTGCGGCCACGCTACCCTAGCTTCGGCGCATGTGCTGCACCAGCATCTGGGCTTCCAGGGCGAAGAAATAGTATTTCACTCCCAGAGCGGCCCACTGCGTGTGTCGCGCGAAACCAACGGCCGCCTTACCCTGGATTTCCCGAGCCGCCCGCCCCAGCCGCTAGCCACTCACCCCGATGGGTTGCTTGATGGCCTCGGCGCTACGCCCTTACAAGTGCTGGCCGGTCCTGACTTGGTGGCCCTGTTTGCCACGGAAGCCGAGGTGCTGGCCATCAAACCCAACCAACTGCAACTAGCTCGAGTGGAATACCGCGCTGTCATCGTTACGGCCCCGGCCGCCGATACCGAAACCGACTTTGTCTCCCGTTTCTTTGGTCCGCGGGTGGGCGTGCCCGAAGACCCGGTGACGGGCTCGGCGCATACTACGCTTATTCCGTACTGGGCCGAGAAGCTGGGCAAAACCACTCTTAAAGCCCGGCAGGTATCGGCCCGTGGTGGTGAGCTGTGGTGCGAGCTGCGCGGAGAACGAGTGCGCATCAGCGGCTATGCCGTTACGTATTTGCGGGGCGAAATCAACGTGTAGAAGCACAAACGTGTTGTTCTCGTTTTCCTACTCCGGCATCTGTCCTTTTCTATGCGTTCTATCTTTTTCGCGACGCTGCTAGCTGGCAGCTTGAGTACAGCTGGCGTGGCTTTGGCGCAGGCCACCAGCACGGCCGAAGCCCTTGTCCAGGAGGGTATTGCGCTCTACGACCAAGGCCAGTACCAGAAGGCCGTAGTCAGCTACAATCAGGCGTTGAAGCTAGAGCCCACCAACAGTACCGCGCTCTACGAATTGGCTCTGACATACAACGCCCTGGGGCGCAATGCCGAAGCAGTGGAACTCTGCAAACGCCTGCTCAAGCAAAACGCCGACCCTGGCCCGGCGGTGTACGGCACCTATGGTAATGCTTTGGATGGGTTGCACAAGCCGAAGGAGGCCGTCAAGATGTACGAGGAAGGCGTCAAGCGGTATCCAAACGAAGGGTCGCTCTACTTCAACTTGGGCATCACGCAGGCCAATAGCCTCAACCAGCTTGACGCCGCCATTGCGAGTATGCAGCAAGCGGTACGTTGCCGCCCCGAGCACGCTAACTCGCACGCGGCGCTGGCCGAACTGACGCTGGCCCAAGGCAACCGGATTCCGGCGCTGCTTGAAACCATGCGACTGCTGCAGCTAGAGCCGCAAAGCAAGCGTGCTGAAGCCTGTTTGGTGCGGCTGGACAAGATGATGGGGCAGGGAGTAAAGCAAACCGGCGAGAAAAGCGTCACTATCAGCTTGGCGCAGGCGCCTGTGGCTGATGCCAACCGCAAGAACAGCAAGCCCGATAATTTTGCTGGCATGGACCTGCTGCTAACCATGGCCACGGCCCTCGACCTCGACGAAAAAAACAAGAATAAACCGTCGAGCGAACGGCTGCTTGAAAAGCTAACCACGCTTTGCCGGGCTATGGGCGAAGCAGAGGCCACCCAACGAGTGGGGTTTGTGTGGCAGCATTATGCACCTTACTTCGTTGCGCTTGAAAAGCAAGGCCACTTGCCGGCACTGGTTTATAGCATACAGGCGGCCCGCGCCGAAGCGCTACCTGAAGTACAAGCCTGGCTAACTCAGCACCCGACCCAAGTGGAGGCGCTGCAAGAATGGTCGAGAACCTACGCCTGGCCCGAATAGTGGGTCGCGCTAGAACAAAAAGCCGGTCCTTGCTGACAGTGGATGCAACACCCTGTTAGCAAGGACCGGCTTTTTATAGCGCCACCTACTTCCGCAACGGCTTAGCGCAAGGCTACCCCAATCTTGAAGCCAGCAGGAAAGTAGAACCCTTCGTGGCCGTAGTTGGAAGGACCAGATTTGTATTGGCTGCTTACTTTTTCTGACCCAACGCGGCTGTGGCTGGTGCGCCACCCAGCACCCGCATACAAATCAACAAACACCCGGCCCGGAAGCAGCGGCGCCTGGTAGCCCACTTGCACAGTAGCCCCGTAGCGGTTGATTTTTTCGCGCCGCTCGTTGACGTACTGCTGCTGCGGCAGTCCGGTGGGACCAATAACTTCTTGCCAGCCCAGCTCGTCGGCTGATACCACAAAATGCTGAAAAGTGGGCCCGTAGCTTATGTAGGAGCCGGCGGGGTATCCTGCTTTGGTGGCCCCCAAGTAGCGGCGGTGCACTACCTGCAGCCCCACTCCGCGCACCTTTTCGGGGTGCTCGGTTAGGGAAGGGGCCTTGGGCGAGGACCGGTCAGGCTGACCGGTGAGCCCATAATATACCTGTGGGGTGAAGGCAAGGCTTTGGCCCGCCCGCTGGTACCAAGGCTGCTCTACCTCCAGCCAATAGCCACTCACCACCACATATTGCGGGGTGAACTTCACCAGCAAGGTCCGCTCAGGAGTTGCGCTCTGGGCCTGCACGCCCACCGACAAGCACAGCAGCGGCAGCCACCTACTTCGGCAAATCAAACGAGCCACTCCCATTACTGCAGCGGATTGATAGGGAGAAAGCTGAGCTGCCTGAGGGTAGCGCCGGTGTAGCTGTACTGATAGAGGCCAGCGGTTCCAATGGCCATCAGCGTGCCTGCGTCGGGAATCACATCCACCACCTGAATGGGGAACGATTGGGTTTGCTTGAGCACAGGAGCTTCACTGGTATCGAAAACTTTCATGCCGTCGCTGTCGCAAACGAACAGCTTGTTGCCATCAACCCCCAAGCCCTGCGGCCCCGACATGGGGTAGGTGCGGGCCAGGCGCGGCTGGCTGAGCGTAGTCAGGTCGATAACTTGGAGCTGGTTGTCGCCGCCGCCACAGTTGCGGCCGTTGCGCAGCGTCACGTAGGCGTACCGGTCATCCACTACCACTGGGTCGCAGCTCACAACGTGCTGATAATACGAAACCTGGCGGGGCGACCGAGGCGTAGCAACATCGAAAATGTACATGCCGCGCTGGGTGCCCAGGAACAGATAGTGGTCTTTCGGATAGATGGTCTCAACACCGAATTGGAGCTGTACTTTTTGCCCGGGGGCGGGCATAGCAGGGTTAGCGAGATCAAACAAACGCAGGCTCTGCTCATCTACCGTGTAGAGCGTTTGGTCCAGCACGGCGAAGCGAGCCAACGAACCACCTTTGCCGGCACCAGAAGGAGCCGAAGCAGTGCTGGTAACACTGAAGAAATTAGCTCTATCGTTGAACCACCCAATACCACGACGAGGCTGGGTATACTTGACCTTTACTTTCTGCCAGCCTATCACAACGGAGTTGGCTGGGCGTTTGTCGGCTTGGCAGTCCTCGGGCATTCCGGCTGGCGTAGGCATCGGCAACTCGCGGAAAGCATCCCGCACCCGGCTTTTCACCCGCACGGCTTCCGGGTTGGTTACGTCGATGGTGACGAGGTCGGGGCCATTGTCGGCATAGAGCAGGTTGCCTTTCAGGGCCATATCTATGTTGCCGGGAATGCGTAGGAAGCTCACGATGCGCGGATTCGAGGGGTCCTGGTTGTCTATGATATGAATGCCTTCGTAGCGCTCATTGATAAATAGATAGCGCCCTTGCAGATAGATTTTGCCGGTGTTGTGCATCGGGCGGGCCGGCAGCGCCTCCACTGACTCCTCCAGCACCGTCCGCGACATCATTTGCGGGCAATACCCATCGTAGTATTGAAAATCGGGTTCAGGATCCTTTTCAGCGCACGACAACAAGCCCAGCAGCACAAGCCAGCTGAATAGATAGGTAGATATTCTGGCCATAAAGCAACGAAGTAAAAGGTGGAGAGGATAAGGCGAGCAACCAAGGCCGCGCCCTGGTCTACTCCTTTAAGAGCCTACCACGTTCTAGGAGGTTGCAAGCCACTAAGGATATATAGTAAAATGTTAGTGGCAGTTGGCTGCACTGTAACATAAGCTCACTCGCAGTGAGCGGCTGGAATAGTATTCTATAGCTACTTACGTAGCTTCCACACGCTAAAATCACCTACTTGGCTTACCTGCTGTTGTAGATATAGCTGTACCTGTGGATCCTTCACAATAAGCGTATCTATTCGTATATAAATATTGTGCTCCTTGGGCTATACAGTTGGCCAGATACGAGCGACCTGTTGGGGTACTCTCCACTAGTTGGTACGACCAGCCAAAGCCAAAGCCTTTCTTGTGCAAAAAGTAAAAGTCCTTACAGCTAGACGGATCTGGTCCTACTACACAGAGGGCGCCAGGAGGGGTAGCCGCCTCGAGTGTAGCTCGGGTAGCGGGGGCCAACAATTCGGGTGCAACATCTAGGTCTTGCCGTTGCAAGCGGGTATAGTTGATGCGGGTATACGCCCATAGTGGTTGGATAAGAAGCAACACTAAAAGCAGGGGCGCCACCTTGGGAAGGCGTTGTAGCCACGCGCCCCCCCATACCGCTAACAGCAGCAGCATAGGTAATAGGGGAAGCATGTAATAGGTATGTCCTTGCATCTGAAACAATTCGGTCAGATAATACGCAAGCAAGCTGAGGCCCCATGCCAAGCCCGGACCAAACCACTTATGGCGTATGGGAGCGTGGCGGAGGAATCGCCAGAGGCCTAATGCGAGCAGCACCAGCGTACCATAGCCCAGTAAAAGCTCGGGCAAGTCTGAAAGCAGGTTCCTCCGAATGATCTTCAAGCCCGTTGCCATGTCTGCTGCAGGCCGCAGTTCAAGCCCGAAATTTGTCAGACCCGAACGTGCCATCAACGCCAAGGCATAGGCATACCAAGACAGCGATACGCCTACGGCTACCACAGCGTAAGCCAGCAATTGCAGAAGCTCTGGCCCCGAATAGCGCCGCTGCAGCAGGTCGCGGACGACGAAAACAGCAATTGGAAAGCCAACGACAAGATATTGTAGCTTGGTCAGCCCCCCTACCGTAACGGCTGCTAGACTCAGGATCAACCAGCCTGCTTGTCGGTTATCTCGCCACCGTACAAACCAAAGCAAGCCAGCAATTGAAGAGGTCAATGCCAAAATATCAGGCAAGGCGTTAGCTCCGTGATAGTAAAACTCGGGACTCCAAGCAAGGCACCAGGCGCCAACAGCGCCAAGCCACGCTTGCCCACTAATCTCGCGTACCAAGTGGTAAAAGGCTACCACTCCCGCCATGTAAATCAGCCAGTTAATCAACCGAGGTAGCACTTCGTGAAAACCAAATAGATGGTAGCTACCTGCTACCAGCCATTCGTAAGAGGGAAACTGCATCCCGGTGATGCCATTGGTGGTGTTGCGACTATCCACCCGCGGCTCGAGAATGTTCATTCCTTCTTCATAGAAGTTGCGAGCAACAGCCATAGTGTCACATTGCCGCCACACATGAACACTAACAGGGGGTAGTCGAAAAAAAGCTATATGGAATATAAAATTTAGTCCTATTAATACTGTCCAAAACCATCGAGTAGGGGCTTTTACGATAAAGCTGTTAATGAAATTCATAGGCGCAAGGTAGTGGATCTAGTTGCGGTTGCGGCTAAGGTATTCAGGCCAAACGTGCGGCACATAGTAAGTCGTTGGTGTAGCAATACAATGCTACACCAACGACTTACGGTAAGGAGCGAACATCAGAATATAGTAACCATACGCTGTCATAAACCGAACGAAGGTTTCATTCCCATACCGCTAATCAGTGCACAAGGCTATATAATGCACTGCTAGTGGGAGTTGGTTGCACTGCAATACGCCCTTCTCTCTAGGCCGGCTACCCTAACGCAGTTGCTCTCGCTCATAGCCGCCGCGCTCCACTACCTGCATCACAAACATTGCCTTGCCGGAAACGGCAAGCAGCGCTTGATACACAGTTTCCGGCACGCCCGTGTAGCGGACGAGGCTCCCGCTGCGGTGTTCAATTTCCAGCGTCAGGGTGTCGGCATCGTAGCCAACGGCCTTCAGAGAGGTGGAGCGGATGGGGCGGCGTTGCATACCAAAAGCAGGTATAGTTGAAGAATAATATAAAGAAGGGGAGTCAGGCTAAAATGTAGCTTATAGCATTCGGATGCTTGAACTAAAGCTACTTCGCTACCGGCTTTTTCTTGCCTGCTACGGGCGCTGCCACCTTACTGGGGTTATCGGCCAGAAACTTGCCCCAGCTTTTGCCGCCTGCTTTCATGTTGTTGCCTTTTTGATAATGGTGGCAGAGTGCCACTGCCAACGCATCGGTGGCATCCAGAAACTTCGAGGCTTCAGCCACGGGAGGCAGCGTGAGCGTTTGGCGCAGCATGTGCGCCACTTGCTCCTTGGTGGCGTTGCCCGTACCCGTCACCGACTGTTTTACTTTGGTAGGAGCGTATTCCACGTACGGAATCTGGCGCGAGAGGCAGGCCGCAATGGCCACACCCTGGGCGCGGCCCAGCTTGAGCATGCTTTGCACGTTTACGCCATAGAAAGGCGCTTCGATGGCTAATTCGTCGGGCAGAAACTCGTCGATTAGCTCCAGCATTCGCTCGAAGATGCGCTTTAGTTTCAGGGCGTGGTTGGTGCCCAGCTTCTGCATATCAATCACGTCGTAGCGTAGCACGCGTACCCGCTGGCCCTGCACCTCAATCAGGGCATAGCCCATAATGTTGGTGCCAGGGTCAACACCCATAATGACTTTGGGCAGTAAATCGGTGGGAGCGAGGGGCAGAATCATAGCGGTATCGAGTAATAAGTAGCAAGCAATAAGACTGCTGTTGCGGTTAGTGTCGGTAAATTGCCGACTTCAACCGCCCTCCTCGTCGCCTTCTTGACTACCGGTAATCTACAAAACTACGCCCAAAACCCGGAACGCCCCACGCGGCGGGGCTGGTTGGTGGTAGCCGGTAAGCTGCTCGTGACCCTGCTCACGCTCGGATTGCTGTGGCACTCGGTGTTTGGCGATGTAGCCACGGCCGCCGCTTGGCGCGGGCTTCTAACCTCAACCCTCACGGGGGAGGGGCGCACGCCGGTGCTGTTGGCGTTGGCGTTGGTGCCCGTCAATTGGGGGGTGGAAGCCTGGAAATGGTGGCGGCTGGCCCGGCACTTGGAGCCCGTTTCCTTTCGCCGCAGCTTCCGGGCAGTGTTGGTGGGGCTGACCTTGGGCTTTGTGACGCCCAACCGAGTGGGCGACTACGCCGGCCGAATTATCGAACTGAAAAGCCGCCGTCTTGATGCCCTGGGGGCCGTGTTCCTGGGGCGTTATGGGCAACTAGTGGTGACGGTGCTGGCGGGTACGGCAGGGCTGGCGTACTTTCTGCTGGCTTTCTACCTGCGAGGCTACCCTGCTACCAGATTGGGTATGGTAGTGGCAGCTATACTCGTGAATGCGGGCGTACTGCTGCCCCTGTACCGTTCCCGTCTGCTATTGGCGGTGCTACTGGCCGTGCCGCCCCTACGGCGGTTTCGGCGGTACCTGGCCGTAATGCCTACCTACTCAACGCAGGCCATCCATTGGGTGCTGGCTTTGTCGGGTTTGCGTTACGGGGTGTTTTGTGTGCAGTTTGGCTTGTTGCTGAAAGCGTACGGGGCGCATGCCCCCTTGGGGCCAGGCGCCGCGGCTATTGCGGGTACTTTCTTGATGAAGTCGTTGGTGCCTTCCTTGAACGCGCTGGCGGACGTAGGGGTGCGCGAGCTGTCGGCAACGCATCTGTTTGGGTTGCTGGGAGAGCCGGTACTACCAGTGCTTAGTGCCAGCCTGAGCTTGTGGGTGCTCAACATTGCGTTGCCCAGCGCGGCCGGTTTAGGGTTTGTGCTGCGCCTGAAACTGTTTCGCAAACACAAGGACCGGCAACCTAAGCGCGCTGCTTCACCTGAAACGGCCGCCACGCTATGAGTAAGGCACTGGGCCTTTTGCTACTGGCCGCTCCGGTGGTCTATGCCGTACAGATGCTGCGGTTTCGGCAGGCTTGGAATGCTGCCACTCCCCACCCCGCCACGCCGGATACCAGCAGGCCCGAGCAACCAGCCCCCCCGCCACCAGCGGAGCGCCGCCACCAGGCGCCCTACCTCTCCGTGCTGATAGCGGCCCGCAACGAAGCCGCCAACCTGCCGTTGCTGCTCACTGATTTGCAGCGACAGCGCCTGCCGGCCTCTGTGTTCGAGGTGCTTGTTGTGGATGACCACTCCACGGATGCAACGGCTGAGGTAGTAGCCAATGCCGCCCGCACCAGTTCCTTTTCCTTGCGCTTGCTCCAGCTCGCAACCCTGCCTGGTCCGGTGCGCACCGGTAAAAAAGCCGCTCTAGAAGCTGCCATAGCCCAAGCCAACGGCGCGTGGGTGGTCTGCACCGACGCCGACTGCCGGGTGCTGCCGAACTGGCTGCTGGCGCACCACCAAATGCAGGATGCCACTGCCCACTTCGTGAGTGGCCCCGTGCTGCTCACGGGCCAGGGGGTACTGGCTGCGTTGCAGGGCTTGGAACTAGCCGGGCTGGTGGCTAGCGGGGCCGCCGGTATTCTATTGCACAACCCCACCATGTGCAACGGCGCCAACCTAAGCTACCGGCGTGCCAGTTTCGCTGCAGTACGGGGGTTCAGCGGCAACGCGCACGTAGCCAGCGGCGACGACGAATTCTTGCTGCATAAGCTTCACGCAGCCTACCCAGCTGGTATTCGCTTTCTAAAAGACCGACAGGCCATTGTACGCACTGCCGCGCAGCCAACGCTACGGCAGTTGCTGCGGCAGCGGGTGCGTTGGGCCAGCAAGTGGCAGCATTACCGTACCACTGCGCCGCGGCGGTTGGCGGTGGTGGTGCTGGCCGCTAATGTGGCCTTGGCGGCAGGCGCCTTGGCGCTGCCCTGGCAACCCGCACTGGGGCCGTGGGTGCTAGGTAGCTGGGTTCTAAAACTAGGGGCCGATGTGCTGTTTTTGCTGCCAGTACTTCACTTTTTCGAGCGGCGGCGCTGGCTGGCTTGGGTGCCGGTGTTGCAAGTGGCTTATGCACCGTATGCGTTGCTGGTGGGGCTGGCGGGCTACCGGGGCGGCTACGAGTGGAAAGGCCGGCAAGTGAAAAAACAATAGAAACCCCTCTTCAGCACCAACGGCCCACGACCGTGCCCGAGAACAGCAGTTCGCCTCGGGTACGATCATGGGCCGCTTAAAACAGCACGTATTGGTTGGCTTTATTCTCCGTCAAGAGCCACTACTTCTTGGTCGGTTTCTATGCTGTCGATGCCCGGTTGGTTTTCCAAGGCTAGTAGCTGCTGCCCGGTAAAGGTGCCTTTGTAAATGCCATCTAGCCCCGGAATGGGCGCTATTTTACCGGCAGGCTCAACAGCTTGCAACTGAGTGGTTGTCTTGGAGGAGGTGAGCACCACGTGCACCAGCGCCTCGGGTTGGGCCGCAATTTGCTCTTTCAATTTCTGATTCAGGAGTGCCATGACAAGGAAAGGAGGAGAAAGTTGGAAAAGCGGAATATGCCCCCATCCGCGAGTAAGAACTCCACGAACAGGGGCATGTTGCCGACGCTGTAGCTGGTTGGGGAGTTGATGCCGATGGGACAAACTATATTCCCCGAACCCCCACCCACCTAACATGCTACATAGTCGCTGCGTCGCAGTCCAGCAGGCCGACGCCGTACACGATGTCGTTGCCGGGAACACCGAGGTCAGCGGCCGTGCTTTTCAGCCGGTTCATAATAGCAGTTGGGGTCCAGGCCGGGTAACGGGCCTTGAGAAGTGCCGCGCCACCTGCTACGTGCGGGCACGCCATACTAGTGCCCGACATGGGCTTGAAGCCGTTATTCAGGTAGGTGGAATTCACGGACACCCCAGGTGCTGATATTGTAACCTGGTTGCCGTTGCCCCCGCGCGACGAGAAGGGCGCAACCACCTTATTCTGGTCGACGGCGGCCACCGCAATAACGCCGGGGCTGTTGGCCGGAGCTCCCACCGGCCCACCGGTGTTGCCCGCCGCTGCCACTACCACGCAGCCCGCTGCCAGCAGTTGCTGCACCGCCACTGTATAGGCCGCCACAGGGCCGCTGTTCGACCCCAAGCTCATGGATACCACTTGCATGCCGTTGGTTCTGGCCCAGGCCATGCCCGCCAAAATCCAGCTTAGTTGTCCGCTGCCAGCGTCGTTGAGCACTTTCACGGCGTAAATCTTGCACAGCGGCGCCACTCCTACTACGCCCAACGCGTTGTTGCGGGCTCCAATCACGCCGGCGCAGTGGGTGCCGTGGCCGTGGCCATCGTTGTAGCTGGTCACGCCTGGCACAAACGAAGCACCACCAGAAATGGTAAGGTCGGAGTGGTTGGCAATACCGGTATCGAGCACAGCCACCCGCACGTCGGCCCCCTTGGTACGAGGCCACGCTTGCGGAGCTTTCACCATCTTGATATTCCACGGAATAGGCTGCTGAATAAGCGGCGGCCACACAATAGGGGGCAGCACCGGCTTCACGGGTGTCAGAGGCAGCCGCGGTGGAGTCAGCACAGGGCTGCCCGAGTTGGTTGCTGCGCTCTGGAACATGCTATTCATTTGCTCCAACATCCGGGCGTGCAGATCAGTAATAGCCTGCTGATAGCCAGCCTGAAAACCCGGCCCTTGGGTGAAAAGAGACTGTTGTGGCTGATCGAAAAGAGACTCCTCGGTGTCATACAGATCCGGGCTGCCGTTGCCGTTGAGTGCGTGGCCGTTCATGGCGGCGGCGTCGCCACCTAGTATGTGCACTTCCAGATCGGGCTCTACGGCTACCACTCGCTGGTCGTGCTTTAGGTTCTCTACTTCAGCGGTCGTAAGCACCAAGGAACTAGAGCCTAGCCCGTCGAAGTGCAGTACTTCACTGGCCGTTAGGGGTTGATCTGATTCCAAGAGTGATACACCATCCTGCACTCTGTCTGCGGTGATGTTTAGTACCTCAGCCGCACTGCCAGAACTGATATTCTGGTCGGCATAGGTAACGATGTAGCGTTGGGAGGATGATTGGGGTGCTGGCATGGGGTTGGAAAGTGTTGGTGGAAACAAAAGTGCCCCCGCGGAATGTGCCGGAGGCTTGCACAGGAAGTAGGGAAGGGGCCGCAGGTGGCAGAGCAGGCTGGCAGCCCGTGTCGCCAAAGTCCGGACCTTTGGAAGCACACTGTTCCAGCCAGCGGCACTGTAGGTGCTGCTACCGTAATTCAATAAATAGAAGGATGTTCCGCTGCTTGCCCCGCCGCCTCTAAGAATATAGTAATCTATATGTTCAAAGGTAATTCATTTGCTAGTAGATAGATATAGCATATACATGTGATAGTGCACCCCCACAAGTCGCGCTGGCAGGCACTGAGGCCAGCCACCAAAACAGCAAGCAACTTGTGACTCTCGCTCGTCATTATAACGAGAGGCGTTGCCAGTGGAAAAGCAGGAAATAAAAGCCGGGAAATACTAGCGTTGCCGCCGTTTGAGACCTACTTTTTCAGGGAAGTCAAATGGTCTCATTCAACCCCTGCATTATGTCTCATTTCAGCTTGAAAGTGATGTTTCCGCTGTTGGTTGTGCTGTTGGTGTTTGTAGTAGGCGGCGTGTTTTTTGCCGCAACGGGCCTGGTTACGCCCTTTGCTGATGCTACTGCCCCGCAAGCCGTAGCCGATACCCTGGCCGCCGCTCCAACCGATACTAGCGGCGTTGCGCAGCAACAACCCCTTACCCCCGAACAAGCACAGGCAGTAGCGGCCGGCGAAACCTTATTCAAAGGCAACTGTGCGCAGTGCCATGCATTGAATGAAGTAGTAGTAGGTCCGGCGCTGAATGGCTTACACAAACGCCGTCCGGTAGCCTGGCTAATTCCCTGGATCAAGAACTCCAGCAAAGTAGTAGCCAGCGGCGACGAATATGCCGTGAAGATTTTCAACCAGTACCAGAAGCAACAGATGCCCAGCTTTGCCCTGTCGGAGCAGGAAATCACTTCCATTCTCACCTATCTGAAAGCAGAAAGTGGCTTTGCCGTCGTCCACGCTCCATCCATAGCACTTCAGTGAATTGGGCCTGAAGTGGATATTATATGTTAATATCAAGCTCAAGTGCGCAGGCTTAGCTTGGCTCAGTTAGCTAATCAGGTTAGTTGGTTGGCACTGAATCCGACCTAGTCGCACTACCTTTGCTACTATTCCTTATTCTCGCTGCCTGTGACTGACCCCGAATTCAACATTCTTGACGAGCTATATTTCGTTGCTTCCTTCCGCGACCTGCTGCAGAAAACCGGGCTAGCAGCCCCCGTTCTGAAAGAGGGCCTGCGCAGCCTGTTGGAGCAAGGCCTTGTCCGTAGCTTCTGGCCCGACCCAGATACCGAGCTAGCCTATGAGGAAAGCTCGTTCGGCGCCATCAGCCAGGATTGTTACTATCTGGCTTCCAAGGAAGGCCTACTTCAGCACAACACCCGCTGATAGTGGCCGGAGCCGTAATATCGGGGCAGCCAACTGCGGCGGCGGTGGCCCGGCCGCCCGGCTACTATGTGCGCCAACGCTTGCTCCAAAACCGGCCGGCCATGGCTGGGCTGGGCTTTATTGTGTTGTGCACGCTGGTAGCCCTGTTGGGTTATTGGGTGCTGCCCGACAAGTCATCCAACGCCAACAACAGCTTAGTGCAGCTGCAAAAAGAGCCGCCTGGCTTCCAAGCAACCATTCTGCGTTTGCCGCTGGCCGAGGCCGCTCAGTCAGCGTCAGCCGACAACCTATTTGGTACTTGGTTGAATGGCCGAGCAGCCCGCTACCAGGAAATTCCAATCAACAGCTACCGGTTTGAAGGGGATTCGGTGTTCACGCAGCCTTACCGCAACCATTCAGCATTGGCCGAGCAGCCGCAGCGCTACGCACTAACCCAACTAGCAGGGCGCACAGGCACGCGTGCCGAGCTGCGCCAACTAGTGGAAGAAGAGCGAATTATCCACCGCGCCTATTGGCTTGGCACCGATAAAGCCGGCCGCGACGAGCTAAGCCGTTTGTTGCTAGGAACGCGCATTTCGCTGGGCATTGGGCTAGTAGCCGTCCTGATTTCGTTGGTGCTGGGTATGGCAGTGGGGGCCGTGGCGGGCTACGTAGGCGGCTGGCTGGATAGCCTGCTATTGGGGGTAATGACGGTGGTGTGGAGCATACCGGGCATCATGCTCGTTATTGCTATTTCTCTGGCCCTCGACTCAAAAGGCGTTTGGACCTCCTTTGTGGCCGTGGGCCTGACAATGTGGGTGGACGTGGCCCGCGTGGTGCGAGGCCAAATGCTGAGCTTGCGCGAGAAGACCTTTGTAGAAGTTGGCCGCGTGCTAGGGCTGCCCCAAAGCCGCCTGATTGCGCGTCATCTGCTGCCTAACATGACTGGGCCGCTTATTGTCATTGCAACTAGTAATTTTGCAGCCGCTATTCTGCTCGAAGCAGGACTGAGCTTTCTGGGGCTGGGAGTGCAGCCACCAGCGCCGTCGTGGGGACTCATGGTGAATGAAGGATTTCAACTGCTAGGTACCGAAGCCGGCTTGTGGCTTACAGTATTACCAGGCTTAGCTATCAGCCTGCTGGTGCTTAGCTTCAACTTGCTCGGCAATGGCCTACGCGACGCCTACGACCCCAAAACGCCATTAGGCTGATAGGTAAGTGTTGGTGGTTCCTTGTTGACTGGTCGCCAACGCCTTCGCCTCCTGTAAACTGTCTGACAATCAAGTAACGACAACTATCGACTGTCAGCAATCAACCATCCACAACTAGTAACCGAATGTCTAATGCCTTCCCTATAACTGCTGAAAAACGGCTCTTCCTAAAGGACCGGGAATTGGGGGCGCTGCTGGAAATCACGCAGGCCATCAACCAGGACCTTGGAGAAGGAGCGCTCTACAAGATATTTCAGTTTACGCTACTTGGCCAGCTCAATATCCGGCGGCTGGTACTGTATGTGAAAGAAGAAGGGCAATGGCAGTGTGTGGTATCGTTTGGCGCTCAACTACCCGACTACCGGCGCATTGCGCTACCCGCCATCATCACCGAGAACTGCACGAGTGTACCCGCACCGGTTGCCTCTTTGCCGCTGAACGAGAGCTGGCAACTGCTGGAAACCATCATTCCGGTGGTGCGCAACGACGAAGTGGTAGCGTACGTGTTCATCGGGAACATGCACGAAGATTACGCCAGCGGCGAAGCCACCAAGTTTCTTGAAACCCTCAGTAATATTCTGCTCGGGGCCATTGAGAACCGCCGCTTAGGGCGGCAGCGGATAGCCGCGGCGGCTATGCGTAAGGAAATCGAAATTGCGCAGGAAGTACAGACCATGCTGTTCCCACGCACGTTGCCCAACGACGCGCACGTGGCCGTGGCTGCTTCCTACGTGCCCCATACTGCTGTCGGCGGCGACTACTACGACGTGGTTCCGTTAGATGAGAATCGGTTTCTCTTTTGCATTGCCGACGTGTCGGGCAAGGGCGTGGCGGCTTCCTTGCTGATGTCGAACTTTCAGGCGGGGTTGCGGACGCTGTTGCGCCAACAAGCAGACTTGGCCACGGTAGCCAACGAACTCAACAACCTGATTTTCCGCAACGCCGGGGGCGACAAGTTCATCACTGTCTTTTTCGGCCTCTACGACCGGACCACGCGCCGCCTGCAATACGTGAATGCCGGCCACAACGACCCGTTGCTGGTATCCGACCAAGATTCGGTGATCTTGCTGAAAGAAGGCACCATCATGCTGGGTGTAATGGATGAGCTGCCCATGCTGAACGTAGGGGAAGTGGAAGTGCCCCCGCGGACGCTGCTGCTCACCTACACCGACGGCCTAACGGAAGTGTTCGACGCCAACAGCACCGAGTTTGGGGAGGAGGGCGTGTTGCGCGTGCTTCGGCAAAACCGGTACTTGCCCCTACCACACTTGCACAACGAATTGCTCCGGCAAATAGAGGAGTACAATGTAACAGGTAGTCATTTCGCCGACGACATCACCATTCTGAGCTGCCGCTTCAAGTAGCAGCTGCTAGTGTATATAAGCCAAGAAGCGGAGCAGCTGTGTCTTTCAACACCGGCTGGCTCCGCTTCTTGGCTTTGCGCGCAACTCAAGCGCATGGCGCTGCTGCACGACTTGTTTTCATTTAGGCCACTTTGCCAGTAGGAGTCTTGCCTACCACGAAGTTGAGGCCGAAAAACAGATTTTCTTTCAACAATGAGTTGTTGCGCCACAGCTTGCCTTCGCGGGCCATCAGCTCCTGGGAATTGCCATTCTTGAACATGAAGGGCGGGAACAGACGGATATACTGCACATCGTTGGGGTAGATATACAGGTTTTGCTTGGCTAGTTCGCTCCGCCAAGTTGCCAGGTTACGGATGTTCTCATTACCCAGCAGAATGTTCTTTTGAAGCTGTTCATCATAGATTTCGATGATGCGCTTGTTGCCTCGCCGCAGGTACAGCTTCAAGTTTTGCACCACGTTGCCCCCGTTTTCCTCTACAATAATGAGGTTGCCGGCCGGGCGCAATGCCTGATGAAAGATGCGAAGCGCGTCTTGTAGCGGCTCCAGGTGATGCAGGGTGTCCTGAATGATAATGTGGTCGTAGGAGGCGGGAGCGGGCGGCGAATCGAACAGGTTTTCGTAGCTGTAGGTGAAACCTGAAACGTCGCCAAACTGCGACCAGTAGCGCAGGCGCTCCGGAATATGCGTGAAGTAAAATTCCAGCGTAGTGCCGTGCACTTTGTAGCCGTTCAGCGCCAGAAAAATAGCGGTGGTACCATAGCCACAGCCGCAGTCCAGAATTGCGGCATTCTTGTCGGGCAAATGATCCAGAATGTAGTGAAGGCGCTGGGTAACGTAGGATTTGCGAAACTCGAAACTCGCGGGATTCTCTAGAAACTTATAGTAGCTGGTTAATTGCTGGTTGCTTCGTAACTCAGCCAGCAAAAGATCAAAAAATTCATTAACCGTCATATCAGGCGCAAAAGTGAAGTGATGTTAAGGGTACTAAATCCTGCGTTCGGCGAAGGTACATTCTAAACGCAACTTGAATAAGCTATTGGGCCCTAGATAGAAAGGCTGCGTCTATCCAGAACCTGCGCCCAAGCTACGCTGCTTCCTTGGCAGCAGGAAGCTGGCTTTCCTCTTCGTCCTGCCAAGCCTGTACACGCATCAGCACGGCCAACGAAAAGTAGTAGAAAGAACCAATCTTATCTACCTCAATCAACTCGTTGAGCAACAAGTGAAAAACGATTACTACAAACGCCAGGCCAGCGGCCATCACTAGGTTGCGGTGCTCTTCAGAACGGGAACGGTGATAGAGGCGCTCAATTAGTAGAAGCGTAGTGAAAACCAGCGTTATAAACAAAAGGAAGCCTGGTATACCCTGCTCGGCTAGCTGCAACAAAAAGTAGTTGTGCGTGGTAGACTTCTCGGGGTTACCACTGACGTAGGTGCGAAAACTAGTGACGGTATAGCGCTTGTACTCGGGATAAAAAGTGGAAGGGCCACTCCCAAGGATGGGCTTCTCCACAATCATGTGGGCGGCGGCTACCCACCGGTACACCCGCTCCATGCCCGACAAATCTTCCAGGTTGTAGGTAGCCTCCAGGTGCTTCTGGAAATTGTCGCCGTAGAAGATGGTTTTCTCGAAGTCGGGCGCGTAGAGCATGTACGTGTTGCCCGTTACGAAATAATTGGCTCCCAGTAGGGTAGCAATGGTGCTGCCGATCAGAGCAAGGCGGGTAAGGCGCCAGCGAATCACCCAGAAGTACGGCACGGCTACTACCAGCGCCAGCACGGAGGCCCGGGTATACGAAACAGACACGCCTGCTACCGCCAAGAAAAACGCCACGTGCCATAGCCGACGGCTGCGCTGGCTGGTGGCACTGCGAGCGGCAAAAAGAGCATAAGGAGCCAGCAAGGCCGCCGTGGCCGCGTACAGTACGTGGTTGTGGTAGAAGGGCTTGATGGCCGTGTTGATGGTATCGAAGGTGAAACCGAGGGGGGCGTGCCGTATCATGGTGTACACCACAGTGACACTCACGCCTGCCGCATAAAAGGCCACCATACGCCAGATAGTCCGTGGGCTACGCGCCAAATCGAGCGTGACAAACACAAACGGCACGATGTACCAGGTTTTGGCCAACAAGTACTTAATAGACTTAAGCGTATTCACAGACGCTCCCGTGGACACCATAGACCATAGCAACGACAGCCCCATCAGCACCACAATAGGGTGGCGCCAGAGTTGGCGAGGTACATTGCTCCGGCCTAGCAGCACATTCACCACAAAGCACAGCAGCATGAGTAGCATCAAGGGCTCAGACGGTACATCCATGCTTAAGCCGCCGGGCAACTGCACTTCGTACGAGAAAGCCAGCGTGCCCAGTAGCATGTAAAACACCCAGCGCCAGTCAATGAGGAGCACGGCTATGCCTAGGATAGCGGCCGGCAACGCCAGCCAACTCAGCGAATCCGAGGCAGCAACGCCCACCCCGGCCACAAGCACCACAGCCACAAACGCCATAAACAAGCGCTGGTCGGTGTTTTGCGGACGTAACTGGGCGAAAAAATTCATAGCATTGAAAAACAGTGGAGAAGGGAAGCGTAGGTTTTACTTACCTCTTCCCATGCTCAGGTTGCCGCGGTAGAGTTCCAACAGGGTAATGAAGACAACCGAAAGCGCAAATGTGGTCAGCACTGCCGACACTACCACGAGCCAGCGTACCGGCTTGGATTTCTTGGTGGCCGGATAGGCTTCCTGTACCACGTAGATGCTGGAAATCTTGCCGCTGATACCAAGTCGGGCCGTTTCGTAGGTGCTCCGAGCAGTAATCAGGCGAGTCTGCAAATCGACGAAGCGTGCATAAAGCGTGGTCATCTTGTCGAAGCCGGCCGTGTAGCTTTCTAGGTTGAATGCATTGCCACCATCGGTTTTGGTAAGGCCGCGTAAGGCGCGGCGTAAGCCGGCCGCCTTGCTGCTGCCTTCGCCTTCGGCGGTGCGTAGCTCCTGCTCGGTTTCAATGATTTCCTTGGCCAAATAGCGCGACTCCATGGTGAGGCCATAGATGCCATAACGGCGCCGGCCGGCCACCAAGCTGTCGTAGGTGGCCTGGTATTCGCGCTCCAGGAAGCGCCGCCGCTGTGCATACAGTTCCAGTATGTTGCGCCGGTTGATCAGGGTCAGCTGCTGGTTCACTGAGTCGATGCTCTGTACCAAGGCGTTGGCAATACGGGCAGCTAGTACCTTGTCTGTGTCTTCAAACGCCAGCTCAATAGCATCCCGGTCGTTGTGGACAATGCGCAGGTTGCTGGCAAATTCATCGAGGGCGGCCTGATCTGCTCTGTCGTCGCCGACGGGTCCCGTATTATAATGCTCGTGCAGCTTGAAACGCTGTATAATGCGTTCGGCTACCGGCTGTGATTCGCCAATGGTAATTACCCGGTCCAAGTCTTCTCTACGGCCTCCCAGCTCCAGTTTGCCTCCTTCCGTTACAATGCGGTCAGGGTCAGTGGTCTGGGGGTTGGTAGGATAGAAGACAGCGGTTGACTTGTAGATGTTGGGCAGTAGCAAGGCCACTACGGTACTGACCACCAAGGCCAACACTACGGCCCCCAATACCAAAGATTTCCAACGATTAATAACCGGCCAAAGGCCTAGAAGAGAATAAGAGGTGGATGACATAGAAGCGAAAAAAGACAATCAAAAGCAGCACCAACACAACTAAGTACTACCACAACGCGGCAAATCTACTCGGAAAATGTCTTAAATGAACAGCCGCAGAAGCGGATTAGATGAGGCAGAGTGGCTAACTCAACGTTGGCGAGCTGTGGTCTGGTATTAATTCCCGGCTCCTTTCGCCCCCAATCCTCGGCAACCCCTACTTTTGCACTCCCTTTCTCTCACGTCTGCGCCTATCAAACGCTTTTTCGGAAATATTAGCTTAGTCGTACTGCTTAACCTGCTGGTGAAACCCGGTTGGGTGCTGGTCGAGAACCTGGTGCAGGATCGGCTGGGGCACCACGTATTCGGTACGTTTGCCAGCATGCTTACCCTGGCTAGTGTGATGGCAGCCATATCGGACTTGGGCACTACGCAGTTCACCACCAAGCGCGTAGCAGCGGCGCCCGATTTCTTAAACGAGCACTTTCCAACCCTGGTCCCACTGAAGGGCATGTTGTCGGTGCTGTTCTTGGGAATAGTGGTTGGCATCGGATGGGTGATAGGCTACCGTGGGCACTCGCTCACAATACTGGCACTCACCGTGGTAGGGATGCTGTTGGCGCAATACACGTTGTTTCTGCGGGGGGTTCTGCAAGCAAATCAGCGCTTTAACACGGATGCGCTGCTATCTGTGCTGGAGAAATTTCTGCTGCTCGGGCTAGTGCTTGGCCTTATTCCAATTGGCATTACGCTCGACAACTACGTGGCAGCCCGCTCTATTGCCATTGGATTCACGTTTGTGGTGTTGTACGCGCTGATAATCAGGCTGTATGGCCGGGTGAAGGTGCAGTTGCGGTGGGAGCAGGCCCGAACTTTACTGAAAGCCAGTTTACCGCTGGCGCTTATCACCCTGGTGTATGGCCTCAACGAGCGGATTGATATCTTGATGTTGGAGCGGTTGGTGTCGAGTGAAGAAGCCAGCTATTATAATGCGGCCTATCGTTTGGGCGACATCGTTATGATGTATCTCTGGACAGTCTTGCCGCTGTTTTTTGCCAAGTTCGCCTACGCTACCACTCGCCCTGAGGAGCAACGTGACTTGCTCTGGTTTGGGCAGCGCATCGTGACGGTGCCCATGCTGCTGGTGTGCGCGTTTGTTTTGTTTCGAGGTGAAGTGCTGTTCTGGCAATTCACCCACAGCACGCCGGAGGAAATCAGCCGGATGGTATTGTGCGTGAAGATCCTGTTTGGTAGCGTGCTGGTTCATGCGTTTTTCGCCATCTATAGCACCTTACTCACCAGCACCAACCACGAGAAAGCAGTGAGCTGGTTGGTCGTGGCCAGCACCGCGCTAAACGTGGCACTCAACCTGCTGCTGCTGCCACGGCTAGGGGCCGTGGCGGGCGCTATCAATACGCTGGTGTGTGCAGTGTTTGTGTCAATAGGCTATTTGTGGCTGGTGCACCGGCGCACGGGCGTGCCAGTGCCTTGGGGCTGGATCAGTCGGTTGGCTGTGGCGTTTGGCTTGCTTTGCGCGGTGTGGTATGGGCTACAAACCGGCTTGGCGTTGCACTGGCTGCCAGAGTCGGTACTAGCGAGCGTGGCCTTTGTTGGTATATTGTTCCTAAGCGGAGTAGTGCGCATTGCCGAGCTTCGCAAGCTGCTAAAGGTGAGGCAGTGAAGTGGTGAGTTTGACGTTGTACATGCGCTAGTTGCGCAGCCAGCCCAGTTTGCATGTCAAACTCACCAGTACACCACTCATTATGTCACACCTCACCACTCACCACCTCACCACTCACTATTTCACCATCTCACCACTTGGACATAGCCGTTAACACTCGCTTTCTGCTCCCTGGCGGCCAACTGGAAGGAATTGGGCGCTTTACGTTTGAAACGGTGAAGCGAATTGTGACGGCGCATCCCGAGCATACGTTTCATTTCCTGTTCGACAGGGCTTTTGACGCGCGCTACTTGTTTGCGCCGAACGTGGTGCCCCACGTGTTGTTTCCGCCCGCCCGGCATCCCTTTTTGTGGGTGGCCTGGTTTGAAGGAGCCGTGGCGTGGTGGTTGCAGCGTCATCGGCCCGCCGTATTCTTAAGCACCGATGGTTACTCCACGCTATTTACAAGCGTGCCACGCGTAACAGTGATGCACGATCTGGCCTTCGAACATTATCCCGAGCACATGAGTGTGCTCGAGCACACCTACTACCAGTTTTTCGCCCCACGCTTTGCGCGGGCTTCCGAGCAGTTGCTGGCCGTTTCGGAGGCTACCAAGCAAGACATTGTGCAGACCTACGGCGTGCCTGCTTCGGCCATTGGCATCGTGCACAATGCGGCCAACAATCTTTTTCGGCCTTTGCCGCCGGCCGAGCAAGTAGCCACCCGGGAGCGGTTTGCGGCGGGCAAGCCGTATTTCCTTTTCGTGGGGGCCTTGCATCCGCGCAAGAACCTGTCGAACCTGCTGCGGGCATTCGACGAGTTCAAGCAGCACACCAATTCGCCGGCCAAGCTGCTGGTCGTCGGGCGTACGGCCTGGAAAGCGGGGCCCATGTTCGATGTGTACCAGCAGATGCAGCACCGGCGCGACGTACACCTCACGGGTCGCGTTTCAGAGGAGGAACTGGTGCAGCTATATGCCGCCGCTTTTGCCACCGTCTACGTGCCGTACTTCGAAGGTTTCGGGATTCCCATTATCGAGGCGCAAGCGTGTGCTTCACCCGTTATTACTTCCAACTTAAGCTCTATGCCCGAGGTGGCTGGCGATGCCGCGCTGCTAGTAGATCCGCTGAACCCGGTGGCTATTGCGGCGGGGCTGTTGCGCCTGTGGCAAGAGCCATTGCTGCGAGAACAACTCATAGAAAAAGGGCTGCTGAACACGCAGCGGTTTTCGTGGGACAAAAGCGCGGCCGCCTTGTGGCAGGCAATTGCTTCCGTAGCTGGAAGATGAACGGCGGCGAAACCTTCTGCAGCTATTCCTAGCTGGTGTATTTCTAACACTCAACAACCTCCATGCGTCTGCACCGGCTGCCAAAATTTCTGCAACGCCTGCTGCCTCATACCGAGTGGCGCGGCCCCGTGCCAGCGGGCAGCAAGCCGCTGTACCTCACGTTCGATGATGGCCCAATTCCGGTGCAAACGCCCTTCGTGCTGGAAGAGCTGGCGCGCTATCAGGCACGAGCTACTTTTTTTTGCGTGGGCGAAAACCTGGAGCGTCACGCCGAGGTAGCCCAACAAACTCTGGCGGCTGGGCACCGCCTTGGCAACCATACCTACCACCACGTCAGCGGCTGGAGCCTGCCGCCGGCCGGGTATGTGGCGGAAGTGCAGCAGTGCCAGCAGGCCCTGGAAGCCCTCAGTGGCACTTCAGACAGCCGCCCGCTGCTGCGCCCGCCCTACGGACGCATCACCCGGGCACAAGCGGCAACGCTGCACGCCAACTATCGGCTGATTATGTGGGACGTGCTGACGTACGATTATGATGCTGCCTATCCGGCCTCTACGTGTTTGCGCGCCGCGCTGGCCCATACCCGGCCCGGTTCTATTGTTGTTTTTCATGACAGCCACAAGGCACAGCGCAACTTGCGGGCGGTGCTGCCGCAGTACCTAGCAACCTGCGCAGCTCAGGGCTATTCATTTGAAGTGCTGTAACACCAGCCGCAACTAGGTGTTACTGTCTGGCGTAGCTTTGCTGCAATCCACGTGCTACTTCTTTCGAGTGCCATTGCTTGTTCTTCTGCTCTTACTAGCTGGCTGGTTTCTGATTCTGGCAGCTTCCACGCTGCTGTTTGCAACCCGCTCCGGTAGCCAGCCCCATCCGCTGCCGACGCCGCTGCCCCGCGTCAGTGTGCTGATTGCGGCCCGCAACGAGGAAGCCACCATTGTCCGGTGCCTGACCGCCATCCGTCAGCTCGACTACCCGGCCCAGTTGCTGGAAGTGCTGCTCGGCGATGATGCTTCTACTGATGCCACCAGCGCCGTGGCAATTCGCGTCATGCAGGGGTTTGCGGGCAGCTTTCGTGTGCTGCCTATTCAGGAAACCTTGGGGCAGGCCCGCGGCAAAGCCAACGTACTGGCGCACCTCACTAAGGCCGCTACCACCGACTTCTTCTTTATCACCGACGCCGATATTGCCGTGCCCCGCACCTGGATCCAGGGCCTGCTCGCGCATACCGCACCCCAGGTGGGCACCATCACCGGCCTGACCCTGGTAGAAGGGCCGCGTATCTTCCACCAGCTCCAGGGCCTCGATTGGTTGATGTCGTTGGGGCTGGTGCAGGCGGTATCTGATCTGGGGCAGCCGGTAACGGCCATGGGCAATAACATGCTGATTACGCGCACCGCCTATGAGGCCACCGGTGGCTACGAACAATTGCCGTTTTCAGTCACCGAAGACTACGAGCTGTTTCGGGCGACCATCCGTCTGGGTTTCGATTACCGCATTATTTTCCGGCCCGAGGTGCTGGCCATTTCCTTGCCCATGCGTACCCTCGGTAACCTGCTGCATCAGCGTCGCCGCTGGACCCGGGGCATGGAGAGTCTGCCGTGGTGGCTGCGCGTGGGGTTGCTGTATTATGCCGGATTCTACCCCATGCTAGTGGTGCTGGCTTGGTTGGCGGGTCCCGCCGTGGCCGGGCTGGTGCTGGCAATCAAAATAGTGCTGCAAGGCGCACTGGCTTCTGTGAGCTTCCGCCGGGCGGGCCGCCGCCCCCCACTGTGGCTGATGCCGCTCTTCGAACTGTATTCCTTTGTTTTAACGTTTACGCTGACCACGTTCCGGCTGCTGCCGCTGTCTTTCGAATGGAAAGGCCGGCGCTACAAGTAAAGCAGCGCCAAACTGCTGCCGCACGTAGCCATAAGCCCCAATCCGTACCCAATCCGTTCTGATGATACTAGCTGATTCACACGCCCACGTCTACTCCGAGCAGTTCAAGCCCGACCGCGACGACATGCTGAACCGCGCCTACGAGGCCGGGGTGGAAACCATTTTCATGCCCAACATCGACCATACCAGCATTGACGTGATGCTGGAAACGGAGGCCCACTTTCCGCAGCAGTGCTACGCCATGATGGGCCTGCATCCCTGCTCGGTGGGCAAGCATTTCGAAAAGCAACTCTACGAAGTGGAAGAGTGGCTCGGCAAGCGGCCCTTTGCGGCCGTGGGGGAGTGCGGCATTGATTTATATTGGGACAAAACCCACCTTGCCGAGCAGCAAGAGGCGTTGCGCATCCAAATCAACCTGGCTAAGCAGCACAACCTGCCCCTCGTGCTCCACACCCGTGACGCCTTCCGCGAAACGGCCGACCTTATTGAAGCCGCGCAGGATGGCACTCTTCGCGGCGTGTTCCACTGCTTTTCCGGCTCCAAGGAAGAAGCCGAAGAAGTAATTCGCTTGGGCTTCAAGATGGGCATTGGCGGCGTAGCTACGTTCAAAAACGGTGGCCTCGACAAAACCTTGCCCGGTACTGCCCTCGAACACTTGCTCCTCGAAACCGACTGCCCCTACCTGGCCCCCATGCCGCACCGTGGCAAGCGCAACGAGCCCGCCTACCTGCCCCTCATAGCCCAGCGCCTGGCTGATATCCTGAACAAAGACCTAGAAGAAGTGGTGGAAGCCACCACCCGCAACACCAAGGAGCTATTTGGGATGTAGCGCGGAACAAACTTCCTGTGGCTCCGCGCTACAGCTTGCCTTTCGCCATTTGCTTCACCTTCTTATCGGGCAGCACGCCGCTGTCCTTTATTTCTAGATCCGACACCGCTTGTAGGGTGAAGGCGGGTACGGAGGGCAGGTGCTGCGCGTTGATGTTGCGGAGGTTGATATCCTTCACATCAAGTAGCACGAAGGGTGGCCGTTGGTCGTCCTGCATGTAGCGAATGTCGATGTTGCGCATTTCGAGGCCCTTGACGTGCCGGATGAAAAAGCCGTAGGAAGGCATGTCGCCCATGTGGCCGGGGTCGGGATAGTCCTTTTCGCCCTCAGCGGGTACAATAGCCGCCTGGGCTTTGGTGCCGCCGCCCTGAAATTCGATGCGGATGTTGTCGAAGGTTACGTCCTCGATGTCGTGGCCGGGGATGCCGCTGATGATGGAACCGTACTTCACGTCGGCGTTGTACACCACTACGTTGCTGATCTTCACCCGGCGCAACACGCCCACGGGGGTACCCTCCGGGCCTCGCATCCGGGCGCCGAGGCGTAGGAAAAACGGCGAGTTCACAATGTCGCGCATGGTGATGTTGGTGATGGTCACGTCTTCCAGGATGCCGCCGTCCACGGTTTCCAGCGCCAGCCCGCGGCAGTACTCGAACACGCAGTTCGAGATGGTGATGTTCTTGAAGCCCCCGTTCGATTCCGTCCCGAACTTGATGCGGCCCGTCACGTCCATCTTATCGGGCACCAAGGCGGCCTCTTTGCGCTGATACGTGCCATCGAAGGCGGTGCCCCGGTCGTAGCCGGTTACTTCACAGTTGGTGATGGTCACGTTTTCAGTGGCGCGGGCAAACCCGAGGGCGTAGGAGCTTTTCAAGCAAATAGCATCGTCGAAGGGCGAGTTGATGGTGCAGTTGGAAATGCGCACGTGCCGGCAGCAGTCCACATCGATACCGTCGCGGTTGGTGTCCATCTTCACGTTATCGACGGTGAAATTGTCGATGCCTGTAGCCAAAATACCGAAGTGCCCGCCGTAGAGCACCGTAATGTCGCGGATCAGCACGTTGCGGCACAGCTTCAGGGCAATAGCTTTGTTGGCGACACCAGGGGTTCGTGTTCCTTCCCGGATTAGCCCCTTTTTGCCGTCAATAATGCCCGTGCCGAGAATGGATACGTTCACCAGGTTCTCGCCCCAGATTAGGCTGTTGTGCCAGTGGCTGTGGCCAAAATCCTGGAACTTGGTTGACTCATTCGGTTCCGCTACGTCGTAGCCGCCCTTGCCATCGGCCGGCGACTCGGCCGCCAGCAACGTAGCGCCCTGGTCGATGAACAAGGCAATGTTGCTTTTCAGATGCACGGAATAACTGGCATAGGTGCCCGCCGGAAAATACACAGTGCCGCCCCCCGCCGCGGCTGCGGCATCAATAGCTTTATTGATGGCGGGTGTATCCAGCGTTTTGCCATTGCCAGTGGCACCGTAGGCGCGCACATTGAAAAAGCCCGGCTGCGGCTGAGCCAGCAACGAGAAACTAACAAGTAGCTGCGTGACAACGAGCAGAAAATACAGCATAGGGGAGGGGTAGGGGAGAAGGACTAAGAGATTCAATCGAGTTTGTCATTCCGACGAAGGAGAAATCTGGGCAAAACCGGTAAAGCACATGCGGCAGATTCCTCCTTCGTCGGAATGACAGCACCTTAGTTGGAGTGCACTATAGAAAATACTTTGGCTCCGCTTGTAAGATGGGCGGCTTGAAAATCACTGCGCCGCGCGGCGCACAATGGCTTCGCCTTCGGCCACGGTTAATTTGAGGCCGCCTGTGTCGAGGCCGCGCACGTTTTCCACTACCAAGCCTTTTTGGGCGGTTAGCACGCAGCCAGTGAAGCTGACATTCTCAATGGGGCTGTTTTCAAGACCGTGGATGCGGCCGGCAGAGTTAACTGTGCCGGTGATGTTGATCAGCTTCACGTTGCGCACTACCGGCAACACGCTGGCCGGCGGTGCAATAGGCGGTACCATGCGCCATTCCATGTTGAACTCGAACGCCTGCCGGGTATTGCGCAGCTGCATGTTGCGGTAGGTGATATCTTCTACCACCCCTCCGCGGCTAGGCTGCGACTTAAATCGAATTGGTGCCCAGTTGTCGGCTTCTGCTACGCAGTTGCGGACCTCTACCCGGCGGATGCCACCGGAAGTTTCGCTGCCCATGGCCACGCCACCGTGCCCGTACCCGAAGCGGGTTTTCTCGATGAGAATATCCTCACTGGGCCGGTTCACGCGCAAGCCGTCGGCGTCTTTGCCCGATTTGATGGAGATGCAGTCGTCGTTCACATCGATGTCGCAGCCGCTGATGCGGATGTCGCGGCTAGAGTCTACATCGATGCCGTCGGAGCTGGGAATATTGTGTGCGGCCCGAATGGTTAGGTTTTCAGCCACGGCTTGTTCGCAGTACAGAAAGTGCAGGCACCAAACGGCTTGGTTACGAAGCTGAAGGTTGGCAATGCGGGCCTTGCGGCAGCTTTGAAAGCAGATGAGACGCGGGCGACCTACGCGTGGGCCGGTAGGGGCGGCGCTGCCTTCTTGCAGCCGGGCCTGGCGGGCCAGTTCCACCCATTCTTCCCCAGAGCCATCAATGGTGCCTTCACCCTCCACGGTGACGTTTGTTAGGTTGGTAGCGTTGACCAAAGCCGCCGTAAACGGCTGCTCGGTGCCTTCCCACCGAGTGGCTACCTGCGGATAGTCTTCTGGCCGCGTCGAGCCTTTCAACACGCCCTCTTTCTCGATCAGCAAGTTCACACCCGGCTTCAGGAAGATGGCGCCCGTTCGGAAGATGCCTTTCGGTACCACCACCGTGCCGCCCCCTGCCGCCGAACATCGGTCGATGGTGGCTTGGATAGCGCGCGTGTTCAGCGTTTGCCCATCCCCGATGGCCCCGTTGGTGCTGATGTCGTAGCGCTTGGGGGATTGCCAGGCTTTAAAGGAAACCAGCAACCCAATCAGCAAGCAATGCGCCACTAGCCGTACCCATTTTTGTTGCAGCATCGGTGTTGGGAGTTAGATATTCGTTGGAAGGTGGGTATTCTATTTCACGCAGCCGTTCTGCACTTTCCTGCTGAGGCCACAAAATCAGTGGCCTCAGGCCGCGTTTGGGTTCCCAGACGTCGTTAACTTGGTGGCTCCATCCCAATTATTTCGCCTTGCACTCTCCCGATAACCGCCCCGAAACATCCGTCCTCGTTATTTACACCGGCGGCACTGCTGGTATGGCCTACAACAGCCAGGGCGAGCTGGTCCCCATGGATTTCGAGCAGTTTCGCAAGAAGATGCCGGAATTGCGCCAGCTCAACATGCAGGTCGAGGTCATCAGCCTGGGGGAGCCCATTGATTCCAGCAACGTCACGGTGGCCGACTGGTATAAGATGGTCTTGCTGATTCAGGAAAACTACGCCCGCTACGACGGCTTCGTGGTGCTGCACGGCACCGACACCATGGCTTATTCGGCGGCGGCCCTTAGCTTTTTGCTCGAGGATTTGGGCAAGACGGTGGTGTTCACGGGGGCACAGGTGCCCGTGGGCCGCATCCGCACCGATGCCCGCCGCAACCTGCTTACGGCTCTGGAAATAGCGGCGGCCCGGCACCCTGTAGCAGGTACCGTACGGGTGCCCGAAGTGTGCATTTTCTTCAACGACTTGCTAATTCGGGGCAACCGCGCCAAAAAAGTGGAGAGCCAGCAGTACAATGCCTTCCGTAGCGAGAACTATCCGCCCCTGGCCCGCGCCGGTATCGAACTGGAGTTCAACGACAAGCAAATCCGGCTGCTACCCGCCGCCCGTCTGCAGATCCATACCTTCCTCGACGACCGGGTAACGCTGCTGCCGCTGTTCCCCGGCCTCACCGAGCGTATGATGCGAGCCCAGTTGGAGGTAGAAGACTTGCGTGGCTGTGTACTCGAAACCTACGGGTCTGGCAATGCCCCCACGGCCTCCTGGTTTTTGAACTGCCTGCGCGAAGCACACGAGCGAGGCATCCATTTGCTCAATGTTAGCCAATGTGAGGAGGGGCGCGTCATCCAGGGCCGTTACGAAACCAGTGCCCACCTCACCGAAATCGGGGTCATCGGCGGCGACGACATCACCCGGGAGGCGGCCATCACCAAGCTGATGTTTGTGTTAGGCTTGAAGCGCCCCGCCGTTGAAACCAGCCACCTGCTTACCTATGATTTGCGGGGTGAAATCACGCCGGGCTGAAAGGTTGTTGGGGCAGCAGCTTGCGTATCCGGAAAATCGGGTGCTATTTTGTGCCCGCAACCCGCATCTAGAGAGGTGTCCGAGTGGTTGAAGGAGCACGCCTGGAAAGTGTGTATGGGTCTAAAGCTCATCGTGGGTTCGAATCCCATCCTCTCTACAAAAGTCCGCTTGCAAGCTGCAAGCGGACTTTTTTTGTTTGCTAGTGTAGGAACCGGGGTATCTAACTCATTTGCTTTATCTGAACGTTGTTTCAAGCGCGGCATGACGTTCTGAATGGTTGATGAGCCCTGAGCAGCAAACAACTAACCAGCCTGTTGCGGCGCTGTAGGGCCGCCGAAAACGGCAGTGGTGGGCCATGAGGGCGGAATTTCCGTTGAAGGCTGTTATGAAAAGACCTCACGTAATCTGCCATATGATGTCCTCGGTGGATGGGAAGATTCTCGCTGCCAACTGGAAGGACAAAAACCTGACCGACACCTACTCTGGCTACTTCGAGAAGTACCACACCACTTTCACCAGTGAAGCCTGGATGTGTGGGCGCGTGACCATGGAACGCGACTTCTCAGAAGGTGTGCAGCCCGACCTGCAACCAGCCCCGCACCCCATTGCCCGGGAGCCGTTTATTGGGGATGCGCAAGCTACGTCCTTCGCGGTGGCGGTGGATGCGCACGGTAAGCTAGGCTGGAGCAGCAACTCCACCGGCGGCGACCATATTGTGGAGGTGCTCACCGAGCAAGTGAGCGACGAATACCTCTACTATTTGCAGCGCCAGCGCATTTCTTACCTGTTTGCCGGCGAGAAAGAACTGGATTTCGCCTCGGCGCTACAACAGCTAGCGGCGCTGTTCCCTATCGAAACGTTGATGCTAGAAGGCGGCGGCCACCTGAACGGCTCCCTGCTCAACGCCGGTTTAATCGACGAATTCAGCTTGCTGCTGCTGCCCATTGCCGATGGGACGCTACAGTCGCCGACGACATTTGAAGTGAGCGACTACCTGCCTAAAGGCCCCGCCACGCGGCTGCACCTAGCCCACGTGCAGCAGCTCGACAACGACGTGGTGTGGCTTAAATACCGCTTCAAGTCAGCATAAAGTTGTTACAGGGCAGCGCCCCGCTGAAGCTACCAGTCAGTACCCTACCTCAGCTGAAGAGGGGAGAGGTGCATCTGAAAAGTTGGAGGTGTCTTGCCGGAACAAGCGGTGGGTGCCCCGCTTTGTGTGCCTAGATAGAAGCAAGTGAGCTGTTGATCCAAGTCATATTACGGGGAACCTATCGAGACATAGAATCGGGCTATGAAAATGAGTAACTCGGTGTCTGTTTAAGGGTAATCAACAACGGTACAATAGACCATGCAACGCCTCGCTTCCGTTGCGCCTACAGCGCCTCGGTGCTACTGCTGTTTCTGCCTGTTTTGGATGGGTTACGGACCAGGTTTCACGTGAGGGGCAAGCTGAACAGTAAGGCAAATTTCAGCCCCTTGGCGAAAATATTTGCCTAAAAATTGCCCCCACTTGGAAGAACAGGTAATATGCGTGATAAAGTGTTATATATAAGATGGTTATGTCGAAAAATTGAAAGGTAAATAGCGTATATTTAATACCCATTCAAGAAAAAATGTGTGTTTTTTTCAGATGTTTTATATCAATTTGACAAGAACCAGCGTACAAGGGCTTCAGAATTACCTGGTGCCTGGTCACCGTTCACCTCCACACCATCACAATCAGACCCCTATGAAACAGACGAAAAATTCAGCCTGGACCATCCGTGTAGTTGCTCTTCTTTTCAGTGCCGGCGTTGCGCTTTCTTCTTGCACCAGCACGAGCACCGACACCCCTGCCAGCTCCACTTCGGGTACTGAGACGGGAACTACCACCACAGGTACCAGCACCACTGACGGCACTAGCACCAGCGGTACTACCACCACCGGCACGACTACGTCGGGCACTACGGACGGTACTACCACTTCGGGTACTACTGGCACTACCACCACGGGTACTACTTCGGGCGCTACGACCGGTACTACTTCGGGAACCACTACCACGGGTACTACAACTTCAGGTACTACCGCCGGTACTACTACCCGCTAATCACGACTACGCCGTGCCGCAAGGCATAGCTGATACAATGAAAACCACCCGTTCGTCTTGAATGGGTGGTTTTGTTGTGTTTGGACGGTGTGTTGCTTTACCCAAACGGAAGGGCTTACAGATTCCTATGTAGCGTTGCTCTACGGGAGCCCGACTCCAGCATTTCTGTTGGCTGCGAGCCTAAGCGTTGCTGCTATCAGCGAATGGAATCTGTGACTACAGCAAGCACGGTCACTGGCTGTGAGCAAGGGGTAGTAAGCAACATGATAGGATAAGCTGCGTAGCTGCAAGTATCCGGCTGCCCTGAAGATGATGCGGCAGCCTTCTTCGTCCTTCGCCTGCTATTCTATGAAAACCACGTTGTTTGTTGCTGCGCTTCTTGCTTTTCTACTAGGCAACCTGCCGCAGGCACTAGCCCAAGCTTCACCTGCCCAAGCAACTCCGCCGCAAGACACCGCCAAGGCGCGCGAGAGAATGAAAAAAGATCAAAAGAAATCAGCGGATGGCAAATACATGCTGAATCCCAAGAAGGCGAAAGGCAAAACAAAGTCTGTCAAGACGGTGAACGGCCAGTAAGCCGTAGCCTACACCCTGCCTGCAGAACACAAGCCCGCTGCCCAACTAGGGAGCGGGCTTGTGTTGTAAGTGGGTATGAGTGCTTGGAGTGGGAGCTGAAGTATAGCAGTTGAGCCAGGCGCTGCCAATCAGAATATAGCGCTTCACGTAGGCCATTTTCAGTTACCGCATCGTAGCTATAAACTCGACTGGACAGTATGCCGTATCGAAGCTAAACTGTTGTGGTGGTCTGGTGTGACGGGGTTGAAGAAAGGAAACCTTGCTCTTTCACTGAACTAGTACCAGCTATTCAGGTTGTTTCAGTGTTCACCTACGAGGTTGCCCATGTGGCAGCCAGGCTTCCGAGCTGTTGGGCGCACTTGCTCTCGATTCCAACTCTTCACCCTTCACTACATGTCAACTATTCCTGCTCCCGACGAGTCGGCTGGTACGCCCCCCGATACGCGGCCCGAAGATGGCTCGCGCCGCTCCTTTATGAAGCAGGCCGGCGGCTTCCTTGGGTTGGCGCTTACGCCGCCGCTGGTTAGCCAAGCCGAACGCCTGACGGCTTACTCGAAAACCATGGAAGGGGTGTCGGAGATGACGCTGCGCGTGAACGGCACTGCCCGCACTCTACGTGCCGAGCCCCGCGTAACCCTGCTCGACGCCCTGCGCGAAAACCTGAACCTGACGGGCAGCAAAAAGGGCTGCGACCATGGCCAATGCGGCGCCTGCACGGTGCTGGTAGATGGCCGCCGCATCAACAGCTGCCTCACGCTTGCCGTGATGAACCAAGGCAAGGAAATCACCACTATTGAAGGCTTGGCGAAAGGAGAGGAACTGCACCCAATGCAAGCAGCCTTCGTGAAGCACGACGGCTTTCAGTGCGGCTATTGCACGCCCGGCCAAATTATGTCGGGCGTGGCGTGCGTGAAAGAAGGACATGCCACCACCGATGCCCAGACCCGGGAGTGGATGAGCGGCAACCTCTGCCGTTGCGGGGCTTATCCCAACATCACTGCTGCCGTGCGCGAAGTAGCGAGCAAGGCATAGAGCGTAGGTAGTAGCCCTTAGAACCGAGACAAAAACCTCGTTGCTAAGCTACTATCGGTTCCAAGCTCTTCCCTCTCAGTTCCAAGACCTAACTCATGAATAACTTCAGCTACACCACGGCCAACACGGCCAAAGAAGCTACCGGTGCCCGCAAAGACAGCGCCCAGTCTGCGTTCATTGCGGGCGGCACCACCCTGCTCGATTTGATGAAGCTCAACGTGGAGCAGCATCCGCAGCTGGTTGATATCAACATGGTGCCCTTCAAAGGCATCAGCGAAACCGCCGACGGTCTGCGCATCGGGGCGCTGGAGCGGATGAGCGACGTGGGCGAAAACCCGCTGGTTGTGCAGCAGTATCCGGCTATTTCCGAGGCCCTGCTGCTGAGTGCCTCGCCGCAGCTGCGCAATATGGCCAGCATTGGGGGCAACCTGATGCAACGCACGCGCTGCACCTACTTCCGCGACACGGCCTTTCCCTGCAACAAGCGCAACCCCGGTTCCGGCTGCCCCGCCCAAACCGGCGATAATCGTGGCCTCGCCATCTTGGGCGGCAGCACGGCCTGCATTGCCACCAACCCCGGCGACATGGCCGTGGCCCTGGTAGCGCTGGATGCTGTGGTGACCCTGGAAAACAGCAAGGGCAAGCAGCGGCGCGTATCTCTCCTGGATTTTCACTTGCTGCCGGGCACCACTCCTCAGCGCGAAACCATCCTGGAAGCCGACGAGCTGATTGTGGCCGTAACCGTGCCCGCGGCCGCGCACGCCCGCAAATCGCACTACGTGAAGGTGCGCGACCGGGCTTCCTACGCGTTTGCGCTGGTATCAGCGGCCGTGGGGCTTGACGTGCAGGGCGGACAGATTCGGTCGGCGCGCATTGCCATGGGCAGCGTGGGTACCAAGCCGTGGCGCGCGCTGGAAGCTGAAAAGCTGCTGGTGGGCAAGCCGGCTACGGAAGCCAGCTTCCAGGCTGCTGCCGCCGCGGCAGTACGTGGAGCCGCGCCGCGTGAGCACAACCGCTTCAAGGTGGAGATGGTCCAGAAAGCTATTGTCCGGGCCTTCCAGGAAATAACGGCGTAACCACGCTTCGGGCGGGTGTCTAGTTGCTGACGGTGGGCGGGATGTACTCCGCACTTCGTTGAACGACTAAGCCAGCACCCTCAACACGACATCGTTCAACGATTCACCAAGCGCTGGCTTGGCCTTACTTGCTACCATCCTCATGGATACTGAACCACGATTTTTTGAAACCAATGCCCCCGGTACCGGGGGCGTGGTAGGGCAGCCGCTTAGCCGTGTAGATGGCTACGATAAAGTAACCGGCAAAGCCAAATACTCGGCCGAGTTCCCGCTGACGGACTTGGTGTATGGGGTGCTGAAAGGCAGTGAAATTGCCAAAGGCAAAATCCAAAGCATTGATACCACGGCTGCCATGAAGGAGCCTGGCGTGCTGGCCGTACTCACCCACCAAAACCTGCCTAAGCTCGCCAAAACGCCCAACGACCAGGAAGGCAAGAAAGCCATTGGTGCCCCCATGGGCTTCCTGCCGCTTACCTCCGACATGGTGCACTACGCTGGGCAGCCGGTAGCGCTGGTGGTAGCCGATACCTTCGAGCGGGCCACCCATGCCGCCTCGTTGGTGCGGGTGCAGTACGCCGCGGAAAAGCCATTAGCCTCGTACCTAGACCCCAAAGCGGAAATCTTCAACCCCGAGAAGGTGCAGGACGACAAAACCAAGGGCTTCACCCGCCGGGGCGATGCGCGGGCGGCACTGGCTGCGGCACCCATAAAGCACTCAGCCACCTACACCCACGCCATCAACCACCACAATCCCATGGAGCCCGGCTCGACTACCGCCATCTGGGAAGCGGCCGACCGGCTGACGGTATACGAGTCTACGCAGGGCATTACGCGCACCCAAAAGTCGTTGGCCACAATGCTGGGACTGCCGCAAGAGCAGGTGCGCGTCGTGACCAAGTACCTGGGCGGCGGCTTCGGCTGCAAAGGCTCCAGTTGGCCCCACACGGTGCTGACGGTGCAGGCTGCCAAAGCCGTGAACCGGCCAGTGAAGCTGGTGCTCACCCGCCAACAGATGTTTACGGGCATGGGCCACCGCGAAGACCAAACCCAAACCCTGCAAGTAGGCGCTACCAAGGAAGGCAAGCTCTTGGCACTGGTGCACGAGAAAACCTCCACCACTTCGCCCTGGGACAACTACGCGGAGCCCAACAGCCGCATCATCAACTTGCTCTACGACTGCCCGACCTTCGAGTCGAGTTACCAGCTGGCGCGTGCCAACGTCATGACCTCCACGTTCACGCGGGCCCCCGGCGAAGCGCCTGGCTCGTTTGCCATCGAGTGTTCCCTGGATGACATAGCCAACCAACTTGGTATTGACCCGCTGGAAATCCGCTTGCGGAACTACGCCGAGAAAGACCCTACCAACGGCAAACCCTGGAGCAGCAAAAGCTTGAAGCAGTGCTATGCCCGTGGAGCCGAGTTGTTTGGCTGGAGCAAGCGCAACCCTCAAAACGGCGCTACCCGCGACGGCAAATACCTCATCGGCTACGGCATGGCCACCGCCTCGTACCCGGTGCACAACTCACAAGGCACGGCTCGCGTGCGCCTGTATGCTGACGGCCACGCCGTAGTGCAAAGCGGTGCCACTGACCTGGGCACGGGCACTTATACCGTTATGACGCAGGTAGCTGCCGACGCTCTAGGCCTCACGCCCGACAAGATACGGTTCGAGCTAGGTGATTCGCGCTTGCCTACGGCTCCCAACTCGGGTGGCTCGGTGGCGGCCGGTACGGTTTCGTCGTCGGTGTACGTGGCGGCGCAGGAGGTGTGGCAGAAACTCAAGAAGCTAGCCATAGCCGATAAAAAGTCGCCGCTGTTCCGCGCTAAGATGGAGGACGTGGTAGTGGAGAAAAACCGGCTGGTGCTGAAAGCCAACAAGCAGAAAGGCGAAGATTTTGCGGCGCTGATGAAGCGCAACGAAATGAGTGATATTGAAGGCACCGGCAACGGCAAATACGGCGCTGGCTATGAAACCGGCATGGCTCCCGGTCCCGCCGATTCCGGCCACGAAAAGGATGCCGGTGGGCACTCCATGCACTCGTTCGGAGCGCACTTTTGCGAGGTACGGGTAGATGCGGAACTGGGCACGGTGCGCGTAACCCGGTGGGTGAGTGTGCACGCGGCGGGCCGAATCCTGAACGCCAAAACGGCCCGCAGCCAAATTATCGGTGGCAGCATTTTCGGCATTGGGGCGGCGCTGATGGAAGAAACCTACCGCGACCAGAACTACGCCCGTTACACCAACGCCAGCCTCGGCGAGTACCACATTCCCGTCAACGCCGATATTCCGGAGATGACCGTGGAATTCATTGACGAGCACGACCCCTATATCAATGCGATGGGCGTGAAGGGCATCGGCGAAATATCGATGGTAGGTGTATCGGCAGCAGTAGCAAATGCCGTCTTCCACGCCACGGGTAAGCGAGTCCGCGAGTTGCCTATCACGCCGGATAAGGTGATGGGCGCGTTGGCGGTATAGGCTTGCCTTTTCGCGTATCTGCACCGTTGGCTGCGCTTACCCGCCTGTTTCCTATCGTGGTGTCTGATTCGTTTGGCCGGGGGAGAGGAGGTGCTAAGTATAGCATGACCACCTTTTTGCTTGCTGACCACAACAAGCTGTGCGGTTGCCAACTACCAGATTTTTCTGCGCAACGCAACCTCGAAAGCACCATGCGTTTCATTGCTTCGTATAATCGCTAGAATGCAAGTACGCATTCCTCTTGCCTAGTATGACTGAATTACAGCGTCTTCTTCTTGCGTACGACGAGCACCGTGCCGCCAACCACGCTTGCGCCTTGGCCTCCGTAGTTGATGTGGCCGGTTCGGCATATCGGCGGCCGGGTGCCCGCATGCTGGTCACCGAAGACGGCCAGCTGACCGGCGCCATCAGTGGTGGCTGCCTGGAAGGCGATGCCCGTCAACGTGCCCGGCGCACCATCCGGCAGGGCCGCCCTACTGTGGTTACGTATGATTCCACCGACCCCGACGACGACTTGCAGTTTGGCGCGGCGCTCGGCTGCCAAGGCATCGTGCAGATTCTGCTGGAACCCTTGGATTTCTCTGACCCTGATAATCCATTGGAGCTGCTGCGCCGGTGGGCCGATGGCGTAGAAGCGCCTGCCGTGGTAGCTACCGTGTTTAGTATGACGGGTACGCAAGCCTCGGTGCAGATGGGCGAGCGGCTGCTGTTACTCCACGACGGAACCGTCCAAGGCACGCTTTCAACTGGCTCGGAGTTGCACGCTACCATTCTAGCCGACGCCCGGGCTGCCTTGAACGCCGAGCAACCTGCTACCCGGCAGTATGCCGCTGGGGCTGGGGTAGTGCGGGTAAGCCTAGAGATTCTGCGCCCGCCGGTCAGGTTGTCTATCTACGGCGCTGGCAATGATGTGCAGCCACTGGTACGCTTGGCAGCTAGCCTTGGATGGCGGGTGCAAGTGCTAGATGGTCGGCCTGCGCAGGCGCAAGCCACCCGCTTTCCCGACGCCGAGCAGGTGCGTGTATTGCCACTGGCCGAAGTGGAAGCCGAGCCCCATGATGCGCGTTTTGCGTTGCTCATGACTCACAATTACTACTACGACTTGGCTGTGCTACGCCATTTGTTGCACGCACCCACCAAGTACATTGGGCTGCTAGGCCCGCGCAAGAAATACGAGCGCCTTCTCACCGACCTGCAACAGCAGCAGCCCGATGCAGCCGAGTTGCTGGCTGGGCGGCTGCACAGCCCTATCGGCCTCAATTTAGGCGCCGAGACGCCCGAAGAAATAGCGTTGTCCATCGTGGCCGAAATACAGGCGGTACTGGCTGGTCGTCCGGCCGGTTTCCTGCGCGACTCACCGCATCCTATTCACCCGCCTCTGCACGCCGATGGCCCCCTGATAGCCGAGGGCCGTGTGGATGCTGTCTGTGATTTGTAAGGCTTCAGCCCCAGGATTCTCGGTCAATGAAGCTGATGATGCCGAAATTAGCTGTCTGTCAATAGTATGCGTGTTCGTTTAACCCGCATGCACAGTTCTTGATTCTTCAATACAAGCAGGCACTTCCCAACCAGATACCTATGTCCACTGCTGTTATTGTGCTGGCGGCTGGTTCGTCTTCCCGCTTAGGCCAGCCCAAACAGCTGCTGCCCTATGAGGGACAGACACTGTTGCGCCGCGCCGTTGAAACCGCAGTAGCTGCGGCAGACGGAGGGCCGGTGATTGTCGTGACGGGGGCGTTGCACACTGAATTGCTGCCGGAGTTGGCTGGCTTGCCGGTGCATGCCATATGGTGCCCTACGTGGGCGCTGGGTATGGGGGCTTCCCTCAAAACTGGGCTGGCACTACTGGAAAGTATATGTAGCACCTGGGCCACGGTACTTGTAATGCTCTGCGACCAGCCTCACATAACGCCTGCGCTGCTCCAAGAACTGGTGACAACATATTCGCATACCGGCCAACCTATCGTGGCTACGCAGTACGGCACGATACGCGGTGTGCCCGTCCTGTTTGGAGCCGAAGTGCTGCCGTTGCTCCGGGATATTGCCGATGCGGCGGGTGCCGCCCAACTGCTCAAACACCACCCCCAGCTGGTGGCTTCGGTGCCATTTGCCAATGCGGCTATTGACGTGGACACCCCCCAGCAATACGCTGCTTTGCTACAGGGTAAGCCGATGCCGGAAATAGAGTAGCCCCGTCCGCACACGGAGGTTAAAGGCTTCGTAACAACCACAACCATAGAATCCCGTTATCTTGGCCGGTACCACACTCTCAACTCTGTCTCTATGACAACTGCCTCGGTAACTGCGCCGGATACCGGCTTCAGCGACATTCCCAAGGACGACAAGCGCATCACCCGTGGCTGGACGTTCTACGACTGGGCCAACTCGGTGTATCCATTGGTTATCACCTCCAGTATTTTCCCTATTTATTGGGGGGCTATGGTAAAGCAAATCACGGGTACCGACAGTGGCAAAAGCCCCGTCGAGTTCCTAGGATTTCAGGTGCCGGGGTCGTCTTTGCTTACGTATGCTATTTCGGCGGCTTTTCTGCTGATTGCGCTTATCAGCCCGTTCCTCACCTCCTTGGCCGACTTCTCAGGACGCAAGAAGCTGTTCATGCAGATTTTCTGCTACCTCGGGGCTGCCTCCTGCGCTGCCTTGTTCTTCTTCACCACCGACACACTAACGCTCAGCACGTTCGTGTTCATTTCCGCCACCATCGGTTTCTCGGGTTCCATTGTGTTCTACAACTCCTATCTGCCGCTGATTTCTTCGGAAGAGAAGTTTGATTCGCTGTCGGCGCGCGGTTTTTCGATGGGCTACATCGGGTCGGTGCTGCTGTTGGTTGTTTGCCTGGGGCTGATTATGGGGCACGGCGCACTAGGACTGGAAGAAGGATTTGCCACGCGCTTGGCTTTCCTGCTCACGGGTATATGGTGGGCTGGCTTCGCGCAAATTCCTTTTTTCGCTCTGCCCGCCGACCCTGGCCGGCCTACTACCACAACCCCCGCTGGCACCACCGACTCTGATTCTGGCTGGCTGCTGAACGGCTTCCGGGAACTGGGCAAGGTGTGGGCGCAGCTCGAACACCTACCCAACCTGAAACGGTTTCTGCTGGCGTACTTCACCTACAACATGGGCGTCCAAACCGTCATGTATGTAGCCACCATCTTCGGCGACGAAGAACTGAAGCTGGAAAGCTCCGCGCTGATTCTTACCATTCTGCTGTTGCAGTTGGTGGGCATCTTGGGCGCTTACCTATTTTCCAAGCTATCGGAGCGCATCGGCAACACGCGGGCGTTGAGCTGGTCGGTGGTGATTTGGATGCTTATTTGTGTGGCTGGCTATTTTGTACAGGCCGGCTGGAGCTTCTACGCGCTGGCCTCGGTCATCGGGCTTACCATGGGCGCCGTGCAAAGCTTGTCGCGCAGCACCTATTCCAAGATCATTCCGGAAAATACGCCTAACACCGCCGCGTTCTTCAGCTTTTTCGACGTAACCGAGAAGCTTAGCATTGTCATTGGCACTGCCGTGTTCGGGGTTATTGCGCAGATTACCGGCTCGATGCGCAACAGCATTCTGTCGCTCATCGTGTTCTTCGTACTGGGTTTGGTTTTCTTGCTGCGCCTACGGGGCCGCAAACTGCGCGACGAAGTTCCGAGCACCGAGGACACGCAAGTGGGGCCACCGCCTGCCACTCCCAACGTGGGTATGCCAGCCTCCGTCCGTTAGCCCATTCGGAACCAACCAACAAACGGCACCATTATCCAGCGTAATGGTGCCGTTTCATTGTAAGTAATGGCCCAACCGGACCATTGGAATCTGTACTTACTGCCCACAACAAGTAGCCACTAACCTTTTTTAACACCCATGACCGAAGCTCAACCCACCCTGCAAGCTGCTCTAAGCCAAGAGTTGAAACAAGAGCTGAAACTTACTCGCCGCTTGCTGGAGCGTGTGCCCACCGAGCAATTTGGGTGGCAGCCTCACCCCAAGTCGATGAAGTTGGGTACGTTGGCCTCGCACATGGCCAACTTAGTTGGCTTCCTGCAAATGTCGCTGGCTGGGCCTGAAACCGACCTTGCTACCACGAAAATGCCCGAGTCGCCTACTACTACCGATGAGGTACTGCGCCGGTTTGATGTCAATGGTGAGAACATTCATAAAGCCTTGGAGCAGGTTGATGATGCTACTTTCCACAGCAGCTGGTCGTTGCGCCGGGGCGAGCAAGTGTTTATGACGCTGCCCCGCGCCGCTGTAGCGCGGACCCTGGTACTCAATCACCTCATTCACCACCGCGGCCAGCTCAGCGTGTACCTGCGCCTGCTCGATATTCCGGTACCCGCCATCTACGGCGGCTCCGCCGACGAAGCACCCCAACGCTAATACCACCCATTGAATAGATATGCGGTTATCAGTCAGTATTTTCCTAGCGCTAGTAGGACTGGGGAGCATCCTACAAGCAAGTGCTTGTGAGTGTACTCCACTGTTGTCTCGCGCACAGGAATTCAAGCAAGTAACTGCCGTTTATACGGCAACTGTGGTAGCCATGCCTTCTCGGCGAAATACTCCTACTATTATTCAACTAAAAGTAGACAAAGTGTTTAAAGGCAACAGAAAGGCACTCAGCCGTATACTTGAGGCGGAGAACAACTGCCAATTCAACTTTCAGGTTGGTAAAACCTACCTGATTTATGCTGATAACGAGTATTCCCCAACGGCTCTTTTTGTTAATAAATGCTCCCGAACAAAAGAGCTGATTGCCGCCAAGAAAGAAGAGCTAGCAGAGTTGCAAAAGCTGGCTGCAAAAGCAGGTAGGCAGTAGACGGCCTCTATTTCCCGCCAAACACTTGCTCGCCTGCAATCCAAGTCTGTTGCACCTTGGCGCCGCGTAACTTCTCCTTGGGTCCTTCTATAAGGTCGGTGTCCAATAACACGAAGTCAGCGGCCATGCCCGCACGGATGCTGCCTTTCTGCTTGTCTTCGAAAGCGGCATGGGCGGCCCAGGTGGTCATGCCACGTAGGGCATCAGGACGGCTCAGGGCATTTTCCATCTGGAAGCCCTTGGCAGGATAGTTCTTGGCATCTTGTCGGGCTACGGCCGAGTGAAAGCCATAGAGCGGATTGATATCTTCTACCGGAAAATCGGAGCCGATGGCCACCTGGCCGTATTGCTTGCGCAGGTCGTTGAAGGCGTAGGCAGTCTTGAGGCGTGCGGCCCCGAGCCGCTCACCAGCCCAGTACATATCGGAAGTGGCGTGGGTGGGCTGCACCGAAGGCACGATGCCGAACTGTCCGAACTTCACAACATCGGCCTTGCTCACCACTTGGGCGTGCTCGATGCGCCAGCGTCGGTCGTTCTTGCCACCCAGCACTTCGCCATAAATATCGAGTAGCAGTCGGTTGCTGGAGTCGCCGATGGCGTGGGTGTTCATTTGAAACTTGCTGGCGGCCAGTTCTTTCGCCAAGGTGCGGTAGTCGGCTATCGAGGAGAGCAGGAAGCCGGTTTCTTTGGGCTTATCGGTATACGGATGCAGCAAGCAAGCGCCGCGCGAACCCAAAGCACCGTCGGCGTATACCTTGAAGCTGCACACCGTTAGCCGATCCTGGAATACGGGGCCGTTTTTCAGGTAGAACTCTTTGTTGGCTTTGGTTGGGGTGAGCATGGCGTATATGCGCAGCTTCAGCTTGCCGTCTTGTTGCAGAGCGGCTATTTGGTCGATGTTGGCTTTGTCGAGGCCAGCATCAGCGAGGCTGGTCAGGCCCACGGCCAGGCAGCGCTTCTGGGCTTCCAGAACAGCGGCGTTGGCTTCGGTTGCGGTTGGCTCCGGAATCTTCACACTCACCAAATCCACGGCGTTGTCAACAAGCAAGCCCGTTAGCTTGCCTGCGGCGTTTTTGCTGATGGTGCCGCCGCTGATGGGCGTACTGGCCATGACGCCTGCCAGATCCAAGGCCTTCTGGTTGACGAGAGCCGCGTGTCCATCCACCCGCACGATGAAGACCGGCGTGTTTGGAAACAGGAGGTCAAGCGTGTCTTTGGTAGGGAACTGCTTGGTGGGCCAGTCGTTTTGGTCCCAGCCGCGGCCGGTTAGCCAAGCAGCCTGTGGGTATTGCTGGCGCTGCTGTTGCAGCTTCTCTATCACCTGTGCCCACGAGGTAGTGCCTACCAGTTCGGCATCGCGCAAGCCAAGGGCATAGCGGTAGAAGTGACAATGGGCATCGTAGAAGCCGGGGTACACAAACTGGCCCCGGGCGTCTACGCTTTCCTTGCCCGTAAACCGGCCCCGAATGTCGGCCTCACTGCCCACCGCCACAAACTTACCGTCCTTCACGGCAAACGCCGTAGCCTTAGAAAAGGCGGAATCTACGGTGTACACGGTGGCATTGTATACCACCAAATCAACGGACTGAGTGGACGTACTCTGGCAGCAACTGAAAAAGCCAGCCAACATCAGCAAAACAAACGAGCGTATGGAGTTAGTCATAGCGCGAAAGTAAGAATTGCTGAGGCGAGATGATAGACGCCACGAAACAGAGAAAGGAGGCAGTACAATTCTCTTGGCGCCAAGTGCGCCGTAGAACTGTACTGCCTCCTTTCTCTATCGTAGGGCCTCGGGTTACCGCTCCACCGACCCTTGCTGGAGGCAACGTTCGAGCCAAGCCAGGGCCGGGGCTTCCTCCGTGAAGCGCTGAATCAGGTAGGGCTGGCCCTGTGGGGCGTTGTTGCTGGCAAGGCCGATATTGGAGAGGGCACCAGCAAGGTGGTGGGGCGCCATTAGGAGCGCCATGTAAGTGGTGCTGCCCAGCCGCGGGTGCAGGCGCGGAAAGAAGTCTTCCATCATCCAAAACACGTCCGAGGCGTCCACGCCCGTGCGGCGGCGGATGTCGAGCAGCCAGAAACGACAGTCCTTTTCGGCGGCTATATCCAGAATAGCCGCGTAGCCCTGCTGTAGCTCAAACGGCATAACGCCGCGCTTCCAGCGTCCAATCAGCACTTGTATTTCCTCGTCGTAAGTGACATCCAGATAAGCAGTAGAAAATGCATCCATAGCGTAACAATTCAGGCGCAATACAGCATAAAAGATACATCCTGCGCAGTGGATGTTGAAGCAAGCTCACAAAAAACCCCAGAGCCGGTTGGGCCACTGGGGTTTGCTTGAGGCACCGTTGTGCAAGCTAAGCGAAAGGCGCTGCTTTCACTACTCGAAGCGCATATGCTTCACCGATTCGCCGGAATTCTTCAGCTCCAGCAGCGAGTCGATGCCAATTTGCAGGTGAGCCGTCACGAAATCAGCCGTTACCTTCTTGTCGCTCTCCGACGTTTTCACGCCTTCGGGCGTCATTGGGTTGTCGCTGACCAGCAGCAGGGCACCGTGCGGAATCTCGTTGACAAAGCCCACCGTGAAGATGGTGGCCGTTTCCATGTCCACGGCCATGGCCCGGATCTGGCGCAGGTACTCTTTGAAGTTCTCGTCGTGCTCCCACACGCGGCGGTTGGTGGTGTACACCGTACCGGTCCAATAGTCCTTCTCGTGCTTCTTGATCATCGACGATACGGCCCGCTGCAAGCGGAAGGAGGGGAGAGCAGGAATTTCGGCGGGTAAGTAGTCGTCGGAAGTACCCTCGCCCCGGATGGCGGCAATGGGCAGAATCAGGTCGCCAAGCTTGGTTTTGCTTTTCAGGCCACCGCATTTACCTAGGAACAAGGCTGCCTTGGGCTTCACAGCGGATATCAGGTCCATAACGGTAGCAGCCATGGGGGAGCCCATACCGAAGTTGATGATGGTGATGCCACCAGCTGTAGCGGTCTGCATCGGCTTGTCGAGGCCGTTTACCTCTACGCCGAACTGCTCGGCAAACATATGGACGTAGTTGATAAAGTTGGTAAGCAGGATATACTGCCCAAACTCTTTCAGGGGAACCCCAGTGTAGCGCGGCAGCCAGTTTTCTACAATGTCGGATTTGGTCTTCATGTATGGTCTTGAATTAGTGGGATGTTCGGTCTATTTGCTGGATATACGGGATACTGTAGTGGAGCTTCCTCTACTGAAGAAGTAAAGCATCAGGCAAAAGCCTAGGCCTCCAGCAAGCCCAAACTTTATAAAAAAACCGTCGACCCAGCGAGTGGGCGACGGTACGGGATGAAAAGCGGGAACCAGAACCCAGGGCCGTACCTTTGGAGGTGATGCAAGAGTTGAACCTGCCGCCTTTCGAGTACAAACTTACGCAAAGCGGCGAGACTATATTAATCTGGGACGTGCTGCGTCGGAAGCATGTTGTGCTAACGCCCGAAGAATGGGTACGGCAGCATGTAATTCATTATTTGATAAACCACCGGGGCTACCCGCGTGGCCTGCTGAGTGCGGAGCGCGGCCACCGCTACAACCAGCGCCAAAAACGCACCGACCTCTGGGCCCTCGGGCCCGACGGCAGCCCGCTGCTACTGGTAGAGTGCAAGCGGCCAACCGTGCCCATCACGGCCGCTGTGGCCCAGCAGGCTGCTACCTATAACCAAACCATAGGGGCGCCGCTATTGCTGCTTACCAACGGTTTGCAGCACTTCTGCTGGCGCGTGAATTTCGAGCAGCGCACCAACGAACGGCTGACTGAAGTGCCACTGTACGGTGGATTGACGGGGTAGTACTCATTTATAACAGAACAAAATCTAATAATATTAGATTAGGCTAACTGCAAGAGCTATTGCTACTTTCGTAGCTCGGTTTAACATTATTATACGGAAGCTTATGTTTAGAACAATTACTCATGCTGTGCTGGCCATCCTTGCTAGCGTATTGATATTTCTGCTTGCATGTGGTAAGGTTCGGGCGCAGGCTCCTCTTTGGCAAACTGCAGTAGCGGTATCTGGAGACGAGTCCTCCATCAGCGCGACAGCCACTGATGCAGTAGGCAATGTATATGTAGCTGGCAATTTTCGAGGGGTAGTTCGATTTGGAAATACAGTCTTAACCAGTGCGGGCGACGCCGATATATTTGTGGCCAAATGGCTTCCGTCGACTGGCACTTTCGCGTGGGCACAACGAGCCGGAGGGCCGGGCTCGGACTATGCGCCTACGGTCGCTGTAAGTGGTACCAGCGTGTATGTGGCTGGTCAGTTTGCGGTAACAGCTACTTTCGGCAATCTTAGCCTGACAAGCACTGGTACTGCCGAAGGCTTTGTTGCCAAGCTAATTGATACTGAGAGTAGCGCAAGCTTTGTATGGGCGCAAAGGTTTGGAGGTAGCGGAAGTGATGATGCTACTGCGTTAGCCGTTAGTGGCTCCACCGTATACCTAGCAGGTAGATTTTACAGTACATCAGCTGGGTTTGGCACTTTGTCTCTGACAAATGCATCAACCAACGGATCCTCTGGGGATGGTTTTGTAGCGAAACTTATAGACGCTGGGTCCACAGCGAATTTTGTGTGGGTGCAGCCAGTGGCAAGTTCCGGTGACGACTATGTAAGTGCAATAGCTGCTACGGGTAGCACTGTGTATGTAACGGGCGGATTTTCCAATACGGTTACTTTTGGAAGTACAAGCCTAATGGGTGGGGCATTATCTGCTTTCGTGGCCAAAATCACTGACGGAGGAGCAAGTGCCGGATTTACGTGGGCTATCCAAAACAGCGGAGGAGTTGTCATTCCCAATGCCATAGCAGTCAATGGTACCAACGTGTATGTAGTAGGGCGCTTCCTATTCACCCTCGTTCTAGGGACTACTACCTTTACGAGTACAGGAATCTCTGGCGGTTATGATGTGTTTGTAACCAAGATTACAGATGCTGGCTTGAGCGGAAGCTTCACGTGGGCGTTGCAGGGAGCAGGCCCTAGAAGCGACTATGCTGCCGCAGTGGCAGTGAATGGTTCTGCAGTATATGTGGCAGGAGGATTCTCCGGCACCGTCGGGTTTGGTAGCGCCGACCTTACCAGCGTAGCTGGCAGCGACGATGTATTCATTACGCAGCTACTTGATGCAGGAAGCAGTGGCAGGTTTACATGGGCACAGTCTGCCGGAGGTACCGATTACGAACAGGCAAGATCTGTAGCCATAGGTCCCGGTAATAAGGTGTACGTGGGCGGCAATGTAGTGCCAGTCGCTACTTTTGGAAATCTTGCTATTACCAATTCAAGCACCAATCCTGTTGGCTTCTTGGCTTCCCTCACAGATGCTGTCCTGAGCACAAATGCTTCAACTGCACTGGTTGGTTTGCAAGTATATCCTAACCCTGCCACTACTGCCACCACCGTGTTGTTACCAACTGCGGTGGGTGCTACACATACCACGCTCACACTCACCGACGCTTTAGGGCGAGTCGTGCGCCATCTTTCACCAACTTTCTATCCAGCTAACGAGCGTGGTTTGCGCCAGAAAATAGATGTAGGTGGTCTGCCAGCAGGAATTTACACGTTGCGTGTACAGATAGGGTCTACTTGTACTGCGCGCCAACTTGTGATAACAGATTAACCATAGCATTAGTAGAAGCACTGTGCCGAAATAGTAATTGGCAAACGGCTGTTTGACGCGGAAAGCGAGCCCATTTCCACTCTAAGTTAAAATCGGTTCACTCGCTCAATCGATGGCTTATACACAAGCAAACAGCCGCTTCTGTAGCTACAGAAGCGGCTGTTTGCTTGCTCTGATGTGAGTTTGACGGCGTTACTTGTACAGCGTGTTATCGGCTAGGCCGTTGAGGTAGAACTGCACGCAGGCTTTTAGCTCGTTGCCGTACTGCTGTAGTTTCTGCGGGTCGGGGGCAGCGAGGGGCGTAGCGGGCAAGGCGTGGTTTTGGTAGGGGTACAAGCGCACCTGATTGTCGGCGGTGAGTTCGGTTACGTAGTCGGAGTGCACGAGGAAGTAGCTGCCACCACTCAGAAACAAGGCGCGTCCCGTCGTACCGGCATCGAACACAGAATAGCCAAATGGGAGCAATGGCTGGCCTGGTGCCAAGCCTAGATAGTCGAGCACAGTGGCAGGAATATCGGCTTGCTGGGTGATGCGCTGCACATTGGCCGGCGGCAGCGTGTGGCTGGGGTGGAAGAGTAGCAGAGGCGTCTTGTAGGAGCCAAGCGTATTCTGGTACTCGGGCCGCAACGTCTGGGAAGTGTGGTCGGCTAACACTACAAACAGTGTGTTCTTATACCACGGTTGCCGAGCGGCGGCTTTGAAGAACTGCCGCAATGCAAAATCGGTGTACTGCACGGAGGCATGAATGGGCAACTCGCCCGCCGTAAACTTCCCCTTATACTGCGCAGGCACTGGGAAAGGCTCGTGCGAAGTCAAGGTGAAGACGGTGGAAAAGAACGGCTGTTTCTGCTGCCCCAGCTTCTGCGCAAAATACTGTAGGTACGGCTCATCAAAAATCCCCCAGTGCCCATCAAAATCCGGGCTTTCAGTACCGCCAGGGTACTCGCTCAGGCCATAGTACTGCTGAATACCGGTAATGCCAGCGAAGGTATTGAAGCCCATGGTGCCGTTGGTGGCCCCGTGAAATACCGATGTAGCGTAGCCCTGCCGCCCTAGCAACTCGCCTAGCCCGTGCAACTCGTCGGTTTGGAAGTCGGAGGTGATAAACGAGTTTTCGGTGAGGGCTGGCAACCCCGCCAGCACAGCGGGCAGCGCCTCAATAGACCGGCGGCCGTTGGCGTAGTGCTGCCGGAAAAACAAGCCTTGGGTTGCCAGCGAATCAAAAAAAGGGGTGTATCCCTTGCCACCGTTTTCGATGCCGTTGTACTCGGAAGCAAAGCTTTCAATCAGCAGCACAACCACGTTGTCGCGCGGGGCGCCGGGGCGTGCACCAGGCTGCCGGGCAGCCAAGGCTGGCCGCAACGCCGCTACCGACGGAAAGAAGTTACGCCGTTCCACTGGGTCTGCCCGCAGGCTTTTCAGGAAAGTGAAGGTGCTGTTCAAGGCCACATGGCCCATAACGGGCGGCGTCTGCATGAAAGCGTGGCCGGTGCGCAATGGCTTCAGCTGGAAGCCACCCCGGATACCAAGTACCGCAAAGCCCGCAACCAACAGTACTTCCAACACAGGCCGCACTAGGCGTTTGCCGCGCCGCTGCCCCTGATAATACGCTGCATCGGCAGCAGTAGGCATCGGGTAGAAGTACCAAACCAGCCCAAACAGCACCACGAACGGAATCAGCAGAAACCAATAATGCCCCACCAACTGGCCAGCCTGCCGCTGAATATCATCGGTGATGGTAAACAACTCGTTGCTGGTGCGCCGGCCAATAAACTTGAAATACTGCGTGTCAATCAGGTTTAGGGCAATGCCGCAGGCATTGAGCGTGAGATAAACGCCCCGCACAAAGCCCTGCCAGCGGAAGCTGAAGGCCGGCACCAAGGAAAGCAGCAGAAACGGTAAGTTCAGCAGCAACAGCGCCGACACATCGTAGCGGAAGCCGTGCCAGAACGCCAGCAGCACCTGCCCGGTAGTAGCCTCCCGAAACACGCCGTGGTTGGCCCAGTAAAAGCCCAGCCGTAGCAGCACATACACGCCCATAAGCAGCAGCAACCGGCGCAGCAGCAGACGCAGAAGAGGAGAAATCATGAACAACGGAAAATACGTTACTCGCCAGTAAGACGGATGGTTTGTCCGTCGGGCAAGTCCTTGATTTTTTGGTAGAAACCAGCTAGCCACGCTAGCCGCTCCGAGACGGTAGCCGCCTTCAGCTCAGGCACTTTGCCGTTGTTGATGGCTATGCACAGCGGTGGAAACACGCTCAGTAACTGCCCAGGCTGCAATACGCCACCTTGTTGCTGGAAGCCCCGGAGCGGTTCCATACCCAAGGCATCGAGCGGGTACTTTTCCACGCCAAACAGAAAGTGCTTGAAGTCCACTTCCAAATCAGCCAGTTCGCCGGTTTCGGTGTCGAGCAAGAGCACGGCGTCGCCGCGTAATAGAAACTGGTTGCCTACGCAGTCTTGGGCGAATGGAATGTCGGATTCCAGCACCTCATCGTAGGTGCGCCAGAAAGCAGTAGGGCCTTGCCAGGCCACTTCCAGTGAGTGCCACGCCGGTGTTGTTACGCAACCGCGCAAATGTAACCCACCAAAGTAGGCAACCACGCCGTTTTGCTCCCGCAGAAACGTCTGTAAATAAACAGGGAGGCGGGCGAAGGTCACGACGTCCGTTAGCTCGCCGCCGGTATAAAGAATGCCTTTCATATTCGCTGTAACGCCAAGCTCCAGCTTGGCAGGTCGTTGAACAGTGCCGTTACCGAGGCAGAACTGCCAGTCGCGCAACGGTCCACCAAGCTGGAGCTTGGCGTTACAGAAAAAGCCTTTCCGGCCAGTGGGCCAGAAAGGCTTTTTCGTCGTTTAGCTTTTCACTTAAACGGCTGCTTCTTCCAGCACGTTGTGTACATCAACCAGCGGCAGGTTCCAGGCTTCCGCCACACCTTTGTACACCACTTCGCCATGCACCACGTTCAGGCCGAGGCGCAGGGCCTCGTCGCGGCGGCACGCTTCCTGCCAGCCCAGGTTCGCCAGTTTCACGGCGTAGGGGAGGGTGGCGTTGGTGAGGGCCAGCGTTGAGGTATAAGGCACGGCACCTGGCATGTTGGCCACGCAGTAGTGCACAATGTCGTCGATGATGAAGGTGGGATCTTCGTGCGTGGTGGGGCGGCAGGTTTCGATGCAGCCACCCTGGTCCACGGCCACGTCCACGAGCACGGTACCGGGCTTCATGGTCTTGAGCATATCACGGGTAATGAGGTGCGGAGCCTTCGCGCCCGGAATCAAGACGGCACCAATAATGAGGTCGGCCGTTTTGATGGCTGCGCGAATGTTGTACTCATTGGAATACTGCGTCACCACATTCTTCGGCATGAAGTCGTCCAGTTCCCGCAGACGGTTCAGGCTGATATCCATGATGGTTACTTGAGCGCCCAGGCCAGCTGCAATTTTGGCGGCCTGCGTGCCCACGATGCCCGCACCTAGTACCAGCACCTCGGCTGGCTTCACGCCGGGCACGCCGCCCAGCAGAATGCCGCGGCCTTTCAGGGGCTTCTCCAAGTATTTGGCACCTTCCTGAGGAGCCATCCGGCCTGCTACTTCACTCATCGGAATGAGCAGGGGTAGGGCCCGATTGGAAAGCTCCACGGTTTCGTAGGCTAGGCAAATAGCCTTGCGCTCGATCATGGCGTGGGTTAGCTCCTCGCCCGAGGCAAAGTGGAAGTACGTGAACAGCAGCTGATTCTCCTTGATGAGTGGATACTCCTGAGCAATCGGCTCCTTCACCTTCACAATCATTTCAGCCTTGCCGTACACCTCGTCTATGGAAGAGAGGATAGTGGCGCCAGCTTCCTCGTACTCAGCATCGAGGAAACCACTGCCGAGGCCAGCGGTACTTTGCACGTACAGCTCGTGGCCGTGCTTACGGAGTTCAGCAACGCCAGCAGGGGTCAGGCCTACGCGGTTTTCGTTGTTCTTAATTTCTTTCGGTACGCCGATGATCATGGCAGAGCGGGAAGGTGAAGAAGACAATAATTTGGGGGTGCGCAAAGATAGCGGAACCTGCCGTCATTGCGAGAAACCACAACAGCGCAATCCGGAAGCTAGTGCCCTAGCCAAGGAATTACCCATAAAAAAGCCCCCAACGACACCACGTGCATCAGGGGCTTCTAAGATTTTACTTTCTAGAACAGGGTACCGGAAACCCTATACTAGATGCTGCTAGCGAATAAGGCTATTTGAACGGTACGGTCGCGCTGCTTTCCTTCACCATGCTGCTGCCGGTCAGGTCGCGCACGATGTTGGCCTTCAGTGTCACTTTTACGTCGCCGCTCAAGTCGTTGGAGCTAAGCGTAGCCACATCCGACATCTGGCCAGTTTGGCGCTGGGCGTAGAGCAATTCCACCACGGCACTTTGGCCCGGTTTCACTACCGGTGGCACCGACTTGTAGCCGATGCAGTTGCAAGCCGAGGTTATCATACCCAGTTCTAGGGGTTGCTTGCCCGTGTTTTTCACGGTGAATTTCGCGCTGGGCTGCTGTCCCGACTCTATTTTTCCGAAGTCGTGGGCGGTGCGGTCCAGGGCCAGGCGAGGCGACTGCGCCAACTGGGCTGGCGTCATGGTAGCCTTGGCCTGCTCCTTGTTCACTACGTCGCCCTTAATGGTAAGCACCTTGCTGGGTACAGAGGCGTTGCTTGTTACCGTAACGGTTTTGTTGAACACGCCGGGCCGCCCGGCACTACTGTACATAGCTTTTATAATGCCCGATTTGCCCGGCAGCACCGGCGTTTTGGTCCAGTCAGGGGTAGTGCAACCGCACGAAGCCTGCACATTGGCAATAACGACGGGCTGATTGCCTGTGTTTTTGAACTTGAACTCGTGCGTAGCCATCGTGCCTTCGGGCACACTGCCGAAGTCATGCAGCTCTTTTTCAAAGGTTATGACGCCTTGAGCCTGCGCCCCAAAGGACAGCAGCACGGCGAAAAACAGAGAGGCAAAGTGTTTCATAGAAGTAGGTATGAACTAGAGGTACAGCGCAAGGGAAGCAACATGTGGTTGAATTTTGTTCCACTTGCCAAAGATAAACAAAAAGGCCCCCGGTTGCGTCTCCGTTAAAGCTGCCGGCCAAATCCGTACTTTTGGGCGCCAACTTCCTTGAGCGGGCTTGCTTCGCTTACCCTTGGCATCAACATCCGTCCCCATCCGTTCTATGCCCACGACCGAAACTGCCGACCTGCTGGCCCCTACGGCCACTTCACACAAAGAAGAATTTCTGCGCGACTACCGCCTTGGGTGGGAAAGCCGGCACGCCTCCTTGGCGGGCCGCAAAGAAGTGTTTATGGGCAAAGCCAAGTTCGGCATCTTCGGCGACGGCAAGGAACTGCCCCAGCTGGCCATGGCCCGCGCCTTCCGCGCCGGCGACTGGCGCGCCGGCTACTACCGCGACCAGACGTTTATGCTCGCCATCGGCGAGCTAACCCTGCAGCAGTATTTCGCCCAGCTGTACGCCCACACCGATGTGGAAGCGGAGCCTGCCACGGCCGGCCGCGCTATGAATGGCCACTTCGCCACCCGCATTCTGGACGAAGACGGCAACTTCAAGAATCTGGCGACCAGCAAGAACTCCTCGGCTGATATTTCGCCTACCGCCGGCCAGATGCCTCGCCTTGTAGGTTTGGCGTATGCCTCCAAGCTCTACCGGCAAAACCCAGGGCTGCAGCAGTACAACCAGTTTTCGGTGAACGGCAACGAGGTAGCGTTCGGCACGATTGGCAACGCCAGTACTTCCGAAGGCATGTTCTTCGAGGCCCTCAATGCAGCCGGAGTGCTGCAGATTCCGATGCTGATGAGCGTCTGGGACGACCACTACGGTATTTCGGTGCCCGCTGAGTACCAAACCACCAAACAAAGCATTTCCGCCATTCTGATGGGCTTGCAGCGCGAGGGCGAAGGTGAGCCGGGCTTCGAGATTTTCGTGGTAAAAGGCTGGGACTATGTAGCGCTCCTCGACACCTACCAGCGGGCGGCCGAGGTGTGCCGCACGCAGCATGTACCCGTGCTTATTCACGTTACGGAAGTAACGCAGCCGCAGGGCCACAGCACTAGCGGCTCGCACGAGCGGTACAAATCCAAGGACCGCTTGGTGTGGGAGCAGGAGCACGACTGCCTGGTGAAAATGAAGCAGTGGCTGATGACCGAAGGCCACGCCACTGAAGACGAACTCAACCAAATTGAGAGCGAAGCACGGGAAGCTGTAAAAGTGGCCCGTACCACGGCGTGGGCGGCCTTCTTCAACCCCATCAAAGAGGAGCGCGACGAGGTGGTAGTTCACTTGCGTAAGCTAGTAACTGATGCCAGCAACAATACCGACTTGTCGGAACTGGTGGAACAACTGGCGAACAACCAGACCCCCATCCGAGCTGATTTAGTGCGCACCGTGCGCCAAGCCTTGCGCCAAGTGCGCGGCCTGCGTAGCGGCGCCCGCCGCAACCTGCTCAACTGGCTAGACCAAGCGCTGGCCGATAACGCAGACCGGTACAATTCTTACCTCTTCAGCCAGAGCGAAGAAGCGGTTGGCAATATAGAAGTAGTACCCGCCGCCTATGCCCCCGACGCAACACAAGTTGATGCCCGCGAGGTGTTACAAGCCTGTTTCGACGCCAATTTTCAACGCGACCCGCGCATTTTTGCCATCGGCGAGGATGTCGGCCGCATCGGTGACGTCAATCAGGCCTTTGCGGGCTTGCAAGAGAAGTTCGGCGATTTGCGCGTGACGGACACTGGTATCCGTGAATGCACTATTGTAGGGCAGGGGATTGGTGCCGCCTTGCGCGGCCTACGCCCTATCACTGAAATTCAGTATCTGGACTACCTGCTGTACGCCATCCAGATTCTGTCGGATGATGTGGCCAACCTGCAGTACCGCACCAAAGGTGGGCAGAAGGCGCCGCTCATCGTGCGCACCCGTGGCCACCGTCTGGAAGGTATCTGGCATTCTGGTTCCCCCATCCAGATGATTCTGGGAGCTATTCGTGGTATCCACCTCTGCGTACCCCGTAACATGACCCAGGCCGCTGGTTTCTATAACACGCTGCTACGCTCGGATGAGCCAGCTATCGTGATTGAGCCTCTGAACGGCTACCGCCTCAAAGAGCGAATCCCGAGCAACATAGGCGAGTTCACGTTGCCGCTTGGTGTGCCAGAAGTGCTGCGCGAAGGCACCGACCTAACCATTGTGACCTACGGCTCGATGTGCCGGATTGTGCTGGAAGCCGCCAAGCAACTAGCAGAGGTTGACATTTCAGTGGAAGTGCTGGATGTACAAACGCTGTTGCCCTTTGACCTGGAGCACGTCATTGCTGACAGCATTCAGAAAACCAATCGGGTACTCTTCACTGATGAAGATGTGCCGGGTGGTGCCACCGCGTATATGCTCCAGCAAGTGCTCGACGACCAGGATGCCTACCGCTACCTCGATTCGGCTCCGCGTTGCCTGGCCGCTCAAGCACACCGCCCGCCTTACGGCTCCGATGGGGACTACTTCTCGAAGCCTAACTCCGAAGACGTGTTTGACACCGTGTACGAGATGATGCACGAAGTGGACCCTAAGCGGTTTCCGGCTATATACTAAGCCAGTGGCAACAAGCGCTTGCGCTGGCGTAAACAAACGTGAGGGCGCGCTCAGGTAGGCGCAAAAAAAGGAGGGCACTGTAGCTACATGCCATAGTGCCCTCCTTGCAATTTGTTAGGTGTTGTTACCGACCTTTCACAACGTAGCTGCTTGTCAATACTTCGTTGCTTAGGTTCAAAGCACGGTCTCTGATGCTGACCTTAAAGCGTATCTCATCGCCTGCTTTAAAAGGCGCATTCAGCGTCCATCGCTGTGCCAAACGCAAATCACCTTTGAGTGGGGCTTCCTTACCACTTTCTGGTCCGAGGCGGGGAAAGCGGGCATTATATTCCCCAGCAAAGCTGTTCGAGAAGTCAACAAACTCTCCGGTCACTGGGTCTTTGATCTGCGGCTGGATATAATAGTTGAAGTAGTTCGGATTTAATTGCGTACCGCCGGGACCAGGCACGGAATTGTAGGGCGGATCCAGGTCTTCCGGAGAAAGCCCTAAGTCACCGTCACCATCCTCAAAGGAAATCGTGATGGTATCCGAATCGGCGGGCGCATCGCCAGGAAAGGCCGGAGGCAAGCGTACAACCTCTAGCTCCTTGAACTTGATGGACGGAGTATCGGGAAAGTCAGGAGGGCTGATGCAGGAAGCAACGGCTGTGCAGATTAGCGCAAATAGCAAGCCTAGACGAAGCGTACGAGACATGGCCATAGAAGAGAAAGTACGAGTGAAAAACCTGGTAAACAGTAAGCAAAAGGTACAGTTTATCAACGAAGACTCCCTGCAATTGTTATGTGATTTGCAAACCCCATAGTGCAACAATGAGTTTCCGCGAAGAGCACCTACATCAGTTATCCAACCTGACTGCCACCAACGTGGCAGCAGTGGCCTTACAACTATTTCGGCACCAGGCAGTGCATTGCCCACCTTATAGAGCATATATAGCCGCACTTGGTTGCAACCCATCTGCAATAACCACACCGACGGACATTCCTTTTCTGCCCATCGAATTCTTTAAAACCCACGATGTACGTACTGAGCCGGCTCTTTGGGAACCCCAGGAGTTGTTTCTAAGCAGCGGGACCACCTTGCAGCAGCGCAGCCAGCACCACGTCCGCGACCCTCAGCTGTACCGCCATAACGCGGCTCGCATTTTCGAGCAGTACTACGGCCCGCTTACCACTTGGACATTTCTGGCGCTGTTGCCGTCCTACTTAGAGCAGGGGCATTCCTCGTTGGTGGCGATGGTTGATTATTTCGCCAAGCAATCTGGACAACGCCAGGCGGCGTTTTTTCTACACGACCACACGGCCTTGCTACAGGCTCTGCGTGAAGCAAAGCAAGATGGTAACCGCCGAGTCATGCTGTTTGGCGTGAGCTACGCACTGCTCGACCTCGCGGCCGAGGTAGGGGCGGCTCCAGAACTGCAAGATTTGACGGTGCTGGAAACGGGCGGTATGAAGGGACGCCGCCGCGAAATGATTCGCGAGGAACTGCACCACGAATTGCAGCAGGTATTTGGGCCTGCCGGAATTCACTCTGAATACGGCATGACCGAATTGCTAAGCCAAGCCTACAGCCTCGGTGACGGCCGCTTCCACGCGCCACCGCAACTACACGTGCTGCTCCGCGACCCTGCTGACCCGTTCTCCGTTTCCACCTCCCGTCCTGATGGGGCCATCAACGTCATTGATCTGGCCAATGTGGATAGCTGTGCCTTCATTGAAACCAAAGACCTGGCCCGCATGCACCATGATGGCTCGTTTGAAGTACTAGGCCGCCTAGATAACTCGGATGTGCGTGGGTGCAACCAAATGGTGTAACCTCTTCTTACTCCCCCTCTACATGAAGAGGGAGTAAGAAGAGATGCTATTTGCCCGCAAACGCCTTGGCGTCGGCTTCCGAAATGGTGTCGTCGCTCATGATGACCAAGCGTTCCACCACGTTGCGCAGTTCGCGGATATTGCCGCGCCAGTCGAGGCCTTGCAAGTACTTGAGGGCGGCCGGGTCTATCTTCTTGGGTTTGTTGCCGTAGTCGTTGGCAATATCTTGGAGGAACTTCTGAATCAAGTCCGGAATGTCTTCGCGCCGGTCGTTGAGGGAGGGTACCTGAATCAGGATAACGGAGAGCCGGTGGTACAAGTCCTCGCGGAAATTACGGTCGGCTATTTCCTGGAGCAGATTCTTGTTGGTGGCCGCCAGCACGCGTACGTTTACTGAAATTTCTTTTTCACCTCCCACGCGGGTGATTTTGCTTTCCTGCAATGCCCGCAGCACCTTGGCTTGGGCCGAGAGGCTCATGTCGCCAATTTCATCCAAAAACAAGGTACCGCCATCGGCCTGCTCGAACTTGCCGATACGTTGCTTCACGGCCGACGTGAACGAGCCTTTCTCGTGCCCGAATAGCTCACTCTCAATCAACTCGGAAGGAATGGCGGCGCAGTTCACTTCAATAAGTGGACCGCCAGAGCGGTTGCTTTGCTCGTGCAGTTGGCGGGCTACCATCTCTTTGCCGGCGCCGTTGGGGCCGGTGATGAGCACGCGTGCATCCGTAGGAGCTACTTTCTCAATGGCTTTGCGCACAGCCCCTAATGCGGCCGACGAGCCCACCATTTCCGAGCTTTTGGCCACCTTCTTCTTCAGGGTCTTGGTTTCGGCAACCAGCTTGGTGCGGTCCAGCGCATTGCGGACGGTCACAAGCAGGCGGTTCAGATCTGGTGGCTTTTGCAAGAAATCGTAGGCGCCTTTCTTGGTGGCATCCACCGCCATTTCCACGTTGCCGTGGGCCGAAACCATGATAAAGGCCGAGTCGGGAGCTACAATGCGGGCCCGCTCCAATACCTCGATGCCGTCCATCTTCGGCATTTTAATGTCACAGAGTACTACATCGTATTTGTCGCGAATTAGCATATCGAGGCCGGTGGGGCCGTCCTCGGCTTGGTCTACCTGGTAGCTTTCATATTCGAGAATCTCCTTCAGCGTATTGCGGATGGCTCTTTCGTCGTCGATGATGAGAATGCGGGGCATAGAATGTAAATGGCAAAGAGGAGTAAGGCGAAAGTAACGAAAAGCTATTGTAGCGGTGCTACGTGCCGAAGCCGATAGCGTCAACTTTCAACCACCAACGAGCACAACGCCCATGAGGCCGCCAACGATATACTGGCCGCCAACGAGCAGCACCAATCAGCACACACGCAAAACGGCCGTCGCACCCGAAGCTGCGACGGCCGTTTAAAGACGGGTGATGAGTCTGTAAGCCGGGTTCTGTCCGCTGCCCCGAAAGGCAACGTCTCCACCATTTATCTAGGCCAGTCCTCGCGGAAGGGCTCCATCAACCTACCCACGGACGCCGGACGAGCCGCCCGGTGCCGGCCCGAAGGCCTGCGTATCCGCTTATTTGGTCTTTCAACCCCTGAGGTTTACCCAGCCGGGACGGTTGCCCGCCCGCTGGTGCGCTCTTACCGCACCTTTTCACCCTTACCGGTCCCCCGAAGGCAACGTAGGCGGTAGTTTTCTGTGGCACTGGCTGTCCTGGTTCGCATTATACTTGCCAGTCCTTCCCGTTAGGAAGCAGGGTGCTCTGCGTTGCCCGGACTTTCCTCGTCACCCCGAAAGGCACCGCGGTGGAGCGACTCATCACGTGGGCAAAGGTAGGGCGTAATTCGTTGGCTTACCCTCGCCGTGCTTCAATTAGCTCGTAACCTTCATCAACAAGGAGGCGGCTGCCGGTGGCGCTGCGCACAGCCAATTGGTCGCACCGCTCGTTTTCGGGGTGGCCGTTGTGGCCGCGCACCCACTTAAACGACACCTTGCGCTGGGCGTACACCTTCAGGAAACGGCGCCACAAGTCCTCATTGGCTTTCTTGCCGAAGTCGGCCTTCTTCTCCCAGCCGAATACCCACTTTTTTTCCACCGAATCAACCACGTATTTCGAGTCCGTCACGACGGTGATGGGTAGCTCCGGCCGGTTGATGGCTTCCAAGCCCACAATAATGGCCAGCAGTTCCATGCGGTTGTTGGTGGTTAGGCGGAAGCCTTCGGTTAGCTCTTTCTCGTGCTGACCAAACCGCAGAATAGCCCCGTAGCCGCCCGGGCCCGGATTCCCTCGCGAGGAGCCGTCGGTGAATAAGTAGATCAAAATGTGAGATGTTGATTGCTGAGTTAGTTCTTGCTTGCTAGGGGCAGACCTTCAACCCCTAACAAGCAAGAACTAACTCAGCTAGAAATTCGACTTAAACAGCTTGATGGCAATAGCCAACAGAATCACGCCAAACACCCGGCGCAGAATATCTTCGCCGGCTTTGCCTAGCTTACGCTCTATCCAGGCGCTGCTCTTGAGTACCAAATACACAAATACGAGGTTCAAGCCAATGCCTACCAGTACGTTAGGCAGGGAGTAGGCTGCGCGAAGCGAAAGCAGCGTGGTCATGGTGCCAGCACCCACGATGATGGGAAATGCTAGCGGCACAATGGAGCCGGTAGTAGCTAACGGGTCGTGGCGAAACAGTTGGATGCCGAGTATCATCTCCATGCCGATTAGGAAGATGATGATGGCGCCCGCTAGTGCAAACGATTGGTAGTCAACCCCAAACAAGGATAGAATGCTCTGGCCCAAGAACAAGAATACCACCATAAGCACACCAGCTACCAGGGTGGCTTTTTCGGAGTGAATCTTGCCCTCGCGCTGCCGAATCTGAATGATGATGGGAATGGACCCCAGTACATCAATCACGGCGAAAAGCGTGAGTGTAACCGAGAAGATTTCCTTGAGGCTAAACATAAGGTGAAGTGGTGAACTAGTGAGATGGTGAACTAGTGAGTTGGACATTTTGCTGGTGCCACTTGCGCAGACTACGCAGGTCGAACAGCAAACTCACCACTTCACCACCTCACCATTTCAGCGTTAAGCAAACTCTCTAGCGAAGAACTGCACCAACTGCTCGAACGCCTCGTCGGGGATGGCGGGGAAGTTGGCGATGCGCAAACTGCCTGCTTTCCAGCTACCATAGCCGTTGCCGAGTTGTAGGCCCTGGGCCAATGCCCGGCGCTTCACCTCATCAATGAGGGCAGGGGCTGCTTGCAACCCAATAACAGTGGTCGAGCGGGTTTCGGGGTTGTTGATGAGCGGCGTGAGCTGCGTGGCTTGCTCGAAGTAGTCGTAGAGCTTGGTGGCGCGCTCCTGCAGGTGCTGGTGCACGTTTTTGATGGGCTCCCGATCTTGCAGTACGCGGCTCAGCAAGTAGATGCCTAACACGTTGGGCGTGTGGGTGGTCTGGAAGTTGAGCATCTTCTCGTATTGCGCCGTAAGCGAGTTGTAGTGGCTGCGCTCATTGATTTGCCGGAACCGGTCCACGGCCCGAGGAGACAAAATCATCAGCGACAAGCCCGCTGGCAACCCGAAGCACTTCTGCACCGAGGCGTACCATACATCGGCCTTGATGTACTTCATCTGGATGCCGCCCAACGACGACGTGGCATCAACCGCCAGCAAGGCGTTGCCAATCCGGTTGTAAAGATTCAGAATGAAACCATCGCGCAGCTGGGTGGCATTGCTGGTTTCGTTTTGGGTGATGCACACCAAGTCAATTTCCGAGTCGGGGAGGGGTAGGGCAGTTACGTCGGGTACTTCGTCGGGGCCGAAGGGGAAGCCCATGGTAGCAGGCCGCAGGGCCTTGGCATATTCGTACCACTTCTCGCCGAAAGCCCCGCTATAGAGATGGAAGCTCTTCCGTGGGGTCAGGCTTTGGGTGAGTACTTCCCAGCACTCGGTGGCCGAGTTCATGAAGAACACGGTGTAGTCCTGGGGCACGTTGAGCTTGTTTTTCAGTTCGGCTACGGTTTGCCGCATAAGGCTCGTGAACCGCTCGCCCCGGTGCGGAGCCGACAGCCAGCCCTCATCAAAAGCATCCTGAAGATATTGGCGCACCTGTGGGTACACTTGCGACGGGCCCGGATTGAATGTATACATAGGTAGTGGAGTCTGAGAAAAGCGAGTTGCAAAGGTAGGAACAGCGAATTGGCGAAATAGTGAGACGCTGAAATAGTGGGTTGAATGTTAAGCTTGTGCTGCTCGGAAGCCAAGACAAACAGGTACAAACGCCTCACTGCTTCGCTTGCCTACACTTTGAAGCCCAAGCGCTTCGGCCGAAGGCTATCGAAATATTGCACAGCTAGCCGGTAGCTTTCCAGCTTGAAACCGCTAATGGTACCCACGCAATGCTTCCCAAGCAGGCTTTTCTGGCGGAACTCTTCGCGGGCGTGCAGGTTGCTTAAGTGCACTTCCACCACGGGAGCGTTGATGGCCGCTACTGCGTCGGCAATGGCTACGCTGGTGTGGGTGTAGCCACCGGCATTAAGAACTATGCCATGGTATGTGTACCCCACTTCGTGCAGCTTATCCAGCAACTGCCCTTCGTGGTTGCTTTGGAAATATTCGATGGTAAGGTCCGGAAAAGCCGTGCGTAGCTCGGGCAAGTAGTCTTCGAAGGAGCGGGTACCGTAGATGCCGGGCTCGCGCCGGCCTAATAGGTTGAGGTTGGGGCCGTTGAGGATGAGAAGCTGCATGAAGTGGACTTAGGGAATGAGTGAGTAAATGGCAGGCGAATAGGCTACAGGAAAAGCAAGTAGCTTGCAACACTATGAAAACATTAACGCATTGCCGCCGCCGGATGGATAGTTTGCTCTTGGCGTGCTTGTTATTAGTTGGCAGCACTGCCTGCGATAAGGAAGAAGATATCACCAAGGAGAAAATGCCCGATGCCACACAGGAGGGTAAAGGCACGTTCGGCTGCCTGGTGGATGGCAAGCTCTGGCTGCCTTACAACCCCAAATCAGCCAGCATGTTACCGGCCGACTACACGCTTAAAACATATACTTTCCCAGTTGGGGCGTCTGGGTTGACAGTGGATATCCAAAACTACGGAGCCAATGGAGACAATGCGGGAATTGGCCGTATGAGCCTTTCCTTACGCTCAGCTAGTGCCATTGCGCCGGGCGTGTATACGCTGAGTCAAGGTTTTAGCGCTTCCGCCAACAACAACAACAGCACTACGTCATCGGGGGGACTTGAACTGTACGACACAGCGAACGGCACCGGCTCTGTGACTATCACCAAGATTGAGCCCCGCACAAAAACCGTAAACGGGATTACCACCCGTAGCACCATTGTAGCGGGAACGTTTCAGTTCACGGCTCGTAGCCCAAGCGGTAAAACCATCACTGTCACGGACGGACGCTTCGACTTGTCGCCTTCTCAGTAATCGGTGGGGGAAAGCGCGCGCTGGTTGGGAGCTGTACTTACCTTTGGGCTCTATGACTTGGTCTATCATTATTCGTCAGTTCGAAGGCTACTTGCAGCTGGAAAAGTCGCTCTCAGCTAATTCGGTGGAGGCCTACGTGCGCGACGTGGGCAAACTGCGGTACTTCCTGGAAATACGGCACCTGCCCAACAAACCCAAGGAAGTGACTACGGTGCTGCTGCGCGAGTTTCTGGACTGGCTTGGGGAGTTAGGGATGAGCGCCACGTCGCAGGCGCGCACGCTGTCTGGCATCAAGGCGTTCTACAGCTTCATGATTATGGAGGACCTGTTGGTCATTGACCCCACCGATACGCTGGAAGCCCCCAAAACTGGCCGCAAGCTCCCTGATACGCTCAGCTACGAAGACATTGTGCAGCTACTCGAAGCCGTGGACTTGAGTACGGCCGAGGGCACCCGCAACCGCGCTATTCTGGAGGTGCTCTATAGCTCTGGCCTGCGGGTGAGCGAGCTAACCGAACTGCGCCTTTCCAATTTGTACGTTGATCAGGGGTTTGTACGCGTAACGGGCAAAGGCAACAAGGAGCGCCTCGTTCCCATTGGCCGCGACGCACTGAAGCACGTGGGTTTCTACCTGCAAGGCATCCGCTGCCACCTCGACATCAAACCCGGCAACGAGGATTTCGTGTTCCTAAACCGCCGAGGAGCGAAGCTCTCCCGCATCATGATTTTCAACATCATCAAAGAAGCCGCCGACAAAGCCGGCGTACGCAAGAGCATCAGCCCCCACACCTTCCGACATTCTTTCGCCACGCACCTCATCGAAGGAGGGGCCGACTTACGGGCGGTGCAGGAAATGCTCGGCCACGAGAGCATTACCACCACCGAAATCTACACGCACCTCGACCGCGACTACCTACGCCAAGTTATCACCGCCTTTCATCCCCGTAGTTGAGGATGTGAACTGATGACTAGTGAACTAGTGAGATTGACGTTGGGCTGGCGCGAGTTGCGCAATCAAAATATTAACCTCACTAGTTTGCCCCTCACTGATGGCAGCCGCGCAGCCAATCCTCGGCATCATCCACCGACTCAAAGAGTTGTAGCTCGGTGCCGATACTGCGGGTCCAGCTGGTGTCCAAGTCGCTGACGTTGGCATTGCCGCCGGGCTGCATTACGTGGGCCACGCAAGCGGGCGGCGTTGTATGCGTGCTATCCCAGGCATAGCGCAGCCACGTCAGAGAGTCAAACCAGGGGTTGAGTACCTGGCTGTTATCGTTGAGGAAGAGAGTAACCACTGGATTGCTGAGCACACCAAGCGACGAAACAATGCTTTGTAAGGCGTGTTGCGGATTGATGAAGCCGCGCCACGTAGCACGCAGCCATTTGTTGTGGGCATCATATTCAACTTGGCAGAATGGCTGCTCGGCTGGAATTGAAGAAAGTTGTGACATAGGACAATGCAAGGACAAAGAGAAACCTTAATCGGGCATTGCAATAGGTAGTAGGAAACAGCAGGGCAGTGGTAATTTCGCAGCAAATCTAATCATTGTGCCATCATCTAGGATATCTAATTTGTTGCGAGTTTCGCCTTTGGTGCTGGCTTTAGTGGGCTTGCTTCTGTTTCTGACACCCTTTTTGGTGTTGCAAGAGCAGAGCTACGTGACCATAGACGACAACCTGGAAGCGGAATTCGCTATTCCCTATTTGCTTGTCCAGCAAGGGGTAGCGTTGGATCAGCACCCTGCTGTAGAGTTGCCCGCCGTGATGAACGGCTTGCCTCGCAACGCGGCCCGCTCGGGCCTAAGCGTGACGGTCGGACTGTTCGAGTTGTTGCCACCCTGGGGCGTGTATTTGTTGCAACAAGCCCTAGTGCGGCTACTTGGGCTGCTGGGCATGTACGCGTTGCTGCGGCGGCACTGGCTGTCTGGTCCTCATCACAAGTTCACTGCGGCGGCCCTGGCCTTGTGTTGGGCAACGTTGCCACTATATTCCATGTACGGGGTATCGGTGCTGGGGCAGGCCGGGCTGCTGCTGGCCTTTCTGGAACTGCGCCAGGGCACTAGGCGGTGGTGGCCGTGGCTAATAGTAGCGGCGTTTCCTTTCTGGACCATTTTTGCTTTTGTTGGCCCATTCGTGCTAACGGCGCTGGGCGTGCTGACTCTCTATGATTGGCGCCGGACAGGCAGGCTGCCAGTTCGTTTGGTGGCGGGAGTGCTGCTGCTGCTGGGCGCATACTTGGTGGTGGAGTGGCCGTTGTTTAACTCTATTCTGATTGCCAAGCAGTTCGTGCCCCACCGCCTCGAGTTTGATATGCGGCAAATCACCCCGATGGGGTTGGGGGCGGGGCTACGCAGTGCCGGGCAATTCTTTTTTATGGGGCAATACCACGCCAGCCGCTTTCTGCGCTTGGCAGGGTTGCTGGCAGTGGGCGTGGTGCTACTCCGAACTCCGGCTGGGCAACGCCTAACGCAGTTGTGGCGCTTCGGTTGGTGGCTGTTGGTGCTGCTAGGGCTGGCCGTGTTCAGCGGCTTCTACCCACAGATGGTGGCCGTTGTGCAGCCGAAGTTTCCAGCGTTAGGCGCGTTCAATTTCGGGCGCTTTCACTACTTAACGCCCTTGCTATGGTTTGTGGTGCTGGCGCTGGCTTTGCGCCAATTGCCTGGGCGCTGGCAAGCCGGCCTGCTTGGGGTGCAGTTGCTGGTGGGGGTAAGCATGAACCCCGAATGGCTGAACAACTTGCGCGAGCTAGCCGGTCGGCCAAATCCGCACGAGCCAAACTACGCAGCGTACGTGGCCCAGCCACTATTCAAAGATGTCGAGCAAACCATCCGGCAGCAGACAGGCCTACGGCCAGCGCAGTACCGGGTGGCTTGTTTGGGTTTTCCGCCCGCCGTAGCTCAGCTCAACAATTTCTACACCCTCGACTCCTACCAAAACAACTATCCTTTACCCTACAAGCACGCCTTTCGGCCGCTCATTGCCGGCGAACTAGCCAAGAGCCCCGTGTTACGAACCTACTTCGATGCGTGGGGCAACCGCTGCTTCCTATTTTCCGCCGAATTGGGCAAGGATTTTCGCGTTGGTGCGTTTCAGCACCGCGTAGTGCAGGATTTCACGTTCGATACTAGTACCTTCCGAAAGCTAACCGGACGCTATGTGTTGTCAGCGGCACGGCTTGCGCGGCCTGCTCGTAGCGGCCTCCGTCCGGTTGGTGTGTTCAGTAGGCCAGATGCCTACTGGCGTATCTATCTATACGAGGTGATACAGTAGAAAGAACCACAGGCTAGTTACTACTACAATTCCAAGGTGGAACTGTAAGCTTGCTGGTTCAGTATCTCATCCCCTCACCTAAAAATGCCTAGATTTGGCCCTTTGGAGCGTTAGAATGGCTAAAAATACGTACAAACAAGATCAACCTACGCCAGTTGGCCGGGCCAATGAGCCCCGACAGCCGCGTACTACCGTGCCGCGGCCGGCTCCGGCCGAACCCGCTGCTCCGCGTGAAAACCGTCGGGCTTCTGAAAGCCGCCCGGCTGCTCCCAAAGCGCCTCGTCGTCCCCTGAAGCTACCTTCTTTCAACTTCGGCGGCATGTTTGCCTTTGTGCGCGACCGGCGGTTTCAGCTATTCCTTGGCTTTTTCTTTTTGCTGGGCTCGCTCTATCTAACAATTGCCTTCCTCTCGTTCCTGTTCACGGGCCACGCCGACCAAAGCGTGGTAGCTGGGCTAGACCGGACCACGGTGAAAGATGCCGGCCAGGAAACAGGCAATTGGTTTGGGCTTCTGGGGGCTCTCGTAGCGCAGGTGTTCATTTACAAAGGGTTCGGCGTAGCAGCTTTTGCGCTTATTCCCATCGTATTCTTCCTGGGCTATAAGATTGTGTTCCGGCGAGCAGGCGTGTCGGTGAGCTACGTTCTGGCGCTCTGTACCTTCCTGATGGGGTGGCTCAGTGTGCTGCTCGGATACGTGGTGCTGACCATGCAAACACCCGGAGCCGATCCGGCGCTTGGGCATCGGCTCGATTTTCTGAGCGGTGGTATCGGCTACGAAGTGGCTCTCTGGCTTGACAGCCTGATTGGGTGGGGAACTGTGTTGCTCCTGGCTTTCCTACTGATTTCCTTTGTCGTGTTCTTCTTCAACGTTACCTCGCTCGCTTTACCTCGTTTCGGAACCGAAGCAGGGGAGGAAGACGAGCCAGTAGGCAACCCACACGTTGCCTCTGAGCCGCGTGCGGTAGTAGGGCAGGAGGCATTTGGCCCGGCCGCTATAGAAGAGGAACCGGAACGGGATTTGGGCATAACAGTCCGCTCGTTGCGGCCTACGCCCGTGGTAACTCGCCCTGCTGCCGTTGTCCGCCCCGAAGCCGACGAGGAACCGGATGCTCCTGTTGTTACCTCTGGTTCTATAGCTTCGCCTGCCTTTAGCGTGGCGCCAGCCGCTGGCGCTGCCGCCCTGACGGGAGCCGCCGCTGCGTTGCCCGTTGCTGGTGCTGCATTGCCGCTCACAGTAGCACCAGCTACCGTTGCACTCAATGTTGCTAATGCTGCTGCTACTATGGCATCAGGTGGCGCTGTGGCCCCTGCCAAAGGGCCAAGCTTTTCTATTGAATCGGCCGTTGATCCGGAGCCGGTAGCCGCTATGCCCACGCGGGTGCCCACGCCCCTCTCATTGGCTGATCTGGTTGATAACGATGCCCCCCTGCCAGCGGCAACTTCTCAGCAGCCCGCCTTGCAGATTGCAACCAAGCAGGGCGAGCTGGACCCCGCCGCCGGCGCCGACATGGCCGTTATTGCCGACGAAGACGAGGATGCCGACGCCATGCCGGCCGTCAACTACGACCCGACGCTGGACCTTTCGCGCTACCAGTACCCCACGCTGGAATTGCTCAACGACTATGGGCAAGCCAAAGCTCAGGTATCCAAAGAAGAGCTGGAAGCCAACAAGGACCGCATTGTGGAAACGCTCGGTCACTACGGCATCAACATCGCCAGCATCAAGGCCACCATTGGCCCCACGGTTACGCTCTACGAAATTGTGCCGGATGCCGGGGTGCGTATCTCCAAGATCAAGAGCTTGGAAGACGATATTGCCCTGAGCTTGGCCGCGTTGGGCATCCGGATTATTGCCCCGATTCCCGGCAAAGGCACCATCGGCATCGAGGTGCCAAACACCAAGAAGGAAATGGTCAGCATCCGGTCGGTGTTCAGCACCGAGAAGTTTGCCCACACCGAAATGGATTTGCCCATTGCCTTCGGACGGACCATCACCAACGAAGTGTTTGTGGTGGACTTGGCCAAAATGCCTCACTTGCTGATGGCGGGTGCCACCGGCCAGGGTAAGTCGGTGGGACTGAACGTGATTCTGGCCTCCTTGCTTTACAAGCGCCATCCAGCCCAGCTTAAGTTCGTGCTGGTTGACCCCAAGAAGGTGGAACTAAGCATCTTCAACAAGATAGAGCGCCACTTCCTAGCCAAGCTGCCCGATACCGAGGAGGCCATCATCACCGACACCAAGAAGGTGGTGAACACGCTGAACTCGCTGTGCATGGAAATGGACCGGCGCTACGATTTGCTGAAAGACGCGGGTTGCCGCAACCTCAAGGAATACAACCGCAAGTTCATCGAGCGGCGCTTAAACCCCAAAAAGGGCCACCGTTACTTGCCATTCATCGTGCTGGTAATCGACGAGCTGGCCGACTTGATGATGACGGCTGGCAAGGAAGTGGAAACGCCCATTGCACGCCTAGCGCAGCTGGCGCGTGCTATCGGCATTCACCTCATTGTAGCCACCCAGCGTCCTTCCGTAAACGTTATCACTGGTATTATCAAGGCTAACTTCCCGTGCCGGATTTCCTTCAAGGTGACCTCCAAGATTGACTCGCGCACTATCCTCGATGCTGGCGGCGCCGACCAACTGGTAGGCCAGGGTGACATGCTCATCTCGCAGGGCTCCGACATTATTCGGGTGCAGTGTGCCTTCATCGACACACCCGAGGTGGACCGCCTCTGCGACTACATTGGCGAGCAGCAGGGGTATCCGGATGCTTACTTCTTGCCTGAGGTGGTAGGCGAATCGGGTGGGGGCAACGGCGACATGGAGGACATGGACCCCGCCCAGCGCGACTCGATGTTCGAGGAAGCCGCTCGCGTTATTGTCACGCATCAGCAAGGCAGCACGTCGTTGCTGCAACGCCGTTTGAAGCTGGGGTACAACCGGGCAGGCCGTCTGATCGACCAGTTGGAGCACGCCGGCGTGGTAGGTCCGTTTGAAGGGAGCAAGGCCCGCGAAGTGCTGATTCCTGATGAATATAGTTTGGAACAGTTGTTGAATGCCTTACCGAAATAGGTAGGCAAGCACGATATAGAGCCCGGGAAGGATCATTTTAAACTTCTTTTTGTTAAGTCTTAAACAAAGCCCGGCTACGTACGTCTTTGTACTACTCTCTACTGAACCACTTTTTTGTAATGAAAAAAATTCTCGCCCTGTTTGCGCTTTCAGTGTCCCTCTTCACTACTGCTACCGCGCAGCAGGACCCCAAAGCGGGTAAGATTTTAGACCAGATGAGCGCCAAATATCAGGCAATGAAAGCCTTCAAAGCCTCTTTCACACAAACGCTGGAAAACGATGCAGCGAAGGTGAAAGAGAACATGAGTGGCGACATCACTGTGAGTGGTCAGAAGTTTCGCTTGAAGATGAGCGGCCAGGAAGTCATCAACGACGGCAAAACCATGTACACTTACATGAAAGCCGAAAACGAGGTGAACATCTCTGATTATGAGTCAGATGAGCAAGAGATTTCGCCCGCCCAGATTTATACGCTCTACAAGAAGGGGTACAAGTACTCGTATGTACAGCAAGCTAAAGAAGCCGGTGAATTGGTTGATATTATTGAACTAGCTCCCGAAGACCGCAGCAACCCTATTTTCAAGGTGCGCATGAAAGTGAGCAAGACGGATAACTCGGTAAAAAGCTGGCAGATGTTCAAGAAGAACGGCAACCGCTACACCGTTAAAATCAACAAGTTCACGCCCAACGTGCCTGTTGATGCCACCACTTTCGCATTCGACAAAGCCAAGTACAAAGGTGTAAAGGTTATCGACCTACGCTAAAACCTACTGCTAAATGGTCCGGCCCGCTTCTGCTTAGTGCAGAGGCGGGCCGTTTTGGTTCTGAAAAGGTGGTGTCAAAGGGTCTAATGCATCTTTTGTTGAAGAAAGGCCACTAGTAACGGGTTGCACTAAATGCTACGCTTACCTCTATGTGGAGTAGTAGCGTCAAATGACAACGCGTATATTTCGTGCTATTTATTTGATTGAATTATGCAGGAAGACTTTCTCCATTATGTGTGGCAACACCAATATTTCGATAAAACTGATCTACGTACTACCGATGGCCAACTGATTACCGTTCTCAAACCCGGCTACCGCAACGCCGACGCTGGCCCGGACTTCTTGACGGCCCGGTTGCAGCTAGCCGAAGTGGAGTGGAATGGAGCTGTGGAAATTCATTTGAAAGCCTCCGATTGGCATCGGCATCAGCACCAAACCGATGCCAAATATGACCAGGTAGTGCTGCACGTGGTCTACGAAGCCGACCAGCCGGTCCAGCGCATTGATGGCAGTATCGTGCCCGCCTTAGCACTAGCGTCGCGCATTGCTCCTGACCTGTTACAGGCGTATCAACGGTTGTTGGAGCAGCCCACGGCTGTACTACCCTGCACCACGCAGTTGCCGCTGGTGCCGGAGGTTACGCGCACTAGCATGGTAGAACGAGCCTTGCTGGAGCGGTTGGAGCTGAAAGCGGCCATTGTCTCAGAACTGCACCAACGTGTAGAAGGAGATTGGGAAGCTACGGCATACCACACCTTGGCCACCGCGTTTGGCTTCCAAAAAAATAGCGAGCCGCTGGCCCGGCTTGCCAAGGCGCTGCCGCTGGCTATACTTCGTCGGCACCGCCACGACCCAGTGCAGTTAGAGGCACTCGTATTCGGGCAGGCTGGATTCTTGGAAGAAACCGAAGCAACTGCCGCAGACGAGTACATAGCGAAACTGCGCCGCGAATTTGAATTCTTACGCCACAAATACAGCTTGCATGGTACGGCGCTGGCTGCCCACGAATGGAATTTTTTGCGGCTCCGCCCCGCAAACTTTCCGTCGGTGCGTTTGGCGCAGTTGGTCGCCGTATTGCACGCGCGGCCTGCGCTGTTCGATGCTTTCTTGACTGCCGCCGACCTTCCCACTTTACTGAAGTTCTTCCAAGTGCCTACTGCCGACTATTGGCGAAACCATTATCGGCCTGGTGTAGCCGGCAACGTGCCTAGCCTGGGCAAGAGCAGCATTCACGTGTTGATTACCAACGTGGTAGTGCCTCTGCGTGTAGCGTATGCGCGCCATGTAGGGCAGCCCGAGCTAGTAGAAAGTGTGGTAGCGCTGCTAAGTCTGCTGCCTGCCGAGCACAACCACCTCACCGACGAGTATGCAGCTCTGGGCTTTCAACACCGCAGTTCCGCTGATTCGCAGGGGTTGTTGGCACTCCACCGGACCTACTGTGCTCCGCGGCGTTGCCTGCAATGCGCGGTAGGTAGTCGGATTCTGCAACGCCATCCAGCCAGCCGATGAAGCTAGCGTTGGCAATCCTGCTTAATGCCGCGCTGGCTGCATTATTCTGGAGGTGGCTTCGCACCCAGCTACAGGACCCACAACTAGGACGGTGGCTACTGCCGACGCTGGCACTGAAGCTGCTGGCTTGGGTTGCGGCCTGCTGGAACCTCAGTTCTGATGCCTTGTACATTCAGGTGTTTTCCAATCCCGTTACCCGGCAATTGCGGGAAAGCTTTCCCGCGTGGTTGGAAACGGCTACCAGTGATGCGTTCCACTATCAGGACTGGCATCTGGTGTTTCACGGGTATTCCAATACGTTTTTTATGTGGAAGATCGTATCGGTCCTGAATCTGTTTTCGATGCACAGCCTGTGGCTGAATGCGCTGTATTACACGTTGTTCAGCTTCGTGGCCTGCTGGATGTTGGTGCGGACTATTGCCGATACTTTTCCCGCAACTCCTAAAGGGGCCGCACTGGTTGGGTTTTTAGTCTGGCCAACGGTGGTGTATTGGTCGGCAGGCCTTACCAAGGAGTGTCTGGTGGTTGGGAGTGCGGCAGGACTATTGGCTGTTTTCTTGCAGTGGCTTTATAATAACAAGCCGTTTTCAGCGTGGAGCGTAGTGGTTTTCGTGCTTATGGCTGTGCTGCAGTTCAAGATGCGCTACTTCTTTGCTGCGCTCCTCTTTAGTGCAATGGGGGGGCTTACGGTGGTGTGGGTGGTACAGCAGTTGGGGGGAGCCCGGCGGCGCTGGATAATCGTGGCGGTGTTTGCAGTTACAATAGGTGCGGGGGCGTGGGTAGGGAGTGAAGTAAGCCTGATATTCCGGCAGAATAGAATCACACTCCAGCTGTTGCGCAACTACAATGAATTAAGCCGGCAGTCTGGAACACGACCCCGCATCAAGTTCGATGATTTGCGCCCTACCACTGAGAGCGTAGCGCAGAATGCTCCGCAAGCGGCTTGGGAGGCGCTGAGCCGGCCCTGGTTCTGGGAAGCTGGGGTGCTGTATAAAGTAGTGGGAATGGAAAACGTAGTGCTGCTTGGGGTTCTGGGGGTGGCACTGGTGGCTGCCTGCCAAGGTAGGGGAGGGCGCCTTCCTTTTGCGTTGGTGGTGGCCGTGCTATTCTACTGCGTGGCCATGGCCGTGCTGTTGGGCTTGAGTACGCCCAACCTAGGCACCTTGAACCGCTACCGCGTGGCCTTGTTGCCGTTGTTGCTGTGGCTGGCGCTCCAGAACGAGTACGCAGCCCGTCTGCTTCGGCGAGTTGGCTTGTAAGCACCAGTCGGAATCAAGCAGCTTGAGCGTGGAAGGCTGCGAGCAGTGGCGTATCTTTGTGGTTTGAATTCGGTCGATGCTCTGTCGGCTCCTTCTCGCTACGTATGGAAAACCCCGTTATCATTCTTGGTGCCCAAACCGTGGGTATTGCTGCCCTCGACGCTTTCCTTTCCAACGATGTGGTAGTCTACTGCCTCCTCGACGATGACACCAAGCTCCAAAACACTGAAATATTCGACGTGCCCGTGATGGGTAACACCGACGATAAAGAACTCCTCAAGCTGCTTGGCAAGAAGTGCGAAGTGTTCGTGGCCACAGAAGATACGGCTAGCCGCCGCAGCCTCACCACCATGCTACACGACGAGTACGAAGTGGTACCCGTCAATGCTATTCATCAGCGGGCCAGCGTATCGCCGCACGCCTGGCTCGGTCATGGCAATCAGGTAGGTGCCAATGCTGTGGTGGCCGGCACGGCCAAAGTGGGTAATGGCTGCCTGATTGGGGCCAATGCCGTGGTCGAAGCCAAAGCGGAACTGGGGGATTATTCTCAGTTGAGCCCTGGGGCAATTCTCAACGCCGGCGTGGTAGTGGGCGAGCAAGTATTCATTGGTGCCGGGGTAGTGGTAGTGGCCGGTGTGAAGATTGGCAATAAAGCCCGTATCGGCGCTGGCTCCGTGGTAGTGGCCGATGTACCAGCCAACCAAACCGTGTTTGGCAACCCAGCCGTTAAGGTTTAGTTAGTACTTGAGAAGTAGAGGTTCACAAGTAGGAGACAAGCTTCAAAGAAGCATCCTAGTGTCAATTCTTGATTCTTAATTCTTCCTTAAGAAAATGGATTACCGCGTTTTACTTTACTACTGCTACACGCCGATTGCCGACGCAGAAGCGTTTCGGGAAGAGCACCACCGCCTTTGCTTGCAGCTCAACCTGCGCGGGCGCATCATTGTAGCACCGGAAGGCCTGAACGGAACCGTTTCGGGCCTGACGGCCGATTGTGCGGAATATATGCGGCTGGTGAAAGCCGATCCGCGGTTTGCTGCATTGGAATTCAAAGTAGAAGAAGCAGAAGCCCATACGTTTCAGAAGCTGCACGTGCGCGTGAAGCCGGAAATTGTGCACGTGGGGCTGCCGCATATCAAGCCGTATGAGCGGACCGGCATCCACCTTTCGCCCGAGGAGTTTCGGGACCTGAAAGACCAGGACGACGTAGTTATTGTGGATGTTCGCTCGGATTACGAGTACGAGCTGGGGCGTTTCAAGAATGCCGTAACGTTGGACATCGAGAACTTTCGCGAGTTCCCAGACCGCCTCGAGCGGCTAGAGCAATACAAGGACAAGAAGATTCTCACGTATTGCACCGGCGGCATCAAGTGCGAAAAAGCCAGCGCCTATCTGCTGGAACAAGGCTTCGAGAACGTGTACCAACTGCACGGAGGCATCATCAAATACGGCTTGGAAGCAGGTGGTGAGGATTTCGAGGGCAAATGCTACGTGTTTGACGGCCGTGTGGCCGTTGACGTCAACCACGTCAACCCTACCGTTATCAGTGAGTGCCACCACTGCCACACGCCTTCCGACCGTATGGTAAACTGTGCCAATCCGCACTGCAACGCCCACGTTCCGCTCTGCGAAAGCTGTGGCGAACAAATGCAAGGCGCCTGCTCGCCCGCCTGCCAGGAGCACCCCGACAAGCGCCCTTACGATGGCACCGGCACGTACCCCAAAATCAGCAACCACTACCGCCCCGAGCAAGGCCTGATTTCTTACCGCGCACCCGTTCGCTAGGTTGGCAAGCGGCTGCCTCGCGACGCTAATGCCCGATCTTACTGAGGCGCAAGTCATCATAACGGCTTGTTCTCTCGTAGGAAGGTTCTTCATCGGCATCCGATAACAGACGTTTTGCTTTCCTTCCCCAATCCCTCTCGCCATGCCCATTCCCGAATCTGAGCTGATTTTCAACAAAGACGGCAGCATTTATCATCTCAACCTGCAGCCTGACCACATTTCCGATACGATCATCACGGTGGGGGACCCGGAGCGGGTGGCACTGATAAGTGAACACTTCGACTCCATCGAAACCAAGATGCACAAGCGCGAGTTTGTCTCGCACGTCGGCTATTACAAGGGCAAGCGCTTGACGGTCATTAGCACCGGCATGGGTACCGACAACATTGATATTCTGCTCAATGAGTTGGATGCTTTGGTCAATATTGACTTTATAACCCGCGAAGTGCGGCCCCATGAAGAGCACATTGCGTTGCGCATCGTTCGGGTAGGTACCAGCGGGGCCTTGCAGGCAGATATTCCTGTTGGCTCGCACCTAGTTACCGAGCATGCCGTAGGGCTCGATTCGTTGATGCAGTTCTACCCGTTGGTTGAAACGGGGTTGGAAATAGAAGTGGGCACTGGTGTGCAACAGGCCTTGGCGCTCGACTACCGCCCATACTGCGTACGGGGCACCGATCTGCTGCGCGAGCAGTTGGGAGCCGGCATGGTGGTGGGCAACACCCTCACGTGCCCGGGCTTTTACGGGCCTCAAGGCCGGGTACTGCGCCTCGACTTGCGCCGCCCTGACCTGATCGAGCAATTCCAGAACTTCCGCTACCAAAGCGCCGAAGGCGAGTTCCGGCTCACTAATTTCGAGATGGAAACGGCCGGTTACTACGCACTCGGCCGGCTGTTAGGGCACGAAGTGGTGTCGTTGAATGCTATTGTAGCCAACCGTGCCACCGGCGAGTTTGCTACTAATACCGATGTCGTAATGCACGACCTTATTGCCAAAACGCTGGAGCGAGTATAGCTCACTGCAAGCGCCGTATTAGCTACCACAACAATTTGTGGCTAAGCCATAGCAAAAGGCCGCTCTACTTTTAGAGCGGCCTTTTGGTTTGTAAAGCAGGCGAATGCGAAAACGATACGCCCGACAGTATCAGCCGGGCCTCTGTTGACGTGTTTGCTGCTTATGTTAATTCTGCAAGGAAGGCCATGGTGTCTACTCCATCGGCGTATTCTGATACACCGGGGCACTGGGCCTGCCCGAAAGCCACACTTCCGGCCCATATGCCACTGCCCGAGACAATGCATTGCGTTTGCGCTGCCACATCCGTTAGTTGATCCACCAAGTCCACCTCGTGTGCATACGTGCCGTAATGCAGCACCGAAATAGGAGAAACCAGCAGCGGGCTTTCTAGCAGCAGCAGGAAACCGGTATCCAGGTGGGGTACCCCGTTTACCAGCAGAATGCTTTTGTTGTAGTCGTAGTTGTTGTTGTACTTATGATGGTTGGCTACGTGGTGCCACGGCTGCAAGGAGTCTAGCAGCGGCGAAAAGTTGTAGTTCTTCGGCACGAAGAGCTTGCTCACGTTGCGGCAGCCCAGCCCGTAATAGCGGAAGATATCTTCTCCTAATAGCCCTAATTCGTGGTCGGTTTCGTTGCCGGTTAGTACGGCCAGACTTGTGCGGTTACGGCGGATGATGTGGGGCCGCTTGCCAAAATAGTAGTCGAAATACCGCGCCGTGTTGTCGGAACCCGTGGCAATGAAGGCATCGGCAGCGTTGAGCCGCTCCAGGATCTGCACGCGTTCCTGAAAGCGGGGCTCGATGCGCGTCAGTTCTCCTAAAATCCAGGTCATGAGGATTGCGTCGTCTTTGCTGAGCTTCGCGAGGAGCGTGTGGCCACTTAGTAGCACGCAAAGCGCGTCATGGAAACCCACCAACGGAATATTTCCGGCCATCACAACCCCAACCTGGCGCGGCACAGCCGGCTCAGCGGGGTAGCGGGCTGCCCAGCGCCGCAGAGGCTCCTCAGCCAGCATTTCGCTTATACTATGCACGGCCAGCGTCACGCTAGGCTGGTCGAACCAGGCGTTGCGGTTGCGTGCCTGCGCAGCTAATTGGGCTAAAGTATCGGGGGAGAGTTGGCGCAGGTGCTGGCCTAGGGCAACAAAAGCGGCCAGGCGGTCGGAGTGGATCATGAAAAATCTAAAGGGTGAGGTAACAGATTGGACTCCAAAACAGGAGAGGAAGTTCGGCGTTCAGGCTGCGCGTGGTGCGTAGCAGGATCCACAACCCCGTTACGTTTCCGTTCGAGAGTTCAACGAATAGGAATCCATAAAAAACTCGCAAGGCTACGAGTTAGTTTCTACTTTTACGTGGGCAAGAAACCGCCAAACAAGTTTTTTTCGCGTAAATACACACCAGTACTCACTTCACCTGATTCTACGGCTATGGCCATCATGATAACCGACGAGTGCATCAACTGTGGTGCCTGCGAACCGGAATGCCCCAATACTGCTATCTACGAAGGCGGCGCTGCATGGCGCTGGTCTGATGGTACTGCCTTAAAGGAAGTTACTATTGACGGCGGTAAAACCGTTTCTGGCGTTGCCCCCCAGACTCCCATCTCCGACGAGTATTACTACATCGTATCCGATAAGTGCACCGAGTGCGTGGGTTTCCATGAAGAACCGCAGTGTGCTGCCGTTTGCCCCGTAGACTGCTGCGTAGACGACCCCGACTACCGCGAACCACGGGAAAAACTGACAGCCAAAAAACAGTGGCTGCACGCCGAAGCGTAAGCTTCAGCACTTAAAGTAGCTGGCCCCACAAACAAAAACCCACTCGCAGGAGTGGGTTTTTGTTTGTGGGGCCAGCTACTTGTCTTATTACCTGGTTTTTATAGTTCCAGCTATAAGCGTCGCGCTAGCTTAGTACATGGTATCGATGCCGCTCTTGTCGCCGGCCGACAAGCCGGTGCGCTGGATGTTGAAGGTTGAGCCGTCTTTCTTGACGATAGTGGGCTGGCCGTTCGAGGAGAAAGAATAGGACCCATACATCATGATAGACCCGAAATCCAAGGGGCCAAAGTCGGTGCCCGTATAGCCAAGGGCCGTGTACTTCGCAAAGTTGTTTTCGTACCCGCTTTCGATGTTTCCAGTGTTGATGGTCACGAAATTGTCGCGGTCAGTGCGGGTTTGCTCGTGAAACAAGCCCAGGGCGTGCCCAATTTCGTGGATGGTATTGCCAGTGGAGCAGCCGGAGGCGAGGTTGATGTACTGCACTCTCCCCAGCCGGCCAATGTTGGACGAGCAGCCAGAGCCCACCCGGAACGTAACGTAAGCCGTTTGGGTGGTGCGCTGCACAAACCGAATAGTGGTATTCGCCTCCCAATGGGCAATGGCGTCCGTCACGCGGTTTTTGCTAGGCAAAGCACCGTCAATGGTGTAGTAGATGATGCCGCTCGGCCAAAGCCCGCTGTTGCGGCCGGCACTTTCCGGATGGGCCACCCGATCATTCACTTGCTCCGAGGTAAGTAGAATATCGCCTTCGTATACGTTTTCTCCGTTTACTTCCTGGTAAGCTATCGGCTGCCCCGACAGATAGCCAGTACGGATAGCCCCTGTCTGGCCAGGATAGGCCTCTTCGGCTTTAGCATCCTGGGTGGCCGCGCTGGTTGGATTGCTGTCTGGAGAAACTTCTTTATCACTGGCGCAGCCAGCCAACAACGATAAGGCGCCCAAGCCAGCCGACAAGGTGAGCATGGGTAAAAAGGTTTTCTTCATGGGAGGGTTGGTTTTGGGGTTGGAACAGAACTCGTTTCTTGAATAGAAGGATATTACCCCACATAACCTAGCAATGAATTAATTATGTACTATTCAATTAATTATATATAGACTCAATAAGAGGCAATAGCATTGCGTAAGAAGCGGGCCAAACCCTTAGCGATGCGAGTCTAAAGCGTACCAAAATTGCCGCTCTGTCGTGGCTGAAGCTAGTATGGGAAGGCGGGTGTCCTTGAAACACAAACCTTACAGGCCATCCTACCAGCAGGTAATAGGTATCTATAATAGAAACGGGGCGCAAACTGTACACCACAGCCCGCGCCCCGCTCATACAATGAAATACTAGACTTATTAAGTACCGCAGTTGAAGTACTTATCGTAAGCAGATTCCGGGATCAGATTCAGCTGGCTAAGGATTTTGATAGGCCAACGGAGCTTCCGGATCAGGGAGTAATTGTTAGGGTAGTCGCGGAAGGTTTTGGGTGGAGTTTTTACAATCTCCTCAAATTCCGCACGCGTCAAGCCCAAACGCTTGATGCACAGATTGATTACCCGCTCATCTTCGATGCCGTTGATGTGCTTTATGCGCTCCAAAGCCACCTCCCGGCTCATCTGGTCTGAGCGAACCATGGCGGAATAGTTGAACAGGCGCCGGTCGATGTTGAACTTGGTCCGGTTGAGGTAGTAGATGACGCTTTGATAGAGGTCATCGAAGTAGTGCGCACCAGGGTTCACCCAATCCAGTTCCCGGGTCAGCAATTCATCTACATCAGCCCGGACGTAGTCTACGTGGTAGAGCAGCGTTACGGTCTTGATACGGCGGATGAAAGCGTAGTAGAACATCTGCTCCAAATCCAAGTGAAAACCAGGATCATTGGGCTTCCAAGGGCGCAGCGGGACAGTACCAAATCGTTTGTGTACCGCCTTCAGATATTTGCCATCCAGGTAGTTCCAAGTAAGCGGCGCAATGCCTTCCGTTCGGAACGACTGCCCGATTACCACCCGCTGGATGCCTTCTTTGGCTGCCACGCCATACAGTGCCGTGGCAATGCCTACGTCGGTGCCCTCTTCCATATCCGGCGTAGAAGCCTTTAGGAAGGCAATCTTCAGGTCTTTCGATTCGCGCCAGTCCGAGGTAATGGTACGCATTTCCACCCCAAGCTTGTGGCAGGCTTTTACCATGTTCTCGCCGGCTACAGGGTTGCCGAAGCCGTCGTTGAAGTGTACGGCTAACGGGCGCAACCCTAGCTTCACCACGCAATACCAAAGGGTAAACGACGAGTCGCGGCCACCACTGACGCCTAACACGCAGTCGTATTTTTTACCTCGGCCTAATTTCTTCAGGTCGGCGGCAATTTCCTGCACTTTGCGCTGTCCGGCTTCACCTAGAGGGAAAGCTCGGTCCATATGGTCGTGTACCTCACAGAAATTACATTCTCCCTTAGGATTGAAGGTGATGCCAGGAACCGTAGTATCCATGATACAACGCGTACAGCGCTGGTACCCTTGAGCAGTATGGGAGTGGGATACGGTACCTTCGCGAGTACGAGTCTCCATATTGTATGGTGAAAAGGGGAAGAGCAGGTTGGTGTTGTAGCCTTGCAGAATGCAAGACGGAGCAGGAAGTGAAGCAGAACAGAAAGGGTCGGAACTCGATGAATTCCAGGTAGTACGGAATTAAGACGGCAAGGTATCAAACTTAAAGCCCTTACGCAGCAACATCTCTCCAATTTGCGTGCCCTTTTCCCCTCTGTTGGGGCGAGGTATATCAACCACCACTAAATCGCCGGCAAACTCATTGAATTTTCCTTGGGCACGTACACCGGCCGCATCAACGGCCAACGAGCAGCCAATGCTTTTCTTGCCTTCATAAGGGCCACCTACAATGTAGCCTACAGAAGTAGTGCCTACCACAGCCACGTTGTAGAGGCGCGCCAGAATGGAATACGGCTTCACCCATTTCTCACGGTAGGGGTCTTGCTCTTCTGTGATAGAATAGTCGACGGTCCAGGAGGAAGGTGAGAGAATAAACTCGGCACCCATGCGGGCTAGCGTGTGCCCAATGGATAACCCGTCGATAAAGTTGTCGGCGCAGATGTTGACGCCAATTTTACCGAGCGGAGTATCCACTACATTGAGCGTTTGGCCTACGGCGTAATAGGGCTGTTCTACCGTAAGCAAGTTGATTTTGTGGTACTTAGTAAGTATTTCTCCTTCGGGGTTGATCAGCAGTGCCGCATTGTACACTTGGCCATTAGGAGCCAGCTCGGTGAGACCCGCACAGATGTAGATGTTGTGCCGAACAGCTTCTTGGCACAGCAGGTCGGAGTAGGTACCCGGAATGGGTTGTGCTTCCGTAAGGGCGCTTGGGTGCGTCCAGGCGAAGTCCAGCGTTTCGGGTAGCAAAATGACGTTGCAGCCGCGAGAGGCGGCTTCGGCTATCATGAGGGCCGCTCGTGCCAAGTTGCGGTCTGGTTCGCCACCTTCCACCAGCAATTGGCCCATTCCAATCCGAATGGTATCTGTGGCGGATGGCGTACTGGGTGTTGTTACCTCGGGTGCTGCTGGAGCAGGAGAAACCACTGGCTGTGGAGCAGGAGTTCTACGAAATTTAAACAAAGCGGCCATGCTGCGAATCCAAAAAAAAGCCAGTGTTAAGGTGATTTATGCCATACATCTACCTTGTAAGATGTACAATAAGATCACCCTTTTTTCAACAAAGCAACCCAAATATAGGCTTAATCATTGATTTTACTGCCTTTAATTGTGATTAACGACAGAATAAAAACAAGACATCAACGATAGACAAGGGGGCTCAAGTAAGGCATGCGCGTAAAACCCTACTTTTGGGGCTAATATAAACTGACTTTTTCCTATTGTCGATGTCCATCGCCAAAACGTACACTCCCGCTGAGGTTGAAGCCAAATGGTACCAACGCTGGCAGGAACAGGGCTTTTTCAAAGCCAAGGCTAATCCGCAGAAACTTCCTTACTCGGTGGTAATTCCGCCGCCCAACGTGACGGGGGTTCTGCACATGGGCCACATGCTCAACAACACCATTCAGGATGTGCTGGTGCGCCGCGCCCGTATGCAGGGCAAAGAAGCCTGCTGGGTGCCCGGTACTGACCACGCTTCCATTGCCACTGAAGCCAAAGTAGTGGCCTCCCTTAAAGAGAAAGGCATCGAGAAGAAAGACCTGACCCGGGAGCAGTTTCTGGAGCATGCCTGGGAGTGGAAAGAAAAATACGGTGGTATTATTCTGGAGCAGCTCAAGAAGCTAGGCGCTTCCTGTGACTGGGACCGGACTCGTTTCACGATGGAGCCCGAACTGACCGAAGCCGTTTTGCGCGTGTTCGTGGACCTCTACCAAAAGGGCCTGATCTACCGCGGCATCCGGATGGTGAACTGGGACCCCCAGGGCGGCACCGCCGTGTCCGATGAAGAGGTTATTGCCAAGGACACCATGGCCAAGATGTACCACCTGCGATACGAGGTAGTGGGTGGCCAGAACGATACAAATGGTCAGCCATCGGCCACTGGTAACTCTATCACCGTGGCTACCTCTCGCCCCGAAACTATCATGGCGGACGTGGCGGTAGCGGTGAACCCCAACGACCCCCGCTACACGCATCTGCACGGCGCCAAAGTTCGGATTCCGCTGCTCGGTCGTGAAATTCCAATTATTCTGGACGAGTACGTTGCTATTGATTTCGGGACGGGCGCGCTGAAAGTAACGCCTGCGCACGACCTGAACGACTATGAGCTGGGCTTGAAGCACAACCTGCCCGTTATCGACATTCTCAACAACGACGGCTCACTCAATGAGAAAGCCGAACTGTATGTTGGGCAAGACCGGTTTGCGGCGCGCCGTAACATTGTGAAAGACTTGGAAGCTGCTGGCTTGCTCGATAAGGTAGAGGAATACGCCAGCGTATTGCAGACCTCTGAGCGCACCGGTGCGGTAATCGAGCCCAAGCTGAGCTTGCAGTGGTTTCTGAAAATGGACCACTTGGCCAAGCCGGCGCTTGCTGCCGTCGAGAACGACGAAATCAAGCTGCATCCGCCCAAGTTCAAGAACATGTACCGGGCGTGGATGGAGAACGTGCACGATTGGTGCATCTCGCGTCAGCTGTGGTGGGGCCAGCGCATCCCGGCTTACTACCTGCCCGACGGCAGCTTTGTGGTGGCCCTCACACCAGAAGAAGCCCTGAAGCTGGCCCGTGAAAAGAGCAGCAACGAACAGCTACAGCTCACGGACTTGCGCCAGGACGATGATGTACTGGACACCTGGTTTTCGTCGTGGCTGTGGCCGATTTCGGTGTTTGATGGCTTTAAAGACCCCGACAACGCCGACGTCAACTATTTCTACCCAACCAATGATTTGGTGACGGCCCCCGAAATCCTGTTTTTCTGGGTGGCCCGCATGATTATGGCCGGGCTAGAGTACCGCCGCGAAGTACCGTTCCGCAACGTTTACCTCACCGGTATCGTGCGCGACGACCAGGGCCGCAAGATGAGCAAGCAGCTCGGCAACTCGCCCGATCCGCTTGACTTGATTGCGCAGTACGGTGCCGATGGCGTGCGGACGGGCATGCTATTCTCGTCGCCAGCCGGCAACGACTTGTTGTTTGATATCAAGTTGGTAGAGCAGGGCCGCAACTTCACTAACAAGCTCTGGAACGCCTTCCGCCTCACGCAGGGGTGGGAAGTGGATGCCTCCTTGCCGTTTGCGAATGCCAAAGCCGTAGAGTGGTTCTCGGCCAAGCTGCACACCACGCTCACCGACCTGAACGAGCACTTCGACAAGTTCCGGATGAGTGATGCGCTGATGACGGTGTACAAGCTGGTATGGGACGACTTCTGCTCGTACTACCTGGAAATGGTGAAACCGGCTTATCAGGCCCCCATCGACCCCGAAACCCTGCGCCATACTACTGGCTTCCTGGAAACCTTGCTGAAGCTGCTGCACCCGTTCATGCCCTTTATCACCGAGGAAATTTGGCACGAACTGGCCGAGCGGGGAGCAAAGGACTACGTGTGCGTGGCCGCGTGGCCTAAGGTGCAGGCCGTATCAGGTGCTCCGGAGCTACTGGCCCGTATGGAGCGGGCGCTGGAAATTGTAGCCGGCGTACGTACCATTCGGAACCAGAAAGGCCTAGGACCCAACAAGCCGTTGACGCTGGCTGCTAAAACCGACGATGCCGCGCTACTGCACGAGTACGATGGCGTTATCAGGAAGCTGGCGGCCTTAAGCGAAATCAGTTTGGTGGATGCCGCACCGGCGGCTTCCGTCAGCTTTGTGTCGGGCGGCGCCGAATTCTTTGTGCCGTTGGAAGGGCAGATCGACTTGGGCGCAGAAAAAGCACGCCTCGAAAAAGAGCTGGAATACGCCCAAGGGTTCCGCGACTCTGTGTTGAAAAAACTGTCCAACGAGAAATTTGTGCAGAACGCCAAGCCCGACGTATTGGAGCGGGAGCGGCAGAAACTAGCCGACGCCGAAACCAAGATTACAACCCTGCAGCAAAGCTTGAATAGTCTTTAATGTTGCTTCAACGGACTAACAGGTAGAGACCTGCCTACAATAAGGCCCTCAGCAGGACAGCCGAGGGTCTTGCTGGCAACAACACGCTGGCCGTTTTCTGGAGCCTTGCTATGGTTCAGGAGGCGGCCAGCTTTCGTTGGAAGTACTGGCCGCGCATTTCAACTTTTCCAGCAGCCCGTACTTTCTTCTTTAAGCGGCTTCCAAACTACTGACAGTAGGTGGCCGTACCCTTGGTCAAACAGAACTGTATTTCATGCGCACTCCCCCCATTGCCACGCCCAAACCCAAGCAGATCACCTCGCCTCACGGCACTCGCACCGACAACTATTATTGGCTAAATGAGCGCGAGAACCCAGAGGTAATCGACTATTTGAGCGCTGAGAATGCCTATTTCGAGCAGGAAATGGCCCCGGTGAAAGAGCTACAGGCTGAGCTGTTCACGGAAATCAAGAGCCGCATCAAGGAACAGGACGAGTCGGTACCGTACCACGACAACGGCTACTACTACTATGTGCGCTACGAAGCTGGCGGCGAGTACCCTATTTATTGCCGGAAAAAAGGCAGCTTAGAGGCTCCCGAAGAAGTATTGCTCGATGCCAACGAAATGGGGCAGGGCCAAGCCTACTTCCAGATTGGCGGGTTCCAGGTAAGCAACGACAACCAACTCCTAGCTTTCAGTGTGGATACGGTGGGCCGCCGCATGTACACGCTGCGCCTCAAGAACCTGGCAACGGGCGAACTGTACCCCGAGCAAATACTTAATACCGGGGGGGAAGCCGTGTGGGCCGCTGATAATCAAACCGTGTTCTACTCCAAGCAAGACGAAAACACGCTCCTGACCTACCAGATTTACCGCCACCAACTCGGCACCGATCCGGCTGCCGATGTGCTGGTGTACGAGGAAGAAGACAACACCTTCCATATCGGGGTGGGGCGCTCGAAGTCACGGCAATACATTTTCGTGCAGATGGGGAGCACCATGTCGTCGGAGATGCGCTACCTGGAGGCCACCAACCCAGCGGGCGAGTTCCAGGTGTTCTTGTCCCGGGAAGCCGACCATCTGTATGAAATCGAGCACTTCGAGGATAGCTTCTACGTGCTGTCCAATGCGGACGCGCCTAATTTTCGGCTGCTCAAAACGCCGGTTTCAAACACCAGCAAGGCAGCCTGGCAGGAGATAATCCCGCACCGTCCTGATGTGTTTCTGGAAAACATGGAGCTGTTCCACGACTATCTGGTGCTAGGTGAGCGGCAAGAGGGCTTGCTGCAATTGCGCGTGATACAGTGGAAAGACAAGCAGGAGCACTACCTCAACTTCGGTGAGCCCACGTACACGGCGGCCATCAGCATCAACCCGGAGTTCGACACGCACGTGCTGCGCTATGGGTATTCGTCACTCACTACACCAACGAGCACCTACGACTACAACATGCGTACCCGCACCAAAACCTTGCTGAAAGAGCAGGCCGTGTTGGGTGAGTTCAAGAAGGAAAATTACGTGACCGAGCGGCTATACGCCACCGCGCAAGACGGCACCCGTATTCCGATGTCCATCGTGTACAAGAAAGGCTTCCAGAAGGATGGCACCGCCCCTGTGCTGCAATACGCCTACGGTTCCTATGGTATTTCCATCGACCCAAGTTTCAGCGCGGCCCGGTTGAGCTTGCTGGATCGGGGCTTTGCCTACGTTATCTGCCACATCCGGGGCGGGCAGGAACTAGGTCGGCAGTGGTACGAAAACGGCAAAAAGCTAAACAAGAAAAACACCTTCACTGATTTCACTGATTGCTCGGCTTTCCTGATTAAGGAGCAGTACACGTCACCGACTACGCTGTTTGCAGCGGGCGGCTCCGCGGGCGGCTTGCTAATGGGCGCAGTCATAAATATGCACCCCGAGTACTACAAAGGCGTAGTAGCGGCCGTACCCTTCGTGGACGTAGTAACTACCATGCTAGACGATACGATTCCGTTGACCACCGGCGAGTATGATGAATGGGGCAACCCCAACCAGCGAGAGTACTACGACTATATGCTTTCGTATTCGCCTTATGACCAGGTCAAAGCTCAGGCCTACCCTAACCTGCTCGTCACCACGGGCCTGCATGATTCGCAGGTGCAGTACTTCGAGCCCGCTAAGTGGGTGGCCAAGCTACGCGCCACCAAAACCGACAACAACCTCGTGCTTCTCCACACCGACATGGAAGCGGGCCACGGCGGGGCCTCCGGCCGCTTCAAATCCATTCATGACGCTGCGCGGCAATTCTCTTTCATGCTGCTGTTGTTGAAATAAAAACACTAAACGCGTCTTGCCAACTCGGCTACCCATAGCTCCTTGAGTTGACGAAACGCCAACTAAAACGTGCCCCGTGCAGCGCCCTACATCACTGGTAGGTGAGCTACACGGGGCACGTTTTAGTTGGCGTTTCGTCAACTCAATTAAATGTCAAAGTGTGGGTTGCGCTTAGAACTACGTATTAGCCAACGAAAGTATTTGCTTGGCCACTAAACCCAGCCGGAGTTTTCAAGTCTTTCAACTGAAGAAGACGTATTCCTACCAAAACGCCACAAGAAACCTATGTATTCCTGTAAGATAATGTAAATGTCGCTATACCAGATGAATAGCTGCGCCAATCCGGTAACAATTGGGGGTTGCTTGTTCTTATGGCTAGTAGGAAGTGTACGAAAGGCAAGAGCAAGTACAGGCACTTGAGCAACCCGTCTATATAGATAAGCAACAGTCATGAATTATTAATAAGGGGTAGGGGAGCCACTAATTAGCAGAAACTGTGTCTGTGGGTGCGGCTACCCAGCAGGAGGCTTCTTGTAAGCAAGCAAAATGGGTGTATTAGAAAGCAGGGTTTCGTGCAAGCGAGGACTACTGACCATAAACTGAATCCAACAAAGACCCGAGCGGGAATGCAGGGCAATTGCTGTAGTTGATTGTATGAAAAAAATTTCCTTTCTGTTAGTATTCCTTGGTAGTGGTTATCTGGCGCTGGCCCAAGAGCCTGCCGGAACGGGCCGCCCAGCGGGTGGGCCGCCGGCGGGCGGTCAGCGTTCTGCTTTAGGCGGGGCCCCTCAGCCACAACAGGGAAGTGGTCGTATCACGGGTACCGTCACGGATGCCGGCACTAAGCAGCCCGTGCCCTATGCGACGGTGGTAGTGCTTGATCCCTCGACCGGGAAACCCGTAGATGGCGCCGCCGCTGACGAAACCGGAAAGTTCACGGTTAGCAAAGTGGCCGCTGGTACCTATACCGTTCAAATCACGTTCCTCGGGTATAAGTCGATTGACAAGCCCGGCATCGTTATTACGGACGCAGGCAACACGGTAGCCCTCGGCACAATTGCGCTGGCTTCCACGGCTCAGGCGTTGAAAGAAGTGGTGGTAGAAGGCCAACGGGCGCTGGTGGAAGAGAAGGTAGACCGCACTGTGTACAACGCCGAAAGAGACGAAACCACCCGCGGCGGCGACGCTACCGACGTACTCCGGCGCGTACCCGCGCTGAGCGTAGACCTTGATGGCAACGTAACCTTGCGGGGTAGCTCCAACATCCGGGTGCTCATCAACAACCGGCCTTCTACCATTGCGGCTAGTAGCATTGCCGATGCCCTCCGCCAGATTCCGGCCGAGCAGATCAAGAGCGTGGAAGTGATTACCTCACCCTCCGCCAAGTACGATGCCGAAGGCTCCGGTGGTATCATCAACATCGTGACCAAGCAGAACAATTTGCAAGGCTTCTCGGTGGATGGGCGCGGTAGTGTGGGTTTGCGGAGTGCCGACTTAGGACTGAACGGCAGCTACCGCGTCGGGAAGATGGGCTTCTCGATGGGTGGCAACGGCCGGGCGCAGTACAACACGCCGGGACGCTTCTCCAACATTCAGAACACCTTCGATACGGATGGGGACCGCACCTTTCTGGGGCAAACCACCCAGTCGGCCAAGACCACCAATAACCGCCTGAACGGGCGCTATTCGCTGGGCTGGGATTACGACATCAACAAGTTCAACTTTCTCTCGGCCTCGGTGCAGTTTGGGGTGGGCAACTCCAGAGTCCAGCAAAACGGTTTGCTAAGCGAGTCGTACCGCCTTGACCCTACCACTGGCGACTATCCGCTGACCAGCCGCACGCTCCGTGATGCGTTGACCAAGGATAACTCCAACAACGTGGACGTAAACCTGAACTACACGCACACCTTCGAGACGCCCCAGCGGGAGTTGAGCGTTTTGGGTCTTTACAGCCGTAACAATCGTACCAACAACTTCACCAATAACATCCTCGAAAGCCTCGACCCGAGAGCCGCCAGTCAGATTCTAAACGAGAACGACAGCTACAACGAGGAAGTCACCGCGCAACTCGATTACCAGACGCCCGTTGGCAAAAACCAGTTGCTGGAAATGGGGGCCAAGGACATCATGCGTACTGTGAACAGCCAATACAGCACCTTCACGGATGGCGTGGAAACTGTAGGTGGCAACCTGTCCAACACCTTCACCTACGACCAGAACATTGCCGCCGCCTACGCTTCCTATACCCTAGGCTTTCTTAAGAACTATACGCTCAAGGCCGGGGCACGCTATGAGTACACCACCATCGAAGCCAAGTTCCAGGACTCTGACAATGAGGTTTCTATCCCATCCTATGGGGTGCTGGTGCCGAGCGTGAACCTGTCGCGCAAGTTAGCTAGCGGCAACACCCTGAAAGCTGCTTACAACTACCGAATTCAGCGGCCTTCGCTGCAATTCCTGAACCCTAACCGGCAGGCTTCCAACCCGCTTAACGTCACGATTGGCAACCCCAACCTGGAGCCTGAGTACACCAACAACTACGAACTGGGCTACAATACCTTCATCCAGAAAACCTCGCTTAACTTCTCGGTTTTCGCCCGCAACACCACTGGCTCCATCCAGCCAATACGCACCCCTCGCCTCGATACGATTATCACCACGTACGACAACATAGGGCAGGAAAATGCCTACGGTGGGAGCGTATTTGCCAACGTCAACCTGAACAACAAGTTCACGCTCGGTGGCGGCTTGGATGCCTATTATGCCATGCTCGACAACAAACTAGCCGACCCCATTTTCCGGGCCAAGAATGAAGGCTGGGTGATGAGCGGCCGGGCACAAGCAGGCTACGCGCTCAGCAAAGGCTGGGGCCTGCAATTCTTCACCTTCTACCGGGGCCGTCAGGTGCAACTGCAGGGCTACCAGGGCGGATTCGGTATCTACAGCCTTAGCTTGAGAAAGGAGTTCAACGAGAAGAAAGGTAGCATCGGTTTCGGCGCCGATAACTTCTTCACACCTACCAACAAGATTCGCTCGGAAATCAACTCATACACACTGGCGCAGCAGAGTGAAAACGTGCTCTACCGTACCGGCTTCCGCGTAAACATGAGCTACCGCATTGGTAAGCTGACCACTACGCCATCGAGGCGCAAACGCTCCGTCACCAACGACGACCAGAAAGAAGATGGCGACGGTGGTAATGGCGCCGGTGGCACACCGCAAAGCGGCGGTAGCGGCGGCCGGCCATAAAGCGAAACGGCGAAACAATAAACGGGTGAGTTTATGGCTCTGACAGTGCACTTGGCACAGTCGGGACGTAAACTCACCCGTTTGCTTTATAGCTGAGTGAGGCTTATTTTTTATTGTAATAAGCCTAAATTGACTTCTTCTTCTGAACCCTTCTTTTCAACTTATGAAAGCAATTCAACTCTGGTTAGCTGGCTTGTGTGCAGTAGTTTGTGGCCCAGTGATGGCGCAAACTTCGGCAAGCACGGCTATGGCAAAACCGCCGGTGGCCACTAGCAAACCCAAGCAGCTGGTATCACCTTTTGGCACCCGCACCGACAACTATTATTGGCTGAATGAGCGCGAGAACCCGGAGGTGCTGAGCTACCTGAACGCCGAAAACGCGTATTTCGAGCAGCAGATGGCGCCGGTAAAAGGTTTGCAAGAAAAACTGTTCACCGAAATCAAGGGCCGCATCAAAGAGCAGGACGAGTCGGTGCCGTACCGCGACAATGGCTACTACTATTACACGCGCTACGAGAAAGGCGGCGAGTATCCTATTTATTGTCGCAAAAAGGGTAGCCTGAGTGCTCCGGAAGAAGTGCTGCTGGACGGCAACAGCATGGGCAAAGGCCGGTCGTACTTCCAGATCGGCGGCTACGAGGTAAGCGACGACAACCAGGTGCTGGCCTACTCAGCCGATACGGTGAGCCGCCGCCTCTACACGCTCCGTTTTCGCAACCTGAAAACCGGCAAGCTCTTCCCCGAAAAAATTGCCAATACCAGCGGCAACGCTGTGTGGTCCACCGACAACAAAACGGTGTTCTATACCAAGAAGGACGTAACCACGCTGCTGCCGTACCAAGTGTATCGCCACCAGCTCGGCACCGACCCCAAACAAGATGCCTTGGTATATGAGGAGAAGGATAACACCTTCGGCACCTACATCAACCGCTCGAAGTCCAAGAAATACGTCTTCGTGCACATGGGAAGTACGATGTCGTCGGAAATCCGCTTTTTGGAGGCTGCGAAGCCCACCGCCGCTTTGCAGGTATTCCTGCCCCGTGAAGCCGACCACCTGTACGACATCGAGCATTTCGGTAACGACTTCTATGTGCGCTCCAATGCTGGCGCGCCCAACTATCGGTTGCTGAAAACGCCTGTAACCAACACCGCCAAAACGGCGTGGCAGGAAGTAATTGCGCACCGCCCGAATGTGTTCCTCGAAAACATGGAGCTGTTCAAAGACTATCTGGTGCTTGGCGAAAGAAAAGAAGGCCTGTTGCAGCTCCGCGTGATACAGTGGAAAGACAAGCAGGAACACTACCTCAATTTCGGTGAACCTACGTACACCGCCGGCGTGAGCGTCAACCCCGAATTTGATACGCCGGTGCTGCGCTACAGCTATACCTCACTTACCACGCCAGCTTCCACCTACGACTATAACATGACCACGCGCAGCAAAAAGCTGCTCAAAGAGCAGGCCGTGCTGGGTGGGTTCAAGAAGGAAGACTACGTAACCGAGCGTGCCTACGCCACTGCGACCGACGGGACAAAAATCCCGCTTTCCATCGTCTACAAGAAAGGCTTCCAGAAGGATGGTACCGCGCCTGTGCTGCAATACGCCTACGGTTCCTACGGTAATTCCACCAATGCCACGTTCAGCGCGGCCCGGTTGAGCTTGCTGGATCGGGGCTTTGCCTACGTTATCTGCCACATCCGGGGCGGGCAGGAACTAGGCCGGCAGTGGTACGAAAACGGCAAGAAGCTAAACAAGAAAAATACCTTCACCGATTTCACCGACTGTTCCAAGTACCTGATAGACCAAAAGTTTACATCAGCTGAGAAGCTATTCGCCCAAGGCGGTTCAGCGGGCGGCTTGCTGATGGGCGCAGTCGTGAACATGCACCCCGAGTACTACAAAGGCGTGGTGGCGGCCGTGCCCTTCGTGGACGTGGTGACCACCATGCTCGATGCCAGCATCCCCCTCACCACTGGCGAGTACGACGAGTGGGGCAACCCCAATCAGAAAGAGTACTACGACTATATGCTTTCGTATTCGCCTTATGACCAGGTCAAAGCCCAGGCCTACCCCAACCTGCTCGTCACCACGGGCCTGCACGACTCGCAGGTGCAGTACTTCGAGCCCGCCAAATGGGTAGCCAAACTGCGCACTATGAAGACCGACAAGAATTTGCTGCTCCTCCACACCGACATGGCCGCTGGACACGGTGGGGCCTCCGGCCGCTTCAAATCCATTAACGATGTGGCCCGGCAGTATGCCTTCATGCTGATGCTGTTGGGCGTTAAAGCGTAGAGCACAGGGTCACATGAGTGCAAAAAGCCCCGCTATGATTTTCATAGCGGGGCTTTGTATTTTGCTGAATAGGGAAAAGAACCAAATTCAACACTTAATCACGCACCTTCAAACTATCTGGCACGGGGCCGCGGGTGGCAGCCACCAATTGATTTTGAAGCTGAAAGTTAACCAGCTCACAATCGGAAAAGCGCCGCTCTGACTGTTTCAGGGCTTCTTCCATCTTATTCAGACGAAGGTACAGGAAGATGATGAGGCCCAGGGCAATGAGAAGAGCAGCGAGAGGCAACGCTTTATTCATGAGGTGAGTGCTTGACTGCTTGGGAAGTGAACGGTTGGCTGCTGCTTGTTCTGTTCATTGGTAGAACACGTAGCTGCTAACACAACAAGCAACCCGCAAGAATCATCAATTAAATGACTGTATTCGAATCAAATTGCTCTAAATAATCGGCCACTCTACGCACAAACATGCCACCCAGCGAGCCATCCACCACACGGTGGTCGTAGGAGTGCGAGAGGAACATGAAGTGCCGCACGCCGATCAGGTCACCTTGTGGGGTCTCGATAACGGCCGGCTTCTTCTTGATAGCGCCCACAGCCATGATGGCTACTTGTGGCTGCATGATGATAGGGGTACCCATCACATTACCGAACGAGCCTACATTGGAAACCGTGTAAGTGCCACCTTCCAAGTCAGCAGGCGTCAGCTTGTTGATGCGGGCACGGTTGGCTAGGTCGTTGACCTTTTTGCTGAGGCCATTGAGGTTGAGCTGATCGGCGTTGTGAATCACCGGGACAATGAGGTTGCCGGAAGGCAACGCCACCGCGACTCCAATGTTGATGTCGCGCTTCTTGATGATGTAGTCCCCATCCACCGATACGTTGATGTTCGGGAAATCCTGGATGGCGCGGGCAATGGCCTGAATGAAGATAGGCGTGAAGGTCAGGTTCTCGCCTTCGCGCTTCTTATAGGCGTCTTTGTTGGCATTGCGCCAGTGCACGAGGTCTGTTACATCTGCTTCCACGAACGATGTAACGTGCGGCGCAATCCGTTTGGAGTCTACCATGCGTTGCGCAATCATCTTGCGCATCCGGTCCATTTCAATCAGTTCCTGCCCACCGCTGACAGACGGTACGGCTTTGGTGGCCTGCGGAGCACTAACAGCTGGTTGCGCCGCTTGGGGCTGGCTGGCGGCTGGTTGCGGAGCTGGTTCCATTGGTTGTGGCGCGGGGGCTGCTGCTGGCGCAGGTGCAGGTGCCTCCGCTACGGTAGCGGCCGGAGCCGCCGCTTGCGGCGTCAGCGGCTTCTTGCCGGCGGCCACATAATCAAGAATGTCTTTCTTGGTAACCCGGTTTTCGCTGCCGGTACCGGGCAAGTACTCTAAGTCGGCCATCGAAATGCCTTCCTCGCGGGCAATACTGAGCACAAGCGGGGAGTAGAAGCGGCCAGTCTGGGGCTTCGCTTCCGATTGGGGCGTAGAGGCTGCTGGCGTAGTGGCCTCGGGTACGTAAGGCAGTTCAGTTACGCCGTTGTCGGTAGCAGCGGCTACTGGCTCTGGAGCTGGCTCTTGTGCCGAGGTGGGAGCGGCGGTGTCGGGCGCAGCTGCGCCAGCGCTGGCTGGCTCGGTTTCCACAATAGCAATGGGGGCACCTACTGCTACCACCTGGCCTTCCTGCACTAAAATCTCCTGCAACACACCGGCATGAATGGCGGGTACTTCGGTATCTACTTTATCGGTTGCCACTTCCAGCACTGATTCGTCCTGCTCAATTGCGTCGCCGACTTGCTTGAGCCATTTCAGGACGGTGCCTTCCATAATGCTTTCGCCCATTTTGGGCATCACCATTTCCACTCGTGCCATGCGGTAGGGATAGGGGTTGTGTTATTGTTATTGGGTGGGGAGTTTTCGTGCTCAAAGGTAACCGAAAACCCGAACGCGAAGGATGTCTATACGAGGACAGCCTATTGGACAGCGGCGAACCGAGCATTTCGGGCATTGGCGCCACCGTGGCATTTGCTGGAGTACTAGCAAGAAGTTGCAGCCCAACGACCGGCAACACTTGCCTCAGCTGGCGGGCAAGTTCTGCCGCAACAGGTTCAGGGCCATGGTCACGGTGTATTCCACGTTGAGCTGGCGGCCTCGGTTGAAAGTGAACAAGCGGCTGACCGTCTGATGGGCATCGGCATACGCCAAACAGATAGTGCCAACTGACTTGGTCTCGGTGCCACCGTCGGGCCCAGCAATGCCACTGGTAGCCAATGCCACATCCACCCCCAGCCGCTGGCGGGCGCCCTCCGCCATTTCGCGCACGGTAGCCTCACTCACGGCGCCATGTGCGGCCAGGGTTTCGGCCTGCACGCCCAGTTCCTGCATCTTGATGTCGTTGTGGTAGGCCACAATGCTGCCACGGAAATAAGCGGAGCTACCGGGTACACTCGTGATTTTATGCGCCAGCAGGCCACCGGTGCAGCTTTCGGCAGTTCCCACCGTCAGGCCCCGTGCTTGCAGCAACTGCCCAATGGCTGCTTCCAGCTTCACTTCGCCCTCCGCAAAAATATATTCCCCAATCAGTGTGTGCAGCTCTGGTAGCAAGTCCTTCATGCGCTGCCGCAGGTTCGGCTGTCCGTCGTCGTGGCCAGTTAGGCGCAACCGGACGCCGCCCAGGTAGGGGAGGTAGGCCAGCTTGATGTTGGAAGGAAGTGCTGTTTCCCAGTCCGCAATTTTTTCAGCCAAAAACGACTCTCCCAGCCCGATGGTCTGCACCACCACGTGCTCGATGGGCGGTACCTGAAAGCGGCTTTGTAGCTTGGGCAGGGCCTGCTCGGTCATCAGGTATTTCATTTCGTGCGGCACGCCGGGCATACTCACAAACACGGTACCGGCATCCTCGAACCACATGCCGGGGGCGGTGCCTACAGCATTAAACAGCACTTCGCAGTTGGCCGGAACCATGGCCTGTTGCCGGTTCACTTCAAGCATCGGGCGGTTGAAGCGTTTAAAAATATCTTCTACGTGCGTCAGAGTAGGCTGATGCAACACTAATTCGCTGTTGAAATAGCGGGCCAGTACGTGCTTAGTTAAGTCGTCTTTGGTAGGGCCCAGGCCGCCCGTAATCAAGACCACTTGGGCGCGTTGGCGGGCAAGGTCGAGGGCCGCTACTATCTCGTCGGCACGGTCGGAAACGCTGGAAATCTGCCGGACGCGCAGCCCGATTTTAGCCAACTCCTGGCCCATAAAGGCCGAGTTGGTGTCGATGACCTGCCCGTAAAGCAGTTCGTCGCCAATGGTCATGATTTCAACGTCGGGAAGCAGGGGCATATAGAGGAGGTGTAGGATGGCAAGAGGAAATGGCGCAATTTGGGGCCACGACGCGTAAGACCACCACGAGGGCGGTCTGGTTTTCGTCTTTTATGTATATGGCATCTTTTCGTACTCTCACTTTAGCTTTAACGTTGGGCGTAATTACTCCGCTGGCTGCGCAGGCCCAAACAACAACCAAGAAAACAACTACCGCTAAAACAACAACTACAACCAAAAAACCGGCCGCTAAAACAACTACGGCCAAAACAACCACTACCGCCAAAACGACGGTTGTGAAGCCAGCACCAGTTGTGAAGCTGCCCCTTACCGATGCTGAGGCAAATTCCGGCTTGAAAGAAGCCCTCACGCAAAGCATTACCCGTAGCATCGAGCAGGCTTCCGCAGCCGACGGTTTCAATGCTAACACCGACATCCGGATTCCATTCCCGCCCGAAGCCGAGCTGGTAGCGGCCACCATGCGCAAACTGCGCTTGGGTGCTTTAGTTGATAACTTTGAAGTGGCATTGAACCGCAGTGCCGAAGCGGCGGCCAAAGAAGCAGGACCCATTTTTCTGGGGGCCGTGCAGAACATAAGCTTCCAGGATGCCTTAGGGCTGGCCACCAGCAAAGAAGAGGATGCCGCCACCACGTTTCTCTACGGAAAAACCGCGGAGCAGCTCAAAACCTCGTTCCAGCCAATCATTCAGCAGTCGTTGGACCAAACGGGGGCAACTAAGCTCTACGCCGAGATGGTAGGCCGCTACAACAAGATTCCGTTGGTTACGAAACTAGAGCCGCAGCTAACGCCCTACGCTTCGCAGAAAACGGTGGACGGGCTGTTTACCCTAGTTGCTGCAGAAGAAGCCAAAATCAGGGCCAACCCCACGGCCCGGGGCAGTGAGCTGCTGAAGCGCGTATTTGGAAAATAAGAAGGCCACTCAAGATGCTAGCTTCAGTATAGCGTTGTTTTGGTCCGGTTTCTGCAAAAGGCGAGGTACAGATTGTACCTCGCCTTTTATAGTTATGAACTACCGCCGTTTTCTTGTTTTGCCGCTTGTGTTGGTAGGGTTGCAGCTTAGCGCTTCTGCCCAGATATTTAGTCTCCCCAAAATCGGGCAACTCAAGCTGCCCACCCCGAGAAGCACTGCCAGTTCCAGCCAAAGCCGTGGTGGCCTTACCAATACAGAAGCCGCCAACGGCCTCAAGGAAGCTTTGGTGCAAGGCATCAGCAAAGGAGCCGACCAAGCCTCTAAAACCGACGGGTTCAACCTCAACAAGCTCATTCGTATCCCGTTTCCGCCTGATGCGCAGCGCGTGGCCAACACATTACGCACTATAGGGTTGGGTAGCCAGGTCGATAGGTTTGAGTTGTCGTTGAACCGGGGGGCTGAGGATGCTGCGAAAAGCGCCAAGCCAATTTTCCTGGCTGCTATCAAAAGTCTCACCTTCACCGACGTGTGGAATATCCTGACGGGCGAAAAGAACGCAGCTACCCAGTACTTACAACGCACTACCACCACCCAGCTTACCACTGCCTTCAAGCCCATCATTCAGCAAAGCCTCGACAAAGTAGGCGCTACCCGCTACTACACCGACCTCTCTACCCGCTACAACCGGATTCCCCTGGTCACGCCCGTACAAACCGACCTAAACCAGTATGCCACGGGCAAGGCTATTGATGGCCTCTTCACTCTCATTGCGCAGGAAGAAGTGAATATCAGGGAGAACCCCGTGGCCCGCACTACCGAATTGCTTAAGCGCGTATTCGGGAGCAAAAGCTAGTTTGTGCTACGCTGGCTATCTGCCCACAACAAAACAGCCCGTGCTACATGCACGGGCTGTTTTGTTGTGGGGTTGCTTACCGATTTGGCTGGAGCCTGAAAGGAAAAAGCGGCAAGACTAAAAATCGTCGTCGTCGAAGCTGCTACGGCCGCGGCGGCTGGAGCCAGTTAAGTCATCGTCGTCATCGTCGTCGAAATCATCATCGTCGATGCTGCTGAACCCGCTGCTACCGTCAGGATCTTCGGCGGCTTCAGCGGTGGTATATTCTTCTTCAGTCATGCTGGCTAGGTCCAGTGCCTCGTCGTGAGAGGAGCCTGTATCACGCCACATCAGATAGTCGGCATACTTGGCCGAAAGCTGATCTTCGGAGGAGCCACGGGTTTTGCTGCCGCCAGTTTTAGCGAAGCTATCCAGGTCGTCGTCATCCAGGTCGTCGTCGTCGAGGTCGTCGTATTGTCTCATGGCCTTGTCAGGGGCTTGGGAAGTTGATAATAATTTAGGCTCGCACTCAAGGGTTACAGCTGCGAAGATACGTGACGGAAGGTTTTGGGTTTGTAGTTGAGGTTGGAAAAAGAGCAACCAAGGCCGAATAATCTAATGACCACCAACCCAGCAACCCACCCATTAGGTAAGCCATAGCTCAATAAAACAGCAGGTTATTCAGTGTGGGCGTAGTGGCACACGCTCTAGTACCCAATAAAGTATGGGAAGTAATACTTCAGGCCGAGAAGGTGATTTTGCGGTGAATTCCTGTTAGCGGTAGCTCTAAGCGCAAGGCCGGCAGCGGAACAGCATCAGCGCCCTTGTATTCCTGAAACAGCCAGCTACTGTTCGTGTCTCTGGTGTACACGCCTACGAGCGGACGGTGGCTTTCCACTACCACATAGTGTTGCAAGCTGGCAATACGCTTGTAAATCAAAAACTGGTCGGCCCGGTCGTACTTACCTGTCCTCGCTGAAACCACTTCCGGCAACACCAACGGATTACGCAGCGTGTCCAGATAAGTTTCTTCCAAATGCTGCCCCTCGCTGCATACCACCGATACATCCGGATAGGTGTACAGACCGTTAGCTGGCACATGAACCCGCATGTCGGGTCGCTCGGGAAAACGCTGCAAGTGTCGCCCAACCGATTGTTGAAACTGGCAACCAGATTGGAAACTACAAGATTGTGCGCCCGACTGGCCCCGGACATATCATGTAGTTCTCCATCGAAGTACTGGCTCTTGAAATCAAACTCGTGCTCCGCAGTAAGGTCAGCCTCCGGGATGATGAATGGTTTGCGCTACGTAGCCATGATGGAAAAGCTTTGCTTTAAACTACGCAGCTTGCTGCAAACAAAGGTTTACCGGGCGCCTCGTGCCCCAAAATCTGTAACGTTTAGCTGATTGGAGCAGAAGTCGTATTCCTCCGGCACGTTGCTGGATACGAGTACGGTACGGTTAGCCAGCGTAGCGTGCACATGCTCCAGATACCAGGCCACTCCCGCGCGGTCGAGGTTGGTGGTAGGCTCGTCGAGGAGCAGCAGAGGGGTGTCAGCGTAGAGCGCCAGGGCCAGCTTGAGGCGCTGCTTCATCCCCGACGAGAAGTCGCGTACCAGCTTGTGGCGCGACGTGGAGAGGTACATCAGCTCAATAAGCTGTTGCTGCGTGATACCCGGCCGCAGGGGCTTGAAACGGGTGTGAAAGTGCAGCAGTTCGGTCAACGTCAGCTCCTCGATAAGCTCTAGATAAGGTGCGGCGTAGGACAGCAGGGGCGGAACTTCCTCCACTGGTACTATCTGGCCTTGGTGCTCATACACCAGCGTGCCGTCCGTGGACAGTAATTGGCCGGAAATGGTGTTCAGCAACGTGCTTTTGCCCGAACCGTTTGGGCCTAGAATGGCCGTAGCCGAACCAGCTTGGAACGTATGCGTTAGGCCCCGGAAAATCCATTCACGAGCGTAGCGCTTGCCGAGCCCGTTTGCTTCAATCTGCACCGTTGCCGTTGCGCGAATAGCCCTTTATTACCCCACGGCCGGAGTTGCGCACGAAATTCACCACTTCGTCGCGCTCCGGGGAAGGGGCTAATTCCAACTCAATCTTGTCGAGGGCGTCGTTGTTGTTCATGCCACCCAAAAACAGCAACCGATATAGCTGCTGAATCTCTGAAATCTTCTGGTCGGCGTAGCCGCGGCGGCGTAGCCCGATGCTGTTGATGCCTGCATACGTCAGCGGCTCCCGCCCCGCCTTCACGAAGGGCGGCACGTCTTTGCGCACCAACGACCCACCCGAAACCATGGCGTGTTGCCCTACTTTCACAAACTGATGCACCGCAGAAGTACCTCCGATGATAGCATGGTCGCCAATTTCTACGTGGCCCGCTAGCTGCACGCCGTTGGCCAGCACGCAATGATTGCCGATGATGCAGTCGTGGGCTACGTGGACGTAGGCCATGAGCAGGCAATTGGTGCCCACCACGGTTTTCATCCGGTCTACGGTGCCGCGGTTTACCGTCACACACTCCCGGATAACCGTATAGTCACCGATGTGCACTGTAGTTTTTTCGCCGGCAAACTTCAGGTCCTGCGGCATAGCGGCAATTACGGCACCAGGAAAAATCTTGCAGTTTTTACCGATGCGTGCGCCCGCCATAATGGTCACGTTCGGACCAATCCAGGTGCCTTCCCCAATCTCCACATCCTTGTCAATGGTTGTGAAAGGTTCCACAACCACGTTTTGCGCGATTTTGGCTTCAGGATGGATGTAGGCGAGCGGCTGGTTCATTCTTTGGGAATTAATAATTAAGAATTAGCAACTAGGAATTCACTTAACTGGCAGTAAAACGTGTGAGAAGCCCGCCAATTATTCATTCCTAAGTATTAATTACTAATTAAAAGTTATGCGTCTTTACGTACGATGGCAGCACTCATTTCGGCCTCCATTACCACTTTGCCATTCACGAAAGCCTGTCCTTTCATTTTTGCGATGCCGCGCTTGACCGGAGCCAGCAGCCAGCAACGGAATATAATCGTGTCGCCGGGCTTCACCATGCGGCGGAAGCGGCAGTTTTCGATGCCCACAAAGTACGGAGTATAATTCTCAGGGTCGGGCACCGTGTTCAGCACCAAGATGCCGCCCGTCTGGGCCATGGCTTCCACCTGCAATACACCCGGGAAAACGGGGTTGCCAGGGTAGTGACCCGTGAAGAATGGCTCGTTGATGGTGACGTTCTTGATGCTCGCCACCGACGTGTCGTCGAGATGAATCACCTTGTCGATCAGCAGGAACGGATACCGATGCGGCAGCACCTGCATGATTTGGTTGATGTCCATGACCGGCTCCCGAGCGGGGTCGTAGTGCGGCACGGGGGAGGAGTTGGCCTCCATCATCTTCTTCTTGATCTTCTTGGCGAAGGCCACATTGGCGGCGTGGCCGGGGCGGGCCGCTAGTATCTGGCCTTTCAGCGGCCGACCTACCAACGCTAGGTCGCCTACCAGGTCGAGGAGCTTGTGCCGGGCTGGCTCGTTTTTGTAGCGCAGGTCTACGTTGTTGAGGATGCCTTCCTTCTTGACGGCCACTTTGGGCTTGCCTAGCATGGTGGCCAGCTCGCTCAACTCATCTTCGCTCACTACCCGGTCCACGACCACAATGGCGTTGCTTAAGTCACCGCCTTTGATGAGGTTTTGCTTATAGAGCGCCTCCAACTCGTGCAGGAAGCAGAACGTGCGCGAGCTAGAAATGTCGTTTTTAAACAAGCTAATATCCGTCAGCGAGGCATGCTGCGAGCCGAGCACGGGGGAGTTGTAATCCACCATTACCGTCAGGCGGTAATCGTTGAGGGGCAATGCGGCCAACTCCACGGCGCGCCCGTTGTCTACGAACCGAATTTCCTCGGGTATCTCGTAGAAGTTGCGGAGGGCGTTTTGTTCCTCCAGGCCCGCATCTTCTAGCGCCTGGATGAACTGGTAGCTGGAACCGTCCATGATGGGCGGCTCCGGGCCATCCAACTTGATGAGTACGTTGTCGATTTGCAAGCCAACCAGCGCTGCCAACGTGTGTTCCACGGTGTTTACGCGGGCCCCGTTCTGCTCGATGGTTGTTCCCCGGGAGAGGTCCACCACGTTGTCTACGTCAGCCACCACAATGGGCTGATCCGGCAAATCCATGCGCTGAAACTGGTATCCATGGCCGACCGGAGCCGGGCAAAACGTCATGGTGGCCTGAACGCCCGTGTGCAGCCCGATGCCGCTCACGGTGACGGGGCTCTTAATAGTATGTTGCTTGTCGTTCATTTATTAGCTGTAGCTGCTAGCTATTGGCTATTGGCTGACGTACTGGAGGAAAATCGAACTGAAAATACTGCGAAAGAAAAAAGCCGCGGGCCAACAGCTTACAGCTATCAGCCAGCAGCTTTTCGAGAGGCAAAGCTAGGACTTTTCTGGCGGGTTCGTGCGGCGCTCTAGTTGAGTGAGTCGGCGCTCCAATTCGGGCAAGTGCCGGAAAATAGCATTAGCCCGTAAACTGTCACGAAGGTTGAAGGCTGGCGCGCCCTGCAAGAACTGCCCTTCTTCCTTGATGGACTTGCCCACGCCGGATTGCGCCGTAACGGTAGTGCGGTTGGCCAAGGTGAGGTGGCCGGCCAACCCAACCTGGCCCGCCAGCACGCAGAAGTCGCCGATTTTGGTGGAGCCGGAGATGCCGCTTTGCGAGGCTACCACGGTGTGCCGTCCAATCTCGACGTTGTGCGCAATCTGGACCAGGTTGTCGATTTTAGCGCCTTCCCGGATGATGGTCGAGCCCATGGTAGCGCAGTCGATGGTGGCGTTGGCCCCGATGCTGACGTTGTCTTCCAGCACCACGTTGCCAATCTGCGGGATGGTACGGTACGAGCCGTCTGGCTGCGGAGCGAAGCCGAAGCCATCAGAGCCAACAACGGCTCCTGCATGAATGGTGCACCGCTCGCCAATGACAGTTTCAGCGTAGATTTTGGCGCCGGCGTACAAGATGGTGCCGTTCCCAATTTTGCACCGGTCGCCGATGAACACGTGCGGAAAAATCACCACGTCGTCGCCGATCTGGCAATTCTCCCCGATGTAGGAGAAAGCCCCCCGGTAATGGTTCTGGCCGATGGTGGAGTTTGCTCCCAAGAAGCTCGGCTCCTCTACCCCGCGTCGCCCAGTGCGAGTGGCTTGCTGGTAGAACTCCAACAGCGTGGTGAAGCTGGAATATGGGTCGTCGACGCGGATAAGAGCCGTCTGGACCGGGTGGCGCAACTCCAGGTTGCGGCTCACGATGACGGCCGAAGCACCCGTAGTGTAAAGATGGGGTTCATACTTAAGATTGGCGAGAAAAGAGAGGGAGCCTGCTTGGGCTTCTTCGATTTTCGCCAGCCGGTTTATTTGCTGGTTTGCGTCGCCTTCCACTGCGCCGCGCAGCACTTCTGCTATCTGGCCTACCGTAAATTCCATCGGGCAAAAGTAGAGAAATATTCAGTTGTCAGATGATAGTTGCGAGTTGCCAGTGAATGACAAAGCACCTAGAATGCCTGACTGGCGACTTACAAGTGTCGGTTGACAACGGCTAACACACAACTCAGAGGATCTCTTTAGGGTAGCAGATGTAGTGCTTTTCCACACGCTGCCCCAGGGCTTTGATGTTGGGCAAGTCGGAGGCTTCGGCTACGTTCACCACCCGGCCGCGCTTAGTGAGTACATCAATGGTGTCTTGGCCGTCGGCGTCGTAGGCGTTGTTGCTGATGCGGCCGGCAATCATGAGTTGGGCGGCATCATTGGGAGCAAGGCCGAAGCGTTCGGCAATCAACTCCACAATGCCAAGCTGAAAATCGTCGTCAAACGCTTCGGTTTGGAGGCTGATTTTAAACAGATGACGGTCAAGGATGCTTTGGGCTAAGTAGCTGAGCACCTTGTCGGGGTGGTCAGCCCAGAGCTTAACGGCGCTCCACACGTCGGTGTCGTCGAGGCGGGTGAAGCGGCGTAGGATGGCATCGTCGGCTTCAAACTCCGCTTGCGTTACCACTTTGGCCAAGAAGAAATGCAACGCGGGCGAAGCGGGTACTTTGTGGCCGGCCCGGGTCAGGTCCTGAGCACGCTGCATAATGCGGATAATCATCTGCTCGGCACTCGTAACCGTCTTGTGCAGATACACTTGCCAGTACATCAGGCGGCGGCTTACCAGGAAATTCTCGATGCTGTACACGGCCTTTTCCTCGAGCACTAGCCGCTCGTTTACCACGGTCAGCATTTTGATGAGGCGGTCGGCGCCGGGGCGGCCTTCCTGCACGCCAGTGTAGAAGGAGTCGCGGTTCAGGTAATCGAGCCGGTCCATGTCAAGCTGGCTGCTAACCAACTGGTGGAAAAACGGCCGGTGGTAAGTGCCCTGGAAAATATCGATGGCCAAATCCAGGGCGCCGTCAAACTCGGCATTCAGCTTGCGCATCAAGTGCAGGCTGATTTGCTCGTGGTTGACATCGTGAAAAATACTGCGCTCCAAGGCGTGGGAGAGAGGGCCGTGGCCGATGTCGTGGAGCAGAATGGCAGCCATAGCGGCTTCACCTTCCTTGGCCGAAATTTTGATGCCTTTGTCTTTGAGGGTACGCAAGGCCAGCGTCATGAGGTGCATGGCGCCTAGGGCGTGGTGAAAGCGCGTGTGCAACGCGCCGGGGTACACGAACATGGTCAGGCCAAGTTGCTGAATCCGGCGGAGGCGCTGAAAGTAAGAATGCTCAATCAGGTCGAACAACAACTCGGTGGGGATAGTAACAAAGCCATACACCGGGTCGTTGAAGATTTTCTTTTTGTTCATAAGGAGTGGCGCGAAGCTCCAGCTTCGGGCGTCGTAGCAAGGCTCTTAACGAGGCTTGACCAACTGGTTTCGTGCAACCAAACGCGACTCTGGAGCTTCGCGCTACCCTTCATAGGGAACCTAAATCAAGTATTTTCCACTTCTTTACAGCGGAGTTCGAGGGAAATATCTGTTGGCTGTAATTTTTTAAACCAAAAATCCAGGATTGGGAGTAAAGCTACTTACGAAACTTCAGTTGCAACCCTTTTAAGCCGAACAGGTTCTATAGAGTCTGAAACGGCTGCGAGTGTTGCCACTACGCACAGAAGCTCGTTCAATGAGGTGCGGAGCTTTCGCTTCGCGCCATACCCTAGACCCCAACCCCCTTATGCAACGTTACAGCATACTCTGGGCCGATGACGAAATCGACCTTCTCAAGCCGCACATTCTCTTCCTACAGGAAAAAGGCTACGACGTAACCGGTGTCAACTCCGGTGCCGACGCCATCGAGCAAGTGCAGGAGCAGACGTACGACATCGTATTCCTCGACGAAAATATGCCGGGCCTCACCGGCCTCGAAACGCTCACCGAAATCAAAGCGGCTCGCCCTACGGTGCCGGTAATCATGATTACCAAGAGCGAGGAAGAGCACATTATGGAAGAGGCCATCGGCTCGAAGATTGCCGATTACCTCATTAAGCCCGTTAACCCGAGCCAGATTCTGCTTTCCGTGAAAAAGGTGCTCGACAACAAGCGCCTCGTTTCCGAAAAAACCAACTCCGGCTATCAGCGCGATTTCCGCCAGCTCGGCATGCAGCTCTCCGACCGGCTTACCCCCAGTGAGTGGGCCGACGTGTACAAGAAGCTAGTATACTGGGAGCTGGAAATCAACGAGACGGAAGGCAAGAGCATGGCCGACGTCTTCAACATGCAGAAAGACGAGGCCAATACCTACTTCGGCCGCTTCATCACCGAGGACTACGAAGATTGGGTGAACGACGACGACAAAGACGCCCCGCTCATGTCGCACCAGCTATTCAAGGAGCGGGTGTTTCCGCTTATGAAAGCCACCGGCGACACGCCCGTCTACTTCGTGCTCATCGACAACCTGCGCTACGACCAGTGGAAGATTCTGGAGCCGATCATCGCCGAGTTGTTCACCGTGGACCAGGAAGAAATGTATTACTCTATCCTGCCTACCACCACGGCCTACGCCCGCAACGCCATTTTCGCGGGCATGATGCCCGGTGACATCCAAAAGAAATATCCCAACCTGTGGGTGTGGGACGACGACGACGAAGGCAAAAACCTGCACGAAGCCGAGTTGGTGGAAATCAACTTCCAGAAGGCTGGCCAGAAGCAGAAGTTCAGCTACAACAAGGTAACCAACCTGCAAGCCGGCAAGGATTTGCTGGGCAAAATGGCCAACCTGCACAACAACAACAAACTGAACATCATCGTCTACAACTTCGTGGACATGCTCAGCCACGCCCGCACCGACATGGCCATGATTCGGGAGCTAGCCGCCGACGAATCAGCGTACCGCAGCATCACCCGCTCGTGGTTTCTGCACTCGCCGCTCTACGAAATGCTCCAACAGATTGCCGAGCGTAAAGGCAAGCTCATCATCACCACCGACCACGGTACCATTCGTGTGAAGCGTCCTTATAAGATTGTGGGCGACCGGAACACCAACACCAACCTGCGTTACAAGCACGGCAAGAACCTCGGCTTCGACGACAGCAAGGACGTGTACACCGTGCGCAAGCCAGAGCGCATCTTCCTGCCCCGCGAAAACGTGAGCACCGCCTACGTCTTTACGGTTGGTGACTACTTCTTCGCCTACCCCAACAACTACAACTACTACGTGAACTACTACAAGGACACGTTTCAGCACGGCGGCATCTCCTTGGAGGAATGCATCATCCCGTATATCACGCTCACGCCGAAAGGGTAGAAATTTAAAGACCAAACAAAAAGCCCACTCTGTACAGAGTGGGCTTTTTGTTTGGTAGAGAGTGTAAATTATTTGTTGTATTTCTTGGCAACGTGAAGTTGTTATGCTCGTGGTAGCTACAAAATGGCTAGCCAGCTCGGCGTTTCTCATCTTCGGCGCCGCCTTGGCGGCGGCGGGTAGGTGCTACTTTCTCGTTGCCGAAGCGGTAAGAGAAAGAGAAGGTAGCCACGCGAGAATCTCCACGCTGGTAGAAACGCTCAACGTAGTTGTTATAATTGGACGTAGCGCGCGTCACGCCGGTGTAGAAAATGTCGGTAACGTTGAGCTTGAAGGTACCTTTCCGGTCCCACACCGACTTCTGAATGCCCGCGGTTACCTGCCCCTGCGGACGCAGCCGGAAGAACCCGTACACCTCCGGCGACTGGTAGCTGCCCGTCAGGTCAATCGTCCAGCCTTTGCCGAGGGGAAACGTGCTGGTGGAGTTTACGTTATAGGCGGCCTTGCCGGCATTCAAGTCGGTGCCGGCTAGGCTGCCGGTGAAGTGGTTGTAGTAGAGCACTACGTTGTTGTTCATGGTCCACCACTTCGCAATTTCCAGCGGAGCGTTCAGCGTAAGAGCCACGTACTGCTGCTTGCCTAGGTTCTGGCTGGTTGATACCACGGCGCGGGTGCTGTCGTCGGCGGGCTGCACCGTGCCGATGATGGGGTCGGAGGTGACGCTGTAACTCAGGCCCAAGCTGTATTTCTGCTTGTAGGTGTGTGTTAGCTCGAAGTTGTAGCTGGTTTGCGGGCGTAAGTTGGGGTTGCCCGCGCCGTACGTGGTGGCATCAATATAGGAGCGGAAGGGGTTCAGTTGCCCATAAGAAGGCCGGTCAATCCGCCGGCTCAACGACAGCGAAGTCTCATGGTTGTCTGAGAACTTACGTTTGGCGGCCGCGCTGGGGAAGAACTGAAAGTAGTTGCGGTAGAAGCCCTCGTCGGGGTTTTCGGGGCGGCCGGTTACGTTGGTTTGCTCGCCGCGCAGGCCCCCTTGCAGCGTCCAGCCTGGTAAGGTGTAGTTCAGGTTGACGTAGCCCGCGTTAATGTTTTCGTCATAGATGAAGATGTTGGAACGGCGTGAGTCGCGTATCAGCGCACTACCATCGGTGCCCGGAATCCGAAACAGCACGTCATTGTCGGAGTGTACCCAGCTTGCTTTGCCGCCTGCTTCCAAGCGCAGTTGCTTGCTGAACGGGTGCGTGTAGTCGGCCTTCACCGATTGGATGGTAAGCGTGCCCTGCTGATTACCATCAAGTATGTCTACGGAGTCTTTGGGAAGGAAATATAGTGTGTTAAGCTGTTGCAGGCGCTTCCGTTCGTAGCGGGCATAGTCAGCGTCGGCCGTTAGCTCCCGGGCACCTGCCGAGTCAGTAGCAAAGGTGTGGCGGAAGTTGAGGTTGCCCGCCACATTGGACGTACGGAAGAGCTGGTCGTTGGTGGAGCGGTAGAGGCTCTGGGGGCTGCTGGCCGCATCCAACTGTTCGGAATCGTTGGTGCCGTCCATCACGGTTGTGTATTGCTGGCCGTTGACGGTGCCACCTACCACGGTATTCTCGCCCAGGTTGTAGTCGAGGCCAGCTTTCCAGGTGTGCGAGCGGCCGAGGCTGTGGCTGAAGTTCTCTTGTAGCGTGCTGCCTTCAAACTGTTTCTGCTCATTAGGATAGCTGAAGAAGTTGCGGTTGATGGTCAGGGCCCCAAAGTTCTCCCGGTCGGCATAGGAGTAGCTCCCGAACGTATTCACCTGCTTCTGGCGGTGGTTGACTGAAAAGCCAGTGATGTATTTGCCATTGCCATATTTGCCGAGGCCATAGCTCGCGTTGATGGTGCCATTGGTGCCCTGGCGCTGGTCTTTTTTGAGGTTGATGGCAATGATGCCCGCACTGCCTTGCGCCTCGTACTTGGCGGGCGGATTGGTTATCAGCTCGATGCTTTTCACTTGGTCGGCGGGCAGGGCGCGCAGGTAGTCGGCTAGCTCAGAGCCGGTCATGGGTTGGCGTTTGCCGTCAATAAGCACCATGACGCCCTGCCGGCCTTTCAGAGCTAGATTATCGTTGCCATCCACGGTTACGCCTGGTGAGCGGCCCAGCACTTCCAGCGAGCTGGCACCGGCTGCCAAGGTGCTGCCTTCTACGTTCACAATTGTGCGGTCAGCGAGACGCTCGAACATCGGCTTCTGGCCTACCACGGTCACTTCCTTTAGGTTGGTAGCGCCGCTGGCCTGTAGCGTGAGCGTAGGAAGCTGCACGGCGGTGGTAGCTACTTCAAACGGCGCGCTCCAGCGACGCACAAACCCTACCTGCGAAGCGAGAACCAAGTACCGGCCGGCAGCCACGGGAGCCAACCGAAACCCGCCATTATCGTCGCTGAAGTCGGACTTCACAACCACTGAATCAGAGGCGCGGTGCAGGGTGAGGGTAGCGAATGCAACGGGTTTGCCGGATGCTTCTTGCACAGTGCCGCTTACCGCAGCCGGGGTTTGCGCAGCAGCCATAGACGGGAAAAGCAGCGTCGTGGAAGCGAAAAAAACGACACAAGAGGGCAGCCGTAGCCGCATGAAGGATTTAGCTTTCATGGGTAACAGAGAGGCAATGAGGTTAGGAAAAGGAGAGGGTTATATCTGAGTCGAAGTCAGCGGAGGCTACTAAGTGGCAGCTGAATGAGCCGGTAGGATGGAAGCAGTGAAACGAGTTCGGTCGTGCGCAGCTATGGCTGCTCCCGGAAGTGGGAAAGGCTTCGGTAATCGTCTACGAATTATTTCGTACAAATGAATACGAAATAATTCGTAGATGCAATAGGTTCTATATAATTTTTATTGAATAGCGTAAACTGGTGTGTTGGTGCTACTGGGGTAGTTCTAGGGGCGCCGCTGGTGTAGCGGCGCTAGTGGGTTGAGAGGCGACCAGACAGTTGTTGTAAATCCGTTCAAGCATGGGGCGCAACACCGCCAGATCTTCTTCGGTAAGGCCCTCTAGCGCGAGCTGCCGATTATTGAGCACCACGGGCTGCACGGCATCCAGCGTGCGCAAGCCAGCCTCGGACACTCGAAGCCGGGACCGGCGGCCATCGTGGGGGAGTGGCTCGGCGGCCAGCAAACCAGCTTTCAGCAAGAGACTAATCATGCGCGCTACGGAGGCTTGGTCTTTGAAAACCCGCTCGGCTATGTCGGTTTGGGTGAGGTCGTCGTGCTCCTGAATCACGCGCAGCACCAGCCACTGATCGATGGTAATAGCAATGCCCGCCCGGTCGATGTTGGCCTGCGCCAGCTTACGGTATTGGCGGATTGCTTTATCAAGCGAATAGAAGATGATAGAGGAGAGCATGGGATAAGTAGGTTAGTACAACATAGATGTATGATATGTCATAGAAGTTGCCCTAACCCGAAAATATTTTTCACTTATTTACCAGTCAGCCCTGTGCACAACCTGAAAACAGGAGATGCACAGGGCTGAAACACGAGAGCAACCTGTTTGCCGAGCTGGTTATTTTCCTTCCCAGCTGTTGTCTGCTTTGTGCTTGTCGGGTACGTAGGTGCTGCCTAGTGCAACTTTCCGGATGGCCTGCTTGGTGGCAACGGGTACCGTTACGGAGGTATTGCCGGCTTGCCAAACCGCAATTGTGCGATGAATCTTTTCTGTTTTGCCGTCAGCAAACGTCACGGTCAAATCAACGGGTACTGGTTTGCTGCCTTTAGCGGTTACCACCACATCATAGCCAGCGCTGGCTTTCGTGACGCTGGTTATGGCTAAGTCGGGGTAGCCGTCCTCGAAAAACCAGCGCTGCCAGAACCAGTTCAGATTTTGACCGGCCCCCGTATTCATGGAATTAAAGAAGTCGAAAGGCATGGGGTGCTTGCCGTGCCAGTTCTGAATGTAGGTGTGGAGCGCTTTCGTGAACAGCTCTTCCCCGAGCAAATCCTTCACGTAGAGGTAACCGAGCGCCGGTTTGGGGTAGGAGTTCAGGAAAAAGGCGGTGCCGCTTTGCAGCGTGCTGAGCGTGGTGATGGGCACATCAAACTCTTGTGCCGCGCCACGAGCGTAAGGTTCAACGCCATACTCGTCTACGAAGCCGGGCTGAATCAAGGGCGAAATTAGCCACTCCCCAATGGTCGCCCATCCTTCATCCATCCAGCCGTACTTGGTTTCGTTGGTACCCATGTAGAACGGAAACATGGTATGAAACACCTCGTGGTCGGTGAGGGTAATGGCATCGTCCCGCGTTTCCACGGGGTTATCGTTCACCATCATGGGGTATTCCATCTGGTCGAGGCCATCGAAAACGGTTTCGTGGGAGTAGGGGAAGGGCCACTTCGGGAACGTATAACTCATGGCCTCCACGGTTTTGCGGTTGAATGCCACCACCTCCTCGAAGTCTTTGTGTTTGGGATTGTAGACCGCATCCACGCGGGTACGGCGCTTGGTGGCGGCATCTACCACCACGCTGCTGGCCTGCCACACGTAATGGTCGGCGGTGGCAAACACAAAATCCGTTACATCATGAGCTTCGAAGCGCCAGGTGTTTTGCGGGTTTGCTGTGGTAACGTCTTGGCGCTTCAGGTCATCGGAGCCGATGATAGAGGTGATGCCATCTTGCTGCTCGGCAGTTTGGAGGCGCTTCACAAATTTTGGCGCTAGTACCTGGTTGGCATTTTTCAGGTCGCCAGTGGCCCATACCACAAAGTTGCGGGGCACCGTAATGGCGGCTCGGAAGGTGCAGAAGTCGTTGTAGAACTCCTGCGAGCCGTTGTATTCAATGGTATTCCAGCCATCAATATCATCATACACCGCAACGCGCGGAAAGAAATAGGCCACGAAATCGGCGCCGGGCTCCACTTCGCCGGTGCGCATGTGAGAGCCTTTGTTGAGAATGTACGAGTAAGCCACGCGCACCTTTAGGCTGCCACCGGGCGCCAGTGCTTTCGGGAGCTTCACGGGCATGTTGGTGGCCTGAATGGTAAGCTTACGCACGTCCTGCGCTTGGCCAGCCAAACTCAAGGCCTCGATCTGTACGCCCTCACCAATGTCTTCGGGGCTCATGCGGCTGGCCCGCGGTGCGCCTTTCTGGTACAGGTTCGGGTAGAGCTTGAACTGCAGCTGCCGAAGCGAGTCGGGGCTGGCATTCTGATACGCAATATCCACGGTGCCGGCCACCTTGCGCGTAGCAGGGTCGAAGCTGACGTTGATGTCGTACTCGGCGGAATTTTGCCAGTATTTCGGCCCCGGTGCGCCAGTGGCGGCGCGGGTGCCTTTGGCGTAGGTGGCTTGGAGGTTAAGCGGAATCGGAAGCTGTTGGCCGAAGCTGCGCAGCGCAGCAGCCAGTATCAGCACTCCCGTTAGGGTGACAGGTGGTTTCATGAATGCAGAATATTTCCGCAAAGTAACTGGAGTTTCCGCCGGGCTGCATGGCCCGTCGTGTTGTGCCGCCACTCAAGGAATCCGAAGCAAAGTATGCAGCAAGTACACCCCACTTCCTCTGCAGCGCAACAACACCGGAGTATAGGTTGCCGTGGCTGCCCGCAACTTGCTATCCTGCATGCTGCTATCTGAACTCGTTACGCACTGAACAGCCCAGCGGCGGTCAGCTCCTGCTCACCATTCCACCGGTAAGCTACCAGCTCGCCGCCTTTTGCGACGCTGTAGTCGAGGCAGACGGCGTGAACGTTTAGAATCTGGGGCGTGCCGCGTAGCCAGTAGTGACCGAAGAATACCGGTATGTCGTCCTGGTAATGCCAAACATCGGTCAAAGCAGTTTGGTCAACGGGCAGCGAGTTGAGGGCTTCAATAGGCTCCAAGAAATACTCTTGGTAGGTGCTGCCTTGCGGGTTGCGCCACCAGCGGGTGCGCATCTTGGTACGAGCGTTGCCGTCTTTGTCGTGGAAGGACGTGCCAACCGGTAAGTCCACTTCTTTGCCTTTGAGGGTATCTTCGACTGCGCGGTACTCGGGCGTACCGCGTTGGGTGCTCCGCAGCAGAAAGTCGTCGGTGAGGCGGGCATCCGGGAGTTGTTTGCGCAGGTATTGAATGTGGCGCGGGTCCCAGCAGGCATGTACTACGCGCAGGCCCGGCAACTCCAAAAACAGCGGCAGCGTCTTAAACCACCGGATGTAGTCTTGCCATTGCTCCCAGCCTTCCCGACTGTTGAACTCTTCCAGCGTGCGCAGATGCTGAAAGATATTGCGCGGAATGTGGGGCCTCAAATGCCCACCCTGCGGGTGGTGTTCGTGAAAGCAGATGGCGTTGTATTCGTGATTGCCCATTACTGCCAAGGCCGTACCGCCATCCACCATGCCGCGCACCAAGTGCAGGGTTTCCCGGATATGTGGCCCCCGGTCCACAAAATCCCCGACAAAGATTACCTGCCGTGTCGGATGCCGGTATATGCCCTGTTGTAGCGTGTAGCCAAGTTTCGTAAGCAGTTGTTGCAATTCCGAAGCGTGGCCATGAATGTCGCCAATGATGTCGTACATGACTGCGTGTGTAGGTATCCGATGCCGAATTACTAACGCTACGGGTGAAGCGCCGGCACCTTGTCTTGCCGAGGTTGCGCAAGGGTAGCCTGTAGCCGATGGGCCACCTTCGCTGCTGATGCAAGATCGGTCTTCCTGCAAAAAAAGTCCTGACTAACGTAGTTGAAGCTCCAACCAGAAGGCATGAGCTTTTATACAGCGTATCAGCACAAAGCTGGATAATCAATCGAGTAGCGGAGAGGAGTGTTGGGCCGTAGATCTAGCTCCAAGCCTTTCAGCGAGTAACGAGTAGAGGACATACCAGCTAACCGCTCCGCATGCCGCCAAAAAGACAACGACTGATACGGGGCTACCCCATATCAGCCGCTGTTTTCACGCAAGTACTCGCCGGTCTTTCGTGAAGCTTTGCTTTTGCAAGTCAGACAAGAGCCGCTACTTCAGCCGAACCAACGTGGCCCCATAGCCGAACTTCTCCTTGCGGGAGTCTTCGAAGAACTTGATGTCCTTATTGCGGCTCAGCAGCTTATGGATTTCCTTACGAAGCGTGCCGCTGCCGGACCCGTGAATAAAGACGATTTCGTGCATGTTGGTAGCCAAGGCCCGGCTCAGGGTGTCCTCGAAGGCTTCCAACTGCATCTTTAGGATAGCCGTGTTGGAAAGCTCGTGGGCTCCTTCTGGCTGCAAGGCTTCCAAGTGCAGATCAACTTCGTGAGGAGGAGGCACAATGGCTTTGGCTGGTTCAGGGGCAGGGGCTACTGCGGCTGGCTTAGCGGGGGCGTTGCCGGTAAGCTGGGCTTTCAGCGTGTCCGCTAGCTTGTCGGGCGCAATGGCTACCGGGGCAGCAGGCTTTTCATCGAGCTGAAAGAGATAGGCATCCTGCTTGAGTACGGGGGCCTCCCGGCGGCTGGTATAGAAGCTGCTAGCTCGGAACTGCGTGCGCTTGGTAATCAGCTCGTAGGCAGCGGTGCCGTTCACCTGGTGGGGCAACAACTGCACAACCAACGCGGGCCACTGGTCGAAGTCTTTGAGGTGAAAATGTCCTAGGGCGGCACTCACGGTTTTGGGCGCTAGCTTGTCCGACGTTAAGCCGCGGTACTGCTCACGACGTTCTTCGCCGTAGGTGAACAGCACGTCGGTGTCGGTGTTGTTGATGACGTGCACCGACAGCAATTCTGGCGACTGGTGGCTCAGCGCCAGGTACAGGCCTTTAGGGGCAGGCTGTGGTACAATGGCCTTAGGTGGGGCAGGTTGTTCGGCAGTGCTGCCCGTCGGGGCAGTAACGGGGCGCTGCACGGCTGGCTGAGCGGCTTTGGCCGATTTAGCAGCCTTTGCCGCTTTTGCTACGTCGCGCGGAGCAACCGGACCTTGGGAGGAAGTGCCGAAAGCTTTCTGCTCGTCTGCTGCTATTACCACTACCTCGCGGCGCAGCACAGGAATGGTAAAGTCATTGTCAATGGCCACTTCTACTAGGTCGTCACTGAGCAGGCGGGTGATAATGCCTTGCTCGCGGCCGGTGAGCAGGCGTACTCGGTCTCCTACATTCATATGGGTAAGGGCGATGGGTGCGAATTAAAACAAAGAGCAAAAGTAGCGCACAGCTAGGTGGTTTTGCTTTGAGCTCAGGTGTGAGGTCCGTTTACGGAAAGAAGCGGTTCTCCGCACGATGCAGGAGAACAAAATGCCACGATTCTTTCAATCTCTTACCGATAAGTAAAGCCCAGTGGCACGGACAGATGAGTGGTTGTAGCACAGCTGCACCCAACCAAGCGGCTACCAGACCAAGAGCAGGGGGCTTGCTGAAAGAATCAGGTGGGCCAGCTGACGGCAGCCTTATATATGTTAAAAAGAGTAACCCCCAACTATCAAGTACCTAAGCGGGGGAGGAGAAGGGTAAGACTGCTTCTCTCATTCTATGATGAGGGATACGTCACGTGATACGCACTCCTAGAAAGAATGCGTAACCCCAAGCCAGGTGGCTGGATGCGCTCAGCATCTTGTAACCAGATGTAAATAATGAAACATCTCTGCTGGTCCACTGAAACTGGGTGGAGGCTGCTCGCAAATTTTTGCATATCTGCAAATTGGTATGCTAGCTATAGCTGGTCATCGAGTGTAGATACTATGTGGGTTGTTGGCTCCTGTAGCCTAAATGCCGTGCAAGTAGCTGATTCCGCGCTGCACTTTGTTTTTGCTAACTAGGATCCTGGTTTATGTATTGACAGTGAGATAGTTAACCCTGTTTAGTGCTTGCAAAAATATAATTTCTATACTATTCTGATAACCATATTTTTACTTTTTATTATATAATATAAATTTTTGATGAAAATTACAAGTATATGTAACTTTTTTTTTGACGCTTTTTGGAGCTCCCAAACCATGTTTATACAGCGTTTCATTCTATAGTTAAATACCATTATAAGTAGCTAAATCGCCCAATAAGCCCAACTATTACGATTGCACAAGCTATAGCAAGTGACCAAAAGCATATAGGTGCTAGATGCTATTACCTATACTTGACGCCTGTGAGTTTTGCTTTATATTAAGGTTGGCAGGTATAAGGGAGCGTTTAGTTATCACTGGTAATTCATAACTTGTGCTCAGAATAGAGGGGGTCAATATCACTTTTTCGTTGTGGTTGCCTGCCCTGGGCTTTGTGTAGTTGGTGATAGTATCTGCCTACTACTAATAGAAGGTAGAATAGTTGCTTGAAACAAAAAGAGAGTTTAGACTCTCGAGAGTGTAATACATTTAGCTGGATACCAAGCTATTATGTATAAGCAAAGCTGCCAGTGACGTCGTTCTTACACCAAGATGGGGAGTGCCACTTTTCAAATCACCTTGCGCAAGCAATAAGTCCGAATCCCTCGCTACGTGAGGGTTTCATTAAAACGGCCTTAAAGAATTTGAAAAATACAAAAAAATAAAAAAGCCAAAAAACAAAAAAGTGCTAATGCAATTGCGCTTTCAATTCAACACTTTTCTTTTGTAATGGTCAAATCCACAGCCCGTGCGTTAAAACGCTACACCCGAAACTTTATTGCTCTTGGTTCACAACAACATTGCGTGAGCCCACTAAATAATTTAGAGCAAGTAGACCTTATTTCCGCAAATCAGATGTCCTGGCGGCCCGCCAGCAACTACGAAGAACGCAAGGCCAACAAAGGGGAGAGCCAAAGAATAGCGCCAGGCAAATATAATTTTTTCTGCTATTTAGCACTTTCGGTGCTGGCGAGCGGTACTGCTCTTGGGCAAGGTGCCAGCCCTTTTGTAACAGGCAAGACGTTGGGCACGGCCAAAAACACGTTGCCAGGCAGCCCGACTGTAGATGCTGACACGTATCAGCGGCTAGCTCAGAATTATTCGCTTGCATCCGGCATGGAGTACCGTTACGGTAGCCCCAGCAACTTGTCTAACGACGGTTTTCCGACCCAGTACAAACCAGCAGACCGCCGTATCGATAACCACGGTGCTCCTGGTTGGGATTATCAAATCGGCACCCAGGACCCTTCTAAGCACGACTACTTTTCCAACCAAGCGCAGTTCCTTTTTGTACCTGACTTACCCATTCATCCGGGCCTGACGGTACTGCAGACGATGGTAATGGGCGAGGGTACCCTGAGCGAAAAGCCAGATTTGCCTTGGGTGTATTATGGAGGTGGAAGCCCGGACGTGGACATTGCACGTCCCAACTATATCCTTACCAACGGCGGTCCGTTGCGCCAGCCTACTGCTGTAGCTCACTCCTATGGTTTCAGTACGTGGTCGGCTAACAGCTTGGTAGCATTTCAGTCGGGGCTTATTGCTGCATTTGGCACCAACACCAGCCGGGGTGAAGTGGCCGTGAAGCTGGCGCCAGGCAAAGTGCCTACCGCCATTGCCATGACCAGCAACAACGAATTTGCTCTCGTAACTGTGTGGGATACCAACCAGCGGAAAGGGCAGGTTGCAGTACTGGCCATGGGTACCGGCAACAGCTTCTGGGGTGACTGGTCGAGAGTGTTTCCAGGTCTGCGTAACAGAGGTCTGTTTACGTTCCTAAAAATACTGGGCTACATAGATCTGCCCGGAATGACACAACCCACCGAGATATCAGCTTCAGCTGATTATGCAACTAGCCTCGATGATAATGAGGGCTGGATGGTGTCGCCCGACGGAAGCAACCGCCGCTACCAGGAAATGCAGCTTGACTTAAACAACGAAACCAACCGTCAGAGCTTTATTTCGGGCGACAACCAGAGACGGTATGCCCGGGGTGGCTTTGCTACCATCATCAGCAAAGCCGAGAAGAAAGTGGCTTTCTTGGACCTGAAGCCTTTGTTCGAGCAAATGCATAACATGTATTTCACCTCGCGCAGCAATTTCCAACTCACCCAGAATGTTGGCCAGCAGCCCAACCAGTGGCCCTTCACGTTCGATGCAGCGCCAGGTTCAGCACCGACTGTAGCTAAAGTAGTAACCTTGACTCAGGCGCCGACAGCAGTACGCACCAGCTTGGTGCCTGGCTACAACCAAGCGTATGTGGCGACCCAAGACGGCACGTTGCACTTGTTTAGTGTAGGTGGCTACGGCTCTTTCGTTGGTGGGTCACCAAACCAGATTACGGAAGTAGGTACTGTGGCTGTAGGTAGTAACCCAACCAGCATTGCCTATTCTAAGAGCAAAGGATTCATCAACAACTCGGATAACAGCAATCCAGGTGAGGTGCTCATGGTAGTATCGCGCGGAGAGCGGGCTATTAAGTGGGTGCGGTTGACCGGCAACACGGGGCGCATAACCAAAACTTTGCGCGACACTCGTTTGAAAGATCCGGTGTGGGTGGAAGACAACGACAACCACGGCACTGAAGCCCCTGTCGTTACGATAGCTGACTTTGCGGGCAAGCAAATCATCAACTACCGCTACGGCCCCGTTATTTTCCATACCAACGGTGGCAATCAGTTCGGCGTGGGTGCAAACGGCCAGAGTGAATTTGAATGCGGTGGCTTCTACCCAGTGTTGGGGCAGCCATTCCAGGTATCGGGCGCCAACGTGCCTTAGCCTAGCCTGCAAGCAGTGGTGGTTTGTTGACTACTGCTTACAGCAACAAGCTGCTCCCTGCAAATGACCTGATTATCAAGGTTCTAAAGCAGGTGCCACGGCAGCATCTTGACGAGGTAACAAACCAGTCTGGCAACATTTCCAGAAGCTATAGGCACGCATGTGCTACGTAGCAACGCGCTTAGCCAAATAGGTAGCGCGGACTGGTTGCCTCCCAAAAGAATTCAATTTCTAACTGCTTTACGAGCAAGTGGTAGCAATACACTACTCACAAAACAGAATTTACATGAAACAAAATCATACCGCGCACAGCTCTCTTCGCCGGATTTCAAATCTTATCTTCTCTAAAGCACGTGGGTTCAAACTGCTGCTTTTACTGACGGCCCTCTCCGCAACTCCTGCTTACAGCCAAAACATGTGGTTGGGTATGGAGTTCACCGTAGGAAACAGCCCGATGCAGGTAACAGAGCTGGGCAGAATTTATGTGCAAGGAAACAGCAGACCCCATACGCTGAAACTGGTAGAAGCCAACAGCGGTAACGATGTAGCTTCAGGCTCGGTTGTCATCAACATGGCAGGGGGAGCAAACGAGCAGTTTAGATACGCAGCTCTCCCCAATCCGGTTACGCTTGCTGCCAACACCAAGTACTATTTAGTAAGCGAGGAAACCAATGGCGGCGACTATTGGCACGATTCCAACACTACCATCGGAACCGCTGCTGCTGCTACGTGCAACGGTCCCGTTTCGGGTATTGGCCGGGATTTCAACACCGAGTCTGGCAAACCAAACTACAGCTACGCACCCCTGGATTTCAAGTACACCGGTGGCTCCACAACGGCCCTGCGCGATGCTGATAACCCAGTGAATGCCATACCTGGACTGGCTTACTCTTACTACGAAGGTATGTGGGACCGGGTGCCTAACTTCGGCTCCATCAACGCCGTGAAGACTGGCTACGTGCCGTCATTTGCACTCACGCCGCGCAACCGCTACGACCATTTCGCTTTCCGTTACACTGGCTTCGTTTACGTGCCTGCCGACGGTATGTACACCTTCTCTACTACCTCCGACGACGGCTCTGTGCTGATGATCGGCGACAGAATGGTAGTCAACAACGATGGTGCGCACGGCCGCATCGAGGTGTCGGGTACCATTGGCTTGAAAGCCGGTAACCACGCCATTACGGTTGGCTACTTCGATGGCACCGGACAGGACGTACTGGATGTAACCTACGCGGGTCCTGGCTTGGTGAAGCAGATTATTCCTGCTACTGCTTTGTATTGGGCCGCCAGCTCTACATCTACCCAACCAGTTGTGACTCTGCGCAACGCCGACAACCCCTCCAACGTCACGAACGGCGTAAACTACGCGTACTACGAAGGCAACTGGAACAACGTTCCTACCTTCAGCTCGCTGAACGCCGTGAAAACCGGTTCTGTCCCATCTTTTGTGGTTAGCCCCCGCAACCGCAACGACGAATTTGGTTTCCGCTACACTGGCTACATCGACGTGCCCACCGATGGTACCTACACCTTCTACACCTCTTCCGACGACGGTTCGATGCTTATGATCGGCGAGACAGTAGTGGTTGACAACAACGGAATACACGGAGAGCGGGAGAACTCTGGTTCCATCGGCTTGAAAGCAGGCAAACACGCCATTACGGTTGACTACTTCGACCGCGGCGGCCAGGAACTCTTGAATGTGAGCTACAACGGCCCCGGCATAGGCAAGCAAGTTATTCCTACTTCCGCTCTGTACCGGTCTGCAACCATGGGATTGGCAGGCCTGCGTGATGCCGACAACCCAACGAATGTAGTGAGCGGACTAGACTATGCCTACTACGAGGGTGCTTGGAGCAATGTGCCTGATTTCAACTCGCTGAGCGCCGTGAAAACCGGTACTATCTCGGCCTTCGCCGTTACGCCACGTAACCGCAACGACGATTTTGCCTTCAAGTACACCGGCTACATTGACGTACCCGCCGACGGTACCTACACCTTCTACACCACCTCCGACGATGGCTCCGTGCTCATAATTGGCGACAGAGTAGTGGTTAACAACGACGGCCTGCACTCTGAGGCAGAGCAGTCAGGCTCCATTGGCTTGAAAGCAGGTAAGCACGCTATTTCGGTTGGCTTCTTTGAAAGAACCGGTCAGCAGGTGTTGAACGTGAGCTACACTGGCCCCGGCCTCGGCAAGCAGGTTGTTCCGGCCTCGGCTCTGTACCGCTCCACTTCCGGCAACCGGACTGCAACAGCCACCGCTACTGCTGCTCCAACGGCTTTGCCTCTCTCGGCTTACCCCAACCCAAGCGTAGATGGCCGTCCTACCATCACGTGGCAGGCCAAGCAGGCGCAAGACGTGACATTGCGCATCTTCAACAAGCAGGGTACGCTGGTGAGCTTGCTCAGCCAGTCAGTGCCAGCAGGAGAGTCTACCTTCAAGCTGCCGACTACCCTCACCACCGGTACGTACTATCTGCGGGCTACCGTTGATGGCGAACCACAAAACTTCACCCTGGTGGTAGAGTAAGCGGCAGAGGAAACTCTTCGCGTAGTATCATACTAAATAAGCGGCAGCGCCTGCACAGAAAGCTAGAAATAGCACTGTGCAGGCGCTACTTGCTTTTAGTTGCTATCAGCAGCAACTACTAGCGGCGCGTGGGCTAGTAATAAAGCCCACGCACAACAAACCCCTGGCGCTTGTTCCATTCCAGCGCAGGCGCGGGCAAATGGAAAATACTGGCCACGTAGAACACCCGGCGCAGTAGTTTGCTGCGGGTTGGAATGCGCCGCAAGTCTATATCCCAGCTCAAGTAGTACTGGCGATACGCCTGCAGCCCCGCCGCGGCATTGGCAGCGGGGTCATTGAACACCATTTGCTGGGCTCCGTAGCCAATTGCTGGCTGCAACCAACGGGGCCAGCGCGAGGTGGCCGGCAACCAGGCGCCCACGTCGGCGCAGAGCCAATAGGTCTGGCCGTTGTAGTCTTTGAGGTGCTGCTCTGCTAGGCTTCTGCCCAACACATTAGGACGACGGGCGGCATAGGGGGTTGTATGAAACGAGTACTTGGGCATGATGCGCACCTCGTTCCAAGCCAGCTGCTGCCCAATCAGGCCAACTGAGCCCAGGAAGTTGGCGGCTAGGTCGGTGGCGGATGCACCGTAGGCGGGGTCCTGGCCGTCGAGCAGCTCGATGGGGCTTTGCAGCAAGAATCCTACGAACCCACCGTACCAGAGGGCCCGCCGGTCGGGCACGCCGGCCCAACGCAGCATGTCTACGGCGCCTCGGCTCTCGTGGAAGGCGCCCCAGAAATGCCCTACTTTGTCGAGTTGCTTCCATTCGGGCAGGTCATTGAACCAGTGGAAGCTGGTTTTTTCGCCCGTGTACCACCCTTCACTTAGCGCGTAGGCAAGGCCCGCGTAAGAAACAGCCAGCCCACCCGCTAGCAGGGGCAGGCGCCGGTTTAGCTGCGACGTAGAATCAGGGGGCGGAGCAGTGGCAAGTGGTGGGCCAGTAGGCCGAACGGTTGCTGCGGTGTCGGGGTGTTGGGCAAGGCCCGGAAACGCCAGTAGTACGCCAAGCAGCCCCACACCTACGCCGCGCTGCGTACGCAGACGGGTAGGAAAGGCACAACGTAATAGCAAAGAGTGGAAGGACACGAGCAAGCCAGAATAAGCCAGTAAATCTACGAACAAAAGGCCCTGCTGGCTTACCTATGGGATTAGGTGGAGTTGACTACCTTTGGCCCGATTTAGTGCTGTTTTTTCGCGGCTGAGTCCCCATTCAGCCCATTTCCGTCCTCTTCTTTCCTTATGAAAACACTTCGACTATTCGGTAGCCTGTGGCTGCTCCTATGCAGCTCTTGGGTTGTACAAGCACAGGTGGTGACATCACAACCAACCTTCTTTCAAGACAACACACCGGTTACGCTCACCTTTGATGCTACCAAGGGCAATGGGGGCTTGGCCAACTTCACGCAGCCAGTCTACATCTACACAGGGGTTGTCACCAACCTCAGCACCTCGCCCTCTGACTGGAAATATGTGAAGAGCCCTGCTTTTAATATGGCCGACCCAGCGGCTCTGATGACGCGGGATGCCACCAACCCCAACCTCTACCGCATCACGTTCACGCCGCGCACGTTTTACGGCGTACCGGCCGCCGAGCAAATGCTACGGCTCGGCATGATTTTCAAAAATGCCGACGGTACTGTGGTCGGCCGGGCGGCAAATGGCGGCGACATCTTTGTGGATGTGTTCCAGGGTGGCCTGGGCGCACGCATTACGGCACCCGTAACCGGAGGCAATGCGCAGTTTGTGGCGGCCGGTACCACGGTCAGTGTAACCGGCGAAGCATCCTCGGCGGCGCAGCTTACGTTCCGGCTGAACGGTGCACAAGTAGCGCAGCAGCCCGCGGCCAGCACGCTCACCACCGGCGTTACCGTCACGCAGACGGGGCGCAACGTGATTCGCTTCACTGCCACTAGCGGTATCACCACGGCTTCGGATTCGCTGATTGTGGTGGTGCGGCCATCCGTAAACGTGGCGGCGTTGCCAGCTGGCGCCAAGAAAGATGGTATCACGTACCTCAATGGCGGTGCATCTGTGATTCTAAGTTTGACGGCGCCCAACAAAGAGTTTGTGTACGTGCTCGGCGAGTTCAACAATTGGCAGCAAAACAACGCGGGCTTTATGAACCGCACGCCCGCTACCGATGCTGAAAACGCCCGTTGGTGGGTTCAACTCAACGGCCTCACGCCCGGTCAGGAATACGCATACCAATACGAAGTAGATGGCGCCCTGCGAGTGGCCGACCCTTACTGCGAGAAAGTATTGGACCCCAACAACGACCAGTACATTCCGGCCATCACGTACCCCAACCTGAAAGCTTACCCTACGGGCCAAACGACGGGTATTGTGTCGGTGCTGCAAAGCAACCAAACGCCTTACCAGTGGCAGACAACTAATTTCCAGAAGCCCAAGCGGACCGACTTGGTGGTGTACGAGCTCCACCTGCGTGACTTTGTGGCCCGCCACGACTACCAAACCCTGCGCGACACGTTGGGCTACTTGCAGCGCCTCGGGGTGAACTGTATTGAGCTGATGCCCGTCAACGAGTTTGAGGGCAACGATTCCTGGGGCTACAATCCGTCGTTCTACTTCGCCCCCGACAAGTACTACGGCACCAAGAACGCCCTGAAAAGCTTCATCGATGAAGCGCACCGCCGCGGCATTGCCGTAGTGCTCGACATGGTGCTCAACCACAGTTGCGGGCAAAGCCCCATGGTGCAGCTATACTTCGACGGCGGCAATCCAGCCACCAACTCGCCCTGGTACAACCGCACCGCTACGCACCCCTTCAACGTGTGCTACGACTTCAATCACGAAAGTGCTTTCACCAAGTACTTTAGTAAGCGCGTCATGGAGTTCTGGCTGCAGGAGTACCACGTAGATGGCTACCGTTTCGACCTCAGCAAAGGCTTCACGCAAGTCAACTCGGGCTCTAATGAGGACCAGTGGGGCGCCTATGATCAGTCGCGCATCAACATCTGGCTGGACTACCACAACTTCCTGAAGACTATTGACCCTACCGTGTATCCTATTCTGGAGCACTTTGCTGACAACAGCGAGGAAAAAGTGCTGGCGGATGCGGGCTTGATGCTGTGGGGCAACATGACGGGCGCCTACAACGAGGCCACCATGGGCTACACCACCAATTCCAACTTCAGCGGTGGCTATTTTGGCAGCCGCAACTGGGTGTCGCCGCACTTGGTTACGTACATGGAAAGCCACGACGAAGAGCGGATGATGTATAAGAATATCACCTTCGGCAACCAAGCCAGCGCGCCAACCTACGATGTTCGTAACCAGACCACAGCCTTGGCCCGCCAGGAAGCTGCTGCTGCATTTTTCTTCACTGTGCCCGGCCCCAAAATGGTGTGGCAGTTCGGGGAAGTAGGCTATGATGTAAACATCGACTTCAACGGCCGCACTGGCCCAAAGCCCATCCGCTGGAACTACTACCAAGAGGCCACCCGCCGCAAGCTCTTCAACGTGTTCCGGGAACTGATTGCCTTGCGCAAAACCGAGCCGGTGTTTGAAACCGGAACGTTCACGCAGGAGGTGGCCGGGGCTGCCAAGTCCTTGCACCTCACCGCTCCTAGCTTGAGTGTTACGGTAATCGGCAATTTCGATGTGGTGGCGCAGCCCATCAACCCGCAGTTTCAGCGGACCGGTAGGTGGTACAACTACCTCACCGGCGACAGTATCACGGTGGCTAATGCTACGGCCAACATCACGCTGCAGCCCGGGGAATACGCCGTGTACACGTCGCGACTGATCAAGAAAAGCACCGTGCTCAGTACCAAAGCCCGCGCTACCAATGCACTGCGCCTAACGGCCGCACCGAACCCTAGTGCCACCAGTGCGCTGTTGCGCTACGAGTTGCCAGCAGCAGCTCCGGTTACGGTAACCGTGCAAAACTTGCTCGGCAGCACCCTGCGCACCATCCAGATAAAGGCGCGCCAAGTTAGTGGCCAACACGAACTGAATCTGCCGGTGCAGGACTTGGCCAACGGCGTGTACCTCGTGCGCCTCAGCACGGGCCAACTCACGCAAACCACTCGGTTGGTGGTACAGCACTAATCCAGCAGTCCTTGGGGCATCCCAGCTACAAGTGCTCTTAGCAAAGCCCAACAAGCAGAAAGGGTCGGTTCCGAATGGAACCGACCCTTTCTGCTTGTGCAAACGTGCTATAACCGGGCGCGCTAGGCGTTAATCTTGCTTTCGTGGTACGAAACCAGGTCATCGATAGGGGAGCGGATTATCTTGCCGACTTCCATATTGTGGCTTTTGGCTACCTGCGCCAGCGCGTCGCGGAAGTTGTAGCCTACTGAGCCAATGCAGTTGAAGGTGTACTTCTGATAATCGGGGTAGTGCGCTACTATGTTCTGAAAGAAGGTTTCAAAGCCTTGCAGCACAATCTCGCGGCAGTAGCTGATGTTGTTGTGGTCGTAGGTGAACTTGCCGAAGCTGGCCAGAAAGCGGTTGGGCAGCGGCTGGTTGTAGAGCCGGTCCAGCACTTCCTCACGGGTGAGCTTGAACTCCTGCTGGAATATTTCCTGCAAGCCATCGGGCAGCAAGCCCCGTAGGTAGTCGCGGAGCAGGCGCTTGCCGATGAAGGAGCCGCTGCCCTCGTCGCCGAGGAAGTAGCCGAGCGAATCCACGTTGTAAATGATTTTCTCGCCGTCGTAGAGGCAGGAGTTGGTACCGGTGCCAAGGATGGCGGCAAACCCTGGCTTGTCGCCGAGCAAGGCATGCGCGGCCGCCAGCAAATCTTCGGCAACTTTGGCTTTGCAGTTCGGAAAAATCTGGCGCATAGCCGCCGCAACCCGTTCGGCCTTCTCGGCATTCGACACCCCGGCGCCATAGTAATACACTTCCGTTATCTCCTGGCGGGGCAGCGTCCCGGGCAGGCTTTTATCGAGGGAGGCGGCAATGGCCTCGGTGCTCATGAAGTCAGGATTGTATCCTTCGGTGTTGAAAAACACCCGGTTTCCAGTACCATCCAGCTGGCACCAGTTGCTCTTGGTCGAGCCTCCGTCGGCAATAAGAATCATATGTGAAGAAAGGTTGGGGAGAAAGTAAGCTGCCCGTGGAACTATGTTTCAGGTGATGGGGACGCACGAAAGTACAGCAATCAAATGCTTGCGCAATTTCAAACGGCTAAGCTACAGTCAAATTTTGCAGTTTGTTGCCACTCCATACGCTAATAGCACGATGATACCGGTTTTGCCAAGTAGCAGTTGCAGATTGGTTCGCCTGAATGGCTAGAACCTTGTCGGCTAGCTTATTACAAATTGACGCGCCACGATGAGACCCAAGTAGGCCAGCAGCGTGTAGAGAAGCTGTTGGCAGGTTGGCGTTTTCTACTGCTCACTTCAACCTGCTGTATGTGTGCTTCCTTTTGGCCGGCTTAAAACTGTGCATACAGGAACACAAAAAAGGCTCGCCGAATGGGCGAGCCTTTTGCTTACTTGACAAGTACGTTTACTTCTTGGTGAAGCTATAAGTGTAAGCATTAGGAGTGTTGAGGTCGAGCACTACGTCATATTCTCCTGGACCGGGTCCTGGAATATTGTCAGGGCTGTCATACACCAATTTTCCTGCTGCATTAGTGCCAAAATTGATTGCCCAGTTATCGTTGGCTCGGAATTTTAATTCGCCCGCTACTAGGGTTACTTTGCCTTTCCACTTCTTATCAGCTGGATCAAAAGTAAGCATAGTAGGCTTGTCCCAGCCATTAGGCGTAGCCGAGCCAATTACCCCCCATACCACTTTGGTGGCTGTATAAGAGCTATTGACCAAGTTCACTTGCATCCGATATTGTCCGGGGCCCGGTAGCGAAATGTCGCCGCCATTCAGCGCGAAGCTGTTGGTTGCTCCTGCTGCCGCTGTACCACTGCCGTAAACGGTACCCGACGAGGTATTGGTATTGGACAGCTTGAATGTGTTGGTAGCAGCGGGCATATACAGATAGCCGTCGTATTCCTGCGGATTGCCGTCGGTTATTTGAATGAAAGGAGCCTTGGTGACATCAGCCATACCCTGGAAGCTACCAAAGGCATACAACTCGCGCGAGTAGGGGCTAGCCGAAAGAGTGGTAGCTGTGCTATACAGCGGCTCTTGGTTGGCCGAGTAGTTTGCCCGCAGCCGCACGTCCACTTGGCTTGCTCGGTCGGGGGTGAGCCCGGCCCGAATCAGTGCGTTGTTGACGTCGCCGACGGTAAGGGCTTTAGAAGCGCCAGTACCGGCATCAACTGCTGTGGCGTTGGCAAAGGCGGTACCGGTGCGCGCGAATTCCAGGGTGTACGTTACCGTAGTGCCCACTTTGGTGGCCGAAGGCACGTCAAAGGTTAGGGGCGTCCAGGAATAGGTAACTGCGTTGTTGGCCGCATTGCCGGCTTGCAATACACCCGCATTGGTGGTGCTGGCGGTCAGCGTTGGCGTGGAGGCAGGAGCCAGCGTCACTTGCGTTTCATCCTTTTCGCAGGAGGTCAGCAGAACAGCCACCAGCGCCAGAAAGCCAGTTGCCGTTTGAGTAATCCAGTTTTTCATATACTAAAGTGGAAAATGGGGGAGGTGAACCCAGCTAGACCGGCTCCGCTTCTTGGAAGGGAACCGGTCCGCTCAGCGGTTCGCTAGTATCTATCGTTCTGTTTCAGATTCTGGTTGGCCGATATGTCGGAGGCCGGAATGGGGAATATGTTCCGCCACGGATCAGCAGCCCGACCAGCAGCAGCACCCGCTTTCCAAGGCCAGAGGTACGAGCCTTCCACAAAACGCTTGTACCGGACAAGGTCGGTGCGGCGGTGAGCTTCCCAGTATAGCTCCCGGCCCCGCTCGTCGAGAATGAACTCGGGGGTGAGCTGAGCGGCCGTGATGGCGCTGCCGGGCTGGTTATTGAAGGCCCGTGCCCGGATTTGGTTTACGTAGTTGAGCGCGACTGCCCGGTCGCCGGCACCACGGGTGGCGGCTTCGGCGTAGGTGAGCATCACTTCAGCCAACCGGATCATGGGGAAGTCAACACTTGAGAAGTTTTGGGCGCCACCCTGGCCAACACCTGCCGAGTTGATGTTGCGGAATTTCACCACGCCGTAGCCCTGCTCGAAATCATAGAGGTCGGTGATTTCAAGGGAACGATTCGAGTTGTCGGCTTTCTTGGTCCAGAAACGGCCGCGGGTATCACGGGCAGTGTCCGGAAACAAGTTGAACAGGTTCTGCGTCGTGCGCAAGCCTGTCCAACCCGTGGACTGGCCTACACGGGCCTGCCACGCGGCGGAAGAGCCGGTAGCGCCGTTCACCAAGAACGTGGTGCCGCCGTAGCTCTGGGTGTTGTTCACGTCGAAGGCAATCGGCCAAATGATTTCGGCACGCGCCGGAGCGGTGTTGTTGTCGGCCAGGAAAAGCCGACCGTACGCCGACGATACATTGCCAGCGGGCGTGGTTACCAGGGAGTAGCCGCCGGTATCAATCACCTTTTTGGCTTGCGTGGCGGCATCAGCGTAGCGCGCCGTGCCGGTGTACACCTCGGCATTCAGGTACAGGCGGGAAAGCATAGCCCAAGCAGCAGCTTTGTCAACGCGGGCGTACTCATTGGTGCGGGGCTCGGCGAAATCCGGGTCGGTAGCCAAGGCGGTCAGCTCCTGCTCCACAAAAGCGAAGAACTGCGGACGCGTGTAGTACTGCGGGCTAGTGAACCCAACCTGGTCGGCCTCTGTCACAAACGGACCGTTGCCAAACAGGTCCATGGCGTGCATGTAGGCTACCGCCCGCAGAAACCGCGCTTCAGCCCGGTACTGCTTCACGGCTGCCACATCGGTAGCTTGCAGGCGCGCGGCCAGCTTGTCGTCGGACGACTCACGGATGAACTCGTTGCACGCCGCAATTTCAAAGTAGATGCGGCTGTACAAGCCGCGGAGCAGCGGGTTGCTGGAATCCCAGTTCATGTTGTGCCAATCCCGGATGCCCAGGTCGTTCCAGTTCACTACCGCTTCATCGGTAGTGAGTTCCTGCGCGCTCCAGTACTGGCGGATGTAGTCGGAGGTGCCCTCGTCGATGCCCCCAATGTCACCGGCGCCGTTCGGGCCGGTCTGGCCGGTTAGGGCGAAGCCGCCGTAGAGCTTGGCCAGCACCGAGCGGTAGCCGTTGAGGTCAACGTATACTTTGTCGGGGGTGGTTTCGAATTTGGGTTGCTGGTCGAGTTCGTCGGTACAAGAGGTAGTACCAGTTGCCAGCGCTAAACCAGTCGCCACAGCAACCAGTCCACGAAATATGTTCTTATGCATGGTGGGAATGTTAGAAGCCAACGTTGAAACCAAAGGTGAACGTGCGGGCGCGGGGATAGAAGTTGTTGTCGATACCCGCCTCAAACCGATTGTCGATGGTGTTGAAGTTGGTGATTTCCGGGTCGAGGCCCGTGTATTCGGTGATGACGAATGCGTTCTGCACTGCTGCTGTCAGGCGCAGCGTTGCTTTGTCGTTCAGGAACTTACCTACGTTGTACCCGAGCGTGATATTCTCGCAGCGGAGAAACGAGCCGTTCTCGATGTAATAGTCAGAGAAAAGCTGCTGCGACCTAAAGCCGGTGTTCCGAATGTCGGTTGGCAGGTTGAGCAGGAAGCCCGACGAGCTTTGGGCATTCGAGAGGTTGCCGATGTTGGCAGACACCGAGTTGTACACGTAGTTGCCCACGTTGCCGCGCAGCAGGAACGATAGGTTCAGCTTCTTGTACGACACGTTGGACGAGAAGCCCAGCACGGCAAGCGGCGCAGGCTGCTTGTAGCGGTAGTTGTCGCGCTCATTCAAGGCATTGTCGTCGTTCTGGTTCACGTACACTCCTTCAATCGGCCGGCCGTTGGGGTCATATACCTGCTGCCGCACGAAAAACGAGTTGGAGGGGAAGCCCACCGAGTTGATTTGGATGGTACTGCCCGTGCCGCCGGGAATGCCACCGGTCAGGTAGCCAGCAAAGCCTTCTTGCTGCGGGCCTAGCTCGGTGATTTTGTTTTTGTTGTACGCGACGTTGAAGTTCACATCCCAGTTCCAGTCCTCGGAACGGACAGGAACTACGTTGATATTGAATTCGATACCCCGGTTGCGCAACGAGCCAATGTTGGCGTTGAGCTGGTTGGTTAGGTTGGCACCAGCGGGCACGTTGATCAGCGAGAGCAAATCATCGGAAGTACGCTCATACACGTCGATGGCACCCGAAACCCGATCATCAAAGAAGCCATAGTCGATACCAGCGTTCCAGGTCGTGGTGGTTTCCCAGGTCAAGCCGCGGTTGTAGCCCGAGGGGCGCTGCGTGGTAACGAAGCCGTTGCCTAGCTGGTATTGAGCCGCACCGTTGCCGGTTACGTAGCGGGGTAGGTAGTCATACACACCTCCAATGTCCTGCTGGCCCGTGCGGCCCCAGCCACCACGCAGTTTCAGTTCCGAAATAATCGTGTTGTCTTGCAGGAACTCTTCTCCCTTCAAGCGCCAGCCCAACCCCACTGCCGGGAAAATGCCGCTGCGGTTGCCATCAAGGAAGCGCGACGTGTTGTCGTTCCGGACAGTGGCCGTGAGTAGGTACCGGTCCTTCACATTCAGCGTGGTCCGGCCGAAGTAGGAGAGCAGCGCCAGCTTGGAGTAGCCGCCTGGTACGGTCAATACCGCCGTTGGATTAACCAGGGTCGTACGGTCGAAACGGTAGTCAAGGAAGTTGTCGTTTTTCGTTACGAAATCCTGGTAGGAGTAGCCCCCCTGGATATCGAATTTGGTGCCGCCAAACTGCTTGCTGTACGCTAAGTAGGTTTCCAGCAGGCGCATGTCCTTTTTCTGGTTGTACTGGGTGTAGCGGCCTTGGTTGAGGTAGTTGCCAAAGTCGGCGAGGTTGGTGACGGTTGAGCCGTCGCCGCGCGAAATGTCGGTACCCAGGTTCAAATTGGCCCGCAGCCCTTCCACACCGTGGATTTTGTAGTCGAACTGCACGTTGCCAATCAGGCGTTTCACGTCGCTGGTGTTGTTGACGTTGTTGAGTGCCGCCACTGGGTTGCCAATGGCCTGCCCGAGCGGATTGCCGTTTGATTGCAAGAACTGGAAATAGCCGCCGTAGGGAGCGTAGCGGGTTTCGTCGGTGCCACGCACCGGCTGGGTCGGATCGTAGAGAACGGCGTTGCCTACCTGCGCATTGTCGATAAAGCGGTTGTCAACTAACGTGCCTTTGGCGTTGATGTCGATGCGGAGGCGGTCATCTAGCAGGAGAGGGGTCAGGCTGATAGAACCCGTGTTCCGCTTCAGCTTGTTGGTGATGACAATACCTTCCTGGTTGAGGTTGCCGTACGAAACCCGGAAAGGCACCTTCTTGAAGCTGCCTGTTAAGCTCACGTTGTTGTCGTAGGTAGCGGCCGTCCGGAAGATTTCTTTCTGCCAGTCGGTGTTGGCCGTGCCTAGGGTGGCAACTTGTGACGCGAGGCCATTGGCGCGAATAAGGTCGCTGAACTCCTGCGCGCCCAATACGTCGTACTCGTTGGCGCGCCGCGAAATAGACGTTTGCGACGACAGGTTAACCGTTAGTTTCTCTCCTTGCAGGCCTCGCTTGGTCGTAACCAAGATAACCCCGTTGGAAGCCCGGTTGCCATAGATAGCCGTAGCCGAAGCGTCTTTCAGCACCGTAACGCTCTCAATGTCATTGGGGTTGATGAGGGTGAGCGGGTTGGAAGCGCCCGAAATACCACCTTTATCCACGGGCACGCCGTCAATTACGTACAGCGGGTCGTTGTTGGCATTCAGGGAAGAGTTGCCACGGATACGAACCGAGGTAGGCGCGCCCGGGGCACCACCGCCCGTTGTGATGCTAACGCCGGCTACTTTGCCTTGTACCAACTGCTCAGGGTTGGTTACTTGCCCCTGCACGAAATCTTTGGCCTGCACGGTAGCTACTGCGCCCGTTACGTCCTGCCGACGCTGGGTGCCATAGCCTACTACCACTGCTTCGTTAAGCAAGGTGGTGTTTTCGTTGAGGGTGAGGTTGCCGAGCGCTGCATTTTGGCCGCTCGCCACTGTGAAAGCTTTCCGGGTAGAGGTAAAGCCAACGTAAGAGATAACGAGGGTGTGTGGGCCGGCCGGAATGCTCTGAATAGAGAACGTTCCGTCGGAGTTGGTAGAGTTGCCGAACGTGGTGCCTTCTACAAGGGCGGTTACGCCAGGCAAGCCTTCGCCTTTTTCGTCTACGACGCGGCCACTCACAGAACCCGTCTGGGCGAATGCACCGGTGAAACCGGCGCACACAAACAGCAGCAAAAACAAGAGTTTTGCCAGGTAGGGGTGTTTCATTGGGAATTAGTTAGGGTGTTGGAATGGACTTTTCCGGTTTTCCGGAGCGGTGAGTTAGACAAGTGCTTGCTGGTGAGCTAGCGGGGTGCAGAACCCGCTGTACTCTTTGCCCGGCAACATTTTTTACTGTCCACTCATTTATAAAGTGCGCAAGTTAAAGCTTTGTTGTCTACATCGAAAACGTTTGCGGTGACTGCCTAAGAATAGCAATAATTCCATTTGCGGGTAATAGCTACCTTCGATTACCTAATTGTTAACTCGGCAAGCTTCACTGTACTACGCAGCGGTTTAATACCACCAAGCGAACTACATGATCCATACAACAAGCCCCTGCGGACGCGCGTGCCAGCACCACTGCACTCGGCTGGCTCGCGTAACTAGCTGTGAAGTATGATGTATGTAGGGACACGAAAAAGCACGGGTTTGCCAACGAAACCGTAGACTTAATCGATTTGGCATGATTGTGAACAAGGGGGTGCCCACCTTAAATCATACTCCTTTATTGGAAATGACTCCTCTGCATGCCCCCGAATTATGAAACGGCGCACAACACAACGGCCACGGATTGATAGCCCTAATCTGCGGTTTTACGTGTGTCAGCCGTTGTTTTTATTGGTTGCACACCCTGATTTAAGAGAACTATGTAGAGCAAACAGCACAATGCAGCCACTAAAATAAGAGGCAAAACAGCTTAGTGTGTCTACCGCATTTATGTTGGTTGGCGTCGGTTGCCTTCAAACAGCAACCCTATAAATAGCAGCAGAAGCAGTACTGCTTTATATGAAAAATGCAATTATTATTTTTCCGCCACTATTTGTTGTGCTTCCTAGACAAGGTGGAAAGACGCACACAGACTCGCCGCTGCTCTTTCAGGCGGAAGGTTCTTTTGAAGCGAAAACCAGCGCAACCACCGAAGTACGCCCTTTGTACTCTGGTGGCTAGCTTCCTAAGCAGGTTATGCTTGCTTGACGCAGAGTGGTAGAAAGCTATTTGGTGTTGATTTTCAGTGCATTGCTGCTTAAGCCAGTGGCGGCAGCGCTGACCTGCACAACCCCTGGGGTAACACCTGCCTTCACCAAGATGGTGGCAATACCGGCTTCCGCCTGCACTGGGTTGTCGCCAACTAGCTCGGCGCCCTGCACGCTAAAGCGGACCGACGTGGTGGCATCCGGTACGGTCGTGCCATTCGCATCAACTACGGTGGCATACACGAACACGGCATCGTTTTGGCCCGCTGTCAGGTCTTTGCCGAGGCGGGCATAGCTAAGTTGCAAGCTCTTAGCCGAACCGGGCGTGCGTCGTTCGGTTTGGGCAGCGGCTTTGCCATTGCGGTAGGCAATGGCGCGTAGCGTACCGGGCGTGTAGGTAGGCACTGCAAACGTGAAGGGAGGATGCGCGAGCTTATTGGCGAAAACGTTCTGGTCGGGGCGCTGCCGGGCTATGGTGTGGCCGTTGAGCTGGAGTTCCACTTCGTCGCAGTTGCTGTACACAACCACCTGCTTGGAAGAGGCTGGTTGCCAGTAAGTAGCCAAGTAAACCATCGGTTTGCCGAAGCCGTTGCGGTCCTCTGCGGGGCCATATTGGCTTTGGTAGAAGGAGTAGGCAAACTTGGGTAAGCGAAAAATATCGGCCACCCCCGACGATTCAATGTCGGGCGCATAGCCGCGCTTGTAGTCGAACATGAGCCAGTTAGCATCGCCGACGGCTGGGCTGCGGAAGTTGTCGTTGTGGGCTTCCTGGAAGTTGAGGGCTTGTTGCGTGAGGGCCCGTTCACCTTGGCCGCGCAGCTGGCGGGAAGTACGCTCCGATTCTTTGAGGCCGGCGTAAGCGGTTTGGTTGAAGCCCGCGTTTTGGGCGTAGTATTCCCAGTCGCCATACTCGCAGAGCAGCAAAGGTTTCTTGCCGGTATACTTGCTCCAGTAGTAAGGGGCTTTGCTGTGCTGGCGCGCCGGAATGAACACGTCATAGGCATAATCCAGCCAGCCGCAAGTGTACACGCCTTCCTTCCAGGGTAGTTCCTGATGCACCGCCTGGTAGGTTTGTTCCATGTACGGCTTGCTCATACCCGTCTCGTTCAACGACGACTCCCACAGTATTACGCTGGGGTGGTTCCGGTCGCGGCGCACCATGTCGTGCACATTCTGCAAACTGTTTTTTTGAAACTCGGTGCCGCCAAAGAATTGCCAGCCCGGAATCGAGTTCATCACCAGAATTCCCAGTTCATCGCACGCTTCCAAGAAAGCTGGCGAAGGAGGATAGTGAGAGCAGCGCACAAAGTTGAAGCCGGCCGCTTTGATGTGCCAGGCGTCGCGGTACTGCGCATTATCCGACAGCGCGTAGCCGAGGTAAGGATATTCCTGGTGCCGATTGGTGCCCCGCAGGCGCGTTTTCTGGCCGTTGAGGTAGAACCCGTCGGTGGCAAAGCGGACGGTCCGAACGCCGGTTTGCAGTTCCTGCCGGTCTATCACCTGCCCCGCTCGCAGCACTTCCACCACCACGCGGTACCGGTATGGCTGCTCCGGCGACCAGAGCTTGGGGTTGGCAATAGACAGTTGCTGGTCGACCCGTTCGAAAGCGCCTGGCGCAATACCAGCTGCTTCGTTTTGCGTGCGGCCTACTTCCTCGCCCTTCTCGTTGAGCAGCGTAGTGCGGACTTGTACGGTTTGCGCCTGGGCAGCATCGTTCTGTATTTCCGTTTGCAACCGCAGCGTGGCCGATTGGGGGCTTACGTCTTCGTAGTGCAGCAGAATACCACCCCCAGCCGTGTGGCCGGCTTCTACGGGGTCGGAGATGTACACCTTGTCTTGTACCAGCAACTGCACGGAGCGGTAGAGGCCACTGTAGAAGTTGAAATCCAAGTCCTTGAGGGGCTTGCCGGGTGGCACCGCCGGATTGTCTTGGTTGTTGAGCTTTACCAGCAGGCAGTTGGGCTGCCCATACTTGAGCTGCCGGGAAATATCCACTGTGAACGGCAAATACCCTCCTTGGTGCCGTTCCAGCTTCTTGCCGTTCAAATACACGTCGGCGGTATGCATGGCCGCTTGGAAGTGAACAGCCACTCGTTTGCTGGAATCGGTGGCGGGCACCTGAAAAAACTTGCGGTAGAAGCAGGTGCCTTGCCACTGTTTCTTGTCGGTCACAACGGGCTCTAGCTGCGCGGTATGCGGCAACGACACGGCCACCCACTGCACAGCGGTGTCGGTGGTTTCGGTGAAGAACTGCGCCGTTACGGCGGTGTCGATGTCTTTTACGAATTGCCAGTCTTGGTTGAAGTCTACGGCGGGCGCTAGGCGAGCAGGCGGACTGGTGCATTCACTCACGGCCATGGCCAGCAGCAAGCCACTGCCAACCCGTAGAAAAACCTGCGTAAGCGACGAGAAACGGGGCATATAGCTTATTGAAGAGAAACAGATTCGAGGTCAACGTGTAGCTCGCCGGTGGTTGGGGCGGCCGCATCCAGCACTACTTGCAGCACTTCGGCCTCTCCAATTTTCAAGGTCGACGGCGTTGTAGGCTGGTAGCTTAGCGGCAAGAAGCCAGGGTAGGGGCGCGGGAAAAGCAGCAGCGCCTCGGAACGGAAAGTGGAAAGCGGAATCCGGAATTCCTGCATGTTGGTGCCAAGCTGCACGGAGGCGGAATAGGCCACAGCGTCTTTGTTGGTCAGCACCACTTTCAGCGGCGTAGCAGCGTGGCTGGCCCGTGCTTTCACCACCAGTTCCTTGAATCCAGCAACTTCAGTGGCTCGGCCCGCTAGCCTGTCGCCGAAATACGCCCGTACCGCCGCGGCTGGTTCAGTGAGTGCAGCGGATGGGGTCTGCCCCGGCCGGGGCGCTCCAAGCACGAAACGCAGCGCGACGGCGCCCGCCGGAGTGGTTACGTAGTCAACCCAGGCAGTGCTGGCCAGGTTGCGGGCTTCCACTTGCTGCTGGTCGTGGCTGGCTTGGAAGAGGGGAAGAGGAGTACCAACTGCTACTATGGGCACCTCGAAATGCTCGGGGTGATAGTAGTCCCAGTCGCGGGGTTGGCCGGCAAATCCGCCCGGAAAGGTTAGGGTTTGGTCTTTTTTGCGCAGCACTATCCAGTAGCGGAGCAAGCCCGAATACGCCAGCTCTGCCGGTACGGTAGCTTCCACGGTGGCATAGCTGGTGGTAGCCATGGGCAAGGTGCGCGTGCGCCCGTAGAAGTGTTGCGCCACCAGAAACACGCTGTCCTGGGGCTCGATGCCGGTAAGCCGGGCCACAAGGCGCACCGGCTGCCCTGCCGAGACCTGTGTAGGTGGAGTGTGTAGTACCTGGGGGCCCATGGGGGTAGCTGCCGGCGCCGCAAATTCTCCTAGCTTGATATGGTTGAACACCGACTGCCCAGTGAACTGCGTGGTTGACTTGCCGGCGGCGGCTACCAAATACACGCCGGGCCGGACCACGGTGCTGCCATTGGTGGCCTGCGCTTGCAGGGTGTTGCCTTCGTTGAGCGCGCGCACCGTGAAGTTGCTGCCTAGTTCGGGCAGGGAAAGCTGTAGCGGCTGCGCGTTCCACAGAATCTGGGTAACGGGTTTGTTAAGCGACGCTTTTTCGAAAGGGTCTCGAATCGGTACCGCATCGGGCAGCACTTCCAGGCGCCACACGCCCGCCGCTACCCGGTCCAGGAAGTAGGCTCCCGTTCCGCCGTAGCGCACTACGGGCGAAGAGCCCACGCCGGCCAGGTGCTGCAAACTCGCCGCCCGTTTCGGCTGAGTGGCCGTGGAGGTGGTGTAGTAGAATTCTTCTGGGGTGTTCATCTCACTCAGTGCTTGCCGGTAACTCACCCGGAATGCATCAAACACCGAGTCCTGCGGATAGCGGCCAAAAGACTGCCCGCGCCCCACCCGGTGGAACACTTTGGAGGCAATCAGCAAGCTCAGGGCCTTGGCCGGCGTGTAGGCCAGGTTCAGGTAGTGGGTTTGGTATTCGGTGTTGGCGAAGGCCATGGCCATCGGGTCGTAGGCAAACTGCGTGGCCCACTGGAACCCGGCCTCCCGGAAGCTGCGTGCCATAAACGGGTACATCACCGGCTGAATGATGTCGGCCGATTCGAACTCGTAGATCATGCGGGCTTTGCTGGTAAAGCGCTTGTCCTGCCGAAACGGAATCGGGTACTGATCGACGTACGGCAGGAAGTTGCCCCGTAGCGCGTGTCCGCTCACCAAGCCCTGTGGATACCACTGAAACGTGAGGCCGTCCACCTTGGCGTTCAAGATGGCCTCGTATACCACCGGATTTTCTGATACGTTGTAGAACACGGGCTTGCGGCAACCAGTGGCCCGGATGGCCTGCGCCATGCGGTTGGCAAAAGCCGTGACGGGTGCTTCGGGCTTGCCATAACGGGGTTCGTTGCACACCTCGTAGGCAATAATGTCCGGCTCGTCGCGGTTGAGTTGCTTGGTGTAGGGGTTGCGGTGGTTGAGAAACTGCGTGAGGTAGGTTGACTGTGCCAGAACAGCTCGCGGGTTGGTGTAGGCCTGCGTTTTCGAGAAGATGCTGGAAAAACCGGTGCCCGTATCTTGCTCCGGATAGCCGTTGTTCCAGTAGGCAATGGGGGTCAGGATGATTTTGATGCCGCGCTGCTTGAGCTGAGCCACCAGAAAATCAAGCAGCTTCAGATGCTCGTTTTCCAGCAGATTCCCCACCGTATCCGTTATTTCCACATCCCATACGTGCACCCGGAACGCATCAACGCCCAGCCTCGATAGGTGGTACACATCTTGGGCAATGGCTTGCTCATGCGCCACGCCGAGCTTTTGGTGCGCTCGGTAGGCGTGGGCAAACGGCGTGGTATAATTGACACCGAACAGGGCCACTTCCTTTTTGTCTTTCTGCCAACGCAACACGCCTTGTTTGTCTACAAATACGTCACCCTCGGGCGCGTGTGGTTTTTTTTGCGCCGTAGCTGGTAGCACTGAAACAGCGTTCCAGAGAGCAAGAAACAACCAAAAAGCACGTAATCGGTGGGGCATTGTACAAGGAACTGGGTGGAAATAGCTTGCTGCATGGAGCATGCGGCCCGAAAAGTAGATAGGTTTGTTGGGTTCTCGTTTATCGGTGGCGAATAGGCTACACCTGTACTTGCGCTTCACGCACAGGTGTATCGTACAGGCAGCCGTTACGGTGTAGTTCATGGTGCGAGTTGCGGAAAAGAGCTTCGCCACGCACAACGTACGCCGGATTCATGCGTATTCCTTGCCTTGTACTAGGTCTGTTGATGTGGGCCGGTACCACATCCACACAAGCCACGTTTCGCCTGACTTGCGCGCCTGCCTCAACGCCTGCTACGGCCGTGGTAGGTAGGATAGGCTCCTTCAATAACGAGAATCCAGCCAGCCCCGCACTCGCCTTCCCCGCCACCCCAACGGCACTCACCAATTGGTACTGCCAGCCGCAGTGAAGAACCCAGTTGCATGCACATGCACATGCGGAGTCTGGACTCCAGGAGACACCGACGCGCCCCACAACGACATCGACAACCGTCGTATCACCCTTGGTAACTCCCTTACTACCGTGACTCTGCAAGTACTGAATCGGAAAGACTCTGGTGGTGGGGCGGCGCCCTGCCAAAGCACGGCCTTGCAACCCAACGTGCACATAATTAGCACCTCATTCGAGATGCCGCAGCTCAAGCGGACCCGCCGCGTCTGGATCTATCTGCCCAACGACTACGCCACTAACCCCACCAAGCGCTACCCCGTGCTCTACCTGCACGACGGCCAAAACGTGTTTGATACCTGCACCAGCTTTGCCGGCGAGTGGGGCGTTGATGAGACACTGAGCGAGTTGCAACAGCAGGGCCTCGATGCCACCGGCTCCATTGCGGTGGCCATCGACCACGGTGGCACCGACCGGCTCAATGAACTCTCTCCCTGGCGCAACCTCAAACTCGGCGGTGGGCAAGGCGACCAGTACGTGGATTTTCTGGTGGAAACTCTGAAGCCGTACATCGATGCGCACTACCGTACCCTCACAGGCCGTGAGTTTACGGGCATTGTGGGCAGCAGCATGGGTGGCCTCATATCCACCTACGCCGCCCTGAAGTACCCGAACGTGTACAGCAAAGTGGGCGTGTTCTCGCCAGCCTTCTGGTTTGCTCAGCAGTCGCTTTTTCAATACGTCCGCCAGCACCCCGCCCACCCCGATACGCGTTTCTATTTTGTGTGCGGTACCACCGAAGGGCAGAACATGGTGCCGCTCATGCGGGCCATGCACGACGCATTAGTTCGTGGCGGCGTACCTGCTGCCAATCTAAGCTTCAACCCTCAAACAGACGGACAACATTCCGAGTGGTTTTGGCGGCGAGAATTTCCAGCCGCTTACCAGTGGCTAAGCGCGCCACCAAGCACCCAGGAAGCAGCAGCACCACTGCCCTTCAGTGCCTACGCAACTGCCACGAAAGAAGAAGTGCTCGTGGAATTACCCGCCGGGTTGCAACAAGCACAGCTAACAGTAACAGACAAAGCCGGTCAGGTCATGTTTGAAGCCGAAGTGGGGTCCGGCGACGCAGTGAAGCTAAGTGGTTTACCCCGTGGCATCTATATGCTCCGGGTGTCAGCAGGAAAGTACACAGGCGTTCAAATGCTAGTTACGTAGTGCGTTAGCTAAGAAGCATATGGACAGCGAATAGTTTCCCTCCTCAGCTGAGGAGGGGCTAGGGGTGGTCGACCACTCGTTGGACGTCTTACAAGTCCGTCACGCTTTGGCAATCTCAGCATGACGGGCTTATCGATTACAAACAGTCCTTGGTACTGCATCAACTCAAGTTTATGAGCAGATTGTCTCTACTTCTATTGAAACAAACGACCATGCAGGCAGTATCTTAACAGTATCGTAACTATCGAGCCGTATTCTTGCCATTATTTCATCATAAAACTTGAATTTTGCTTGCGTACTAAGAAAGCTGCTTTACCTTTGTGCCACTCAACGCCCTAACTCAACTTTGGCAATGACCGTTTCAACAACTCAGCAAGCGTGGTGGTGGCCTTTCGGAAATTCCGGACGGGACATCCTGTGCGTGCGTTAAGGGTAGTGAAACTCCTCTTCGTAACGACTCTACAGAAAGCCCGGCCGCCCCGCCGGGCTTTTTTAATACCCGGCGCTCAGCTTCTCCCGAAACGCCAGACATGAAACAGTTCCAGCTCCATACCCGCCACCTCCGCGTACTAGCCGACACCGTCACGCCCGTAGGCCTCTATCTCCGCCTGCGCGACCGGTACCCCAACTGCCTGCTCCTCGAAAGCTCCGACTACCACGGCCAACAAAACGCGTTCAGCTACCTGGCGTTCGACCCGCTGGCCCGTTTCGAGCTGAGCGGCCAGGAGCTGAAGCTGACGTTTCCGGATGATACCACCGAAACCGAAACTCTAGCCGAGCCCCGCCTGGCCCTCACGCGCCTCCAGGAATTTGCTGGCTGCTTCCAAACCGAGCCTACCGAGTACGATTTCATCACCGGCGGCTTGTTTGGCTACATCGGGTACGAGGGCGTGCAGTACTTCGAGGATCTGGAGCTGAACACCGAAAAACAGGCCGCCGGGCAGATTCCGAGCATCCTGTACGGCACCTATCGGTACGTCATTGCCGTCAACCACTTCCGCAACGAGCTGTATGTGTTCGAGCACACGCTGGCCGGCGAGGAAACCGACCCGGATGGCTTGACGCGCCTCGTGAACCTGGTGCGCAACCCGTCATTGCCCGATTACAAGTTCTCGGTGGTAGGGGAGGAATCCACCAACCAGACCGACGAAGAGTTTCTGAAAGTACTGGCGGCTGGTCAGCAGCATTGCCACCAGGGCAACGTGTTCCAGATTGTATTGTCGCGCCGCTTTCAGCAGGGCTTCACCGGCGACGAGTTCAACGTGTACCGGGCCCTGCGCTCCATCAATCCGTCGCCGTACTTGTTCTACTTCGATTACGGCAACTTTAAAATCTTCGGCTCTTCGCCCGAAACCCAACTCCTTATTAAGGGCCGCGAAGCCAGCCTGTTCCCCATTGCAGGCACCTTCCGCCGCACCGGCCACGACGCCGAAGACGCTGCCCTGGCCCAAAAGCTAGCCGACGACCCCAAGGAAAACGCCGAGCACACCATGCTCGTGGACCTGGCCCGCAACGACCTGGCCCGCCACGGCGACAATGTGCGGGTGAAAACCTTCCGTGAAATTCAGTTCTACTCGCACGTCATTCACCTCGTGAGTGAAGTAAATGCCACCCTGAGCCCAGCCGCCAGCCCCCTACAAGTGGTGGCCGATACCTTCCCGGCTGGTACACTCTCGGGCGCCCCCAAGCACCGCGCCATGCAAATCATCGACGGCTTAGAGCCTACTGCCCGCGGCTACTACGGCGGTGCCATCGGCTACCGCGGCTTCAACGGCGACTTCAACCACGCCATCATGATTCGCTCGTTTCTGAGCACGGCGGGCCAGCTCTACTTCCAGGCAGGTGCTGGCGTGGTAGCTGCCTCTGACATTAATTCCGAACTCAACGAAGTACATCACAAACTAGCAGCCCTCCGCAAGGCGTTGAAAGAAGCCGAGGCCGTCTAGCTCCACCAGAAGCGTAGGCTTGCAGGTTGTTCCGATGAAACACACCATCTGCCTGCAACCTCTCTGGGAAAACGAAGACCCTAGATTCCCTCTCGCCTTACCCACTATCCCACCTTACCTGCATCATGAAAATCCTCGTCCTCGATAACTACGACTCCTTCACCTACAACCTCGTGCAGGTGCTGCGGGAACTCGGTCACACCGAAAATGTCACGGTAATCCGCAACGACAAACTCTCCGTAGACGACGTGGAGGATTACGACGCCGTGCTGCTCTCGCCCGGTCCTGGGTTGCCTTCGGAGGCCGGCCTCATGCCCGAAATCATCCGGCGCTACGCACCCACCAAGCGCATTCTGGGGGTGTGCCTTGGCCACCAGGGGCTGGCAGAAAGCTTCGGCGGCGAGCTATATAATATGCCCGATGTGCTGCACGGCATTGCCACGCAAGCTGAGGTTACCGCCGAAGACCGAATATTCGACGGCCTGCCCACCCAGTTCCGTGTGGGCCGCTACCACTCCTGGAGCGTGCGCCCCGAGTCGGTGCCCGCCGAACTGGAAGTAACCGCTCTTGACGCCAACGGCCAGGTGCTGGCTTTCCGGCACCGCGAGTATGATGTGCGCGGTGTCCAGTTTCACCCCGAATCCATTCTGACGGAGCACGGCCACCAGATGATGCGCAACTGGCTGCAATAGCACCAATGGCGGGTTGGCGCACCGTGGGTGCTGCCACCAAGGTTTCTTTTTCCGTTGTTCACCGATTCGCCAAGTACGCGCTTGGCGTCACACAATGAAACACCTTCTCAACATCCTTTTCGACCAGCAGTTATTGTCGCACGCCGAGGCGCGGCAGGCCATGCTGCACATCGGACAGGGCGAGGCGAACCCGGCAGAAATGGCGGCCTTCATGGCTGTGTACCGGATGCGGCCCATCTCAGTACCCGAACTGGCTGGCTTCCGTGAAGCGCTGCTGAGCCTCAGCCGCGACCCGGAGTTAGGTACCCACGACACCGTAGATATAGTAGGCACCGGCGGCGACGGCAAAGACACGCTCAACATCAGCACGTTGGCTTGCTTTGTGGTGGCAGGCGCGGGCTACAAAGTCACCAAGCACGGCAACATTGGCGTCTCGTCGGTGTGCGGCTCGTCGGATGTGCTGGCGCAGTTAGGGGTTGATTTTGCGGTCAGCAACGATGTGCTGAAGCGCCAAGTGGAGCAAGCCAATATCTGCTTCCTGCACGCGCCCTCGTTTCATCCGGCCATGCGCCACGCCGGTCCCGTACGGCGGGAGCTAGGCGTCCGGACGTTCTTTAATATTCTAGGCCCACTCGTGAATCCGGCCCGGCCGCGGTTCCAAGTAGCTGGCACCTTCAGCTTGGAGCTGTTGCGCCTCTACCACTATTTGCTTCAGCAAACCGACTCCTGCTACACCGTCGTGCACGCCCTTGATGGGTATGATGAACTGTCGTTGACGAGCTCGGCCAAGCTGGCCACCACCGACGGCGAGCAGGTGGTATCGGCGGCCGACTTCGGCTTAACGGCCACCACGCCTGCCGAACTAGCGGGCGGGCGCAACGCGGCCGAGTCGGCGCAGCTGTTTTTGAACGTGCTGGAAGGCCACGCCACCCGCGCGCAGCGCGACGTGGTAACGGCCAACGCCGCGTTGGCCATCCGCTGCTTAGAGCCAACCTTTAGTTTCACGGACGCCCTGGCTGCCGCGCAGGAATCGTTGGATTCCGGCCGGGCCCGGACGGCGCTGCGGAAGCTATTAGCCGCCACGCACAGCAATGTAATGGCGGTGTAGCTGCCAAGGACTGTTGTTCCGATGAAAGAGGAATCTGGGTAAAGTTGTTGCACGAATCAACTCAGATTCCTCCTGCGTCGGAATGACAACCAACGAATACCCTTTTAACGACTCACCAAGCTCGTACTTGGTGGTACACCCAGACTGAAATGCCCACTATCCTCGATAAAATCATCACCTACAAGCGCCAGGAAGTACAAGACCGGCAGGCGCTGGTGCCCGTGAAACTGTTGGAAAAGAGCCTGTATATGGACTCGCAGCCGCTCAGCTTGCGCCATTACCTGCTCCGCGACGATTTGAGCGGCATCATTGCCGAGTTCAAGCGTAAGTCGCCGAGCAAGGGCGTTATCAATGCGCACGCACCGGTGGAGCGGACCACGCTAGGCTACATGCAGGCCGGGGCCTCGGCGCTGTCGGTGCTGACCGATACCGAGTTTTTCGGCGGCAAAAACGAGGACCTGACTACGGCTCGGCGCTACAACTTCTGCCCAATTCTGCGCAAAGATTTTGTGGTTGATGAATACCAGATTCTGGAAGCCAAAAGCATTGGCGCCGATGCCGTGCTGCTCATTGCAGCTGTGCTAACGGGGGAGGAAGTGCTGCGCCTGGGCCGCTTCGCCAAAAGCCTTGGCTTGGAAGTGCTGCTTGAAATCCACAACGCCGAAGAGCTCGACAAAACACTGCACCCCGATGCCGTGAGCGTGGTTGGCGTCAACAACCGTAACCTCCACGACTTCTCCGTGAGCCTCGACACTTCTGGCGACCTAGCCCAGCGCATCCCCAACGACTACGTGAAGGTGACCGAAAGCGGCCTCAGCTCCGCTGCCGACATTGAAGCGTTGCGCGCCGTCGGCTACCGCGGCTTTCTGATCGGTGAAACCTTCATGCGCCACAGCCGCCCCGAAAAAGCCTGCGCCGCACTGGTACAGCAGCTTCGCGCTACCGAAGCCGTGACTCTACTTTAAGAGTAGCACGGAACGGATTGCCGCGCTACACTTCTTCTGTCTCATCATGACGTCCACGATTCCCTACTTGAAAGTATGCGGCATGCGGCAGCCAGAAAATCTGGCGGCGGTTGCCGCGCTACGGCCGGACTTTTTGGGTTTCATCTTCTACCCAAAGTCCAGTCGGTACGTGGGCACACAGTTGAGCCAAAAGGAACTAGCGGCGCTGCCCGCCGGAATCCGCAAGGTGGGGGTGTTCGTGGATGAAAACACGGAGGCTGTATTGGCGCGGGTGGCGGAACTGGGGCTGGACTTGGTGCAGTTGCACGGCCACGAAACACCCGCGCAGTGCGCCACCATCCAAGCGGCTGGCGTACCCGTCATCAAGGCGTTTTCGGTGGGAGAGGAGTTCGACTTCGAGCAACTGAAGCCTTATGTAGGTTCCGCCGACTACTTTCTCTTTGATACAAAAGGCGCGCAACCCGGTGGCAATGGTACAGCCTTCGACTGGAATCTACTGAGCAGCTACAACCTGCCAGTGCCCTATTTTTTGGCTGGCGGCCTCAGCATAGAGCAGGCAGATACTCTGCGGAACTTGCAGCTGCCCGGCTTGTTTGCACTGGACCTGAATAGCCGTTTTGAAACCGAGCCCGGTGTAAAAGACGCTGAACTGCTGCGGCAACTATTTATCGAACTACGATCCTGACCAAGCGGCATGCACTGATTCAAGATGGAATGCCGCAATGTTTTGGGCACCCCCTTGAACGACTCTGCCGCCTCCTGCGTCACCCACAGCGAAACCCTACGAGCCATGACTCCTACAACCTATAAAGAACCCACTGCCCGCGGCTATTACGGCCAATTCGGGGGCGCCTTCATCCCCGAAATGCTGTATCCCAACGTGGAAGAGCTGCGCGACAACTACCTCACCATCCTCGCCGACCCCGAGTTTCAGCGTGAGTACCAGCAACTCTTGCGCGACTTCGTCGGCCGGCCCACGCCGCTGTTCGAGGCCAAGCGCCTGTCCAAGAAGTACAACACGCGCATTTTCCTGAAGCGGGAAGACCTATGCCACACCGGCGCCCATAAGGTCAACAACACGGTGGGGCAGATTTTGCTGGCGCAACGGCTTGGCAAAACACGCATCATTGCCGAAACTGGCGCGGGTCAGCACGGGGTGGCCACGGCTACCGTGTGCGCCCTGATGGGGATGGAGTGCATTGTGTACATGGGTTCGGTGGACATGGAACGGCAGCGCCCCAACGTGGAGCGTATGCGCCTGCTCGGGGCCGAAGTTCGCCCCGCCACCAGCGGCAGCCAGACCTTGAAAGATGCCACCAACGAGGCCATTCGGGACTGGATTTCCAACCCCGTTGACACGCACTACATCATTGGCTCAGTGGTAGGCCCGCACCCGTACCCGGATTTGGTGGCGCGGTTGCAGGCCATTATCAGCGAGGAAATGCGCAAGCAGTTGCTGGAGAAAACGGGTTCAGAGCTGCCGCAATACGTGGTAGCTTGCGTGGGCGGTGGCTCCAACGCGGCCGGCGCGTTCTACCACTTCCTCGACGAGCCTTCCGTGAAATTGGTAGCCGTGGAAGCAGCTGGGCACGGTATCACCTCGGGCCACTCAGCCGCGACGTCGGTGCTCGGCAAACCCGGTATCATTCACGGTTCGCGTACGCTGCTCATGCAGGACGAGGACGGGCAAATCACCGAGCCGTATTCGTTGTCGGCCGGTCTGGATTATCCGGGTATCGGGCCGTTGCACGCGTATCTGGCGGCGGAAGGCCGGGCGCAGTTCATTTCCATCGAAGATGAAGCGGCCTTGCGGGCGGTAGCAGAGTGCAGCCGCTTGGAAGGCATCATTCCGGCCCTGGAAACTGCACACGCGCTGGCGGCTCTTGGGCAATTAGGCGCTGGCCCTAACGACGTGGTGGTTATCAACCTCTCGGGCCGCGGCGACAAAGACCTGGAAACGTACATGAAATACGCGGATTCTATCAAGTAAAGACCAGCCAGCAGAGGATTCGGAAAGTTGCGCAGACCATGCAGAACCCGTTTCTGCCGCGCAATTCTCTGCGTCCGCTGCGGCACATGCCCTATGAACAACCGAATCCAACAAGCCTTCCAAAACAAAGGCAAGAAGCTGCTCAACGTCTACTTCACGGCGGGCTACCCGCGCCTGCAAGACACCGTGCCGGTGCTCAAAGCCCTAACCGCCGCCGGCGCTGACCTTATTGAAATCGGCATGCCGTTTTCTGATCCGCTGGCCGATGGCCCCGTGATTCAGCAGAGCAGCACGGTGGCGCTGCAAAACGGCATGAACATGCGCGTGCTTTTCACGCAGCTCAAAGACATTCGCACCGAAGTGCCCGAAACGCCTATTCTGCTGATGGGCTACCTCAACCCGGTGATGCAGTTTGGGGTGGAGAATTTCTGCCGCGAAGCCGCCGCCGCCGGGGTTGATGGGGTTATCCTGCCCGACTTGCCGCTTGATGATTACGTGGACGAGTACCAGGAAATCTTCCGGCGCTACAACCTGAAACCCGTGTTCCTGATTACCCCCCAAACGGCTCCTTCCCGTATCCGCCGCATCGACGAGCTGACAGATTCGTTTCTGTACCTCGTTTCCGGGCCGGGTACCACGGGCGGCGCCAACACCCAGGCCGCCGGCGTGCAGGATGCCTATTTCCAGCGCATTGAAGACATGCAGCTGCGCAACCCCCGCCTCATCGGCTTTGGTATTGCCGACAAAGCGTCTTTCCAACATGCCTGCCAATACGCGGAAGGCGCCATCATTGGGTCGGCCTTTATTAAGGCGCTGGAAAACACCGAGGATGCTCCCGCCGCAGCGAAGCAGTTTGTACAATCAGTTCTTAATTAGAAAAGGGCGTCCTGCGGCGCTTGCCAAAGCTGGACGCTTTTTGAACGCATAGCGTAATGATAATTCAACTCGACCCCCACATCACGGAAGCTGCGAAGGCAGATATTTTAGCGCACATCAAGGCCGTGAAGTACAAAGCCACGGACGTAACCACGCAACGGGCGCACTACCTTGTGGCTATTGGTAAGGCTGATTTCGACTTGCGCACCATCGGCCAATTGCCCGGCATCCTGGATATTCATCGGGTATCCGACGACTACAAGCTGGTGAGCCGCAAGTGGCGCGTGCGCCCCACCGTGCTGGACCTCGGCGACGGGGTGCGCATTGGGGAAGGTAGCCTGACGCTGGCGGCCGGTCCGTGCAGCATCGAAAGCGAGCCGCAGATGGAGCTGATGATGCAGCACCTGCTTGACAACGATGTGCGTATCATGCGTGGGGGCGTGTTCAAGCCGCGTTCGTCGCCGTACTCGTTTCGGGGCTTGGGTATGGACGGGCTGAAGCTGTTTCATCAAATGGCTCGGGCGCGCGGCATCAAAATCATTACCGAGGTGATGCAGGTGTCGCAGGTAGAGCAGATGCACGACTACGTGGATGTGTTTCAGGTGGGCGCACGCAACACCCAGAACTTCAACCTGCTCGACGCGTTGGGCGGCGTGGACAAGCCCGTGATGATCAAGCGCGGTATTTCGGGCACGCTGGAAGAGTTGCTATCGTCGGCGGAATACGTGTTTTCGGGCGGCAACGAAAAGCTGATTTTGTGTGAGCGGGGTATTCGCACCTTCGAAACCGCCAGCCGCAACACCCTCGATTTGAACGCGGTGCCTATTCTAAAAGAGAAAACCCACCTGCCCGTCATCGTCGACCCTTCGCACGGTATCGGCATTCGGGAATATGTGCCGCAAATGGCCCTAGCTGGCGTAATGGCGGGCGCTGACGGTATTATCTACGAAGCCCACGAAAAACCTGAGGAAGCCGCTTCCGACGGGGCCCAGACCTTGAACTTCCAAGAATCAGCACGCCTGATTCGAAACTTGCGCAAGGTGTACGCGCTCCGCGAAGAACTGGAATAACCAACAACGCCTCTCCCGAAACGGAGGGGCGTTGCTTTGTCAAATCCTGCGAGCTAGGTGCGCCCAGGATAGGGTGTGAGCAGTGAATGAAAAGACGATCAGGCAGTGCGTTGCCGAAGTGGTAGAGACACTTTGGCAACGCACTGCCTGACCGTCTTTGTTGAGCGAAACATCCGCTTCGGCTCCTGGCTCATACAACCTACTTGCTGCGTGAGAGCTAAATAGAGGGTGTTTCGTAGATTAGGCCCTATGACCTTCACCTTTAGCGCCTATAGTGGTTTGCTGCTGCCTTTCTTTCTGCAAGGAGTGGTGGTGAGCGTGGTGCTGCTGACGCGCGGCCGACGGCATGGTACGGCCTCGGATGGGTGGCTGGCACTGCTGCTGTTGCTGCACACCGTGCGGCTGGCGCAATGGATGCTCGGGTTTGGCGGTTGGTACGATGCGCACAACGCCTTGTCGACCTTTATGTTCTACTTCCCCTTCGGGAATTCACTGGCGATAGGGCCAACGCTCTACTTTTATTTCCGCAGCCTCACCAACCAGGAGTTTCGGTTTGGGCGGCGCGAAATGCTCCATTTCCTACCGGCGCTCTTGTATCTGGGGTGGCGGGCGGTGGCCTTCGGCGTGGACGTGGGCTGGACACACGGGGTGCGCGGTATACCTTTTCCGTATCATTTCGGCACCAAGGGCCTGCTGGCAGCCATGCAAGAGGGCGTGAGCTTCTGGGTGGAGGCACTGGGCTACGTATCGGTGGCGTGGTATGCCTGGCTGACACTGCGCGAGTACCAACAGTACCGCCGCTACATCAACGACTATTTCTCCGACACCGAGCAGATTCGGTTTATATGGCTACGTAATTTGCTGGTGGCCATGCTGCTGGGCGTGAGCGTCACCTTTCTGTTCTCGGTGGTGAATGTGAGCGTGATGCAACTCAATTATTACCAGGCTTGGTATGAGTTTCTGGCTACCGGCATCCTGATTTACTTTCTGAGTATTGCCGGCCTGCTGACGCATGACCGGCTGGCCGCTCCCCTGCATTTTCGCCTTGCTACGGTAGCAACAGAGAGCTTGCCTGCACACGTGTCATCGGGCTTGTTACCCAGGCAACAGCCGGAAACGCTGCTTGCTTCTGAGCAGGCAATTAGTGCAACTTCCTCGCGTCCGCTAGTGGCCCATGACGCAGAACACGCGTCTGTTGTGCTTTTCGCAGAGCCTGCCACGGAGGTACTGCCTGCTGCGCCGATAGCGCCGCCCAACGAAGCCACCGACCCGGAACTGGCCCGGTGGGCAGTTCGCCTCACCGACCTCATGGCTACCGACCAACCCTACCTGGCACCCAACCTGACGCTGCCGGAACTGGCAACTCGGCTAGGCACGAATACCTCGGTGCTGTCCCGGGTTATTAATACCGGTTTCAACCAGAACTTCAACGACTATGTGAACGAGTACCGGGTGTGCGAAGCCGAGCGGCGTCTGCGCGACCCACGCTTCCAGCATTATACGCTGCTGGCCGTGGCGCTGGAATCGGGCTTCAATTCCAAGTCCACTTTCAACAGGGTGTTTAAAAAGCTGCGTGGGTCAACACCGAGCGAGGTGGCAGCAGGGCTCAATTCATAAGATGGGACGTCCCGTAAGGTAATCTGGGGCGTTTGGAGGTAGGAGAGGGCGTTGCTTTGGAACATCATTCCACGAATTCTACCTCGCTATGCGTACCCTGCTCTTCTCGTATCAGTCCCCGTTAGCCGTGCTGGTTGGCTGGCTTTCACTCACTAGCGCGTGCTGGGGCAGCGTGCATTCCGATTTATTTATCGAGCCCGGCAAGCAGTTTGTGCTGGGCGGCAACCAACGCGGTGCCTTCAAAGTAGCAGCCCGCAATGTGGGCAAAGCCGCCGTAGAGGTGAAGGAACGACCCGCCAGTGGCGCCTTGCTCAGCAAAGGCACCCTGAAAACCCGGCCAGCAAGCGACGTTGCGTTTCGCGGCTGGTTCGGCTGCCGTACTCGTCAATCCCACCGCCACCAAGGCCAACTTGAGTCTGCGCATCGTTGGCGAGTCTGGCTTGAGCATGAGCAGTGAGGGCACTGGCCGATAAGGCCGCAAAGTCCCTGCATGTATTCTATCCTTTTGCTTGACTCGTCCGATGAAAAAGCTACTGTTCAACGCGCACCCCTTCTCATCCCGCTTCGCTGATATCACTTGGTTGCTATTTCGCTTACACCTTGGGCTGTCCATTGCCGTAGGGGCAGGCTGGTCTAAACTTGTTCACCTCACCACCACGCACGAAGCCGCCAAGCTAGCTGTCGGCACCGCGCCCTTGGCGCCGCCCGACTGGTTTGTGCAGCAAGTTGCCAACCTGGGCTTCACGTACCCCTCGCCGTACAGTTGGGCTTGGCTGGCGGCGTGGGGCGAATGTGTAGGTGGCCTCCTGGTTGCGGTGGGGCTGCTCACCCGTTGGAACGGACTACAGCTAGCTTTTCAGTTTCTCATCATTGCCTTCCTCTGGTACAAGGAGCCCGAACTCCTTGTGGGTATGTATTATCAGCAGTTGCTGTTTTGGGCCTTCGCACTTACCGCAGCGGTAGGTGGCGGGCGGTATTCCTTGGATTACTGGATGTTGCAGAAAAGGGGTAGCCTTTTGCCCGATACTCGGCTAGTCAGTACAGTGCAAGCTCGCATGGCAACGGTACTTCTGCTTTTGGTGGCTGGCTCGGTGGCAGCTCACTCTTTGGCGGCTCCTGCCACCGTAACTATGCAGGAACTTAAAGCCATTGCTCAACAGTGGAATGGCTCTTTAACCTACCTTGATTACAAGAGCCAACGGGCCGTCACGCTGGTCACGGTTCTGAACGGAATGCAGTCTGCGCCGCAAGAACTGGTGCTCAATTTCGTCTACCAAGAGCCTAACGGCAAGCAAGTCAAAGGCTACGACAAGGTGCAACTGTCAACCGACGGCACCCAACTCGTTTGGGACGGAGTTCCGCTACAGGTCAGCAACAAAACCCGCCTACCTGATAAAACACTGCAACTCGTGCTGGAAGGCCGGGGCGAGGACAACCAAAAAAGCTGCTTAATTAAGCGGACTCTTTCATTAAATGACCATCAGTTTTCAGTGGTGAAGGAAGTGAAATGCGACAACGCGCCCGGCTTTATCACCCGCAACAAGTACCAGTTTCAGCGTTAATACCACAAAACCTAACGCATTCAAAAAAAGGTATGCTTCCGCGACAAGTTCAAAGATTATGTAAAACGACCTTATGTGTTAAGGGGGTGTTATCTAAAAGTTATGTAAAAGCGTGAAATGCACCTTCGAAAAAAGGGTGTTATTTGGAAAATGTATACAAGTTTTTGGCATCCGCTGAAAAAATACAAGCTCGACGCATACAAGTTATTTGCAGCATACTCTATATTTGTTGACATGATGTCGCACCAGCTAGTGAAACAGTTTTGCCTAACCAATATTCGTCCCGCGCGGGACGGAATCGGGCTGCTCTGCCGGTACGGAAGCTAGAAGCGAATCATGACGCTTAACCTCTGAAACCTTATCCAGCCCGACTCCTAACCCAAGGAGCCGGGCTTTTTTCTGCTTTATAGTTTTATACCCATGTTACAGCAACACTACGACCGGTACACTGCCCAAGACCAATTGGTTTGGAAAGTATTGTTCGACCGCCAAACGGCTCTGCTGCACAAACGCGCTTGCCACGCCTTTTCTGAGGGCCTACAACGCATTGGGTTTCACCGCAACGCTATTCCCAACTTCGAGGAAACCAGCGAGCGGCTGCAGAAAGCCACCGGTTGGCAGCTAGAGCCCGTGCAGGGCATGCTCAACGACGCCGAGTTCTTCGGGTTGCTGGCGCAGCGCAAGTTCCCGGCTACCGTTTGGATCCGGTCTATGGCGCAGTTCGACTTCATCGAGGAGCCCGATTTGTTTCACGGAGTATTCGGGCACGTACCGTTGCTGATGAACCAAGCCTTTGCCGACTTCTTGCACGTGCTCGGTCATGTGGCGGCGCAGCACCTGCATGATGCCGCCGCCTTAGAGCGGCTAGACCGGCTCTACGGCTTCACAGTGCAGTTTGGGCTGGTAGAGGAGGAGGGTGTTACCCGCATGTACGGGGCTGGTTTGCTGTCTTCATCGGGCGAGATTCACCATTGCATTGCCGACGACAGCAACCGCCGGCCGTTCGACCTAGCTACGGTATTGCACACGCCCTACAGCGAAGCGCATTTGCAAGACCTGTATTTCGTGCTGCCTAATTGGGAGCATCTCACGGGCAGCGTAGCCGAGTTAGCAGCCCTTCTGGCGTCCGATTGGCAACTGAAACCCGTGGAATAAAAGAGCCCGTTCAAAATACAACAAGCAATAGTGTAGAAGCCTGTTCAACTACTTTTCGGGATGTAGAACGGCGGTGGTACGAGGGGGGATACTATTATCTCCGCTGCTTCTGACTCTGGTAGACCTTTACCGGGTAAACGGGTTTCTGCTCTATTGGCTTGTTGCTTTGGCGGAATAATTAACTGTAGGTTCCGTAACACAACAGGCCCGTCGTCAGATGGGCCTGTTGTGTTACGGGAGTATGGGAGTGGTGCGCAATACGGCACAAGCCACCGGATTGCGGCTAGCTTTTTAGCTTGAAGCTCTTCTTTAAATACGCTACGGACAGCGCATGAGCATCGTCGCCGTAGGCTTTGTTGTACTTCGGGTTGGAGGGGTTAGCGAAGGCGTGGTCGGCATCGTAACTCTTGATGGTGACCTTCTTTTTAGCGGCGGCCATATCCTTCTGAAATTGCGCAGCTACTTCGGGGCTGATCCACTTGTCCTGGCTGGCAAAGATACCTAGCACGTCGGTGTTCAGGGTCTTGAGCTTAGCTACATCCTTCTCGGGCATGCCGTAGTACATCACGCAACCCACAGCTTTGGGGCCCGCTAGCAAGGCAGTTTGCAAGCTCCAGCCACCCCCGAAGCACCAGCCCACACTCGCTACTTTGGCGTTGGCACCAGCATATTGCATAGCTCCTTTGATAATAGCCTGCGCCCGGTCGGTTTTCACCGTTTGCATGTACTTGCCGGCCTCTTCGGGGGTAGTGGCTACCTGGCCGTCATAGAGGTCGAGGGCAATGATGTTGACGCCGGGAAGGTCTTGGGCGTACTTCGCAGCTTCCTGTTTGATGTAGTCGTTGAGGCCCCACCACTCATGAATCACGAAGAGGTACTTGTTGGAAGTAGTGGCGCTCTTGATTTCGAAGCCTTTGCCAGTTTGGCCGTCGGGCGTTTTGAACTCAATAGCTTGGCCAGTGCCTGCGTAGGTGTAGGGCAGGGGGGCATCATGGCCGCCAGAAAAGTCTTCGTTGGTGGCGAGCATGGCAAATGCTTCCGTGGCATTCTGGCTGGCAGGTTTCACGCAGCAGCTCATGGTGCTTTGAGCAGAGGCCATAGTAATCGTACTCAGCAGGATGGTGCAGAGGGTCCAGATTTTTTTCATGAGGTGTGAGAAAGATGGAAAATAAAGTCCCGACCGCGCCTGATTCCTGTAGCAACATGGATCAGGTACAATCGGGACGCATTAACCCGCAGGCCGGGCAATAGTTTGGAGAGCGGCTTGCCTAAGCGGCTGTGCGTACTTCGGCCCGAAGCTCGGTGAGTAGCGCGTACAGCCCCACATACGTGCGGTTCAGGTAGATAAAGTGCTCGGAACCGCGCGGCTCGCGCTGTTGGCGCAACTCAGGCTGCTGCATTAGGTCGTTGCCGAGGGCATACAGCGCCTGCATGTAGGCTGGGTCGCCGAAGTCGAATACATCCTGTCGGAACGGGCGGCCTACCAACTCCAGCGAGGCTTGCATGGTATCCAAGTAGAAGTTCTGCCGGGTAGCGGCATCGTCGGCGCGGAGAATACCGGCCTCCGTGAGCAGGGCCGCCAAGCGGGTGCGGTCAGCGAGTGTTTCGGGGGTGAGCAGGTCAGTGAAGAGTCGGTGCACGTCGGCGGGAATCTCTTTCACGCAGCCGAAATCCAACACGCCCACGGTGCCCCCATTGTCGGCGCGCAGCAGAAAATTGCCGGGGTGCGGGTCGGCGTGTACCATGCGCAACTGGTTTAGCTGGAACATGTAGAAGTCCCACAACGCCTGCCCTACTTGGTTGCGTACCGCTTGCGTGGGAGCGGTGGCTAGAAACTCCTTGAGGTGCTGGCCCGGCAGCCAATCCATGGTTAGAATGCGGGCTGAGGAAAGCTCCGAGTAATAAGCGGCAAACTCCAGATGAGGCAGGGCAGCGCACTGCGCCGCAATTTCGCGGCCCCGCCGCAGTTCCAAAGTGTAGTCGGTTTCCTCGATAAGGCGCGTTTCCACCTCCTGCAAGTAGGGGCGTACGGTGGCTTCATCCAAGCCCAGCACACGCAAGGCAATCGGTTTCACCAACCGAATATCCGAGCGGATACTGTCGGCCACGCCCGGGTACTGCACCTTCACGGCTAGCTGCTTGCCGGCTTTGCGAGCGAAATGCACCTGCCCAATGCTTGCAGCCTGCCGGGCCTTAATGTCAAATTCCTCGAATACCTCGAACGGCGACTTACCGAAGGCGTCGCGGAAGGCCTTCACGATTAGGGGGCCCGACAAAGGCGGTGTCTGGTACTGAGCTTGCGCAAATTGGTCGGCGTAGGCGGTAGGCAGCAGGTTTTTCTCCATGGCCAGCATCTGCGCTACTTTCAGCACCGAGCCCTTCATTTCGCTCAGTGTACCGTAGAGCTCGGCGGCGTTGGCGGCGTGCAAATCGTCGGTGGTGCTTTCCGCGCCTACGGCACGTTTGGCGTAGTGCTTCACATAGTTCGCCCCTACGTTCAGGCCCGTGCGAGCAAAGCGGGCTGCACGAGCTACTTTGGTGGTAGGCAAAGAGGACAGCGAGGTACTATCGATTGGTTCGGACATGTGGGGGTGCGCCACAAAGCAGCGCTTTGGCCGGGTGGAATAGGTATCCGGTATAGTGTAGAGCGTGGCGGCGAACAGCTAGCGCACCAGGCTGGCCCGCCTAATGTGCTAACTGGCTATTTAGCGCCGGCGCCGGCTGTGCAGCAAAAAACGCACGAAGTCGGTGGCCGAGTCCAGCGTGTTGCGGCCCACCAAGTCGAAGCTCAGCGTCACGGCCTTTTCAATGGCAGCATCGGTGCGTTCGAAGTTGATGCTCTCATCTTTGGCGAAGAAGCCGAGCACAAACAGTTGTTGCTGCCAGAAGAAACGCGGGTAGCCGTCCTGAATAAGCTGGCGGCTGGCTATTTCGTCGGTGCGGCGACCTTCGCGCAGTAGCTCATCCACAAAGTCTTCGAACTCCTGCCGGAAATCGTCGAGGACCCGCGGCGTGAAACCGGGCATCTTCGAAAGTGAGCGGCGCAGGGCATTGAGTGCGTAGCTGCGGTTGCGCTTCAGAATCTCGATGAGCGTGTAATAGAAAGCCAGCAGCTTTTCGCGGGCTCCGTATTGCTCCCAAACGGGCTCTTTGGCGGCCGTGTCCCGGGCTTCCCGGCCGAAGTCGGCCCATAGTTCCCGGTCGATAGCCTCGAAGGTGGCGTAATGGAGGTAGAATTCCTGCTCCGGCAAACCAAGCTTCTTGGTGAGCTTATAGACCGAGGCCGGCGTTCTGCCTTTGTCTAGCACATAGTCGAGGTAGGCTTGCTTGATCCGGACTTTCGCTGTGTTGGCAGTCTCGGGCGTTACGGGGGGCGAAGGTTGCTGTTCCATAGTACAGGTATAACCACACAACTAGCCGATAAGTTGAGGGTCAGCCCAACAGATTAGCACCTACATACGCGGCGGGCAACAGGCGCTCTAAACTGCCGCCGCCCGATACGCTGTCCGGAACGTGTCTATGGCCCGTTCGCGCGCAAATTTGTGGTCTACAATAGGAGCAGGGTAGGCAGCGGTACCGTATTCAGGCACCCATTTCTTCACGTAGGCTAGCTCAGGATCATATTGCTTGAGCTGACTTTCGGGGCTGTACACGCGGAACCAGGGCGCAGCCACTACGCCCGTACCCGCCATCCATTGCCAATTGCCCACGTTTTGGCTCATATCGTAGTCGAGGAGCTTGTCGGAAAAGTATTTGTCTCCCCAGCGCCAATCAATCAGCAGGTGTTTCACCAGGAAACCAGCCGTGGCAATGCGGGCCCGGTTGGGCATGTAGCCGGTTTTGTTTAGCTCGCGCATACCGGCATCCACCAGCGGATAGCCCGTACGGCCTTCGCACCAAGCCTGAAATTCTTCTTCATTGTTGCGGTAGGGCACGTGGCGCAGGCGCGGCTCATAGCTTTCCGTGGCGGTGATGGGGTAGTGCCAGAGCAGCATCATGAAATAGTCGCGCCAGATAAGCTCCGCTAGCAGCTTTGGGTTCAGTTGCTGCGCTTGCTGCATCAGTTCGCGTACGCTCAGCGTACCGAAGCGCAAATGCACCGAGCGGCGCGTGCTGCTATCCACCCGGCCGGGGGTGTTGCGGGTGAGGTGGTAGTTGCGGACCAGGCTTTCAGTTGGCAACTCCGCGGCTGGTATAAACTGCCGAAACTCCTCGAACCCCATTTCCGCGAGTGTAGGGCGGCTTGGGGCGTTAGGGAGCTTCACGAGGTTGGATGTGGTAAACAGCTCTGCGGATGGATACGGCTGAAGCTGCTCGTCGCGCAGGGCTTCCAGCCACGCCTTGCGGTAGGCGCCAAACACCTTCGATGGCCTTCCCGATTTGCCCAGCAGCTCGTTCTTCGCGAAAATCACCTGGTCTTTCAGCGCCTGGAACGTGGCACCGTGTTGCGCGCACAGCGCCGCTACGGCGGTATCTCGCTCGGTGGCGTAGGGTTCGTAGTCTTCGTTGGTATACACCGCCGCCACCTCGTACGTGGTTAGAAGCTGCGCAAAAACTTCCAGCGGCCGACCATAAAACGCCAGCAACTGCCCGCCCGATTGGGCTGTTTTCCGGCCTATTCGTTCTACTTCGTCATAAATAAACGTGACCCGCGCATCCTGCCGGCTTGGCAGCAAGTCCAGGATTTCTCGGTCGTAGATAAAGAGCGGCACCACGGGGAGACCACTTTGCAAAGCGGCCGTCAAACCCGCATTATCGTGGATACGGATGTCGCGCCGGTGCCAAAAGAGCGTAATCTTCATTGTAAGGTAATGGCTGATTGCTGGTTGATGATTGCCAGATAAATAGTCTTGCTTCGCTTTATACGGACAAAGTAAAGCGTCGTGCTTAACATCTGTATGCGTAGCAAGTAAAGTCTGCCCCTACACTCATCAACCAGCAGTCAACTACCACCCTACTTCAAGCGGCCCATCCCGCCATCCACGGGTAAAATTTGGCCGGTGATAAAGGAACTGTGGTCGGAGAGCAGGAAGGAGGCCATGTACGCTAGGTCCTCGGGCTGGCCAATCCGCTGCAAGGGATGGCGCTTGGCACCAGCTTCCGCTTTTTCGGGTGTGTTGAGTAGGGCCGCGGCCAAGGGCGTGTTGGTGAGGGAAGGGGCCACTGCATTCACCCGGATGTTGCTGGCGGCATACTCCGCGGCTAGGGCGCGGGTAAGGCCCTCTATGGCGGCTTTGGCAGTGGCAATGCTGGCGTGGAAGCTCATGCCCGTGTCGGCGGCCACCGTGCTGAACAGCACAACAGAGGCGTTTCCGGCTTTCTTGAGCCGCTTCATAGTGGCCTGGAGCACCTGCACGGCACCCAACACGTTCAGCTCGAAGTCAGCCCGGAAATCGTCCACTGGAATTCGCTCGAACGGGCGCAATTTGATGCTGCCTGGGCAATACACCACGCCGTGCAGCTCATCAGGCAAACTGTCCAGTAGGTTGCCCACTGGGTTGGTTACGTCCAGCTCGAGAAAGGTGGTGTCCAGCGCCGCCAGTTCGGGCGTGAGGTGACGGGACGCCGTGTACAGATTCGCGTTGAGTTTGTGCAGCAACTTCGTAGTGGCCAGCCCAATACCCGAGGAAGCGCCCACGAGCAGAATGTTTTTGTTAGCGAATTCCATGCAATGAAGTCAGGTGAGATTATGCCTTGACAACTGAACGGTGCAGGTAAGGTTTGCGTGGGGTAGTGGAAAAAACCCATGAAAATCCCGTCGTTAGAAATCGTAGAATCGCGATTTTAGAAAATTTGGAATACTGGTGTGCGCTCTACTTTGGCTGTAATTATTCCGGAAGTTGATAGCACAGGAAGTAGAGAGCGAATTTTCGCTAGCATTTCCCAACTTCTTCAGTAGCTTGCTACTCGCATTTCTTTTCCATTCAAACACTGCATTCCAAGATGAACATCCGCAAGCTGCTTGTTGCCAATCGAGGCGAAATTGCCATCCGCGTCATGCGTGCTGCCACCGAGTTAGGCATCACCACGGTAGCAGTTTACACCTACGAAGACCGTTACTCGCTGCACCGCTACAAAGCCGACGAAGCGTATCAGATCGGGCGCGACGACGAGCCGCTGAAGCCGTATCTGGACATCGAAGGCCTAATTCGGGTGGCCAAGGACAACGGTGTAACGGCAATTCATCCGGGTTACGGGTTTCTATCGGAAAACGCGACGCTGGCCCGGCGGTGCGCAGAGGAAGGCATCATCTTCGTGGGGCCGCGGCCCGAGGTGATGGATGCGCTGGGCGACAAAGTAGCCGCCAAAAAAGTGGCCGTGGAGTGTCAGGTGCCCATTATCGAGAGCAGCATCCAAGACCTCACCGACCTGCCGATTGCCCTAGAGGAAGCCCACCGCATCGGGTACCCCGTAATGTTGAAAGCGGCTTCCGGCGGGGGCGGCCGGGGCATGCGCGTCATTCGGGACGACGAGCAACTGGAGCGCGGCTTCTTCGAGGCCCGCAACGAAGCCTTGAAGGCTTTCGGCGACGACACCGTGTTTCTGGAGAAGTATGTGGAGCAACCCAAGCACATTGAAGTGCAGCTGGTAGCCGACAACCACGGTGGCTTGGTGCACCTCTATGAGCGGGACTGTTCGGTGCAGCGGCGCTACCAAAAGGTAGTGGAAGTGGCACCTTCCCTCAACCTACCCGACCACATGCGCCACCTCTTGTATGAGTATGCGCTGCGCCTGGGCCGGGCGGTGAACTACAACAACGTGGGTACCGTCGAATTTCTGGTGAACCCCGAGCACGACCGGATTTACTTTATCGAAGTGAACCCCCGCATACAGGTGGAGCACACCGTTACGGAGATGATTACGGGCGTGGACCTGATTAAAACCCAGCTGCACATTGCCGATGGCAAGCGCCTTACCGCGCCCGAAATAGGCTTGGGCGGCGACCATAAGCCTCTAAAGAACGGCTACGCCATCCAGTGCCGCATTACCACCGAAGACCCCACCAACGACTTCAAGCCCGACTACGGCACCATCACGGCCTACCGCTCGGCCGGGGGCTTCGGCATCCGCCTCGACCAGGGCTCGGTGTACACCGGCGTAAAGGTGTCGCCCTTCTTCGATTCGCTGCTGGTGAAGGTTTCCACCCATGCTCCCAGCTTGGGGGAGGCGGCCACCAAAATGGCTCGTACGCTCGATGAGTTTCGGGTGCGGGGCGTGCGCACCAACATCCAGTTTCTGCAAAACATCATTGCCCATCCCATCTTCGGGGGCGGGGAGGCCAACGTTGACTTCATCAAGGACCACCCGGAGCTGTTCAAGTTCAAAACCCGCCAAGACCGCGCCAGCAAGGTGCTCAACTTCCTGGGCGAGATTATCGTGAACGGTAACCCGGACGTGAAAGGCCTGGTGGACGAGCGCCGGGAGCTGCGCAAGCCGCGGCTGCCCCACTACAACCCCGATGCGCCGTTGCAGCCCGGCACTAAAAACAAACTCACCGAGCTTGGCCCCGAGGAATTTGCTAAGTGGCTGCGGAACGACACGCAGATTCACTACACCGATACCACGCTGCGCGATTCGCACCAGAGCCTGCTGGCTACCCGCATGCGGACCTCGGATATGATGAAGGTAGCTGAGCGCTATGCCCACCAGCATCCCCAAACTTTCTCGCTGGAGTGCTGGGGCGGTGCCACGTTCGATGTGGCGCTCCGCTTTCTGCACGAAGACCCGTGGGCCCGCCTAGCCCAACTGCGCAAGGCCATTCCGAACATTTTGCTGCAAATGCTGATTCGGGGGGCCAACGGCGTGGGCTACAAAGCCTACCCCGACAACCTCACCGAGCGGTTTGTGCAGCAGGCTGCCGAAACGGGGATTGACGTGTTCCGCATCTTCGACTCCTTGAACTGGATGCCGGGGATGGAAGCGTGCATTGGCTTTGTCCGCAACAAAACCGACCGGCTGGCGGAAGCCAGTATCTGCTACACCGGCGACATTCTGGACCCCAAGCGCAACCAGAAATACAACCTAGAGTACTACCTGCGGCTGGCCCGCCAGATCGAGGACGCTGGGGCGCACATTCTCTGCATCAAGGACATGGCGGGGCTGCTGAAGCCGTATGCTGCCACCGAACTTGTCACGGCCTTGCGCGAAACCATCAGCCTGCCCATTCACTTGCACACCCATGATACGTCGTCGTTGCAAGCCGCTACCTACCTGAAAGCAGTGGAAGCCGGCGTTGACGTAATTGACGTAGCGCTGGGCAGTTTGTCGGGGCTTACCTCGCAGCCCAACTTCAACTCCATTGTGGAGATGATGCGTGGGCAGCCGCGCCACCGCGAGTTCAACCAGTCTTCCCTCAACGAATTCAGCAACTATTGGGAAACAGTACGCGAGCATTATTATCCTTTCGAATCGGGCCTGAAGGCCGGCAACTCCGAGGTGTTTCAGCACGAAATTCCGGGCGGGCAATACAGCAACCTCCGGCCCCAGGCGGCGGCTCTCGGCTTGCTCGACAAGTTCGAAACCATCAAGAGCACGTTTGCTGATGTAAACCTGCTGTTCGGCGACATCACGAAAGTGACGCCTTCCTCGAAAGTGGTGGGAGATATGGCACTGTTCCTGGTTTCCAACAACCTAACCACCCAGGACGTACTGGAACGCGGCGAAAGCTTAAGCTTCCCCGAATCGGTGCGGGACCTGTTCCGGGGCGACATTGGACAGCCCGAAGGGGGATGGCCCGAGGACGTGCAACGGGTAATCCTCAAGGGCGAGCAGCCATTCACCGACCGGCCAAACGAGCATCTGGCGCCCATTGATTTCGAAGCGGAATGGCAGAAGTTCGAGGAGAAGTTCGGACCCAGCGTGAAGTTCACCGACTTGCTGTCGTGGCTACTGTACCCCAAGGTGTTCGAGCAGTATTGGGCACACCTGGTACAGTACGGAGACGCCAGCATTGTGCCGACTCCGGTGTTCTATTATGGCTTGCAGCCCGGCGAGGAAACCATTGTGGACATTGCCCGTGGCAAAAGCATCATTGTCGGCTTGCAGTCCATTGGCACCGTGAACGAGGACGGCAACCGCACCATCTTCTTCAACCTCAACGGCCAAACCCGCAACGTGGAAGTGCGCGACCTGAGCGTGGAAGTGAAGCGCGTGCAAAACCAGAAAGCCGACAAAGTAAACACTAAGCAGGTAGGAGCGCCACTGCAAGGGCTGCTTTCGAGGGTGCTGGTAAAAGACGGTGAGGAAGTGAAGCGCAACACGCCCCTTTTCATCATCGAGGCCATGAAAATGGAAACCACCATCACCGCCCCCGAAGACACCACCGTGCAAAGCCTGCACCTACCCGAAGGCACGTTGGTCAACGCCGACGATTTGGTGCTGACCCTGGCATAAAAGCAGGCGCGCAGTGCGTCGCCTATTGACTTCAAATGGCCACCCCCACAAGAACTTGTGCGGGTGGCCATTTGCTTTGAAACGCGTATACTTGACGTATTCGTTAACCAAGATTATAGCTGAAACAATGAGTACGCGCCTGCTTCTCAGTGCTACGTTGCTGTCGGTGGCCACCACCACCTACGCCCAGCAAACGGCGGTGCCAGCCATCGAGCAAACAGGCGCTGCGGCCCAGGCCAATATCAATGCACTGGGTAGGGGAGACGCGGCCATTGTGCGGGGGGCATCAAGTGCCGGAATGATAGGAACGCCTTATGTCGATAACCGGTGGCTGCTGGCCAGAATTACGCTTTCCAGCAAAGTGCCGCTAGCGCCCGTACCTCTCAAGTACGACGTGCTGCACCACCGGCTGCTGATGCGGCCATTGAATTCAACGGCTGATTCGTTGCAGCTCGACGACCGATTGGTAACGTATTTCGAGCTGGAAGAACCTGTTGCCGGCACTACGCAAAGCCGTCGGCGCGTATTCCGACGCTTCGAAGAAGCTCCCGTCGCTTACCAGCGCACCGACTACGTGGAGGTGCTGCACGAAAACCGGTATTCCTTGCTGAAGCGGTACGTGAAGGTGCTGCGCAAAGCCAACAGTGCCGGCCCGTATAGCAAAGGCGACTCGTACGACACGCTGGAAGACAAGAACGTATACTTTGTGCGCCGCCTCGATGCCACGCTCGTGCCAACCAAGCTGACGCTGAAAGCACTCCAAACTGCGGCCCCAGAACTGGCGACGGCACTAAAGCAGTCCGCCGCCGCCCAGGCAGCCAAGACGGATGCCGAGTGGGCGGCGGTATTTGCCTCTCTTGACCCTAAGTAAGTAACACGCGGCTCTGCTTCCGACGGAAAGCGGTGCTAGTGCAGATACACGGCGTGCAGTACGGCCGAAGGCTGGGTGGCCGTTTCTTGAAATAGCCGCAGCGTATCGCCGCTGATCTGGTAAGTGCGGGTTTTGCTGAGTACGTCGAGAAAGGCGCTTTCTGTGGAAAGGTCGGGGCAAGCCATCTTAGTGGAAAGCAACGGACCAAAACGGAGCTGTCCGTCGGCGGGTAATTCAAACGAGCCTCGGAAGCGGTTGCACCCTCCGTTGCCTTCCGCATTTTGCTCTTCGTTGCGCAGCAACAGATAAGGTTCTCCGTTGGTAGGCGTGGCCACCGGTTGGTTGTTCATGGTACGCAGCACCCAACGCGTGTTGCGCAAGGGGGCTGCCGGCGTAGTGCTCGGTACTGACACAATGGGGGAGGTAGTGGTACTTGGGGGCGTCGTCTGGCACGAAGCGAGTAGCAAAGAAAGAAAAGAGGCTACCGGGGCAACAGCGCGAAAAGCACAAGAGAAAGTTTGCATCAGTTGGGGCGAAAAGAGAGCTATATAAAAACAACGAAATACCAGCATTTCACTGCCATAACCGCGCCAGCGAAGGGAAACGACAAGTAAAACCTTTACCGCAGCCCAGACAAACGAAAAGGCTGAATGGCAACAAAAGCTAGCCAATCCAGATAGCGCCCTAGTAGATGAAACGCTTACTAGCAGGATGCCAGCCTTTTGGACCTCGAATTAGAAAATAGAATTTTCAGGATGATTTACTGACGGAACCTCGTCTGAGAATTAACAAAATGTTTATTTTGTAGTATGCGCAACCTCTCTGTTCTCTGCTTTCTCTCCCTCCTTTTTTCACTACCTCTAGATGCACAGGCTCAAAAAAAGCGGGCACCGGTAGCTGCTGCTAAACCGAGCGTTTCGGCGGCTACTGTAGAGCGGGTAATACAAACTCTGGCGGCCGATGGCATGCAAGGGCGCTCCTCCGTCAAACCTGGCGGCTTACAGGCGGCTCAGTTTCTGTCCACTGAGTTTCAGCGTCTGGGGCTCCAGATGTTGCCCGGCCTGAGCAGCTACGAACAGGTTTTTCCAGCGTATGAGTCGCAAGTGGCTGCGCTATTCGTGACGATCAACAACGCACCCGTAGCCAAAGAAAACGCGCTGCTGATTTCCAGCCAGGCCCACTTGAACTGGACCAGTGAGGATGAGGCTGCCGCACGGGTGCTGGTTATAGGCCCCCAGGAGAAACCGCAGCAGCACATGCGGGCCATGCTGCGCCCGACCGAGAATACCGTGGTGTTGTTGGACCCAACTCATGCTGCTGACTTCAAGCGCTTGGCCGAATACGTAAGCCACAGTACCATCCGGGCCGACAAAACCGGCAACCCGTTCTCGAGCATCGTGCTGTTAGCTCCTGCCCCGAACGCTCCTAAAGTGACTTTCAAAGTAGCCGGCAATACCACCACGCGCACCCTAGAGCTCCGCAACGTGGTAGGCGTGCTGCCGGGCAAAGATCCTGCTCGGACGGCCGAACAAGTGGTCTTCTCGGCGCACTACGACCATATTGGGGTGCTGCCGCCCGTAGCCGGCGATTCTATTGCCAACGGGGCCGACGATGACGCCAGCGGCACCACGGCCGTAGTGGCGCTGGCAGAATACTTCAAAAAGAAAAACGACAACGCCCGCACCCTGGTCTTCGTGGCTTTCACGGCCGAGGAAATAGGTGGCTTCGGCTCCCAGCACTTCTCGAAACAGCTTGATCCGGTGAAGGTAGTTGCTATGTTCAACATCGAGATGATCGGGAAGCCGGCCAAGTTCGGGCCGAACACCGCATTTATCACCGGTTTCGAAAGGTCCGACTTCGGCCCGTTGCTGCAAGCGAATCTGAAAGGAACGCCGTTTCGCTTCGAGCCCGATCCATACCCCGAGCAAAACTTGTTTTTCCGTTCCGACAACGCAACATTAGCCCGGCTGGGAGTACCCGCGCACAGCATCAGCACTGACCAGATTCCAACCGACAAGCTGTACCATTCCGTTGACGATGAGGTGGAATCGTTGGACCTAGCCAACATGACAGCCGTTATTACAGCCATTGCGCGCAGTGCTACTGGCATTGTCGCCGGCCAACAGACGCCTACCCGCATCACACTCGAAACCCCTGCAAAGCCCTAGCTGCGCATTGCTGTCAGCTTCAGGTGGAAAAAACACTAACCGAACTTAACCCCAACTGCCCCTGCTGTCAGCACATTGGTGCCAGAAAGCAGGGGCAGTTGGGTTCTAATAGGGGAGGCTGGATAGCAGGACTGGCGGATGCAGGCGCGCCTAGCAGTGGTTTTGGTTGAGAGAGGACAGAGGAATTAGCCCAAGGCCACCGTTTTCTCTAAGGGAGCATATGCATGCAGAGGAACGCCGCGCAGAAGAGGAGCAATTTCCACTTCCAGCGTTTGACTAGCTGACGGTAGCGTAACCCACACCATGGCTCCTCCCTCGGGGCCGGCGCTCATTCCTAGGGTGCCGCCGTGGTATTCGGCAAACGTTCGGCAGAGCTGTAGGCCCAGGCCCGTGCCTTGCGTCGGGCGGCCCGAATCGGAGGCACGTAACTGCGGCTGGCGTGGGTGTAATACCTGTTTCAATTGGTTGATAGGCATGCCTGGGCCGGTATCCGTCACGGAAATACAGATCTGCGTAGGATCGGTGGTGTCCAGGGTGGCTTGCAACCGTATCGTACCACCGGTTGGGGTGAATTTCAGAGCATTGCCTACGAGGTTGCGCAAAATGGTGCGGACCATGTTGTGGTCGGCGTACAGAGCCAAGTGGGAAGGCACTTCGTACTGCAACTGCACTTGGTTGGAATGCGCAGTTGTTTGGAACAACTCGTAGCACTCCGACAGCAACTCGCGCGCTGACAGGCGCTCGGGTTGGCAGCTGATTTCGCCGGTTTGGCTCACGGCCCAGTTCAACAGGTTGTCCAGCAGGCTGCTCAGGTTTTGTGCCGACTCCCGCACCAGTTCGGGTAGATGACGCAGGCCCTCCTGGTCGTTTGTTCGCTGATAAAAGCTGATAAGCTCCGTAACCCCCGTGAAGGCCATCACCGGGCCGCGCAAGTCATGGGCAATGATGGCATACAGGCGGTCTTTAGAATCGGCTAGCTGGCGTAGCTCGTGAGCTGCTCTTTCCAGCGCCACATTTTTATCGGCTACTAGCTGGTGCTGCGCTGCCAGTTCTCTACGGCTCCGTAGCAGCTGCCCATAGAGCACACTACCCACTACCACAAACAGCAGCAAGCCGCCGACTATCACCCCGAGCAGCCGAACCCGGTCCTCGTCTCGGTCGGCGCGCAATTGCGTTACTTTCTCGCGCTGCGTAAGCAAGCGGATGCGGTTTTGCTGCGCGTGCGTGTCGTGTCGGCTTTGCAAGGCGGCCATAGCGCGGGTATTCACGTCCGTTACAAGGCTGTCGCGTAGCGCCTGAAACTGCTGCTGCATGCGGTAGGCCTGCCGATAGTTGCCGAGGGCAGAGTAGTTGCTGGCGAGTTGTTGAAAGGCGTTTTGTAGCCGTTCGGGCGAACCAACTTGCCGGGCATACCGCATGCCTAGTTGTGCCGCCTCCAACGCCGACCGGGGATGCTGCTGGGTCAGCAACACGGCCGACAACGTTGTGTAGGTGCCGGAAAGACCGTATTCATCTCCCAGAACTCGGTACAGCATCAGGGCTTCCAACAGGTTGGCTTGGGCCGAGTCAGGCTGTTGTTGCCGGGCCTGGACCTTGCCCAGCGTAAACAGGCTGTTGGCTTGCCCGGAAAGAATGTTCAGCGCTGTGTATAGGTCCAGGGAGCGGCGGATATATTGGTTGGCCTTGTTCACGCGCCCTTGCTGCCAAGTCAAGTCCGCTAGGTTACTAAGAAACAATGCTTGATCGGCCGTGTCACGGCGCTGTTCTGCTAGGCGCAGTGCTTTATTGTAGAGCGTTTCGGCCGTATCGAAATGATGGTGCAACGTATGGCAGTTGGCCATGCCGTTGTAGGCATAGCCCATCGACTTCTCCATGCCCAGCTTCCGGAAAATACGGAGCGCGGCTAGGTGCTCACCCAAGGCTTCATCGGCACTACCTGCCAGCGTCAGGCATGTGCCCAAGTCGTTGTGGCAGCGGGCCTCTCCGCTCAGGTAGTTGAGTTTTTGGGCCAGTGCAATGCCTTGTTCTGCATAGCGCCGAGCGTGCGGTAAATCAGAATGGCTCAGGTTCCAGCATAGCTCATCCAGCAGGAGCACCCGTAGCGTGTCGTGGGGAGAAGTAAGCGCTAACTGCTGTTGGAGGCTATCAATAACAGCAGGAGAGGAACTTTGCCCACTAACTGCTTGGCAGCACAGAACGCTTAATAGCAAGGAGAATAGCAGTGTTTTCACTATAAATTCGGTAGATGTCAGCAGTGCGCTTCCCATTCAAATCTACAGATTATTCTATAATAAATAGACTATTCGATATAAAGGCAACACATGGTATAAGTCAATTATATTGTAATAATACAGTAAGCGCTGTGTGTATTCATAGTACAGCCAAACTTTAACACGTAATATGACAATTAAAGTATTGTAGCTATATACAAAATTATGTCTACTTACCTGTTTTAGTTTTGTACACTAAGCCAGGCCTATTACTGTTCCTGAAAACAGGTAAGCAGCACAGTAAATAGTCCTACCTATTTTATTGTGTTATGAGAATATGGTTTCTGTGAATATGTAATCGATTGTGAAGAACTCAAGCTTCGAACACGTACTGCTGCGCGGTTGGAAGCAAACTGTATCCGTAAAATGAAAATATGCAAATCACATGACTAGCCATACAGTTGTTGTGAGGCTTCACCTACACACAAAGCAGCGCAGTTTACATGTAGAAGGTAACGAAAAGAATTCACTAGGAGTGCGCTTACTAACGAGGCAATCGGGCGCTGAGGCCAATACCTACGTAAGCTCCAGTGGGTGCATATGTGGTGGTGCCAGGCCCATTGCCAGCCGAGACATCAAGGCGAAGGTTGGGAGCGGGACGCCAATAAAGGCCAGACGTAAGACCAGGTTTCCATCCTGTAGTGCGCTGCCAGGTGGTATACGTTTCAGTGAAGAAGCCGAAGTGCTGCCCCAAAGGACCATTCAGCGCCAAGGTGCCCAGATACTGGCCTCGGCTAGTATCAGCCGCTTTAAATCCCCGTTGCCGGAAGCCTAAGTTGGCCTCCAGTCCAAAACGCCGACCGAGCTGCTGCGAAACTAGCAGGCGTGCCGCAGGCTCATATACTTTGTTTAAGTACGAAGCATCGCCCGTACGAAGCGTCATCTCGGCCAAAACGGCAACCTGGGAGCGAGTATCCTGATTGGAAGAAGCAAGCATTTTAGCTCCAACTGTGAGCGGCGCAAAGCCTGCCGGTCCCGAAGAAACTGTTGGCTCAGCCGAGAAGTTGGGCTCTGAGCGAGCAGTAGATTGGAGCGCGTGGCGGTAGTTTTGCTCTACCCGAAACTCCATCAAGCCAAAAAATCCCACTCGCAGCAAGCCTCTCGAAAAAGCGGTGGGAGTAGTTGGGGCCGGGTGAAGCTGTAGCTGACTGCCCATATCCAACTGCACTTGGCCAGGCCGTAGTATGTTGGTGGTAACCGTCTGGCCGGGCCTGTCTGGGCGAATGTTGCGGATGAAAGGAGTGTCCGCATTATCGACATGTATATCGACGGTTTGAGCCAAAGAGCATACGGGTGCCGCAAGCAAAAAACTCGCGGTAGCAAGCAGGATGGATATACGCATGGCCTCCGGACGCTCAGAAGACCCGGAAAGTTCGTTCTACCTAAAAGCGGACGGCTCTAATAGCAACACCGGTAGTGTAGATACATGTATTTCCTTATATACTGAATTAGGTAGAGTGTGAACTATACGCAAACTGATCTAGGTGAAACATCCTTGATTAACAGAATATTACAGCCAAAGAACCAGAACAAGGGCAGCACTGAAGAATTATTATACAGCAGTATTCTCATAATAAATAAGAATTAAAGTTGTAAGCGTTGGCTTGTTGAATTGAAACCCGCTTCACCTCGTGCCGTATTGTTGTTTTAGGAGTCCTTATGTCAACGCGTCGACGGCCAGCTGCTTTGTTCGAGTTATTTGTTTTTTGATGCCCAATTCGTCTGCTCAACATCAGGCTATAGCTGATTTTCTGTACGAACACACCTCCGAGCTTGCCCAAATTGCTTGCAGCCAATTAAATGCTCGCTCGATGGGCGCAACAGACGCTGGCTTATTGGAAGAAGTGGAAAGCCATTTCCAGCCGTTGGCTGATGCCATACTCATGAACAGCGTGTCGTTGTTGGAGGCGCATCTAGAGTATTGCCGGTACACAAACGGGCCTACTCCCGAACGCGACGAGCAACTACGGCAACAGATTAATGCGCTGCGCCAAACCCTGAGCCAAGGCCTAACCATTGCGCAGTACAGTCTGACGCTTCCGTTCTTTTATGCGGGGCAAGAGGCACTCAACAAACAGTTGGAAGTACTTGTAGTAGGCGTACAGTCAGTACTCCAAGATCAAGCTCCTTTGGTAGAAGCCGCCCGGCAATACTTAGCTCGCCTGTTGGCTGGGCAGCGCACGGAAGCACTGGCCGGTATTCGGCAGGCACTGCGCGAAGGAGCCCACGTGCACGACATCTATCTGCACATTTTTCAGCCCGTGCAACGCGAAGTAGGCCGGCTCTGGCACAGAGGCGATATCAACGTAGCGCAGGAGCACTATTGCACGGCCGCCACCGAACTGGCCATTGCCACCTTACACTCCCAGCTGATGGCTACCCCACGCAACGGCCGCCGGCTGGTGGCCGCCACCCTGTCCGGCGACCTGCATGTGATGCCCCTACGTATGGTCAGCGACTTTCTGGAGTCAGACGGCTGGGATGCATACTTTCTGGGAGCCAGCACACCCGCCGCCTTTGTTTGGCAGGCCGTAGTGGCCCACCAAGCCGAACTGCTGGTAGTGGGAGCCTCCATGAGCCACCATGTAGGCCGCGTACGAGAGCTACTAGCCCAGCGCCCGAGCAGTTGTGCTGCCACTCGCGTAATGGTTGGCGGGGCTCCTTTCAACGCTGACCCACAGCTCTGGCGAGCCGTGGGTGCCGATGCCTGGGCTCCCGATGCCGTGGGGGCCATGGAAGAAGCCCAGCGGCTTTTCAGCGGCAAAGCAAAGCGCCGGGTAGTAGCGTAAGCGCAGCGTACAACCTAGTCGTCTTCGTAGTCGAGGCCCATGCACTGGTTCAAGGCCTGCTGCAATTCGCTGGCGGCGTGCATTTGTCCGGCTTGGCGGCTCACGCGCAATCCTTCCCGGTAAACTTTTTCGGCCTCATCTGGCTTTTCAAGTTGTTCGAGCAGCTTGCCCGCGTGGTAATACGTGCCGACATAGTCGGAGTGCTCCAGCAAAAGTTTTTGAAAATATTCCAAGGCACGGAGCGGCTCAGTCGCCTTGTACTCAGTCGCCAATGCGTATATCGTGAAGGGGTCGTTGGGCTCGTCTTGGTAGAAGGCCAAGAGCTGTTGCAGGCGGCTAGGTTGCGTTTCCATCAGGCAGTAGTTTTCAGTATCTTTGCCCCAAATTTGGGGCTTTCCCGTAGTTTATCCTCCCACTCAAGCAGCCGTAGATGAAGTTTCTCGTTTGCATCAGCAACGTACCCGACACGACCACCAAGATTGCCTTCACTCCTGACAACAAGGAATTCAACAAGGCTGGTGTCCAATTCGTGATTAATCCTTGGGATGAATACGCCCTTACACGCGCCATTGAGCTGAAAGAAGCGCAAGGCGGTGGCACTGTTACGGTGCTCAACGTGGGCGAGGCCGACACTGAGCCCAACATTCGCAAGGCATTAGCCATCGGGGCCGATGATGCCATTCGCGTGAACGCACATCCGAAGGACGCTTTCTTTGTGGCGCAGCAGATTGCCAGCGTCGCCAAAGAAGGAGCCTATGATGTGATTCTGATGGGCAAAGAAAGCATTGATTACAATGGTTTCCAGGTGCACGGCATGGTGGGCGAGTTGCTCGGCATCCCAACAGTAGCTCCTGCTATGAAACTTGACATGAGCGGCAACACGGCAACACTGGAGCGCGAAATCGAAGGGGGCAAGGAGATAGTGGAAGTGAATACGCCTTTCGTGGCTTCCTGCCAGCAGCCGATGTGCGAACCCCGCATTCCGAATATGCGCGGCATCATGACGGCTCGTACCAAGCCCCTGAAAGTGGTGGAGCCCACCGGCGACGCGCCTCGTACGGCCGTTTTCGAATACGCGCTGCCTCCCAAAAAGCAGGGCGTGAAGCTCATTCCAGCCGAAAATGCTGGGGAGCTAATCAAGTTGCTTCGTAACGAAGCAAAAGTTATCTAAAACTCAATTAGTAATTGATAATTAGGGATTACTAAGTAGCTGGCTCATAGTGCGAAGGGCGGGAGCTACCATCAGTTCTTGATTATTAATTCTTAATTCCTAATTAAGAAAGAAATGTCTGTTCTAGTTGTTGTTGAATGTGATGGCGGCGAGGTGAAAAAATCTTCGCTGGAAGTGGCTTCCTATGGCAGCCAGGTAGCCCAAATGTTGGGTGCCACCGCCACTGCTGTGGCAGTAGGGGAGGCCACCGAAGCCAACCTGGCCCAGCTCGGTGAGCAAGGCATCACGAAAGTGCTTTATGATGCGGAACCCCGCCTCAAAGACTTCGTGAACGGCGCTTACACCAAATTGATTGCCGCCGCTGCGCAAAAAGAAGACTCTAAAATAATTGTACTGGCCAACTCCAACATTGGCGCCTCGGTAGGCTCCCGCTTGTCGGTACGGCTGCAGGCCAGCTTGGCTACCAACGTGGTGGAGTTGCCCAAAACCGATGGTGGCAACTTCGTGGTGAAGCGTGGTGCCTTCTCGGGTAAAGCCTTTGCCGACGTGAAGCTGGAAGGCGAGCGGAAGATTATTGCGGTTAAGAAAAACTCTATCGAGGCGTTGCACGAAGCCGGCAAAACTGCGCAAGTGGAAAGCTTCTCGGCCCAACTCACCGACGCTGATTTCGCTGACGCTCCCAAGCAGGTTGTGATGCAGGACCAGGCTGGCGGTATTCTGCTACCCGAAGCCGACAAAGTAGTGTCTGGCGGCCGGGGCATGAAAGGTCCCGAGAACTGGAGCCTGATCGAAGACTTGGCGAAAGCCATAGGGGCAGCTACGGCCTGCTCCAAGCCCGTATCCGACGTAGACTGGCGTCCTCACCACGAGCACGTAGGCCAAACCGGTATCACGGTGTCGCCGAACCTGTACATTGCGTGTGGCATTTCGGGCGCTATTCAGCACTTAGCGGGCGTCAACTCCAGCAAAGTTATTGTGGTCATCAACAAAGACCCAGAGGCTCCGTTCTTTAAAGCAGCCGATTACGGCATCGTTGGCGACGTGTTCGACGTATTGCCGAAACTGACGCAGGCCGTAAAGGAACTAGGCTAGAAACTTAGGGACTTGAGAACCCGCGCGTTTGGCAGCAATAGCCGGCGGGTTCTCAAGTCTTTTTTCATTTCTTTTAGTGCGAGCCGGAAGCCTTTGTTTTCTTTGCACGTAGTAAGGCCGAAATACTAGCTTCCAAGCCCCAAAGTCACCTAGACCCTTGAAAAAAATACCGCTCGAAATCCTCGGCCTCTCCTCCAGCCAGTCGCAGTCCGGATCTTTTGCCCTCATTTTGGGCGAGAAAACGGGCAACCGCCGTCTGCCCATCATCATTGGTATGTTTGAGGCACAGAGCATTGCCATCCAAATTGAAAAAATAAATCCGAACCGGCCGCTCACGCACGACTTGTTTAAATCGTTCGCGGAGCACGTGCACGTAGCCGTGCTGGAAGTGATAATCTCGGACCTGAAAGAAGGGGTATTCTATTCGAAAATTGTATGCTCTGACGGAGCTACCACTTTCGAACTGGATTCCCGGCCTTCCGATGCTATTGCCATTGGCCTGCGTTTCGGAGTGCCTATTTTCACCGTAGAAAGTGTGCTAAGCGAAGCTGGCATCATCCTTTCAGAGCTCGACGAAAACGCCGAGGACTCCGACGATGAGGATGATGACGATGACGACGACAGCAACGACAGCGGTCCGGCCAAGCCCGAGCCGACTCCGCGCGATCCAAGCGGCCAAGTGTCGCTGGACGAGCTAACCAAAATGCTGGCGCAAGCCCTGGAACGCGAAGACTACGAGAAAGCCGCCAAGATCCGCGACGAGCTGAATAAGCGCGACGGTTAATCTAGCAACAAGTAATGTCTAAAAAACAAGGCCACCTCCGAAAGAAGGTGGCCTTGTTTTTTAGCCGTTGCAGAAGGTATTTGCTGGTACTTCATGTTCCTCCGAGTGCTTGGCCAACGTTGGCATGGTAGAAATAGTCGCCTAAGCCTATCGTGAAGATAAGGATGCCATATAGGGTGTGTTCCAGCCATACAAGGCGCAAAGAATACGTGCGGGCGTAGGTTTCGGCGAAGAGCCAACCGCCAATCAAGGTGAGCAGTACCGCGGGCCAGTTCTGGAAGACTAGATGCATAAAGGCAAAGGAGCCTGCACTGGCTAATAACGTAGCATACGCCCCGCGGAACAGCGGCCGGTAGCGGTTGAAAAACAAAGCGCGATAGATGACCTCCTGAGGGTAAACTGACAACAAAGGATAAGAAACCAGAACCGACAACCATAGCATAGGCTGCGTGCGGGGCATGTTGAACAGCTTGCCGGGTGTAAAGAAGCCGACCACAGCCAGGAGCAAGATGGCACTTACGGCAAAGCGCCAAAGTATTCGTTCAAACTGCCGCCGCTCGTTGCGCCCCACCGGACCACGCCACAAAGGCTGATAGTGCGGCAGGCGCCGCCGAACCAGCCACCATACGCCCCAGGCGGTAACAGCAACAAGTATGGCCAACAACACCAGCGGCTGCCACCAGATCCGCAAGGCCAGCGGCACTCCTACGAAGAGCACCAGCCACTCCACCCAGCGCCCCACTAGCGCCTTGTCACCCTGTTTGGCCGCCACGAGGTTCAAGTTCAATGCATTCATGCGGCCATGATAAAAGAGGTGCCTGCTAAGTATAAGCTACGACAGCCAGGGCAAATTGTTAAATGCGTAGACTTGCGTTGCCTAGCGGCTTTTCGCTAGGTCTTAGACTCGCTGTTATGCTAGCTTCCACTGATTTGCAATACCCCATCGGCCACCCGACGCTGCCTACTGGGCCGCTGGAAATGGGGGGGCGCACTGCGCACATTGCCCACATTGCTTTGTTGCCCGACCAGTTGCGCGCCGCCGTTACGGGCCTAAAAGCCGACCAGCTTGATACGCCTTATCGTCCTGGCGGCTGGACCGTCCGCCAGGTAATCCACCACTTGCCCGACTCGCACCTAAACAGCTACACCCGCTTCAAGCTGGCGCTCACCGAGCACAACCCCACCATTGCACCCTACGACGAGCAGGCCTGGGCCGAACTGCCCGATGTAGCTGCTGCGCCGCCTGCCGTATCACTAGCATTGCTGGAAGCCCTGCATATCCGGTGGACCATTCTGTTGCGCAACCTGAGCGCCGAGCAGTGGCAGCGTACCTTCTATCACCCCGGCTCGAAAAAGGACTTCACCCTCGATCAAGCGCTGGTCTTGTACGCCTGGCACGGCCGGCATCATGTGGCCCACGTCACCGAGCTGCGTAAGCGAATGGGCTGGTAGACGGTGGGGGCTGCCGAACAACTACAGCTACTCGTTTCGCTTTATAAGGCACCGCAACTACGGATCCTCTTCAACCAATAAGCCCCTGCCATGTCATATGGCAAGGGCTTATTGGTTGAAGAGGATCCTTGTGCAAAGACAAGGAGTACGTAATCAGGAGTTTTGCAGAGGCGAGGATTATACCTCCGACAGAGGCTCGTTGGCCAGAGCTTCAAGACCGCCTTCCGACTCTTCATCCACCCGTTTGGCGGCGCGGACGAGGCTGCTGCTGAAGATGAACTCGCGTAGCTCGGGCACTTTGGCGTTTAGGATCTGGTCTTTGTTGCCATCCCAAAGCTTTTCGCCTTTGTGCAGAAAGATAATATGGTCCCCGATTTCCACCACCGAGTTCATGTCGTGGGTGATGACGACAGTGGTAATGCCGTATTCGTGGGTGATTTCGTGGATGAGTTCGTCGATCTTGATGCTAGTGGCAGGATCAAGGCCGGAGTTGGGTTCGTCGCAGAAGAGGTAGGTGCAGTTGGGCGCAATGGCGCGGGCAATGCCTACTCGTTTCTTCATACCACCCGAAATTTCAGATGGCATTTTGTTTCCCGCATTTTCAAGACCTACGCGCTTCAGACAAAATTCCACCCGGTCGCGGCGTTCTTCCTTACTCATTTCGGGCGTCAGCATCTTGAGCGGAAACTCGGTGTTTTCATACACCGTCATCGAGTCAAACAAAGCCGACCCCTGAAATAGCATTCCAATTTTGCGCCGAATTTCCTGCCGGATGTCCACTTTGTTGTTGGTGAACACCGTGCCGTCGAACGTGATACTGCCCAAATCCGGCTTAATCAAGCCCACGATGCATTGCAGCAGCACGCTTTTGCCGGTACCGGAGCCACCTAGCAGCAGGTTACACTTGCCCGTTTCGAACGTGCAATTGATGCCCCGCAACACAGGGTTGCCATTGAAGGCTTTCTGAACATTATGAATCTCAATCATACGAGTAGAAGCGAGAAGCCGAGAAGTAAAACCATTGGAACAACAAATGTTCGGGTTTCAATTTCTAGTTTCTTATTACAAGAGGATGGCCGCCAAGGCGAAGTCGGCTAGCAAAATGGCAATGATGGAGTTGGTAACGGCTCCGGTGCTGGCTGCTCCCACTTCCAAAGCTCCCCCTTCGGTGTAGTAGCCTTTGAAAGCGGAAATTGACGACACCAAGAAAGCAAACACCACCGACTTGATAAGAGCGAAGGTGATGTTGTAAGGAATAAAGTCGCTGCGGATGCCTTCAATGTACTCGGAGGCAGAAATAGCGCCCGTGAGCGTGCCTGCTAAATAGCCACCCAAGATGGAGAGCAGCATGGCCAGAATCACAAGCAGCGGGAACATGAGGATGGCTGCCACAATGCGGGGCAGCACCAGATACGACGCCGAATTGATGCCCATTACTTCCAGCGCTGCCACTTGCTCGGTGATACGCATAGTGCCCAAGCCGCCCGCAATGCTGGAGCCTACCTTGCCCGCCAGCACGATGCTGGTGATGGTAGGAGCCAGTTCCAGAATTGTCATTTCGCGCACCATATACCCGATAGTGGACTTGGGAATGAGCGGACTGACTAGGTTATAGGAAATCTGGACGCACGTAACGGCCCCAATAAAGGCCGACACAATGGCTACAATAAAAACCGAATCCGTACCGATAAGAATACATTCATCGATTGTGCGGCTCCAAAGCACTGCAAACCGCTCTTTCCGAACAAGCATGCTCTGGATGAAGAGAAGAAAAGAGCCGAAAGTCTTAACCATAAGAAGAGAAGTGAGAGTAAAAGCGGAAACTTGCGGCGGAACGCCGAGGTAGACTTAATGGGCTGCCGTCACTTACGTAAAAAGCGCAACAGTAATCACGGAGAATGGAAAAATATGTTGTAGTAACGGGGGGAACAAAAGGGATTGGGCGAGCCATCGTCTTACGTTTCCTACGGGCCGGACGGCCAGTCGTTACCTGTGCCCGCTCGGCCGCTGACCTCAATGAACTGCAAGCGGCTGTTAAAGAAGAACTTGCGGAGGCTGTCCTGCATGTGCTACTTGCTGATTTGAGTGAATCCAAGGACTGCCAGCGTTTCACGGATTTTGTGTTGGGGTTGGAAGGAGAGGTAGACGTACTGGTTAATAACACGGGCGCTTTTTTGCCCGGAAGGTTGCAAGATGAGCCTGCCGATGGCTCGCAGCTACGCCAGATGCTAGCCGCCAACCTGCTCAGCGCTTATGATGTAACCCTGCCGCTGCTCCCTGGCCTCATTCAGCGGCGCCAAGGGCACATCTTCAACATCTGCTCTACGGCCAGCATCACGGCCTACCCGAACGGTGGCTCTTACGGTATTGCCAAGCACGCTCTGTACGGCCTGACGCGCAATCTGCGGGAAGAGTTGAAGGAGCACGGAGTCCGGGTAACGGCCGTGTTGCCGGGCGCCACACTCACCGCTAGCTGGGCCGGCGTAGACCTGCCAGCCGAGCGCTTCATTCAAGCCGATGATGTAGCTGAAGCCATTTTTTCCACTTACAGCCTCTCGCCGCATGCCGTGGTAGAGGAACTGCTTATTCGGCCGCAACTTGGGGATATTTGATGCCAGTATTTAGCTAGTGGATAACTACCACCAGCCAGGCCTACGGCTAGTTGCCTGGCACGAGCTTACCCTTGCCGGTTACTTGAACTTCGACGCCGGAAGGACTGCCCGTGTAATGGACGGTGCTGGTGCCGGCATGATAGCCGGTTAGCAGGCCAGAGGTGTTGACGTACACAGCTCCATCGGCGTACGATGAAAGGTTGAGGAAACACTGATCCTTGATGCGAAGATTGGCGGCAAAAAAGCGGCCCAGCCCGCCGCCACTGAGCAGCAGCTCGTTGGTTTGGCCTTGCAGGTTGATGTCGCCTAGTTCGTACTGATCGAGCAAAATGCGCTTGCTATTCAAGTTCAGGTCGAAGTCGCCGGCGCCTTTTAGGTGCAGGATCAGCGAATCGACTTGAAACTGGCCCTCGGTGCGGATGTTGCCTTGCCCATACAACGAGAGGTCTTGGAACGTGGGCAGGTGCAGCACCACTTCGTGCGGCACCGAGTAGCTGCGGGCCCAATTGCAGGTGCTTTCGTTGCTGATATAAAGATGGTCGCCCCGGACTTCCGCTTTCAGGTCGGCTTGCAAGTGGGAGCCGGTGCGCACCTCAGCATACGTTTCGGTGTCTTGCACCAGCGTAACGTTCACGTTTTCGGTGGCGGTGATGTAGCGGAACGCTGGCAGCTCGCGCCGCTCGGTCGTTACGTCGCCGGCACTTTTCAAGCAGTCGTTGGATGAGCAGGCCATTAGGGAGGTCGCAAGCGACCCTCCTAGCAGAAGTACACGTAAAACCCGCCGCAGGCCGCTAACTTGCGGAAGCAATCCAATCCGAATCATCATCTCACAGCTATGGAACTGAGCGGCAAGGTAGCCATTATCACAGGGGTCAGCAAAGGTATAGGGCGGGCTACCGCCGAGGCGTTGCTGGCCAAAGGGGCCATAGTAGCTGGCTGGGGGCGTACAGCGCCGGAAGGAATTACGCACGAGCGGTTCCAATTTTTCGAGTGTGATATCCGCGACGAAACGTCGGTGCAGGAAGCCTGCATGAATACTCGCCGGGAATTGGGTGCCGAAATTCACGTGCTAGTCAACAACGCCGGCATTGGCAATTTTGGGCCGATTGATGGCTTTTCTTCCGAGGGCTGGCACGCCATGTTTGATACCAACGTGCACGGAATGTTCTACTGCACGAAGGCGGTGCTGCCCTACATGAAACAGCAGCACGAAGGGCATATCGTGAATGTAGGCTCTCTGGCGGGCACGGCGGGCACGGCTAACCTGGCAGGCTACTGCGCCACCAAATACGCCGTACGTGGTTTTTCTGATGCCTTGTTCAAAGAAGTGCGGCCCGATGGCGTACGCGTAACGTGCATCATGCCGGGCTCGGTAGAAACCAACTTCAACGGCGCTGAACCAGGCCAAGAGCCCAATCCGCACATGATGCAACCCGAAGACATTGCCGCCGCCATTGTGCACGCCCTGGAAGCCCCCGCAGCCGTGATGGTATCTGAAGTGCAGATGCGGCCCACGCAGCCAAAGTAAGCTCACAGGGTAGCGCGAAGCTCCAGCCTCGCGTATCGTTGAACGATTCAGCCTACAGCATTGTGCTATCGTTCAACATCAGCAACGATGCGTGAAGCTGGAGCTTCGCGCTACAGCATATGGTAGAAGTTCAACACTTAAGTAAAACCTTTGGCGCTCAAACCGCCGTGAATGATATTTCTTTCACGGTTGGGAAAGGCGAAATCTTGGGGTTTTTGGGGCCGAACGGAGCAGGCAAATCCACAACCATGAAGATGGCCACCGGGTATTTGCCCCCCTCGGCGGGCACCGTTCTTATCGAAGGCTACAACGTGCTGACGGCCCCGTTGGAAGTGCGCCGCCGGGTAGGGTACCTGCCCGAGCACAACCCGCTATACCTGGATATGTACGTGCACGAGTACTTGGAATTTATTGGCTCGGTGCACGGCCTGCGCGGCAGTGAGGTACGGCGGCGTGTGCCACAGCTGGTGGAGCGGGTAGGCCTCGGACGGGAGCAGAACAAGCAGATTGGCGCTCTATCGAAGGGGTACCGGCAGCGGGTAGGGTTGGCACAAGCCCTCATCCACGACCCTGGTGTCTTGATTCTCGATGAGCCAACCACCGGCCTCGACCCCAACCAGATTGGCGAAATTCGTAACCTTATCCGGGAGCTGGGCCAAGACAAAACCGTCATTTTCAGCACGCATATCCTCCCTGAAGTAGCCGCTTTGTGTAGCCGGGCCGTCATCATCAACCGCGGCCAGCTCGTGGCCGACTCACCTGTATCGGAGCTAGGCGCACGCGCCAAAACCGAAACCGTGATTCGCGCCGAGTTCGAGCAGGCTATTGACACGGCGTTGCTGCAAGCCTTGCCGGGCATCAGCCACGTGGAAGTGGAAACCGGCAACACCTACCGCATCCGAGCCACTGCCGGCACCGACCAGCGCGGCGCTATTTCGCGGCTGGCCGCCCAACACGGGTGGGTGCTACTTGGGCTGCGGCAGGAAGAGCAGTCGTTGGAGAAGGTGTTCCAGTCGTTGACCAAATAAGTTGTTGAGGGGTTGCCCTGGTACTAGACCAGTCGTGCCACGACCTGTCTTGACCATCAGCCAGTTAACGATTCAACAAGCAAGATAGATGTACGCCATACTTCGTAAAGAATTCAACTCCTTCCTTAACTCTCCAGTGGCCTATGTGGTCATTGGGGTGTTTTTGGTTGCTACGGGCCTGTTTGTGTGGGTCTTTCCAGACAGCTCGGTGCTTGAGTACGGCTTTGCCGATTTGCAGACCCTGTTCAACATGGCGCCCTGGATTTTCCTGTTCTTGATTCCGGCCATTACTATGCGCACGTTCGCCGAGGAAAAAAAGGCCGGCACCATCGAGCTGCTGCTCACCCGCCCGCTCACCGATGGGCAGATACTAGGAGGGAAGTACTTGGCGTGTCTGCTGCTAGCCTTGCTGGCGCTGTTGCCCACGCTACTCTACTACTACTCGGTGTACAAGCTCGGCAATCCGGAAGGCAATATCGATTCGGCGGCTACGGTGGGGTCCTATATTGGGTTGGCGCTATTGGCAGCGGTTTTTGCGGCTATTGGCCTCTTCGCCAGCGCTATCACCCGCGACCAAATCATTGCCTTCCTTGTAGCTGTGGTGGGGTGTTTTCTGGTGTATTCCGGCTTCGATTCGCTGGCTTCCGTGTTCGATGGGGCACCCGCTTACTACATCGGTCAGCTCGGTATTGCGGCCCACTACCGCGACATCAGCAAAGGCCTCATCGACTCCCGCGACCTGACGTATTTCCTTAGCTTGATTATCGGGTTGCTGTTGGCTACCAAGCTGGTGCTGCAAAGCCGCAACTGGTAACACACGCTAGCCTTACAATTGAAATCAGCCTTCTTCCTCACCGGAGGAGCCAGGGGGTGAGGCCCCCGACAGAACATGCCTGAACAACAACTTCCCAATCAATCCCGCAAACGCCGTGACCTGCTTCGCTTTCTGGCGGTTGTTGGTGTATTGCTGCTCGTCAATTTCATTGGCCAGCAGTTTTTCTTTCGCTTGGATCTTACGCAGGAAAAGCGCTACACCATGTCGGGCGCTACCCGGCAACTGCTGACGGGTTTGAAGCAGCCTATTACCGTAACGGTGTACCTGGATGGGGACTTCCCGCCGGCATTTAGGCGCTTGCAGCAAGCAGTACGCGAGACGCTCAACGAGATGCAGGTGTACGGGGGCAGTAACCTGAAATATGTGTTCATCGACCCGTCGGCGGCCGGTACCGAGAAAGCCCGCAACGAGTACTATGCTTCCTTGTTTAAGAAAGGCTTGGCGCCAACCAACCTCGGTGCCAACGAAAACGGCAAGCGGGTCGAGAAAATCATTTTCCCGTGGGCCACGGTGTCGGCGGGGGGGAAGGAGCAGCAAGTGCTGCTGTTGCGCGGCAACCAAGCCGCCCCTTCTGATGTGCGCCTCAACCAGAGCATTGAGGGGCTGGAATACGAATTGGCCAGTGCCATCCGCAAGCTCAGCCCCGGTAAGCGCAAGCTGATTGGGGTGGTGGAAGGCCACGGCGAACTAAGCAACGCCGAAGCCGGCGACCTGATTGGCTCCTTGAGTCAGTACTACGATGTGTACCGCGTCGACCTAAGCAAAGTGCGCGACCTGCGGGCTCTCAGCGCCGTTATTGTAGCCAAGCCCGCTACGGCCTATTCCGAGCCCGAGAAGTTCAAGCTCGACCAGTTCATCACGCAAGGCGGCAACGCGCTATTCTTCGTGGATGCCATGCGCGTCAACCTCGATAGTGCCGCACGTACGGGCATGTTGTCTTTCCCACAGCCGCTCAACCTCGATGACCTATTGTTTAAATACGGAGTGCGCGTCAACCCCGACCTGATTCTGGACCTCAATTCCGGCGTGATTCCGCTCGTAACGGGGCAAGAAGGCAACAAACCGAAAGTGGAGCCTATGCCCTGGCAGTTCTACCCGCTAGTCAACAACTTCAGTACGCACCCCATCACCCGCAACCTCGATGCGGTGTACACCAAGTTTGTGAGCACCATTGATACGGTGAAAGCCACGGGCGTCCGCAAAACGCCGTTGTTCTTCACTTCGCGCTACTCTCGGGTGCTGCCCTCGCCGGTGCCCGTCAACCTGAACGACGCCCGCCTGCAACCCGACCGGAAGCTCTACAAAGACAAATTCAAACCGGTCGGCTATCTGCTCGAAGGCCAGTTCCGTTCGCTCTACGCCAACCGTGCCCAACCCGGCACCACGCAGTTTCAGCCCACCACCTCGCCTCAAGCCAAGCCTGCTAAAGTACTGGTTGTGTCCGACGGGGATCTTGTGCGCTCCGAACTAGACCCCAAAACCGGCCGTCCCTTCCGCCTTGGTTTCGACCGCCTTGCCAATACTGAATTCGCCAACCGCGAACTGGTGCTGAACGCCGTAGACTACATGCTCGACGAAACCGGCCTCATTAGCGTACGCGGCAAGCAAATCACCCTGCGCCCCCTCGACAAGCTGAAGGTCATTGAGCAGCGACGTAGCTGGCAACTGCTAAACCTAGTGGCGCCGCTGGTGCTGCTGGGTGTGTTCGGAGCCGTGCGTGCATGGCGCCGGAAGCGGCGGTACGCGGGGTTTTAGGCTGCTATATATTTATTTACAAGCCACTCACCGTGTTGGGAGAACTGCTAAGCGACCTACTAGGAGACGTAATTATCAATTCAATTAGTGATAGTTTCTTGGCGCTAATCGGGTTCGTCTATCTCTACGGACGTTATTGGCAGCCGCAAAAGGTGCGTGCTGTTCTGATGCAACAGCATGACAATCGACATGCAACTGCTGGAGCGGCCGTGACACATAATTTCATGCAAATGGTGGGAGTCGTGCTGTTACTTGCATTTTGGATATTCATTTTAGTGGTGGTTTCACGCCACGGCTGGAGTTGAAAGAATAATGTATATCGCAAATAGGCGCTCAAATAAAAAGCCCGTCAACTACAGCAAACCATTAGGTTTCCGTAGTTGACGGGCTTTTTTGCCCTAGTAGCTTACGCTACAGCGTCACGTTGCCAGTGAGGCGGATGTCGCGGGAGGAACCGCCGACGAGCACGCCGAACTTGCCGGGTTCCAGCACCCAAGCCTTCTTGGCTTCATCATAGTACTGGAAAGCGTTGGTGTCGAGAGTCAGGGTGACAGTCTTGGACTCGCCGGGCTTAAGGAATACCTTCTGGAAGCCTTTCAGCTCCTTCTCGGGGCGCTTTACGCTGGCCTGATCATCGTGCACATATACCTGCGCCACTTCGGCCCCAGCTACTTTGCCGGTGTTCGTGACGGTGAACTTCACGGTGGCGTTTTGCTGACCGGGTGTAACGGTAAGGTTGTCGTACTTGAACGTGGTATAGCTCAGGCCGTGGCCGAAGGCGAATTGCGGCGCCACTTTGTAGGTGTCGAAGTAGCGGTAGCCCACGAAGATGTCGTCTTTGTAGTGCTCCACCACAGCGTTGGGGTCGGAGGGGTTGTCGGTGGGGTAGTTACCGATTTTGTGAGCCGGCGAGTCGGCCAGCTTCACGGGGAAGGTCATGGGCAGCTTGCCCGAGGGGTTCACGGTGCCCAGCAATACTTTAGCAATGGCGTTGCCGCCTTCCATGCCGGGGTACCAGGCTTCCACAATGCCCTTGGCCTGCTTTTCCCACGCTGATACGTCAATCGGGCCGCCACCCATCAGCACCACTATGGTGTTGGGGTTGGCTTTCAGTACGGCCTGCACCAGCTCGTCCTGACCGAAAGGCATGTTCATGTCTGGCTTGTCGGGGCCTTCGGCGTCGTAGGCGTTGTCGTCCCAGATGGCGTAGTTGTACCCGTGTGTCCAGCCACCGACCACAATGGCTACATCGGCTTTCGAGGCAGCATCAACGGCCTGCTGAATCATGGCCGCGTCGGCTTTCTGATTGCGGGCTATTTTGTAGCCTTGCACATAATTCACGGTCACGCCGGTTCCTAGCTCGTTCTTGAGGCCTTGCAGAGGCGTAATTTCGTAGGGCGTTTTCACCTGCGAGCTGCCGCCGCCCATAGAGTTGGCGCGGTCGGCGTTTTGCCCGATGACGGCTACAGTTTTCAGGGATGCCTTCTTCAGGGGCAAGATGTTGCCTTCATTTTTCAGCAGAACAATGCCTTCTTCGGCCACTTTGAGGGCGGTAGCGGCGTGTTCTTTGGTGGCGTAAGCGCCTGGAGTGCGCTTGGCGCCCTCCATCATGTTGGTTTTGTACATCACGCGCAGAATGCGGCGCACTTTATCGTCAAGCAACTCCTCCTTCACCTTGCCGCTTTTCACTAGCGTCACTACGGTGTCGCCGAGGAAGAACTTAGGATATACGGTGCTCAGCTCCACTTTCGTGGCTGGGCCGCCTGCTGTCTGCGACACCGTTTGGTTCATCAGCAACAAGTCAGTGCCCATTTCCATGTCGGTGCCGTTGTTGATGGCTTCCATCGTACTGTGCACGGCGCCCCAGTCACTTATCACGAAACCTTTGAAGCCCCACTGATCCTTCAGAATCTTGTTCATCAGGTAGTCGTTGTGGGTGGCCCATTGCCCGCGGAACTTGTTGTAGGACCCCATAAGCGAATAAACGCCCGCTTCCTGCACAGCGGCCTTGAAGCCGGGTAGGTAGATTTCGTGCAGGGCCCGCTCACTCATGTCCACATCCACAGTGGTGCGCTTGGTTTCCTGGTTGTTGGCCGCGTAGTGCTTCACGCAAGCCGATACGCCCTGATCCTGCACGCCTTTGATGTAGCCCACCGCCATGCGCGACACCAGAAACGGGTCTTCGCTCTGGTACTCGAAGTTGCGCCCGTTGAGCGGAGTACGAATGATATTGATGCCAGGGCCAAGGATTACGTCTTTGCCCCGGAACTTAGCTTCGCTGCCCAATACTTGCCCGTAGGCGTAGCCCAACGCCGGGTTCCAGGTGGCGGCCAGCGTGTTGCCGGTGGGCAAATACGTGCCGGCGTCGTTCACTCCTTTGTCGAGAACCCAATCGCGGCCGTGTTCGGGGCGCACACCGTGGGGGCCGTCGGAGGAAGTGTATTCGGGAATGCCTAGCCGCTGCACACCGCCGGAAGTGAACGAAGAGCTACCATGAATCATGGCCACTTTCTCCTCTAGTGTCATCTTCTTGATGAGGGCATTGATTTTAGCGTCGTTGGTGGTGAGGGCAACTTGCTGGTTTTTGCTGGAAGCCGAGTTGGCTTGCGTAGCAGGTTTCTTGGGGGCACTACTTGATTTGCTTTGTGCCACGCTAGAGCCAACGGACAGGCAGCAGATAGTACTCCCGATAAGCAGGAAAAAATGAGGCGATTTAGATGGCATAGGGGACTGATTTGAACTGGTTTGTGGGAATTTATTACTGTTATTTCACGCACTGTTGCTAGGACACTGTTACTGCATACAACCTGTGCTTTAAACGCTGCGATGTGGTAAAGCTAAGGAAGAGCAGTGGGTGCAGCCAGTAAATACACAGGGTAAGTATAAAAATACTTCTAGTTGAGTACGTCGGATGCGAGCCGCGGAAAGTAGCCCAGCAGCTCTCAACAAGTGAAAGAGGTGTTCAGTTAGATAGGCGCCTAATCAGGTTGTATAACCAGCAAAAGGCAAGTAGTAAGACAGTTAGCGCGGTGAAAGTTGCGTCACAAGCCGCTGCTGCGGGTTTCTGCGGGGCGTTTTAGGCTGCGCAATAGACTGAATGCACACGAAAATCTCCTGTTTCTTAAGGCCAGTGGCTGGTTCGTACAGCGTGTTACTTTGCAGGTAGCTTGCTGGTGGCAGTTTCGTTACAACCCGTTGTGTTCCGAGCGGACCTTGTTTAGGTAGGGTTGCTTTGGAAAAGGAGACGAAAAAACAGACCCTATTACCTATCTTTGTCTCCCTGCCAAAATCACTCCCGAACCCAACCTTTCTATGAAGTTCATCGTCTCGTCTTCCGCCTTGCTCAAGCAACTTCAGAGCATTAATGGCGTGGTCACGAACAACCCTGTGGTGCCGATTTTGGAGAATTTTCTCTTCGAGATTGAGGAAGGAAAGCTAACAATTACGGCTTCCGACCTAGAAACCAGCATGATGACGGAGCTGCCCGTTGAGGCCCGCGAAGCTGGTCGCATTGCCGCCCCGGCCCGCATCCTGCTCGATACGCTGAAAAATCTGCCCGATCAGCCGGTTACGTTCACGTTGGACGAAGAAACATACACCATCGAAATTGCGAGCAGCAACGGCCGCTACAAGCTAGCCGGTGAAAATGCCACCGACTTCCCGCGGGTACCCGTAGTAAAGGGCTCCACGCCAATCGAAATTCCGTCGTCGTCGCTGGCTCGGGCTATCAACAAAACCATCTTCGCTGTCAGCACCGACGAGCTGCGGCCAGCCATGACGGGTATCCTGGTACAGCTAGCCGACAACCAAGTAACGTTTGTCGCCACCGACGGCCACCGGCTGTTGCGCTACCGCCGCTCCGACGTGGGTGCCGGCCAAACGGCCAACCTCATTATCCCGCGCAAAGCGTTCAACTTGCTGAAAGGCGCGTTGCCCTCCGAGGCTACGCCCGTAAAAGTGGAATTCAATAACTCCAACGCTTTCTTCAGCTTCAACCAGATGCGGCTGGTGTGCCGCTTAATCGACGAGCGGTACCCGGATTATGAGAACGTAATTCCAGTGAGCAACCCGAATAAGCTGATTATCAGCCGGCAGGAAATCCTGAATTCGGTGAAGCGGATCAGCATCTACTCCAACAAAACCACGCACCAAGTGCGGCTGCGTCTCGCCGGTTCCGAACTGACCGTTTCGGCCGAAGATCTGGACTTCAGCAACGAAGCCAACGAGAAACTTCCCTGCCAGTATGATGGAGAAGATATGGAAATCGGCTTCAACGCCAAGTTCCTGCAGGAGATGCTGTCCAACATTGATTCCGAGGAAATTACGTTGGAGCTAAGCACTCCCAACCGGGCCGGTTTGCTGATGCCAACCCTCGCCGACGACAATGAAAGCATCCTGATGTTGGTAATGCCAGTGATGCTCAATAACTATGTTTAACACCTGATTTGATCGTCAAGTAAATGGTTGGTCGTTCGTGCGGCCGACCATTTTTCTTGTGTATCACTTCCGCTTTTTTCGTTTGAACAGTCGAAACACATAACCAATCGGCTGTTCGATCATTCAATACCTCAACCATGAAAAAATCCGAAATCCGCTTCAGCATTGCTCTCGACGACCAAAAAGTGCCGGAGGCCATCAGCTGGACGGCCACCGATGCTGGCCCTGATATTCATTTTGCCAAAGCCATCAACATTGCGCTCTGGGACCGTGACGAGCGTGGTACCATGAAAATTGACCTCTGGACCAAAGAGATGCCCGTAGACGAAATGAAGCGTTTCTACGTGGACACCATGGGCGCTATGGCCGAAAGCATCATCACCGCCACCAACGACTCGGTGATGGCAACCAAAATGCGCAACCTGTGCAAAGAACTCATGGACCACATCGACCAAGAGGAAAGCAAGCAGCAGTAGCCTCTGCCCTAATTCCATAGAAAAGCCCCGCCAGCAATGCGCTGGTGGGGCTTTTCTATAGAGTATGCCGTATGATTGGTTTAGCGGGTTTGCTTAGCAGGGGCCGTGCGGCTTGGGGCAATGACAGCACCGCTAGAAGCAGGTGATGGATTTTGCACCGACTTCACGAAGTTGGCATTCGCGTTGGCAGAGCTTGATGCGTAATCCCGGTCGTACTTGCGGAACGTGGAGCGCGAATCATAATAGTTGCTGTACTGGTCGTTGGAGAGAACAGCTTGCAGCTCTTTGTCGCGCTCTTTGCACACAACATCGCACTGCTGCGTGATAAGCTGCGGGTTGCCCGCGTGGCGTTGCTCGATGGCCGCCATCTTAGCTACTTTGTCTTCGTTGATGGCGCGCAAGCGGGAGGCTTGGTACCCATTCAAGCGTAGGTCCCGAGCCATTTGGTCGGAAAGTCGCTTGGCGCGCTCCTGCACCGAGCTCAGGCGGGGCGACGACTGCGTTTTGTCTGGAGGAGCGAGGGAGGGCTTCTGCTGGGCCTGAATGCTACATGTAGCTGCAAGCAGCAAGGAGGCGGTGGCAAGTTGCTTTCTCATCAGTCAGAATATCGGTGAGTAGTCGAAAATAAAGAATACCAGCCACTTCGATAGAAAGTAGGAGGGGCTGGATGTCTTATGTTTCAACGAAAAACTATGCCAATGAGTTTAGCGTGTTGCCGATAAATGCAAATACAAAGTGCCGCGTTAGATGGCTATGAAGCGCAACAGCTGCCTTCACGTTACTGCACAGACGCTTAGAAGGTGTTTTTCCACATCATGGATTCCACGGGCTTGTCTGTGCGGTCGTTGTACTTGGCGTTGGCTTTGCGGTTGTAGAAGGTTTCTACATCACCTTGCACCGTGAAGTAGATCAACTGGCCAACCGGCATGCCGTGATACACGCGCACAGGCATCGAGACGCTGATTTCCAACGTCCAATGGTTGCAGAAACCAATATCGCCTTTACCGGCAGTGGCGTGAATATCAATGCCGAGGCGGCCGACGCTGCTTTTGCCTTCCAGGAAAGGGACGTGGGCGTGGCTCTCGGTGTACTCTTCGGTGACGCCTAAGTACAATACGCCGGGTTGCAGCACGAAGCCCTCGGCTGGAATCTCGAAATTCTCTATTTCGTTGTGCTTGCGGGCGTCCAGAACGGCGTCGCGGTAGGTGGCTAAGTAGCGGCCCAGGTGCACATCATAGGAGTTGGTACCGAGGCAGCTGCGGTCGTAGGGCTCGATGATGATGTTGCCCCGCTCAATTTCGGCGAGAATCTGCTGGTCGGTAAGAATCATGGGTATATTCGGGGTGATGAATGCGTAAGGGAGAGGGGGTGAAGGCTTGGCAGTGAAAAGGCAAGACTATAGGAAGGCGGGATAGATTACCGAGTCTTAATTGTCTTCCTCGTCGTCGTAGCGGTCTTCTGGAAGGGCATTGCTACGAGGGCGAGCCGCCGCACCACGTTGGCGGTCCAGCTCATCGGTGAGCGTATCGAGGCGGTTGCGCAGATCGGGCAGCAAGCTGGTAATCAGGAAGAGCAGGAGCAACGTGGAGGCGCCCGACAGCATGAGGGTCAGATAGTCCAACCAATCGTGCCGCGCTGGCTGGTCGAGTGAGCGAGACACGGGTTCCGACGAAAGGCTGGTATCAGTTTGAGGTTCGGTTTCTTCGGGGGCGGCCGTAGTGGCGGAGGCAATGGGCGCGTCTACGTCGGCGGGCGGTACAGCGGCGCCATCGGCAGCCAACTCTTCGGGAGCGGCATCTTCGGAGGCATTAAACTGCGCGGCGCTTTGCTGAATAAACCGCTCCAATCCGCGAATCAATGACACTCGCTCGTCGCGCGGCAAGACCCGAATAAAGAACTCGAAATTCTTGTCTACCAAGATGCTGCGCAGCTGCTTCTCGAACTCGGCCAAATCGGTGCGGCCCCGACCGAAGCGGTTCTTGTAGCGCTCCGAAACGCCATTGTAATTCTGAAACAGCTTTTCGAGGTCGGCACGGCCAGCAAAATCGGTGAATTCCTTGCGTGCTTTGGCAGTGCGCAGCGACACCGGAAACTTGCGCCGCGTAAACGACTTGTCGTACACGGTTTCCATCGTGCGGAAGTTCAACTCGTCTACGGCGCGGTCGAAGAGACGCTTATTGGCCGCCGCGGGCGACTGAGCTTGCGTCTGGAGTGCCCAGGGCGTAGCAAGCCATAAAACCAGGAAGACCGGCAACAAAAGGCGAAAGCGAGGCATAGTGCAGGAAAGTATAGCTGCAAATGTAACCTCTGTTTACCCCGGAATCTATTCAAAATTCAGATTTGCAGGTATTCCTTTGCCAACTATGTTCGCCTTCGATGTTGACTGGTGCTTACGAAAACAACGAATCCTATATCAAGTCGTAGTACGCCTACTAGGCGGCATACTGTTCCGGTTGGGGGCTAGCTGCTTCGCCCAAATCTTGTACGAGAGCGAGCTTGTAGCGCATTGTGCACCCAGGCTTGGTTTTCGGTAGGACATAAGAAAAGCCGAATCTACAGGTTCGGCTTTTCTTGGTGCTTAACACGTTATGCTAATTCTTACCCGACTATATACACTCTGCTACAGACCGTGGGCTTCGCGCATAGCTTCACGGCAAGCCGTCAGATACACTTCCACAAGTTCATCGGTGATGGCCGTGCTAACAAACAAGGCCTCATACTGCGCCGGAGCCAAGTAGATGCCGCGGTGCAGCATGGCGCGGAAGTAGCGGCCAAATGCTTCGGTATCAGAATGCTTGGCATCAGCTAGATTATGCACGGGCTTGTCGGTGAAGAACACACTGAACATCGAGCCTACCTGGTTGACCGTATAGTTTAGGCCCAGTTCGGCGGCAATTTGACGCGTGCCATCGGCGAGGCGGGTGGTAATGCGGTTTAGCTCGTCGTATAGCTCGGGGTGCTCTTGCAGATATGTGAGCTGCGCAATGCCCGCAGCCGTGGCAATTGGGTTGCCGGAGAGCGTGCCGGCTTGGTACACCTTGCCAGCAGGAGCCACGTTGTCCATGATATCCTGGCGGCCACCGTAGGCTCCTACGGGCATACCACCACCAATGATTTTGCCGAGCGTGGTCATATCCGGCGTAATGCCATACAGCTCTTGCGCGCCGCCACGAGCCAGCCGGAAGCCCGTCATCACCTCGTCGAAAATTAACACGATGCCGTGCTGGGTGCACAAGTCGCGTAGGCCTTGCAGGTAGCCTTCCTGTGGCGCTACCAGGCCCATGTTGCCTACTACCGGCTCCAGAATCAGAGCGGCCACTTGGCCCTCGTTCACTTCAATGATGTGCTGCACCGCAGGCAGGTCATTGTAAGGAACGGTTAGCGTGTCCTGCGCTACGCCTTCAGTAACGCCCGGTGAGTCGGGGGTGCCGAGGGTGAGGGCGCCAGAGCCGGCCGCAATCAGAAATGAGTCGCCGTGGCCGTGGTAGCAACCCTCGAACTTGATGATTTTGTTGCGGCCTGTGTAGCCCCGAGCCACCCGAATAGCCGACATAGTAGCTTCCGTACCGGAGTTTACTAGCCGCACTTTTTCAATGCTGGGCACCATCTGTTTGATAAGCTCCGCCATTTCCACCTCACGGCGGGTAGGGGCTCCAAACGAAAGCGACGCTGGAATAGCGGCCTGCACGGCATCAAGCACGATGTCCGGCGCATGGCCCAGAATCATGGGCCCCCAGGAGTTGATGAAGTCCAGGTACTGGTTGCCATCCACGTCGGTCAGCCACGCTCCTTTAGCCGACTGCATGAATACCGGATGGCCGCCCACTGCGCGGAATGCCCGCACCGGCGAGTTGACACCACCCGGAATATGATTTTTGGCCCGCTCAAAAAGCGCTGCACTGGTTGGCAGCGCAAGTTCGGGGGCGGTGGTAGGAGAGGAGAGTTGCATAAGACGAAAGCAAAAAGTAGCGCGAGCTTTTCAAAAACGTCGCGTGTCGTTGAACGAGAGTCGTGGTAGGAATTTAGCTGCAAAGCCAGAAGCATTGCACCCTTCTATAACCTACCGAATGCCTACTGGGTTCAGCAATTCCAGCTCTAGGCGCTCCAATTTAATGAGCGGTACATACTGGTTGTCGTGGGCGCCGCCGGGGTAGCCGATGCCCTGGAACACAGCGCCTGACACTGGCCCTGCATTGGTAAGTTGCTGCTGGAAAGCAGGCCCATTGAGGTGCAACTGCGAGCCGAAGTAATAGAGCAGCTCGAACCCCGTGAAAGCAAACACGGAAGGTGGCAGCCCCTGCCGCTGCAAGTACAGCTGCCGAAAACGTTGCACTCCAAAGCTATTTCGGTCGAGGTACTTAGGATGTACAAAATACACGTCGCGGGCATCCAACTGACCCAGACTGATTCGGTTGTTGTCGAGCCAGGAAGCGTAGGTGAACAACGGCAAGCGGGCTCCCTGACTTTGCATCACGCCGAGCGTATACGGTCCGGCCTTACGAGCATCGGACGCTACAACCAAATGCCCTATGCTTTTCAAGTCAATGCCTGCAAAGCCAGCATTCAAGGACTCTTCCACGTCGGAGTTGATGCGCCGTAGCTGCACCACTCGGCCGCCCAAAGCTTCATAGGCTTGCTTGTACGCTACACCAAAAGCGGCTTCGTCCTTGGTGTCTTCGTGCAGTACCACTGCCGTGCGGGCGCCTCCCAATCGGGTGTACGCGAACTGTGCAGCTTGCTGGGCCTGCGTGGTCATGCTCGGAGCAAACAGGTAGTGCCAAGGATTATCCAGCACCAAGTCGCCGTCCTGGGAAAGAGGATTAACGCAGATGATTTGCTTTTGCTGCGCATAGCGGGCCAGGATCTTGCTGCCGGATTTATATACCGGGCCAATGATGAGGTCCATGCCGGCTAGCTCTGGCAGCGCCAGCACCTGCTTCAACTGGAGCGTATCGGCGCCGGTATCGTAGGCAAACAGCTGGACGGGGTGGCCTTCTCGTTGCAACGAATCCTGGGCGAGGCGTAACCCGGCGTACAGCTCCGTTACAAACTGGTTTTTGCGGCGGGTTTCCCAACTCGTATCATCAAACTCGAAGGGAAGCAGCACACCAATAGTATAGATGCTTTTTTTGACGGCGTTTGGCCGGGGCGTGTAGCGGCTACGGTCCAGCGCAAATTGCGCGATGAGCTGGTCGAGCTGCCCTTTGTCGGCGTCGGTGTACCAGCCGCCATTAGCCAGCTTGTTGGCGTACGCCCGGCCTAGCGCTGCTTCTTGCGGATAGGCTTTCAGCAAACTTTGAAACGCTGCCTTGTCTCGAATCCGAGGCAAGTACACGGCCTTCATGTTTTCCCGTTCCTGCACCAGCTTGTCGATGGGCAGCTCAGCTAGCACCCGCAAGCCGTTTTCAAAGTCGTTCTGCTCGAACGAGACTTGGCCTTGCAGAAACAAGGCTTCGTGCAGGTTAGGCCACTGGGGGTATTCTGTCCGCAGCAGATTCAGCATTTGCTCGGCTTCGCTCCATTTTTTGGCGCGGCTAGCAGCCACTGAATACAAGTAGGCGGCTTCAGCAGCTTGTTTGAACTTGTTGCCGGGGGCGGCCAACGGCTCTAGCTCCGTCATGGCCAGATCGTAGCGTTGCTGGCTGATGAGGGTCTTGCCGTTTTTGTAGCGGATGTTCAGGTCCGTCGACCCCAGGTTGGCGGGCAGGGGTGGTCCGGTAGGGCGGGGCGCAACGGTAGGGCCCGCTGCTGGTTTGGCCGCCGTAGTGGCGGGCTTCGAGGTAGTGGCTGCCGGTTTGGAGGGTGTAGTACTGGCTGCAGCTTTAGGCGCTGGGGTGGTTGTACTTGGTTTGACCGCGGGAGTGGTGGGTTTGCCAGAAGTAGAGGTAGACGCTGGCTTGCTAGCCGGCGGGCGGGTAGCAGCTGGCCGTGGCGTGGTTTGCTGGGCTTGGTTGGGCAGCGCTAGCGCCAAACAGCACCCTAGCGCAGCCATGCGCACGAAATAAAAAAACGGCATAAACCGGAAAGCCAATAAGTGAGGCGAGAAGAAAGTGAAGCTGCCATGCCGCAGCTTGCTGCCCAAATGTACGAAGGAAGCACGGGCAAGGTATACAAGAGAGGTGCAGGCTTCTGTGTGTGATAGTAATACTATTATAGAAGCAAAGACTACAGTACTCTCAACTTGTCTGGCTCTTGGGTACTGCTGCCAGCAGTAGGAAAGGAAATACGTTGTATAGAAATACTCAGCTTATTGATTTTAACGCCGAATTAAGCTCGATTTAACCTTTTTTTAAGCTGTGGCAAGTGGCGTGGCTTTACCTTTGTCGTATAGAAAAGACAGATAAACCCTTTCCGCTTCCTATAATATGGGAAGTGGTTGGTTTGTAGCTGTAATAGTAAAGCTATTACAAAAGATGTAGATGCTTTCATGTTCGTATGGAAACTCCCCCACAAGCAAGCACCCAACTGCGGATAGAATTAAACGAACGGCTCTATCTGCGCGACCCACAAGACACCGATTTGGGACGTAGGCTAATGGCCGAGAGTGTAAAGCTGATAGACGAAATAGGCTTCGAGCAATTTACTTTCAAGAAGCTGGCCCAGCGGATGGAGTCCACGGAGGCATCGTTGTACCGCTATTTCGAGAACAAGCACCGGCTGTTGGTGTATCTGGTGTCGTGGTATTGGGCGTGGCTGGGCTTCCAAATGCGTTTTCACACGCACAATGTGCCTAGCCCCACCGAGCGGCTGCGCCTGATGTTGCGCATTCTTACGAACAGCCACCACGCGGAGTCGGCTACCACCCACATTGATGGCGCGGCCCTCTACCGCATTGTGGTGAGCGAGGCCTCAAAGGCGTACCTCACCAAGGAAGTGGATGAAGACAACCGAGCCGGGTTGTTTCGGGAGTACAAGCGGCTGGCCGCCAGAATGGCCGTGGTGGTAAGTGAAATCAACCCTACGTATCCGTACCCGCATACCTTGGTTAGCACCCTGTTGGAAGCAGCACGCAAGCAACTCTTTTTCGCGCAGCACCTGCCTTCGCTCACCGACTCGTTGGCCCAGAAACCGGCCGAGGAAACGGTGTATGTCTTTCTGGAAAATCTGGTTTTCAAAGTCCTAGCCTAAGCTACCTGCTGCTGGCTGATGCCGCAGCGCGTCGGTCTTTCTCTTACCTGCACCCTTGCAATACGGGCTGTTAGTGCCTGCTTGTGCCCATTGCTACTGCCAGTCAGCAAGCAGCCAAGAACAGCCCGTTATCCATTCCCTTGAAACTTCCAAACTATGGCTGAACCTTCTCTTTCTGCTCTTACGCCCGTGCAGCGCCTGTTTCGCTTGCTCGGTTCCGAACGGCGCGACATCACCTACCTCTACGTATATGCTGCGCTTACCGGGCTTATTAGCTTGTCGTTGCCGCTGGGCGTGCAATCGGTTATTGGCTTTGTAAGCAGCGGCGATGTTAGCACGTCCCTGGTGGTCCTCATCGTGTTTATTGTGGTGGGCACGTTGCTGGTAGGCGGCTTGCAAGTGATGCAGGTATACTTGGTGGAATTCATCCAGCAACGGCTGTTTGCCCGTGTCAGCTTTGATTTTGCGGTCCGCCTGCCGCGGGTGCGCACCGAGTCGTTGGATGGACAGTACCTACCCGAACTGATGAACCGCCTGCTCGACACGCCTACGCTGCAAAAGGGGCTGTCGACGCTGTTGATTGAGTTTTCGGCGGCAGCAGTACAGCTGCTATTCGGGTTGCTGCTGCTCTCGTTCTACCACCCCATTTTCATTGCTTTTGGCTTGTTGCTGCTGGCCTTGTTGGCTCTCATGATTCGCGTGACGGGTCCTAAGGGCTTGAGCACCAGCCTTACAGAATCGAAGTACAAGTACCGGGTGGTGGCGTGGCTAGAGGATGTAGCCCGCACCGTGCACACGTTTCGGCACCCGCCCCGCCAGCAACTCGCCCTGGAGCGCACCGACAACCTAGTGGAAGGCTACCTAAAGGCTCGCAAAAGCCACTTCAGCGTGTTGCTGACGCAGTATTGGGGTTTCGTGGCGTTCAAAACGCTGGTTACGGCCGCGCTGCTCATCATCGGCTGCTGGCTGCTCATCAGCCGTCAGCTTAATATCGGGCAGTTTGTGGCTTCCGAAATCGTCATCATCCTCACTATTTCGGCCATCGAAAAGGTGCTGCTCAAGCTTGATGTGGTGTACGACGCGCTAACCTCGCTCGACAAAATCGGGCACGTACTCGACTTGCCGGTTATAGAAAGCCATACGGGGGCGCAGTTGCCACTTACACCAGCCTCCCAAGGTCTGGAGGTGGAAATACGGCACTTGGCTTATCACTACCCCGGCGCTACTCGCTCGGCCGTGCAAGACGTGTCGTTGGCGCTGACGCCGGGCGAGCACCTAGGCTTGGCGGGCTTTGATGGCTCCGGCAAAACCACTTTACTGCGCATCCTGGCTGGCTTGCTGCAAGGCTATACGGGAGTGGTTGTTTACGACGTCCTGGCCTTGCAAGACATTGCCTCCGAGGCTCTGGGTCAGTATGTCGGCGACAATATTTCGCATCAAAACCTATTTGAAGGCACGCTGCTGGAAAACTTAACGCTAGGCCAGGCCAGCGTAACGCCCGAAGACGTGGCTTGGGCCTTGGAGCTGGTGGGGTTGCGCAATGATGTGTACGGCCGGCCACTTGGGCTGAATACGCCCCTAGGCATCGGCTCACCATTTGCCGATAGTGCCCGCCAGAAACTCCTGCTAGCCCGGGCGCTGGTGCGCCGTCCGCGCTTGCTGCTGCTCGACCACTTTTTGCCTGGAGTGGAGCCCGCCGAACGGCTACGCATTCTGGGCCGTGTGCTGGCGCCCGGCCACGGCTGGACTGTGCTGCTTGCCTCCAACGATGCCCGTGTGCTGGCGTTCTGCCCACGCCTAGTGGTTCTGCGTGACGGCCGCGTAGTGGCCGACGGTCCTTATCAAGAGCTTAGCCGCCAAAGCCAGGTGCAAGAGCTGTTGGCCTAACCCGCAAGCACCACCTGCCAAGACAGTTTTCGGCCTGCTTTTCCTATTCACTGCTTTCTAGCTTCCCTTTTACCTCTCATTCCGATGCCTTTCGCTGAAAATCCGCTCCATGAAACCGACCCCAAGGGGTCGCATTTCCGGGCGTTCCGGTACGTGCAAACGCCGCGTGCCGGCCGTGCACTGGCCCGGTGGGCCTCAGGCCTGGGGCTGCTGGTGCTGGTAGCCGGCTTTATGCCCTGGACGCAAAACATCCGTTCCACTGGTACGCTCACCACGCTTCGTCCGCAAGACCGGCCCCAGATTGTGCCCAGCACCATAGGCGGGCGCATCGACCGATGGCAAGTGCGGGAAGGCCAACGAGTACGCAAAGGTGACACGCTGATGGTCATCACCGAGATTAAAGACAAGTACTTCGACCCGCAGCTGCTGGCCCGCACCAGCGAACAACTGGAAGCCAAGGTGGCCTCATTGCGCGAGAACCGGGCTAAGGGGCAGGCGTTGAGCAGCCAGCAAGCGGCCCTGCGCGCTGGCCTACGGGTAAGCCTCGACAAAGCCCGCAACAAGGTGACCCAAACTCAGCTAAAAGTGAATTCCGATGAAGCAGAACTGCGCGCCGCCAACAACGACTTCGATATTGCGCGTCAGCAGCTAGAGCGCCAGGAGCTGCTTTACAAGCAAGGCCTGAAGTCACTGACCGAGCTGGAACAGCGGCGGTTGAAGTTTCAGGAAAGCACAGCCAAGCGCCAAGCAGTGGAAAACAAGCTGGGGGCTAGCCGCCAGGAGCTAGTAAACGCGCAGCTGGAACTAGCCTCCCTCGCCGCTGAGTACCAAGACAAATTAGCCAAATCGGAATCCGACCGGCGATCCGTGACTTCCTACCAGTTTGATACGGAAGGGCAGATTGCCAAGATGCGCAACGAACTGTCCAACCTACAGATTCGCTCGGGCTTCTACCACATCCAGGCCCCGCAAGACGGCTACGTAGTACGGGCCCTTAAAACCGGCCTTGGTGATATTGTGAAAGAAGGTGAGCCCGTGGTAACGGTGATGCCCGACGCGCCCCAACTGGCCGCCGAACTATACGTGCGGCCCATGGACATTCCGCTGCTGAGCGTAGGCCGCCGCGTTCGTTTACAATTCGATGGGTGGCCCGCCTTGGTATTCAGCGGGTGGCCCGGCACCAGCTTCGGGACGTTTGGCGGGGTGGTGGCCGTCATCGACAACATCGACTCGCAGGGCCAGTACCGGGTGCTCGTCACGCCCGACCCCGCCCAGGAGCCGTGGCCCAAGCCGCTGCGGGTTGGGTCGGGGGTGTACGGCTGGGCCCTGCTCGACGATGTGCCGATCTGGTACGAGCTGTGGCGGCAACTCAATGGCTTCCCGCCGAACTTCGTTGGGAAGCCCGCCGCCACGTACGCCGGCAAAGCCGCCAAGAAAGCAGATAAAACCGAGGCTGATCCTGGGGAGGAGGAAACGAAATGAACTGGCGGTCTATTCGATGGATAGGAGCACTGGCGGCGACTTTTGGCTTGCTTGCGCCAGCCGCAGTGGCCCAAACCACCACTTCAGCAGCTGGCAACGGGCCGCTACAAGCGGCGCGCCCGGTGGCGTTGCCCGATACAAGCAGGGTGTTTCGGCTGGCTGATTTGCTGACGTACGTGACCTTGCGCCACCCCGTAGCCCGGCAGGCAGGGCTGCTGCCCGAGCGCGCCCGCCAGGAAGTGCGCTTTGCCCGTGGGCTGTTCGACCCGGCGGCCACCAGCAAGTACTACGGCAAGACGTTCGGGGGCAAAGAATATTTCCACGACTGGGACACTCAACTGCGCGTGCCGCTGTGGTTTGGGGCTGATGTAAAGGCCGGTTTCGAGCGGGGAGTGGGCAACTACATCAACCCCGAGAACGGTACCCCGTTGTCTGGGCTGAGTTACGTAGGACTGTCCGTGCCCTTGGCGCAGGGCATGCTCCTCGACGAACGCCGCGCCGCCGTGCGCCAAGCGCAGGCCCTGCAGCGGCTAGCTGAAGCCGAACGGCGCGGCGCCCTCAACAAGCTGATTCTGCAAGCTGCCAAAGACTATTGGGACTGGAGCCTGCACTACCAGCGGCTGGAGTTGCTGCGCCTCAACACAGAACTAGCGGAGGTGCGTTTTCGGGCCGTCCGCCAACGTGTGCAACTCGGCGACTTAGCGGCCATCGACTCCGTAGAGGCTCTAACCGAATTGCAAAACCGGCAGGCTACGCTGGTGCAAGCCCGCGTGGCGTGGCGCAATGCCACCTTGCTGCTCAGCAATTACCTCTGGGACGAGCAACAGCAACCCCGCGAATTGCCTCCCACCGTACGGCCCCAGGCACTACCTGCGTCGGCTGGCTGGCAGCCCTTGCCGCCCGACTCGGTGGCTGCTCTCGCCGAACTCGCCCAGCAGATTCATCCGGAACTGCAGAAAAGCCGGGCCAAACTCAGCCAACTGGGTATAGAGCGACGCCTGTTAGCCAACAAGCTGCTGCCCAAAATCAGCCTCGATTATAATATACTGCAAGCCGGCCAGCCCTTCAACCCCGAAGCCGGTGCCCGCCTGAGTGGTAGCTACCTGGAAAACAACTACAAGCTAGGTGTGAGCTTCGCTTATCCTTTGCTGTTGCGGCAAGAGCGGGCCAAGCTGCAACTCAACCGCCTCAAGCTTCAGGAAACCGAGCTAGACCTTCAACAAGACGCCCGCGAAATTCAGGCCGGCGTGCGCACTGTCGCCAACGACTGGGAAGCTCTACGCGAGCAACTCCGCTTGCAGGAACAAATGGTGCAGAATGCGGAGCGGTTGCGCAACGGCGAACAAGTACGGTTCGAGAACGGGGAAAGCTCGGTGTTTCTGCTCAACTCGCGGGAAGCCACGCTGGTGAGTGCCCGCGTGAAATTGGCCGAACTGCAAGCCAAGTATGCCCAAACACAAGCCACCCTGCGCTGGGCCGCTGGCGGGGTGGAGTAAGACCTACATTCGGAGCGGTGCTAGCCTTAACCTGCGCTGCAACGGAACATAATCGTTCTGCGTTGTTTGTAAGGAAAAGGATTTCTTACCATAACGTTAGGGACATATGCAGATGCCCGGCCTAAAACGCAGACCACGAATCTACAGCGACGATACGCCGCGTGACCCCGGCAAGTGGGGCTGGTACATTATGATTGTTATCGTGCTGCTGTGGTTTGCGTATTCCTGGTTTTTCAAAAAGTAAACGGGTCGCGGTTTCTCGCTAGTGGGTTGTAACTTTCAAGGCTGCGCACTTTTTCTGCTGCCCGACTCGTTGCTACCCGCTGACGACACACCGTTGCTTGCATTTATGCCGCTTTCACCTACTTCACTTGAGTTGCCTCAGATCCGGCAACGGCTGAATCTGATCCTGCTGCTAGGCGCTTCCCTTGCGCTGAGCGTACTGCTGATTTCCTTTCGAGTGTTTTTCACGCAGCAGCTTACGTTCGTGTTCCTGCTCTGGAACCTGTTCCTGGCCTTCATTCCATTCGGGCTGAGCACCATGCTGGGCCTATCGGCGGGCCGTTTAAAAGCGCGGGTGCTGTTGCCGGTCGGGCTTGTGTGGCTGCTCTTTTTTCCGAATGCGCCCTATATTCTTACCGACCTCTTTCACTTAGAGCGGCGTGCCGGCGTACCGTATTGGTACGACCTAGCTCTCATCCTGAGCTGCGCCTGGAACGGTCTCATGTTGGCTTACGCCTCTCTCACCGACATGCAAGCCCTCGTAACCCGGCGGCTTGGGTGGTGGGCTGGCTGGGGCTTTGCCACCGTAGCGCTGCTGCTCAGCTCGTTTGGTATCTATTTGGGGCGCTACCTGCGCTTCAACTCCTGGGACGTTGTCACGAACCCACTTACCTTATTTTTCGACATCGTAAGCCGCTTGTTGCATCCTTTCTCGCACCTTGGCACGTGGGGCGTAACGCTGCTATATGGCGTGTTTCTAGTGCTGGGTTACGCCACTGTCCGGCTGCTTGGCCGGATAGGAGAGGAGCAGCTATAGGTTGCAGCTGACTCGATTGTATGGCCTTCCTGTTTTGCTACTCTCACAGGTAGCAAAACAGGAAGGCCATTTCCTGTTAATAGGAGACGCAAACAGCTGGCTACGTCGTGGCATGAAGCGAGAAATCATGGCAGCATTTAGTGTGGTGGTGTTACTGTGGTTGATAATTTGAATTATTAACAGAAGTTGTTGCCTGGTATAGTAATGATAGCTGTTAGATTTTTGCTGTAATCATTGAGACTTTGTAAGATTTAGTTTAGTTCATTGCCAAATACAGCATTTTTACTCCTAAGATTTAGAAGTATATTTTTTTACAAATAGATGCACAAGCTGCATAAAATAAGATTATCTTGCTATACTGTCGAGTCAGCGTAGTGCGGCTTATTTGTTATTTACTGTCAGCTTCCATGTTTCCTTCCCCGATTGCGCATGCTATGCGGCTTTGGCAAGATATGCTGGGCCAAGAACACGAAACCCCTCGTTCTTTCCTGTGGGAGAATGTAGAAGATATGGAGCCTGACGAGGCTGGAGCCATTGAGTGGCGAAACCAGCAAATCAAAACCCGTATCTACTTTAAAGGCGACAGAGTGATTTGCGTACTGGGCGACTACGACTATTGGCGGCGTCAGTGGCTGGCATTTGCCAAATGGCACCAAGTGGCGCTCAAGCAAGTCAGTTCCAACTAAATTGAACTTCAGAACACTAGCCTAGCAACTGCCCTTTGCTGGTTGCCACACTAACTGCGTTGCAGTAAAGGCAACCTAGTAAAGCGTATTGCTGATTTCAGCAACGAGCCAAAGATGTGACGTGTCATGTTTTTGGCTCGTTTTCGTTCGCGCAACGGCCAAGGGGTGCCTGCTCTCGGGTGATAGGGTATGGAGGCGGGCCAACTGGCTATGGCGGCCTATGAATAAAAAATGGCTGCTTGCCCCGTAAAGTGAGTGTAGCTAAGCGAAGGAAGTTCAGGTTTTAGGCCTTTGCCGTACCTTGCTTACCTCATGATGCACCTCCAGACTGATTTCTCCGATACCCCTGCCATGACTTGGGAGAGGCTCCTAAGCCGCCGCCGCTACCCCGAGCAGCCACAGTTGCACGTTGTAACGGATGCGCCTCCCGTGCGCGGCGCCTTCGTAGCCGACTATGATCGGGTGGTGTTCAGCTCGGCGTTTCGGCGTATGCAGCGCAAAACTCAGGTGATGCCGTTGCCAGAAACCGACTTCGTGCATACTCGCCTCACCCACTCACTGGAAACGGCTTGTGTGGGCCGCTCGTTGGGTCGCCTTGGGGGCCGGCTGCTACTGGAAGAAACCGAAGGGCTGGCCCGTACCATGCCTCACCTCGATTCCGACTTCGGCGACATTGTGGCGGCGGCCTGCTTGGCGCACGACATTGGTAATCCGCCCTTTGGGCATTCCGGCGAAGATGCCATTTCCACCTACTTTCGTAGTTCTGCCGCCGAACCCTTTGTGCGGGTGCTCAACGCCGCCCAACGCGCCGATTTGCAGCGGTTTGAAGGCAACGCTGCCGGGTTTAGGGTGCTTACGCATACGTACGCCGCCCACAGCAGCGGCTCGGCCGGGTTAGGCCTAACGTATGCTACGCTAGGCGCATTCACCAAGTATCCCCGGCCTTCCGTGTTCGAGGAAGAAGCCAGCACCCGCGGCACCAGCGAAAAAAGACACGGCTACTTCCAAACGGAGGCGGTGCGCTTTCAGGAAATAGCACAAGAGCTAGGCTTATTGCCCAAGCCTCCTGGGTCCGCACTGGGCTTCTACCACCGGCATCCGCTGGCGTTTCTGGTAGAAGCTGCCGATGACATCTGTTACCGCATCATCGATTTCGAAGATGGCCTCAAACTAGGTCTGATTCCTTGCGAGGTAGGCCTGCGGCTGCTGCGCGAAACCCTCGGCGACGCGCCCAACCGGCGCGGTTCCGTAGAATGGCGCGACTGGCGCGAAGAGTTGGGCTACCTGCGGGCCCGGCTTATCAACCGCCTGGTACAGCAAACCGCTCGGCTCTTCGCGGACCGTTCTACCGCCTTCCTCCACGGCCGCGCCGATGAACCCCTGGTGCAGCAACTCGATTGTTGGGAGCAACTCCAGCACATGAACGCGCTAACGGTGGAACACCTCTACCATAGCCGCCCGGTGCTGGAAATTGAAGCCGCCGGCTTTGAGGTGATGGCCGGACTGCTCGATGCTTTTTTGCATGCCACCTTCGATCCGCACGCGGGGCCCCGTTCTCGTAAGCTGCAACAACTCTTGCCTGAGCAGTTTCGGGCTAGCGGCCCCCAGGAAGACGTATCAGCCTACGAGCAAATCATCCTACTCACCGACTACATCGGGGGCCTCACCGACCAGAACGCGCTCAGTCTGTTCCGTACTATTCGGGGTATCGAACTGCCCAAAGTGTTTTGACCACTAGAAAGCACCCAGCAACGTATGCAATGAGTTCTCGCTGACTAGCCTTGCCCGAACTTGCTGGCACTTAGCTACAAAAAAGAAGCCCCTGCCGGTTAGCGCGGCAGGGGCTTCTTCTTGTCAAACAGGTGCTGACGGCTAGCTTTCGTAGTCATCTAGCACTTCACGCACGTCGTCTAAGCGGCGGCTGATGAGGACCAGAATATCCTCCGGCACAGGTACTTGGGTGCCATGACGATACACGATGTAGCGGACCAGTGCCAATATTCCTTGTAGTTCTTCCTGCACTTGCTCCCGAATTATTTGCCAGTGCTCTTCACCCAGCACTGGCGAGGAGAGGCAGCAGTAACGTACCGCCACCATCTGGCTAATCAACGCGGCTATCAGCTCCAGCAAGCATTGCTCGCCCTGACTGAAGGTGCGGGGCTGCAAGTCGATGATGCAGATGGCTCCGATCCGCCCCTGGTCAGGCATTTGGATAGGAGCTGCCGCGTAGAAGCGAAGCCCTTTGGCGTGTGCGGCCTCCGCCGCCTGCAGCGTAATAAGTGGGGATGATTCGATGCTGAGGTCACTGTATACCACTGCCCTATGGTCGAGGATGGCGGTGGCACAAAGAGCTTCCTGCCGTGGCTGCACCTGGACGTTAGGTAAGCCGTGGTTTGCCTGATACAGTACATCCGTTTCATCAACCAGCGCAATCAATGAAATGGGCAGGTCGAAAATGCGTGCCGCCAGTGTTACAAACTCCCCAAAAACGGGCTCTTGTAGTGCGCGTTTCACATTGTAATTCCGGATAGAGTTCAAGCGCTGAACCTCGTTCTCAGGAATCAGGAGAGAAGAAACTGACGACATGGCGGATAAGATAAATAGAAAGTAAAACCATGGTATATAATGCAATATGAGGTATTACGACTTAACATAAAAGCCACTAGTTTACAGTTCTTTACAGAGCTATATTATTTCCACTAATTGTTCATGTACAATTATGGCTTACCGCAACAGGCGCAGTGTAGTGTCTATCTGATGGGTGCGCAGAAACCGCTGATACTCATGCTGAAGCAGCTCTTGCTGCCTACGTTGCTCTAGTTTTTGAAAGGGGCGCACTTTGTAGGGAGTGCCGGGTAAGCGGTTCAGGCGTACATACAGCAGGCCCCGACTAGGCTGGCTGGTAGCCTCACCACTTTGGATGCGGGCCACTCGCTTCTTGTTGTTGCCGAACAGTGCTTGCATCGGACTCAGACCCACAAACATATCAGTTTGGCCGTTGAGGTAGTATTCGCCGCTTACTTGCAGGTCGGAGAGGTTGCTGTTAAGGTGCAGGTCGGGCACTAGTACTCGGGCACCATCAAGTACGAAGCGTGGACTTACCGGCTCGAAGTACAGGTGACTGGTTCGTTTGGCGCGCAGAAACTTCAACGCCTCCGTCAGCGCTTCTACATCAAGCAGCTCTAAATTACGCAAGTCGGTTTTCAGATAGGCGTAGGTGTTGTCGAGGTCGGGCAGAAAGGCCTCGTTGAGGTCGGTGTGCAGGTCGGCTTCGCAGCGCATAGTACCCCGGATGTTGTCGGGGCGTAGCACGTCGAAGCGCAACGCTTCCGCCAACCGGAACAAAGCAGGCAGCTCCACCTCTTGAAGGCGTACTTGGGCTCGTAGCGGATGATGCGCAGCGCCTGCATCAGTTTGCATCCGTCCCTGCAAAGAGATGGAGCCGCCAAACGCCCGTAGCGTACAGCTCTCTAGCCGTGCTGCGCCTGGTTCAAGGCGGCTTATCAGGCGAAAATCGTTGCCTCGCAGTACAGCATACTGCACTCGGTCGGCGGAAACGCGAATCCGGGCTGTAACCGTGCCATCCAGAAAAGGAGAGGAAGACCGAAGGCGAGCGGCACTAGCCAACTGGTTCTGCGGCGCAGGCGGAGTTAGGGCCGCCAAGAGCCGAAGCAGGCGCTGCACATCAAGGGTCCCGTAGCGCAAGTTCACGTCGGCGTGGGCGGCCGCCAGTTGACCGGCATCGAGCCGGGCGTTGGCGCTTACGCGGCCCGCTCCGCCGGCGCTGGTACTGAAATTCAGGTACGGAATCCGGAAGGCAGTGCCCGTTTTGTTTATGCGAAGGTGTAGGTTGGTTAAGTTTTCGCCGGCGGGCAAGCGCAGAGTTCCAATGCTGGCTACTACCTGGCCGTTGGCGCTCAACAACACTTCCCGCAGGCTAGGGTCGGCGGTGAACGACGTGGGGGAGGAAGGACGTTGCGGCGAACGGTCGAGCAGAGCCAACACACGGCGGTATTGCATGGTGTTGAACCGCAAGGACAGCTGTACAGACACGGGCTGAGTTTGCAGCGTGTCGGTGGGCCAACTGACGGCTCCTTTCACGGAGCCGCCCCACACCCGGGTTTGCAGCTGTGTAAGTTGCACCTGGCGCCCATTGTGGCGTACGGTGGCCGCCAGGTCGTGCAGCGTATCGGCTCGCAATACCAACCGACCGCACCACAGCTTGATATTAAGGTGCAAGCCCGGTGGCAGCAGGTTCATGGCTCGGGCTGCTAGCTCCTGGCGCTGCGGCCGACTGCGGCGCTTCTCCCGAGGCAAGCGCGTAGCCCGGCCAGTCGGCGGGGCCAACAAGCGGCGGAGCTGGTCTAAGCGCAACTCGTCCACTGTAAAGCGCCCCGTGACAGTGGTAACCGGATGCTGGCCATTGAAGTACGACAGTAAATATGTGGTGGTGGCATTAGCCCGCACATTCATGCCGTTCAGGCGCCCCGATAGGTTTTCCAGCAGCCAAGAGCTGTCGCGGAGGCCCAGGCGTACGTTCAGCCCCGATACGGTAGCGTCGCGGCTTGGAACCCGAAAGGAGGCATCTTCCAAGGTAATAGTGCCCCGTACCCGTAAGGGTGGCAAGGCGCTGGCTGCTGTGCGGGCCACCCGATTGCCGGGAAGAGTGGTGAGCTCTTGTAACGGACCATTGAGGTGCAGATCCAGCGCCGCGTTGCCGTTGCGAGCCTGCCACAAGCCCGGAGCCACCACCGCCGACAAGGTTTGTAGTTCTGTTCGCCCACGTACTCGCCCCCCAAGAAACGGCCGCGTAAAGTCACGAACCGTAAGAGCCGCATCCAGCTCGCCAGCCGACGAATACAGGCGGCATTGGCTGAAGGTGAGGGAGGTGGTGCGAGACGAATGGTCGGAGCCATTGTCGAAGATGCCGCGTGCATCCCACCGCCGGATGCGCCGCAATGAATCGGCCCACCGCAGCTGCGCGTTCTGTAGCTGAAACTGTAGAATGGTGCGCGGCCGGGTCGTAGGGCCACTGAACCCCTTGATGGTGTACCAGATACGAGCGTGGCTAGGGCTTTTGGCGCCCGCCAAAAACCGGTGCAGGCCGCTCGGCAGAGCCACCCGCAGTACTTCCAGCAGTGGCTGCGAGCCTACCATGCGCAAATCGAGGCGGGTACCGCGGGGCTGGCCTGGTGGCGGAGCTTGGTGCGTACCTCTAATAAGAACGGTGTCGCCGTTGAGCGTGGCTAAGGTGCGCAGGAAGGTGCCTTTGCGTTCCTCGAAGTTGTATTGGTAGCCAACCCACGCGCGCACAGGCTCACGCTCAAACAAGTTGCCCCGTCCGCTACGCAGATACACCAGTTCGCCGTGCAAAGCGCCTCGTACCTGCGCAACACCTTCCCGGCCTTTGACGTGCAAATGAGCCCGGCGTACAAACGCTTCAAAACCGCTTTTCTGCAAGTCGTTGCGGTCCGCAACACGAAAGTTGACGAGCAGCAGAGAATCTAAATCAAAATCGGGCGGGATGGTAGCGCGTTGGCGGCGTGCTCCTTTGCCGTGCAAACCCCAGTCGGTGCCTTGCGAGTCGGTAAACTGACGAAACTCTGTATCGAACAGGGTCAGGTGATGCACGTGTACGTTTCCGCGTAGCAACTTGCTGAGTGCAAGCCGGGCTTCGGCTCGGCCAATGCGCAACACCGGTACGGCTCCACGAGCCGTGGTATCGGTAAGATGGAAATGATGGACGGAGACAGTGAAATCTGGAAAGTCGCGCAAGGCCGAGAATTCCACCTCGAACGGAGCCAACACCAAATCGGAGTTGCGGGCCATCCGTTCCCTAACCAATGCTTCCACCTGCCGCCGGCCCCAATTGGAACCCAGCAACCCAGCCACACCCAACACCACTACTACCATTCCCAACAACGAAAAGCCCAGTAACTGGCGGAAAGTAGGGCGTTTCATAAAGGAAATGGGCGCAGTAGCAACGGCATGAGAAGGAAGGTGTTGAGGCTTCTACGCAGAAACTACTGTTGGGGTGAGTTCATCAAGAAAGCACCACCACCAGCATAAGTGCGCAGACCGAGAAGGAGCTATCTTATCAGAAATATTATTTAGACAAATTATAAATAATGATACTTTTGGGGCTAGTTATCATCCGTAACTGAACTATCCATGGCTCAATTCTTTCATCATAACGAGTTCGGCTACTGTGCCCGTTGTCCGCGCACTTGCCATTTGCATGTTTGTTTCGGCAACGTAGCTCTAGCAGCTACCACCACCGAATTCACGGATTTCCGTCGCGTTGTGGCTGATACGTGGCAACACCACTGCCTGCGTACCACCGACCCCGAATGCCGCTGTATTGCCTTGCGTACCCCAGCCCCGCACTTGGCGCTGGTGTTTTCCCTCGTGGAGCTAACCCAGCTGCGCGACATCCTCGAAAATACAGCCCTCTTGCTGGAAGTAGAGCAGTTGCTTGCTCCCAAAGCAGAGTAGAGGCCCAACAGAGCCCAAACGGTTTGGGTGATTGTATAAGTACCTGGAGTTGTAAGCACAAAAAAGGCCGCTACTGGGTGAGTAGCGGCCTTTTTGTGCAGTAAGAATCAAGTGTCAGCAGGCAGCAACGTGGCTTATTCCCACTCGATGGTAGCCGGCGGCTTCGAGCTGATGTCATACACCACGCGGTTGATGCCGCGTACTTGGTTGATGATTTTGTTGCTGATTTCCGCCAGAAACTCATAGGGTAGGTGAGCCCAGTCGGCAGTCATGCCATCCACGCTAGTGACGGCGCGAAGGGCTACCACCTGCTCATAGGTGCGCTCGTCGCCCATTACTCCCACACTTTGGATGGGGAGCAGCATGACACCGGCCTGCCAAGTTTGGTCGTAGAGGTTATGGGCTTTCAGGCCATTAATGAAAATGGCATCGGCCCGCTGGAGCAGGTCCACTTTCGCGGGCGTAATGTCGCCGAGGATGCGAATGCCCAACCCTGGGCCGGGGAACGGGTGACGATGCAAGATGTTGGTTGGCAGCCCTAGGGTGTGGCCTACTTCGCGCACTTCATCTTTAAACAACGCCCGCAGCGGCTCCACAATCCGCAGGTTCATCTTCTCAGGCAGTCCGCCCACATTGTGGTGGCTCTTGATGGTCACAGCTGGTCCTTTCACTGAAACCGACTCAATAACGTCGGGATAGATGGTGCCTTGAGCCAGCCAGCGCGCTCCTTCCACTTTTTGGGCTTCGCGGTCGAATACCTCGATGAAGGTGCGGCCAATAGCTTTGCGCTTCAGCTCTGGGTCAGTAAGGCCCGCCAAGGCCGCGTAGAACTCGGCGGAGGCATCCACCCCGCGTACGTTCAACCCCAAGTCTTTGTAGGAGTGAAGCACGTCTTCGTACTCGTCTTTGCGCAGCAGGCCGTTGTTGACGAAAATGCCGTGCAGCCGGCTCCCAACGGCGCGGTGCAACAGCAAGGCCGCCACGCTGGAGTCTACCCCGCCGGAAAGGCCCAGGATAACTTGGTCTTGCTCGCCAATAGTGCGCTGCAGCGTACCCACCATGGCATCCACAAAGTGCTCTGGTGTCCAGCTTTGGTCGAGGCCACAGATGTTCACTACAAAGTTTTGGAGCAAGGTCTTGCCGTCGGTGCTGTGCGTAACTTCCGGATGAAACTGAATGCCGTAAGTGGGTTGGCCGTCAATGTGGAAGGCAGCTACCTCCACTTCGGGCGTGCTGGCAATGCTGGTAAAGCCCGCGGGCAAGTGCTTGATGGTGTCGCCGTGCGACATCCATACCTGCGACTCGGTGGGTACCCCGTGCAGCAATGGGCTTTCGTGGTTGACGCGGGCTAGGCGGGCTCGGCCGTACTCGCGAATGGTAGCCGGCATCACTTCGCCGCCTTGCTGGTGGGCTAGCAGCTGCGCACCGTAGCAGACGCCTAGCACTGGCACCTGGCCCAAGTACCGCGAGAGGTCCGGGTTAGGCGATTCAGCATCGCGTACGGAGCAGGGAGAGCCAGAAAGCACAACGCCCCGGATATCCTCAGTGAGGTCCGGGGCGTGCGTATACGGGTGGATTTCGCAGTAAACATTCAACTCCCGGATGCGCCGGGCTATGAGCTGTGTGTACTGCGACCCAAAGTCGAGAATCAGAATCTGTTGAGGCATAAGCAAAGGTAAGCAGGGACAGGGGGAGCACAAAATTCCCACGCCCAGCTATCGTTATTCCCTACTTGTACAAGGAATAATATAATCAAAGTGCAATGAAATAGTATTAGTTAAAAAATAAATTGTCTTATACATTGATATTATGAATATAGTATATATACTTGCATCATCAACCAGCAGACTGCAACCTGCTAGAGTTGAGATGTCGCTCCTCCCTACCGTTCTCTTTTTCCCACACCTGTTTGTATGAAGCCATTTGTACACGTATTGTTCGGTATGACAAGCCTTCTCTTGTCAACTGCTGCTGTCGCTCAGAATGCCAGCAACGCAGTAGCTAAAACCCGCGCACTACCTAAGTCGGTAGTTGCTATGAATGCCCCCATAACGGTTAACCAAGCAGTTGCTGCACCGCTTCCTGCCACTCAAGCAACAGCTTCAGCAGAAGCTGCAGAGCCCGCAGAATCCGCAGAGGCTAAGTATTTCAAAGGAACGGTTGTCGACGAGTTGGGCGAGCCATTGGCGGGAGTTGTGGTATCGGTTGTGACCGGCAAAGACCACTTCAGCGTTACCACTACCACCAACGCCGAAGGCGAGTATCTGCTGCAAACAAATGTTTTGTCGCCTCTCTTGCTAGTAAGCTATGCCGGCTACGAAGAGATTCAGCAGCGCGCCACCTATGCAAAGCCACTTACCTTCCAGTTGGAGTCCATTGAAAATTACGACCGGCAACTAAAGAAAAGAGTGAAGTCGGCCGAAAAAGCCTGGCATAAATAGCGGACCCAGCCCCTGCGGACTCTGACGTGAGGCCACGCGTTACGGGGCTGTCATCGAAAGCCTGCTAGTGAAAACTCTGGCTTCCTTTCCCCTGATATGACTGTTCAGCTTACAGCTTGTTCATGGTTCCTAAACCGTATTGGTCTTGCTTCAAGCGCCCCTTCACCGGCTAGCACGTAACGTCTCTCCCGGACTACAGCGTTAACCGCCGAAGGGGCGCTTCGCGTTTAGCGAGCAGGCAGCCAATCCACGCAGTTTTTCAGGCGCGCTAGAAAAAGTATAGGAAAGGAAGGCGCTGATTTTCTGACGATAGGCGCTCAGAAAGATAAAAAACACGCGAGGCAAGCACTAATCCGCATAATTCCTTGCTATCTTTGCACCCGGCGAGTCAGAACGACCAGCTCCTGTTGAACTCCCCCAGGACCGGAAGGTAGCAAGGGTAGACGGTTGAGCGGTGCGATTTTGGCTCGCTTTTTTTTGCCCTATACCCAAGGATTAAGCCGGATTTATCGGACTACACGGATGCTGGCCGCACTAAAGCTCCGCATCTTGCCGTCCAATATATCCGGCTTAATCCATAATAGGTAGTAGCTTTGAGCCTAGTTGTTTTTAACCGATTTCGCTTACTGCATGAAATTTTTCATTGATACTGCCAACCTGAAGGACATTCAGGAAGCTGTGGAGCTAGGAGTGCTCGATGGCGTAACAACCAACCCTTCCTTGATGGCCAAAGAAGGCATCAAAGGCACCGACGCCGTAATGGCGCACTACAAGCAGATCTGCGAGCTAGTGGATGGCGATGTATCGGCGGAGGTAATTGCCACTGACTATGCCGGTATCGTTCGGGAAGGGGAGGCGCTGGCAGAGTTGCACCCCAACATTGTGGTGAAAGTGCCCATGATTCGGGACGGTGTGAAAGCCATCCGGTATTTTTCCGACAAAGGCATCAAGACCAACTGCACCTTGATTTTCTCGGCTGGGCAAGCACTGCTGGCCGCCAAGGCCGGCGCCACGTATGTATCGCCTTTCGTGGGCCGTCTGGATGACATTGGAGCCGATGGCATGCAGCTGATTCAGCAAATCGTGGATATTTTTTCTAACTACGGCTACCCCACTCAGGTATTGGCCGCTTCAGTGCGTCATATACCGCACCTGATTCAGTGCGCCGAACTGGGTGCCGACGTGGTAACTTGTCCGCTTAACGTTATCACAGGATTGTTGCAGCATCCCCTCACAGACAAAGGTTTGGCCACGTTCCTTGCCGATCACGCCAAAGTGAACGGGTAATTTCAAGTGAAACCAGGAGCAAGACGCTGCGGGATAGAAGCAACTGAAACAGGTGAGCATAGCACGTGTTATAGTAGCGCTACCTTGCGGCTTCCGGCTCCTGGTTTCTTAATTACTAACTCCTTCACTATGTACATCATCAAAGTCAAAGGCAAGGCTAAGATTCCAGATTACATTCAGCTGCGCGACGAGGAGTTTGTGCTCATAGCCTATTTTCGCGCCGACCGTCCGCTCAAGGATTTGCACCGCTACGGCCTAGAAAACAAGGAAACCGCGCTGGCTGCCGTCATAGAAGGATTGGCCTTTGGTAAGCTGCAAAAGCTGGAAATCTAGAACCAGGGATTGGCTTAGGTAAGCCGAGAGATCATAGATGATTCTTCCGCAAACAACGTAAGGATTTCAACCTAGGCCCCATTAACCTGCCCTCAAGCCCAACAACCCAAAATTCACCTATGTCCGTTATCGAGCTGCACGACGCTTACATTATGCAGGACGTGAATACCGTGCTGCAGAAAGTCACGTTCACGCTGGAAAAGGGGGAGTTTGCGTATCTGGTGGGCCGAACCGGGTCGGGCAAAAGCTCGCTGCTAAAAACCTTGTACGCCGACCTGACGCTGGGCGCGGGTACTGGCTCTGTGGCTGGCTTTGCACTACCCAAAATCGAGAGCAGCGGCAAGGTGCCTTATCTGCGCCGGAAGCTGGGCATCATCTTCCAGGATTTCCAGTTGCTCTTCGACCGAACCGTGGCCGAGAACTTGCTCTTCGTATTGAATGCTACGGGTTGGAGCGGCAAGGCCCGTAAACAGCAGCGGATTTCGGAGGTGCTCATGCGGGTCGGCTTAGCCAACGTTGCGAGCAAGATGCCTCATCAACTGTCGGGGGGCGAGCAGCAGCGCGTGGTTATTGCCCGCGCTTTGCTCAACGAGCCGATGCTGTTACTTGCTGATGAGCCCACCGGCAACCTGGACCCAGACGTAGCCGACAGTATTATGCGGCTGTTCGTGGAAATCAACAATGCTGGTACAGCCGTGCTAATGGCCACGCACAACTACCAAATTATTCAGCAGTATCCAAAGCGGGTGCTGAAGTGCGAACAAGGGCAATTAATGGATTCCGCAGTGGCAAAATTTGAGTTGAAAAGAGAAAATTAAAGTCTGGCCCACAAAGTTGTTCAAGTAAGCTTAACGGAAGTATAATTGGCAACTGATACCTTGTAGAGAGTACAACAGGCAACCGGTGCAGCGATGCGCATAGTTTCAACTTTCAACTCTCGATTCACCACATGACCGGTCTCTCCATCTTGATTCCGGTGTTCAACCGCAACGTTACGGCTTTGGTCCAGGCCTTGCTAGCTCAAGTACCGGACTGGGGCGGACCGGTGGAGATTCTTTTGTTTGACGATGCTTCTGCCAAAGAATTTCGGCAGCTAAACCGCCCGTTGGGCAAGCTAGCAGGGGTGCGTTATCAGCAACTGCCACGCAACGTGGGCCGGGCCGCCATCCGAAACCAATTGGCCGCCGCCGCGCAGCATCCTTGGCTGTTACTGCTCGACAACAATATCTCGTTGCCCGACGCATCCTTTCTGGCCCGCTATTCTGACGCTGCTAGCCAGGACCAAGGGCTTGTGTTGGTAGGTGGCACTATATACACTCCTGCGCCACCTGCAGATCCGGCTTGTTTGCTGCGCTGGCACTACGGAAACCACCGTGAGGCCCGGCCCGCGCCTGTGCGGCAGCAAAAAGCATACGCGCAGTTTACGCTCAAAAACGTGCTGGTATGGGCCGACATCTTTCGCAAAATCGGGCTGGACGAAAGCTTGACCCGCTACGGTCACGAGGACACTAAATTTGGCTGGCAACTGCGCGAAGCAGGCATACCCATTCATCACTTGCCTAATCCGGTGCTACATGATGGGCTGGAGCCGGCCGCTGAGTTTTTGGAAAAAACGCACGAGGCTGTGCGCAATTTAGCGCTGCTCTATCGCGCCGAAGGGCTAGGCAGCGACACCAAGCTACTGAAAGCGGCATTGCAACTGCACCGCTGGGGCCTGGGTGAAGCAGTTCGGGTGGCATTCCAGCTGCGGCAAGATCAGGTGCGCCGCAATCTGCTATCCGTCACTCCCAGCTTGCGCCAGCTTGATGCGCTAAAGCTATACTGGATGCTGACAGAGCTGGGCAAGCAGGCGTAATACGCTGCCACTACTGGGGGCTACCACAAAAAACCAACTCCTGGCATTGTGCACCAGAATCGGTGTGGAAAGCACGGGCGGGTGCAGATGTTGAGTTAGTCTTTTTTTGGTTCTCTGCCGTCAAACACGTCTTTCACGGCCCCGCCCACTTTCTTCCCCGTCTTCGCGGCGCCTTGGCCTACGTCTTTACCAACTTCTTTTGCATCGGAAGCCGTGTTGCGAATGGCTTGCCCTACTTTACTGCGTTCGTCGGTGGTTTCTTCCTTGGCGTTTTGAGCTTCAGCGCCTAGAGTTGCGGCGCCCTGTGCTGCCCGCGCTTCTGCTTTGTCGTACGACTTAAAAGCGGCATACTTCAGTTTTTCCTTTTGGATTTCAGCTAAATCGCGCGCCGGGATATTGCCCTTCACTTGGTCATACGCTTCGTCTAGCGCGCGCCACTCGGTGTTAATTATGCGCCAGTCGTTTATGTTGTAGCGGTCCTCGTTCTGCTTGATGTTTTGAACGAACGACTCGTAAGTGGTGCGGGCATTCGCGGCCGTGAGTTGGGTGGCAGGATTAGTTGGTTTGTAGTACGTACCTGTAGCAGTACTGCTATTTGCTCCGGCTTTGCGTTTGGCTCGTTCATTCCAAGCCGCTTCTCGCTTGTCGAATGCAGCCGTGTAGCGGGTTCGCAGGGCCTCCATTTCCTGGCGTCGCGCATCATCGTACTGGTCTGCATACCGATCAACGGCCGCTACTTTGGCGTCGAAATCGTCTCTGAGAGCAGCAGTTTCCAGCTCGTGGTCTGCTTCTCTTGTTTCCACTACGTGGTTGGCTTTGGCTTCCGCGTCGGAAACGAAGGTCTGAAAGTCTTTGTAGGCCTGCTCGCTCTGTGCAGATATTTCTTTCTTATCAGGCTGCGAGCAACCACTCTGGGTAAAGGTGAGCCCTCCCAGCAGCAAGGCAGTGGAGAGGGCACTGCTAGTGAAATACTTTCTGGACATGGCAAGAGGTGTTGGAGCGAGAGCGGGGTGGCGTTTCCGGCAAGCGGAAGCCTATTTTAGTGTGCTAACGAAGGCCCTTCGCCCCAAGTTGCGCGAATGGTGGTGCCCGTGTCGGGGGTACTTTTATCTTTGAGGCTGGCCTTTTTTACGTTTCTACTCGTGCCTGTTCTTCCTATACCTTCCACGCCCATTTCCATGCTGGATTTACGCGCCCAACATGCGCCCATCCAAGAGGAATTGAACGCAGCCTGCCAGCAGACGATGGAGGAAGCAGCTTTCATTCAAGGACCCGCCGTCGGGCAATTCACCGAGGAGCTAAGTGCTTATCTAGGCGGTGCATGCGTGGTGCCTTGCGCCAATGGCACCGATGCGCTGCAACTGGCTTTTATGAGCCTAAAATTGCCAGCAGGAGCAGAAATCATAGTGCCTGCCTTCACCTACGTAGCTACGTTGGAGGCTGCCGCCGTACTCGGGCTGGTTCCGGTGCCCGCAGAAGTACGACCCGATACCTTCAACCTGGACCCAGTGGCAGTGGAAGCTGCCCTCACGCCGCGCACAGGGGCCATTGTGGCGGTGCATCTGTTTGGGCAATGCGCCGACCTGACGGCCCTCCGGCGCATAGCCGATAAACACCGCGTCGCGCTGATTGAAGACAACGCGCAGGCCATTGGAGCTACTTTTCGGGCGGAATCCGGTGAGCTATGGATGGCGGGCATGGTGGGGGAGGTAGGCACTACGTCGTTCTTTCCAAGCAAAAACCTTGGGGCCCTTGGCGATGGTGGGGCTTTGCTTACCCGCGACCCAGCCCGCGCCACGTACCTGCGCCAGCTTGCCAACCACGGCCAGACCCGGAAGTACCATCACGAGCACATTGGTCTTAATTCCCGCCTTGATACGCTGCAAGCCGCTTTGCTGCGCGTGAAACTGCGGTACCTAGCCCAATGGACGGCAGCCCGGCAGCATATTGCCACCCAATACGATGCGGCCCTGGCGGATCTTGCTGGCATCCGTATCCCCGCTCGGGATGCGCGTAGCACGCACGTCTTTCACCAGTATACACTTGTAGTAGAGGAAGGCGCAGAAGACCTGAACCGCCGCGACCAGCTACAGGCCTACTTGCAGCAGCACGGTATTCCTAGCGTTGTGTACTACCCGTTGCCCAACCACTTGCAGCCGGCTTATCAGCACCTTGGCTATCGTGCGGGCCAGTTCCCAGTGGCTGAACGCCTTTGCCGAACTGTTTTGTCGCTGCCTATGCATCCTACTCTAACACACGAGCAAGTGGCCTACATTGCAGAACAGGTGCGCACCTGGGCTCTTGGCGAAAATGCGGCTTTGAAAATAACCCACGGCTGAGTTGGCATTGTTTTCTCTTTCTGCCGTACAATGCCTCTTTCTAATTTCCAGAACTTCTTTTTCTACGCTTTCTATGCGCCGTTCTTTTCTTACGCTGTTGCTACCGCTGGCAGGGGTAGCCGCATTTACCACTGCCGCCATCAACAAGCCTAATCAGGGCTTTAATATCTTCTCTGTACAGCAAGACATTGATTTGGGCGCGAAAGTAGCTCAGCAAACCGATTCGCTGTACCGCGCCAAAGGGCAATTGCTAGCGCGTTCCAGCAATGCTCGTGCGTACCAGCTGCTCGATGGGGTAGTGAAGCGGGTGCTCGATAATGGCAACCTCAAGTACCGCACGCAGTTTCCGTGGGACGTACAAATCATCAAGGACGACCAAACGCAGAATGCTTTCGCCACTCCCGGCGGACATATCTACGTGTTTTCGGGGCTGATCAAGTTCCTGGACAACGAAAACCAACTAGCGGGTGTGTTGGGCCATGAAATAGCGCACGCCGACCGCCGCCATAGCACCCAGTTGATGCAGAAGCAATATGGTATCAGCTTGCTGAGCGGCGTTGTATTAGGAAATAACCCCAACCAACTGGTGCAGATTGCAACCGGTCTGGGGCAGCTTAAATTTAGTCGCACTTACGAGACCGAGGCCGATAAGTACTCGACTATCTACTTGAATGGCACCCGCTACTACGCCTGCGACGGAGCAGCTGGTTTCTTTATCAAAGCGGAGAAGCAAGGCGGTGGCGGTACTCCCGAATTTTTAAGCACGCACCCCAATCCCGGCGGACGCGTAGCTAACATTCAGAAAAGCGCCCAACAGCTGGGCTGCACTGGTCGCAACGTCAGCAACACCAATTTCGAAGAACTGAAACGGCTTTTATAGACCGTCAACAGAGTGAACCTGAATACAGCGCGCCAGGATGTCGGGATTAACTGTCTCGACATCCTGGCGCGCTGTATTTGTTGCTGCAATACGCAAAGAGATAAAAGAACCCAAGTTTTTTCGCAGCTTGCTGCTCTTTCTCGCTCCTCTGCACTTCAACTTTCCTTGGCTAATTCTTTCGCTGCTGTTCGCTTTGTGGTCTGTGGGATGGGTCATATCGGCCGCCGTCATGCTTCGTTGGTGTCTCGGCATCCGGGGGCACAACTGGTTGCACTCGTTGATATTCAGGCAGGATTATCCGCAGATTTAGCACTCGAATACCCTGGAGTACCATTCTTCTCTTCATTAGAAGAATATTTAACCACTGGTCCTGAGGCAGATATACTTACTATAGCTACACCAAATTACCAGCATGCGCCGCAAGCTATAGCTGGTTTGCGGCGAGGAATGCACGTAGTTATCGAGAAACCGATAGCGCTGCGGAAGACGGATGCCGAGGCCATTGTGCACACCGCTCTGCAAACGGGCCGACTGGTGTTTGGCGTCATGCAGAACCGGTATTCGCCGCCTGCGGCATGGCTGAAACAGGTATATGAGGAAGAGCGGTTAGGCGAAATCTATCTGGTACAATTCAATTGCTTCTGGAACCGCGACGCCCGGTACTACAAGGCTGGTGGCTGGAAGGGCACGCAAGCACAAGACGGTGGCACGCTTTTCACGCAGTTCAGCCATTTCGTTGATTTGCTGTACTGGGTGTTTGGCGACATCACCAACATTAAGGCTCGCTTCCGCAATTTCAACCACGCGGGCCTAACAGAATTCGAAGACAGCGGACTTGTTACCTTCGATTTGGTACGGGGCGGCAGCGGGACGCTTCAATACAGCACGGCCGTATGGGACCGGAATCTGGAAAGTAGCCTTACAGTGGTGGCTGAACACGGCAGCTTGCGGCTTGGCGGCCAGTACATGGATAAAGTGGAGTATTGTCATCTTCGCAACTACACCCTCCCAGAACTGCCCCCTACCAACCCGGCCAACGATTATGGTCCCTATCAGGGCAGCGCGGCCAACCACGTGCAGGTAATCGAAAACGTAGTAGACACCGTCCAGAACCGCAGTTTTGCTACTACTAACGCGTTAGAAGGGTTGAAGGTGGTGGAGATAATTGAGCGGATATATAGCCTGAGGTAGGGGAGAGGGTCGAGGTGCGAGTTGCAACGCTGGCTTCTACAACCTGGGGTGTAAAAGTGTGCCTTCAGCAAGGCGGCCTTTTCACTTAAGTGCGCATCCTGTAATCACAAGGACGTTCGATCCGTTGTAGTATCCAGACACCCTTCTCTTTTCCTTATGAAAGCAAGCGCAACTCTCCGTATGACGTTATGGGCCTTGTTGCTGCTGGTAGTGGCCACAAGCGCTACTGCTGCCAAACCCGGCCCAACAGGTTTTCTGAACCGCAGCCTGACTGTGGCGGGTGCAGTTTATCGGTATCAGGTGTATGTGCCAGCCGATTTTTACGCCCAGAAAGCAAAGAAATGGCCGATTATCTTGTTTCTGCATGGTGCCGGCGAGCGGGGTTCCGATGGGCTGGCGCACACGCAGGTAGGCTTACCCGCCAACATTCGGCTGCACGTAGAGCGCTGGCCGGCTGTTGTAGTGATGCCGCAGTGCCCGGCAGAGCGCTACTGGACTGAGCCTGCCATGCAAACCATGGCCTTGGCTGCTCTGGCCGAAGAGCAAAAGAACTACAACCCGGACCCAGCGCGAGTGTATCTCACGGGGCTGTCGATGGGCGGTTACGGCAGCTGGCTGATGGCCTCGCAACACCCAGAACTGTTTGCAGCCGTGGTACCAATCTGTGGCGGCGCTTACTTGCCAGCACATAGAGCCAAACAGTTCCCAGCTCAACCGCCGGGGCTTTACGAAACCATTGCTCGGGGTATTGCGGGCAGCGCACCCGTCTGGGCCTTCCACGGCGCCAGCGATTCGGTGGTGCCCGTAACGGAAACGCAGCAATTAGTAGCCGCTTTAAAAACCGCTGGTGGCTCCGTATAATACACCGAGTACCCAGGCGTAGACCATGACTCTTGGACCAGGGCGTACGACGAAACGGCTCTACCCGCCTGGTTGTTCAATCAGCAACGTGCTGATAGGAAGAAAGTTAATTACAAATAGGAGTGGATGGTGAAGATTTATTTCATCGGCAACACAGTTGTGTAGCTATTAAAAGCTGTATAAAATTGTGATAAGCCTAGGAATAATTAAGCTTTATTAACTTTTTGCAGTAACCAATGAATGAACAGGATATTGGTAAGATTCGTATATTGCCGAGCTTCGCGTCCGCATCTTCACTTCAAAAGCTGCGAGAACGTAACATGATGTTCTGAGTAGAATGAGCCCAACCCAACTGATTATCCAAAAAATCGACTTGCTGCCCCCCACTGAGTTGGAAGTCGTTTATCAAGAAGTAGCCAAGCGCATGAGCCATATCAGCCGGGCTACCAAGCTTCTAGCCAAGTACCGGGGTAAGGGCCAGGGCATCTGGTCGATGGACGCGCAGGAGTATGTGCAGCAGTTACGGCAGAACACGCGTGGCTAAGATATTCTTCGACACGGCTCCCTTCATTTACTTAGTTGAGAACCACGCCACTTATTATCAGAAAGTAGCCGATTATCTGACTCAGTCGCTCACGGACAATGCGATGCTGGAAACCAGCGTGCTGACCTACACCGAATTCTGCGCGAAGCCAGAGCAGTTGGGCCGACCTGATTTGCTGCTCGATTTCGACGAACTGCTACGGGATTTTGATTTTCAGATGCGCGAAATATGTCTGGCCGTTGCCACGCTGGCGTACCAGTTGCAAGCACGATACGCCGGCCTTAAAGGCATCGACGCCATGCAAATTGCCACAGCTGTTAATGCGGGCTGTAATATATTCCTGACCAACGACAGGGAATTGAAGAACATTCGCGAAATCCAGGTGGTGGTGGTAGCGGATTTGTAAGCGAGAGTCCGCTTGCTGTGTGGTAAGGTTGTAAAGGTTGGCGTTGCGGAGGCATGCTACTTTCATAGTGAACCCTCCGTATGCTCCCATCATGACGCCCGACGAAAAACAAGCTTACACTGAGTTACTGGAATGGCAGAAGCAAATGCAGCAACCGCCGTCCATGCTGAATCGGTTGGCGCGGCGAGTGCAGGCGCGCCTTAATGCGCTGTTGCCCGAGCGAGTACATAAAGCCATTACAGCTACCATCAAGCAAATGGTGCGGGCCGTATTGTTTGGGTCGACGTACATCTCACCCCAGCCGCTGACAGGGAAGACACTGGCTGCCCGTGAAACGAGCGTGCGTACTCGGATACGCTATTACCGCAACACCGCGGCCGCCGAAGGAGCCGTGACGGGTGCCGCCGGCTTTTTCCTCGGCCTTGCCGATTTTCCGTTGCTGCTCGGCATCAAGCTTAAACTACTGTTTGATATAGCGGCACTCTACGGCTACGACGTGAAGGAGTATCCCGAGCGGCTCTACATCCTGCATATCTTCCAACTAACCTTCAGCAGCCAGCATACGCGCAACGAGGTGTATCGTCGCCTGGCCGATTGGGAAAACTACCGCCGTACGTTGCCCACCGATGTCAACGTGTTTGACTGGCGCACTTTTCAACAAGAGTACCGCGACTATATTGACCTTGCTAAACTGGCGCAGCTACTGCCCATTATTGGGGCGGCAGTAGGGGCGGTGGCCAATTACCGCTTACTGGTGCAGCTTGGCGAAACGGCCATGAATTGTTACCGAATGAGGCACTTCGCTAAAGAGAACAGCGAAATTGTTCCGCTTTCCTCTTGATGCATTTCCAGCTAACCCACTACACAGAAAAGCCTCAGCGACACCTTCGTTGAGGCTTTTCTATAAACGAGTAGTGCTTGGCTTTGGGCTTTATGGTCTTCTAGACGCATAGGTGTCCAGCAATTTGCCGTGACTTCGTCCTGCCTGGAGCGTATGCCGTTAGTGCAGCTAGCTTCTAGCTGTACTCACTTCACAGGTTGTTTATTCTTTTTGCATGGCGCGCGTTTCTCCCACTGTAGCGACCGAACGTTTATTTCCTTCTGCTGAACAAACCGATGCTATGCTGCGCAACATTACGCAGCGCTACGCCGGCACCGACCCCGATGGGCTGCACTTCTGCATGGCAATGGGGCGCCTATTCAACAGTTTGTTCGCTAGTATGGACAAACATTTCGCTCATTTAGGAATCACCCAAGGACGCTTGATTGTGCTGCTCCACCTCGACGGCGCAGCGGCGGGCATCAGCCCCTCAACGTTGGCCTTGCACTGTGGTGTGTCGCGAGCCGCCATAACCAAGCTACTGATAGGGCTGGAAAAGCAAGGCTATATCCAGCGGGTAGTGGCTCCCACCGACCGGCGTGCCCACACCGTGCAGCTAACCCAAGCCGGCCGCACATTTCTAGATGAGACAATGCCCAACGACCAGCGTCGGTTGGCCGTCATAATGGAGCCGTTCAGTGTATCGGAGCGGCAGGAGCTACTACGCCTGCTCTCCAAATTAGCGCACATGTTTCGGACGGCTATAGATGAAGAGGGCAGGCAACTGCCAGTGAAGTAAGGAGTTGCTAGTCATTCGTGCAATGCTAGAGCTAGCTTGTTGAAACGAACGTCAAGTGGTCTAGCCGACTATCTGCCCCCAGTAGCCGACTGGTCAATTGGTTTAGTTAACGGGTTAACTATTTCGGCAGGGGCGCGTAAGGAAGTATACTGAGGTGCTGCTGAGGGTTGAGCTTCACATGCTTACAACAGTGCCAATCGGGAAACAAAATAGAAAAGGCCCTCTGATGTCTGTGTTGCCGATGATACGAACAGACAATGAACCGGCTCAAACCTTAAAAGTTAATTGCCTGTATTCAAGTAGCATGACGTGAAACAAGTTGGCTTGGGTGGTAAGGAAGTAACCGTGAGTAATGAGTTATCAAGCAATAGCTTACTCGATGTGATTGTAGAAAAGATACGTACCCTGATCCATGCAACGCGCGAGGCGGTTCCTGTTGGGCTGGTGTTGCTGCTAACCGCGGCCGCGGATGCCGAAGCGCAAGGCCGACCAGCTAGTTCACAGCCAGCAGGCGGCGCGCAGCAGCAAAGCAGCGGACAACAAGGCATAGGTGGCCCGCCCGCGGGGCAACAGCAGCAACAAGAGTTGCAGCGGCGGCGTCAGCAAATGCAGCAAGCCAACGAGCAGCAGAGTGCGCCACCGACTCCCCTAAATCCAGCCAGCGCACCAGCTTCTATGAGCCAGGGAAGCGCACCGGGCCAAAGTGGAGGCAGCCAAGGAGCACAACCGAATTCTGGTTCCGGGGGTGCGGGCTCTCCCGGCGAGCCTCGGGGCGCTACCACGCCGCGTGCTCCTATAGGCGGGGCCATGCGCAATGCCAATAGCCAAGGCATGCAAACCGGAGCGGCCCGCGTACTGGCCGTGGCCCCGGAGCGCCTGAGCCTAGCCGACGCCATAACCATAGGGTTAGATAACAACTTGGCCACGTTGCTGGCCACCGAGCGGGCCGAAGAAGCACGAGCCTTGCAACAACAGGTGCGGTCTTTTCTGTTGCCTAACATCACGGGTACTGCTTATCAGCAAAACCGGACGCTCAACTTGGCCGCGCAAGGCTTGGGTGGCGGTGGGGGAGAAGAAATGATGGGAGGAGGTATGGGCGGCGGAGCGTCTATTCCTTCTTTCGTGGGGCCTTTCAATACGTTTGACGCCCGCCTGAATTTCTCCCAAACGATTCTTAATCTGGCGGCGCTGCGCGAATACAAAAGCACGAAAGCCGCCGTGCAGGTAGCGGACCTAACCGCCCAACTGGCTCGGGAGCAGGTGGCTACTTTTGTGGCGCTGGCTTATCTGAGCGCCCAACGCAGCAACCTAGAAGTAAACGCTGCCCGAGCCGATCTTCGGTTGGCGGAAGCCTTACGTGAGCTGGCTGTCAAGCAACGAAATGCTGGCGTAGCCAACGGTATTGATGTGGTACGGGCCGAGTCGAGAGCGGCGCAAGAACGGCTCCGCGTGGTGCAAGCCGAGGCCAGCGCCGAGCAAACCCGCTTAGACTTAGAACGCGCTGTAGGGTTGCCGCAAGGCAGTTCCACTGCCCTCACCGATACGCTAGCTGTGCGCGCCGAGGCGGTGCCGTCCATTGACGCTGCGTTGCAGCAAGCGCTGGCTTCGCGGCTAGATACGCGCATTGCCGAGCAAACCATCGAGCAACGTGCCCTCGACCGTAAGGCGCGTGCTGCGGCCCGCTACCCCACTATTAATGCTGTCGGTGACTATGGACAGTCGGCCAATACGCCTTTCAAAAACGACCGTGCTACACGCACCTACGGCGTGCAGCTGAGCGTGCCTGTGTTTGATGGAGGCTACACCCGTGGCCGGATAAACGCGGCCCTGAGTCAGCAGCGCCAGGCAGAGTGGGAGCTAGGGAACAGCCGCGGCCAAGTGGAGCAAGACGTGCGCACTGCTTTGGTAGGCTGGCGCTTAGGGGCCGAACAAGTACGGGCCAGCGAAGAACAGTTTCAACTAGCAACCCGTGAATTGGAGCTTGCCACCCAACGTTTCCGGGCTGGCGTAGCCGACAACACCGAAGTATTAGAGGCACAGGCCGGCTTAGCCAATGCCCGGGCTCTACGAGTACAGGCGCTAGCGCAGTACGGTGCGGCGCGGCTCAATTTTGCCGCCGCCACTGGCACCGCGCAGTCTTTTCGCCTGTAATCAACCCATCGCCAACGTAGACTTCTAATGGCACAAGATACCACCCAATCTCCCGCTCGTAGTGCCCCTCGCGACCCCGCCCGGCGGCAAGCAGCCGACCCTTCCGATGCGCCGGACCTCAGCGCCCGAGGCCGTCGTAAAGTAGAACAGCAAACCGAAGATGCCCCCGACGAAACCACCAAAACGCCCGTTTACAAGCGGCCGTGGTTTGTGATAGGTGCCATCATCTTGGTACTGGCCGTGCTGTTCTTCGGGATTCGCTACTACCTGCACGCCCGCGCCCACGAATCAACAGACAACGCCTTTATCGAGGGCGACGCTGTACGCGTGAGCCCAAGGGCAGCTGGTACGGTAAGCAAGGTGTATGTGCGCGACAACCAACTGGTGCAGGCTGGTACGTTGCTCTTGGAGCTAGACCCGCGCGACTACCAAGCACGGCTCAATCAAGCCCAGGCTGGCGTAGTGAGTGCGCAGGCGCAGCGAGATGCTTCCGCCCGCGCCGCTACGGCGCGGCGTAGTGTCATTGATCAGCAGCGGGCCCAATTGGCGGCCGCAACGGCGTCGTTGGAACAAGCACAAGCGGAAGAGCGCGCCGCCCAAGCCCAAGCGGCCCGCGACGCCCGCGACGAGCAGCGCTATGCCGAACTCTACAAAACCGATGCCGTGTCGCGCCAGCGCTACGACCAAGCCCAAACAGCCGCCCGTACCACAGCCGCTCAGGCCGATGCGGCCCGTAAGCGCACCCAAACCGTACGGGCGCAGGTCGGGCAGGCGCGCGCCGCCGTGGCCCAAGCCGAAAACGACTACCGCCAAGCTACCGAGCAAATTGGCGTGGCGGCCGCGCAAATAGGGGAGGCCCAGGCTGCCGCTGAAGAAGCCAAGCTGCAGCTTTCGTACACGAAAATTTACGCTGCCGAAACCGGGCGCGTCACGCGTAAGGCAGTAGATGAGGGGCAAACCGTAGCAGTAGGGCAGCAACTCATGGCGCTTACGTATGGTCAGCTGTGGGTAACGGCCAACTTCAAGGAAACCCAGCTCGAAAAGATGCGGGCCGGTCAGCCAGTTGAATTAGAGGTAGACGCCTATCCGAGTGAGAAATTTCGGGGTAAGGTAGAGAGCTTCCAGCGCGGCACCGGCGCCCGCTTTAGCTTGCTGCCCGCCGAAAACGCTACCGGTAACTACGTGAAAGTAGTTCAGCGCATCCCCGTCAAAATCGTGTTTGATGGTCAGCCCAACCTGCACTTGCTAGCCCCTGGCATGTCGGTAGTGCCTGAAGTAGACATCAGCGTCGAGCCGACCGAGAAGCCTACTGCACCTCGTAATGAGAGTGCCGGTTCACGCGCCGCCGTTCGTTGAAATAGTAGCGGCTGGATGGCTTCTGCTCACTGGAATCACAATTTAACATAGTACTCAATGGAGCCCCAATCCACTTCGCCGGGACGCTGGCAAGCAGATTTGAATAATTTCTTTGCGACTGTAGACCGCGAAAACCAAGCGTTCAGCCACAACCTCACCCGGCAAGGTACTTTCTATTCGGAAGTGGCACGGCCGGCTCTGGAAGCGGCGGCTGAAGCCTTGCGCCAGCACGGCCGTACCTGCGAAACGGGCCTCGACCAAAGCCGCATCTACCTGATTGTGCATCGGCCCGAAGGACCCGTGGAGTTTCAGTATGCCGTAGTGGCCGAAGCCCGCATCGAAACCGTCACGCCCTACATTCACTGCTGGTTCGAGGAAAACGAGTTAGCCGACAAAGCCACGGAGGCTGCCGGTCAGAAGGAGGAAACCGAAGATGAGGACGATAAGGACGAGTCGGATGCAGACGGCGAATCGGAAGGCGAAGACGAGGAAAAGGACGAAAAGAAAGACGACAAAAAGCCCGCTCGCACGAAAACCATCGAGCTGCTTAGCACTTGGACGGAAGGGCGCGAAATTGAGAGCGTAACGCGCGAGGAAATCCTGGCTGATTTTACCACGCACTACAAGGAAGCCGTGACGCGGCTGCGCACGCATTTGCATACCACGCCGCAGTAGTGGCCGCTCGAAGTAGTAGCTATGAGCTCAACCAAAACCTTGAAAAAACCAGCCAGTGATGCCACTGCTAGCCACGGGGGCAACCTCAAGTGGATTATTGCGGTGACGGTGGCCATGGCAACGTTCATGGAAGTGCTGGACGATACCAGCGTGTCGGTAGCGCTGTCGCAGATTGGAGGAAACCTGAGCGCCGCCGAAGACGAGGTAACATGGGTGGTAACGGCGCAACTGGTATCGAAGGCGGTAGTGCTGCCGGTGGCCGGGTTTCTGGCTACGGTGGTGGGGCGTAAGCGCCTGTTCTCGATTTGCCTGCTGGCCTACGGTGCTACTTCGCTGCTGTGCGGTTTGTCGCCATCCATTGGGTTTCTGGTGTTCATGCGCGTGATACAAGGGCTGAGCGGCGGCATGCTTTCGCCCATGGCGCAGGCCATTCTGACCGATACTTTTCCACCGGCGCAACGCGGGCTAGCGTTTGCGGCCTACGGGGTAGCCACGGTGGTAGCGCCCACTGTCGGGCCCACGCTAGGCGGCTACCTCGTCGATAATGCCAGCTGGAACTGGGTGTTTTTCGTGAACGTGCCGGTAGCCATCGTAACGGCTTTTCTGGTGTCGATACTAGTGAAAGACCCGCCGGCGATGGTGAAGGAGAAAGCCGCGAAGTGGGCTGGTGGGCTCAAGGTTGACTATATCGGGCTCAGCTTGCTGGCAGTAGGTCTTAGTGCGCTGCAATATGTACTGAGCCGCGGCGAAAGGGAAGAATGGTTCAGCTCGGGCTCCATTACGGCGCTATCCGTGGTGGCTGCCATAGCATTGGTAACCGGAGTTATATGGGAGCTGCGCTCCAAAGATCCTGTCATCGACCTGAAACTGCTCCGGCACCGCAACTTCGCGGCGGCAGTGCTAGTGATGTTTGCGGTGGGTGCGGTGCTGTTTAGTAGCTCCACGCAACTCCCCTTGTTTCTGCAAAACCTGTTGGGCTACACCGCCGTGAAAAGCGGATTGGCTATTTCGCCGGGCGGGGCGTCGGTACTGCTGCTGATGCCGGTAGTGGGGGTGCTGTCGGGTAAGGTACAAGCGCGCTGGATGATCTTGTTCGGCTTGATCATCAGCACCCTTGCGCTGTTCAACTACGCCCATGTACTCAGCTCCGACATCGACTTTGCGAGTGTAGCTAAGGCCCGCGTGTATCAAAGTATGGGCTTGGCTTTCCTGTTTGTGCCCATCAGTGTAGCCGCCTACGTGGGCATTGCCAAAAACAAAACCAACCAGGCGGCTACGCTCATCAACCTGGCGCAGTCGTTGGGTGGCAGCTTCGGCATTGCCGCTATTACCACCCTGATTGCCCGCCGCGCGCAGTTCCACCAAAGCCGCATCATCGACAGCCTCAACTTCTCGAATCCCAATTATGAAGCAGGCGTGCAAAGCTTAGCTTCCACCCAAGCCACCGTTGGTGGTAGCCTAGCCGAAGCAACGGAGCGCGCCCAAGCCACTATATATGGTGCCGTGCAGCTGCAGGCCAACATCCTGTCCTATATCGATTCCTTTTATCTGCTGGGATTCGCTTGCTTGCTATCGATACCGCTCGTGTTTATGATGCGCGCCAACAAACCCGGCCAAGACGGACAGGCCGGCGCCGCGGGGTAGGAGGTAAGCAGGTAGTTATTCTAGATAAGCCTGTAAGGCCACTCCATTTTCAACTTCAACTATGTACTTGTGAATGCGCGAAGGCTGGACTTACCTTTGCGGCACCAATTCTTTACCGACGAAGGATTGTTTTTATACAGAGGCGCTGAGAGACAGGCTCTAAGACGCGCCGGCAACCCCCGCTACCCGCGGAACGGTGCCAACCGAAGGCCAGCGGATTCACTCTCTGGCTATATAAAAACAAGTTGCCGTGCCTCATTCACTGAACACCCCGCTTTTTCTACTTGCTACTTCATTCGCTGCGCCTGCGGGCCGCGGGTGGGTTTGTTGTGGCGTGGGTTGTTGTTGCTGAGCGATACACAAAAGTTGATTTCTAGGGTTTGCCGTCGCATGGTGCTGCGTCCTGCGCCCATAGGCACCTAATCAGTCCTGCTTCCAATTACTTTTTCCTTATCTGGTCTAAGCCTAACGGGCTGCGTATAACGCGGGCATTACGTCCGCACTACCAGCCACTTGGTGCATCCACAACCAGGTTTACTCAACGGGTGAGCGTGCATTAGCGCGTGCCTACACAACTTTTTATGCTTAAAAAATCATTGGAACTACTGCGGCTCGAAGCTGCCGAAACTGGTTCCCACACGCTTAAACGAAGTCTGAATGGCTTCAACCTGATTACCATTGGTATCGGGGTAATTATTGGGGCGGGCTTGTTCTCGCTCACCGGTATTGCCGCCGCCAACAACACCGGCCCAGCCGTGACGCTCTCGTTTGTAGTGGCCGCCGTAGGTTGTGCGTTTTCGGCCCTCTGCTACGCCGAGTTTGCCTCTATGGTACCCGTGTCGGGGTCGGCTTACACCTATGCCTATGCTACGATGGGCGAGCTGTTTGCCTGGATAATTGGGTGGGACTTGGTGCTCGAATACTCGGTTGGGGCGGCTACGGTGGCCATTAGCTGGTCGCAATACCTGGTGAAGTTTCTGGCCAAGTACAACCTGCACATTCCGGCGCAACTAGTCATGTCGCCCTTCGAAACAGCCACGCTGGCCGATGGCACGTCGGTGCACGGTTTCGTGAACGTGCCGGCCATGCTGATTGTGCTGGCTATTACAGCTATTATCATTCGCGGAACGTCAGGGTCGGCGTGGTTTAATGCGTTGGTCGTCACGCTGAAAGTATCGGTGGTGCTGGTGTTCATTGCCCTAGGCTGGCAGTACATCGACCCGGCCAACTATCAACCGTATATCCCCGAGAATACCGGGACGTTTGGAGAGTTTGGACTAAGTGGCATTCTGCGCGGAGCGGGTGTTATCTTCTTCGTGTTTATTGGCTTCGACATCGTGGCGACTATGGCGCAGGAAACCAAGAACCCGCAGCGCAATATGCCCATCGGCATTATCGGGTCCCTGCTGATTTGCACCGTGCTATTTGTGCTTTTCGGACACGTAATGACCGGTTTGGCTAACTACACTGAGTTCAAGAACAGCGCCGCACCGGTGGCTATTGCCATCGAGAAAACGCCGTATGCTTGGCTATCGGCCGCCGTTATTCTGGCTATCATTATCGGCTACACCTCGGTTATTTTGGTGGATTTGTTGGGGCAGAGCCGGGTGTTTTTCTCGATGGCCAAGGATGGCTTGCTGCCGCCAGTGTTTGGTAAGATTCACCCCACGTTCCGTACGCCGCTGCAATCCAACCTGCTGCTCGGCTTATTCATTGCCCTGTTTGCGGGCTTCGTGCCGATTTCAGTAGTAGGCGAAATGACCAGTATTGGTACGCTGCTGGCCTTCGTGATGGTGTGCTTGGGCATCCTGATTATGCGCAAGAAAGAGCCGAACGCGCCGCGTGGTTTCCGCACGCCGTGGGTGCCCGTGGTACCTATTCTCGGCATCCTGACTTGCTTGGTAATGATGGTGTCGTTGCCGTGGGAAACGTGGTTGCGGCTAGGGGTATGGCTGGCTATTGGCCTAGCTATCTACTATGGCTACGGCAAGAAGCACAGCAAACTGCGGCAGCAAAGTGAGCTGCCTGCACAAGAAGTATAGCACGTACATTATTGAAAATACAAACGCCCCGACCAGTGCTGGTCGGGGCGTTTGTGTTTATAGAAGAGCGGCCAAAGGTTGCGCTAGAAAAACACCTTGCGCAGTGCCCACAAGCTCCAGACAATCACCATCAACCCTACGCCCACAAACATCCACCGAACGGGGATGCGGCCAGCGAGGCGGGCTGCTATGGGCGAAGCGGCAACGCCACCCACAATCAAGCCCAGGATAATCTGCCAGTGCGAAATGCCCAGCGTGGCGAAGAACGTAACGGCGCTGGCAAACGTGACGAAGAACTCGGTGACGCTCACCGACCCGATGACGTACTGCGGTGTGCGGCCCCCGGCAATGAGGGTGCTCGTCACGAGGGGGCCCCAGCCGCCGCCGCCAAACGAATCGAGGAAGCCGCCAGCCGCGGCCAGTACACCTAGCTTCTTGTGCTTTTTGCGCGCACTCGGCTTGGAAAAGGCCTTGGAAATAATGCGGATACCTAGCAGCAGCAGATACACCGCCAAAAACGGCTTCACGTACTTCGCATATTCCTCACCAAACGTAGCCAGCAGGTAGGCCCCCGTGATGGCGCCCAGAACGCCCGGAATCAGCAACACCTTGAACAGCTTCTTGTTGACGTTGCCGAAGCGGTAGTGATGATAACCGGATGCGCCGCTAGCAAACATTTCGGCGGTATGAATACTCGCGCTGACCGCAGCCGGCGAGATGTTCAAACTCATCAAACTGATGGCCGTCACCACCCCGTAGCCCATGCCCAATAGCCCATCAACAATCTGCGCCCCAAAGCCGATGGCGACGAAAATGTAGAACGTATCGGCGTTGCTTGCTACCTCCCACGCCTGCTGCCAGGTGACGTAGTAGGAGATGATGTTGATAATAATAATGGCCATGAACGCCAGCAGCGACATGGTAGCCCGGCGGCGCCACATAGCCGCCGCCGGCGACTCGTAGGCCGGGCCGCCGGTTAGCTCAGCCGTCACGGCGTTGAGGGAGCGTACTTTGTGCGCAAAGTCGCCGCCTACCTTCTCCCGAATCGAGGACATGCGTTGTAGCACGTCGTTGAGCTCGTCGGGGAGGGTGGTGGTGAGCATCTCGCGCAGCCGCTTGGCAATGGTCGGCGACTTGCCGTTGGTACTGATGGCAATTTTCAAGTCGCCTTTTTGCACGATGGAGCCCAAGTAAAAGTCGCAGGCGTCGGGCGTGTCGGCTACGTTGCAGAGCAGGCGCTGCCGGGTGGCATCGGCCTTGATGGTGAGGTTCAGGGCCTTGTCGTCGGTGGCTACAATCACTAAGTCGTGGCCTACTAGGTCGGTAATCTGGTAAGGACCTTCGCGGAGCTGCACGGCCGGATGGCGCGCAGCCAGTTCCCGTAGGGCGGGCAGAAAATAAGTGGCTACTACGGTTACCGCTGCCGCGGGGCTATTCGCTAGAATAGCAGACAGTTTTTCCAATCCTACATTTCCGCCGCCTACCAGCAGCACGTGCAGCTGTTCCAATTTCAAGAAGATGGGAAACAGTCGGTTCGCTCCTGTTAGTGGGGGCTCGGAGCGTGGCTGTGACACAGGGTTATTGGAAAGAGACATGGATGGTAGGTTGGAAGGTCAGTTCTGGTAGCGCGGACGTTGGCAACAGTAGCGGCCAAGGGAAAAGGAGCTATATAAAAAGAGCGTCAGGCTTCGACAAATGCAGCCCGACACCATTTCTATAGGCACATGCTACTCGTGGAAGTTCAGGCCGTGCGTGGAAGCTTGCACGTACCCCCGACGGACGGTGAAATCTCCAAACCGCTCAAGCGGCTCTCGGTTTTCAGCATAGTCGGCAAAAATCGGCGTCAGCTCCCGCACTATACCATCTTCATCCAGCATTTCTTTATACAGTTTGTTGAGCCGCTCGCCGTTGAAAGCCGCTCCCAAATACAAATTATAACGCCCGACGGAGCGGCCCACCAACCCAATTTCGCCCAGATAAGGGCGGGCGCAACCGTTGGGGCAGCCCGTCATCCGCAGCAAGATATCATCTTGCGTTAAATTATACGCTTTCATGCTTTCCTCCAATCGAGTGAGCAACTGCGGAAGATAACGCTCGGCTTCGGCAAATGCCAGCGAGCAGGTATTCAGCGCCACGCACGCCAATGCCCCGCGTCGTAGCCCCGACAAGTCGTTGCCGGCTACTTCCACGCCATGTTCGGTGAGCAGAGCTTGAATAGTGAGGCGGTGCTCGGGCGCTACGTTGGCAATAATCACGTTTTGGTTGCCGGTCAGGCGGAAGTCGCCGGTGTGGAAGGCGGCAATTTCGCGCAACGCGGTTTTCAGGGTGTTGCCGGGGCGGTCGGCTACGCGGCCGCCTTCCACCAGCAGCGTGAGGTGATGCGCACCATCGGGGCTGGTTGTCCAGCCGAAGGCGTCGCCGGTGCTTTCAAACTTGTAGGCGCGGCCGAGTTCCAACTCGTAGCCCAGGCGCTGGTTGAGTTCTTGCCTGAATACATCCAGGCCCACCCGGTCGAGGGTGTACTTGAGGCGCGAGTACTTGCGGTTTTCGCGGTTGCCCCAATCGCGCTGAATGGTTACCACCTTTTCGCAGAGGTCCACTACCTTGTCGGCGGGCACGAACCCGATGATATCGGCCAGGCGCGGGTAGGTATCGAGCATGCCGAACGTCATGCCCATGCCGCCGCCAACCGCCACGTTGAAGCCGAGTAGTTGGCCCTTTTCCTCGATGGCAATTAGGCCTAAGTCGTTGGCAAAGATGTCGGTATCGTTGTGGGGCGGAATGGCTAGCGCAATCTTGAACTTGCGCGGCAGGTAGGTTTTGCCGTAGATCGGCTCGGCATCCTCTTCGCCTTCGTTGGGCGCACTGATGTGCTGCTGTTCGCCATCGAGCCACAATTCCCAATAGGCCGACGTGCGTGGCGTGAGGTGGGCGCTGATCTGGCGCGACACTTCATACACCTGCGCGTGCACCTCGGACTGGTGCGGGTTGGGGTTGCACATCACGTTGCGGTTCACGTCGCCGCAGCCCGCAATGCTGTCCATAAACACCTGGTTGAAGCCGAGAATCGTCTTCTGGAGGTTGCGCTTGAGCACCCCGTGTAACTGAAACGTCTGGCGGGTGGTTATCTTGAGGGTGTTGTTGGCGAACTTCGTCGAGAGTTCATCCATACGCAGCCACTGCGCGGGCGTGGCAATGCCGCCCGGCACGCGTACCCGAATCATGAGCGAGTACAGGGGCTCCAGCTTCTGGCGTTTCCGCTCGCTGTCCAGGTCCCGGTCGGTTTGTTGGTACGAGCCGTGGAACTTGATGAGGTGGGTATCGTCGGGGTTGAGGGCGCCCGTAATCCGATTGACGAGACTGTCGGCCAGCGTGCCACGCAGGTAGTTGCTGGCCGTCTTGACGTGTTCGACTTCGGATAATTTTATGATGGTATCGGCCATGAGCTTATTGAGGAGCGGGAATTGGAGCGGGCGGCGGGGTGGGCCGCAAGTCGAAATTGTGAAAGTAAAACACCCGAATGGTGTGCTGGTTGCGGTACGTGCTGCCTGCCGGAAGCTGCTGAAACAGATGCATATAGCCGGCGTGCAATTGCCCGTGCTTGTTGGCCTGATACACGAGGCCAGCAAACAGGCGGTTTTGGTCGAAGTAGTTGTAGCGAATCTCCTTACCGAAATTCATCATCACCTCGTTGTTGAGTAGAAATTGCAGCCCACCCGGGTCGAACCCGCGTTTGGTGAGCGGCAGGAAAAGGGCCGCGTTGTAGCGGACCCGGTAGTTGAAATCGTAGTCCTCGGTGCGTTCGTTGTCGCGGATAGTGTTGCGAAACCGTTCTTCCAGCCGCACCCACTGCATCAAGCGGGCCTTCGGGAAGCGCGTAAACCACTGCACCTGCTGCCACGGCCGATGCTCGGGTTGGCCCACCGTGCGCGCCCCATCCGGAAAGTGGTGCACGTAGGCATAGCCCCCGGTCAGCCGCACGTCATCAGTGAGATAATACGTGAGGCCGACCCGCGCCACGCCCTGAAACAAATCCTGCACATACCGGTCGTGCAGGCGCAAGTGCAAGTCCGTCCAAGTGCCCCACCGCTGCGAGAAGCGGGTTTGATTGAAAACCCCTAGCCACGTCTGTTGTTCCCGCACATACTGCTTCTGCGCCCGCACTGGCAGCGCCGCCACGAGTAAGCAAGAGAGTAAAAACAGGCGGAAGCTCATAGCGAGTGTTAGCGAAGGATGGTGTTGTCGAAGGTCACAGCCACGTAGTAGAGCCCGCCAATGGTTGGGCCGGCCGCATACTGGATATAGCGGTTGTTGAACAGGTTGGTGCCGCCTAGCTTGATGGTTGATTTCAGGTTCGGGATACGCACGTTCACTTGCGCGTCTACGGTTTGGTAGGCCGGTATCTGACCGTTAGCAAGTTGGCTTTCCCACAAGAACGAATCTTGGTAGCGCCACACCACGTTGAAGCCCACGTTGCGAACCACTTCGCGGTTGCCGAAGCTTAGGTTGGTGGTCCACTTGGGCGTGTTGAAGCCGGTAATAAACACGTCCTGCGTGCTGTTAGTGGCAATGTTGTTGTAGTTGACGTTGCCGGCCAGCGTGTATTTCTGGTAGAAGTTGTAGGTGACGCCCAGCGCCGAGCCGTAGCTGCGGTATTGGTTGCGGGCATTGGCATATACTCGGTACCGGTCTTGCTGTCCGCGGGTCAGCATGTCCAGCACCGACGCATCCGTGCCCACTGCCCCCGACTTCGGCACGGCCACTTCCACCTGTCCCAAGAAGCCCGAATACACGTTGTAGTACGCATCCAGGTCGAGGGCCAAACGGTTGTCGAAGAGCACACTGCGGTAGCCTACTTCAAACGCGTTGATGCGCTCCGGTTCCATAGTCGGCAGGTTGGCTACTTGCAGCACGTCGCGGTTGTTGAGGGCGGCCCGCTGCTGCTTTTGCGCAGTGGTACCAGTTCCATTGTCGGCGGCTACGTCGCGGCTAACCGCGGCCGTGAAGTTGTCGAGGGAGGTGAGGGTGTAGGAGTTGTCGAGGAAGCCAAGGCCTTCGTTTACGCGGGCCAGGCCGCCCACGCGGCGCACGTTGCCGTTATTCACGAACGACAGGGCTTCAAACAGCGCCGGGAAGCGCCAGCCGTTCTGGAATGACGCCCGGAAGTTGTGGTTTTTGGCCGCCGTGTACACCGCCGCAATCCGGGGGTTCAGCTTGGGGTTGAACTCGGGGTTGTAGTCGAGGCGGAGCGAGGCGTTCAGCTTCAGGCGGTCTTGCAGTAGCAGCTTGGTGCCTTGCGCAAAGCCCCCGAACTTCTTGTAGTACACGTTGTTGCCGCCCGGCGTGGTGCGGTCGGCAAGGGGTTTCGAGAAGTCCACGAAGTTGTTGCCATCGGGTATCACCTCGTACACCCGGGCATCGGCGCCGAGCACCACATCGGCAAACTTGATGCGCCGGCCTACATTCCATTGCGCCTCGTTGTGGTAGGTGCGGCTGCGCTGCCAGAGGGCAGCCCCGCCCGTGGCCGGAGCGCCCGGCACGTTCACGCCACTGTCCCAATTGTTGATGCCGGTGATGGTGTTTTTGAGCTGGTTGAACGCCTCGGTGCCCGGCTCAGCGCGGCCGGCATCGGCTACGGCGCGGGCTTGCTGCATGGCCGTAGCCAGGTCGGTGCCGCGGTTCACTTGGTTCTGCAACTCGGTCCGGAACTTGTTGCCCCACACCGTGTTCGAGCCGTTGTTGAGGTCGAGGTTGAGGGCCAGCGGGTTCAGGTTGTAGGAGTCGCCGGTGTTTTCTACCAGCACGTAGCTGCGCACGTAGTAGTCGGCGCCGCGCAGTTCCAGCTTGTGGTTTTGCACGGTCACGTCCTTGAGCTGAATCTTGTTGCCGCGCTGGAAAATACCGTCCATCAGGCCGTAGCGGTAGCCGTAGGAGAGTTCCAGCTTATCGGTGAGCTTGTAGAACAAGCCGCCATCGAACTTGAGGTTGCGGACAGTGGGCGAAATCAAGTCCTTCTCGTAGTAGCCGGTGCGGCGCACGTTGAAGGTCTCGGTGCGGCCGCCGTACTGGATTGCCACCGGCACGTTGCCACTCCGGTCGTCGCCGTAGCGGTTCCAGAGGTCGGCGGCCGGGTTATTGGCGCCCGACAGTTCAGAAAAGCGTGGGTTGGCCGAGTTCAGGTTCTGCGGGTTCTGGTCGGTTTGGGTGTCGGCCAGCCAGTCGGTGCCGCGCAAGTAGCTGAAGTTCACCTTGAAGGCAAACTTGTTGTTGAACGCCTGCGCGTAGCGCACCGCCGTTTCGGTCAGCACGCTCGGGTCCCGGTCTTTGCCATCCACATGGTTAACGCCCACCTTCTGGTACACGCTCAGCCCCTGATAAGTAAAAGGGCTTTTGGTGGTTAGGTTGGCCATGCCGTTGATGGCGTTCATGCCGTACAGCGCCGACGCCGCACCGGGCGTGATTTCCACGCTGGCAATATCTAGCTCCGTTGGCCCGATAGCGTTGCCGAGCGGCACACCGAGCGTGGCCGCCTGCATGTCCACACCATCCACGAGCTGCATGAAACGGAAGTTGTTCGGGATGTTGAAGCCGCGCGTGTTTGGCACCTTGAACGTGATGCTCGACGTGGTCATCTGCACGCCCTTCACGTTTTCCAACGCGTCATAGAAGCTCGGCGCCGGCGTTTCCTTGATAGCCCGAATATCCAGCTTCTCGATAGCCACCGGCGACTTCAGCCGGCTTTCCTCCACCCGCGACGCCGACACCACCACCTCGTTCACGGCAATGGCCCTCGATTCGAGTTGCACCGCAATCGGCTGGCTGCCGCTGGCTACTTCCAGCTCCCGGGCTTCGTACCCCACGGTGTTGAATACCAGCGTAAACGGAAACCGCAGCCGCGCCTTTAGCTCGAACTTGCCGCTCATATCGCTCTGCGTGCCCACCGAAGCGCCCTTCACACTCACACTTACGCCCGGCAGCGGCTGCTTTGTGCCTTTCTCATACACTGTGCCGCTGATGGCTATCAGCGCATCCTGCGCCTGCGCAGGCACAGCGGCCAACGCCACGGCCGGAACAAGCAATAAAGAAGCGTAGTGTGCTTTCATTTGGTTTGTATGGTGGATTGGAAGGGGTTTTATCTGTCACTCCAACATTCCGCGCAGCAGGCGGCGAGAGGAATCTGAGTAGTCGATTGGCCTTATTCAGATTCCTTTCGCCTGCTTCAGAATGACGGTCTGTTAATACACGTCCTCTAAGTAGCGGCGCGACTTTTTCAACTGCTTCAAGTAGTCGGCGGCGTAGTCGGCATCCTGGCCGCTTTGCTGCTCGATGATGGTGAGGAGTGCTTTGCGTACATCGGCGGCCATCCGGTTTTTGTCGCCGCAGACGTAGAAGTAGGCGCCATCTTCCAGCCATTTGAATACTTGCGGTGCTTGCTCCAACAGGCGGTGCTGCACGTAGATTTTCTCGGCTTGGTCACGAGAAAATGCCAAGTCGAGGCGAGCCAGCGAGCCTTGCTTGAGGTGTTGCTGCCACTCGGTTTGGTACAGGAAATCGGTGGTGAATTCCGGGTTGCCAAAGAACAACCAGTTGCGCCCCGGCGCGCCCGACTCGGCCCGCTCCGCCACAAATGAGCGGAACGGCGCCACACCCGTTCCCGGCCCTACCATGATAATGTCGGTAGCCGGGTTCTGCGGCAGCTTGAAGTATTCGTTGCGGTCCACCCACACGCGGGCCGTATCGCCAATAGCCAGATGGTCGGCTTGATACACCGAGCAAGCGCCGTGCTTTTGGCGGCCGTGGGCTTCGTAGCGCACCGCGCCTACCGTCAGGTGCACTTCATCGGGGTGAGCCAGTGGGCTGCTGGCAATGGAATACGCCCGGGCCGGCAGCGGCCGTAGCACCGCCGCCAAATGCTGCGCCGACAAATCGATGGGGAAGTGGGTGAGCAAATCCACAATGTCGCGGCCGTAGAGGAAGGCTTGCAGCTGCGTAGTCCCGAGCAACGCCTCGCGCAATTCCGAGTACTGCGGCGCCAGAGCGGCGTAGCGCTCCAGCACATCACGCGTCAGCACCGATAGTTCCAAGTGCTCGGTTAGCGCAGTGGTCAAATCTAGTTCCACACCTTTCAGTTGCACCGGTGCGGTAGCATCGAGGCGGGCTGCCTTCACTACATCCGCCACCAATTCGGGGCGGTTCGTGGGCTGCACCATTAGCGCGTCACCGGGCTCATACTGAAGGCCGGAGCCTTCCAAAGAAAACTCTAAATGGTAGGTTTCCTTCGCGGAGCCGCGGCCATTGAGTTGAATCTTCTCTAGCAACGGCGCATCGAACTGTACGTCTTCGTGCTGCACCGCGGGCTTGGGCGCTGGCACCGGACTGCTGGCCACCCGGAATGCCGATAAATCTGCCTGGCTGCCACCGTTCAAAGAAACCGCTGCCGCTTGAGCCAAAGCCGCTCCCGTGCTCGGGCCAACTTCAGGTGCGGCCGTAGCTACTTCCTGCGCTAGCACGTCCAGCACCCGGTCGGCCCACTGCGCCGCCGACTCCTGAAATTCCACGTCGCACTCCACCCGGTCAGCGAGGCGCTGCGCACCCAAGGCCGCTAACCGCTCATCGAACTCGATACCGGTCTGGCAGAATTGCAGGTAACTTTTGTCGCCGAGGGCCAGCACCGAATAGCGCAACGCCGGGAGCTTGGGTGCACGCGGGCCCAACAGGAACTGGTGCAAATCTTCGGCGGCAATTGGCGGTTCTCCTTCCCCTTGCGTGCTGGTAATCACAAGCAATTGTTGCTCCGATGCCAAGGCGCGCGTAGGGTAATCGTTCATGTCGCGCACGGTGGGCTCTAGCCCGCGTTGGCGCGCTGCTTCAGCGGTTTGCAATGCCACTTTCTTGCTGTTGCCAGTCTGCGAGCCATACAATATGGTAAGGCGCGAAGGAGCAGCTGCCGTTGGTGCCGGTTGCGCCGCGGCTGGTGCTGCAATAGTAGCGGCCGGCGAGTTAGCGGCCACCGGTTGCTGTGCAGGTTCGGCGGCGCGGCCGTATAGGTAGCCGCTCAGCCACAGCAATTGCTGGTTGGTGAGATTAGCTGTTAACTCGTTGAGTGCCTTATCGTCGAGGCCGATTGGCAGCGAGGAAGAAGAGGGAGTAGGCATTGAAATTCAGGTTGAGACGGTGGGCTGAAAAGGAGGGAAAGGAGCCAGACGATGGTTGCAGCCTTCCAGAAACCAGGCGGCGTTTTATTAAGCTACTTCGGCGTAGGCCGCGGGGAAAGCCGGGAAGGTTAAGCTTGGCAGTAGCGTGGCAGCCTCGGCATGCGTTGTCGCCAAACGAGTGACTTCGCCGATAACAATGATGGCCGGGGCCCCAATACCGGCCGCTGCCGCACGGCTTGGTAGCTCAGCTACCGTGCCCGTTACCAATTGAGCATTCGGTAAAGTGCCGTTCTGGATGATGGCCGCCGGCGTATTGGCCTGCCCGTGTTGGCAGTACAACGCCGCAATCCGCTCCAATTCGCCCAAGCCCATCAGAATAACCGTAGTAGTGCGGGTGCTAGCCGCCTCCCGCACGCTCCCCGACAACTCGCCAGTAGCCGTGGTGGCCGTAATCACCCGGAACCCTTCGCTGGCCCCACGGTGCGTTACCGGTATGCCCACGCTGCCGGCCGCTGCAACGGCGCTGCTAATGCCTGGTACATAGTCGGTAAGCAAGCCGTGTTGCTCAGCATAAAGCATTTCTTCGCGTCCGCGCCCAAACACAAACGGGTCGCCACCTTTCAGCCGCACCACGTGGCCGTGTAGGCGGGCCTGCTCCACAATCAGCGCGTTTATTTCGTCTTGGCTATAGCTGCGCATGCCGCGCCGTTTGCCCACAAAGATTGTCACTGCATCGGGCCGGGCGTGGCTAAGCAAGTCGTTGTTAGCCAGCGCATCATACAGAATTACATCGGCTTCGCCCAACACCCGCGCCCCCTTCAGGGTCAGCAGCTCCGGGTCGCCGGGGCCAGCACCTAGCACGGTAAGGCGAGGGATTTTAGTGAGTGACATAAGCAATGAGTGGTGATAGAGGACCTGCTGCAACTTCGCTTAGCAGGACCGTTCTCGAATAGATGCTAACTAGATGGAAAAGGCTACCGGAGGCGCCACCGGGGCCGTGAAGTAGTCGGCGTTGGCGGCGCCAATCAGGCCGGCGGCTACGGTGTCGCCGCTTTGCTCGTCAACTAAGATGAAAGCGCCGGTTACGCGGTTTTCGTGGTAGTTGTCAACGGCCAGGGGCACGGCGGTTTTGATGCGTACCCGCACGATGTCGTTGAGCTGCGCTGAATCGGCGGCGGCGCGGGCGAAAGTTTGCACGTTCACCTTATGCAGAATAGCCGGTATTGCCGCTTTTACCACGGCGGAATGGTGCTGCAACAGCAGTTTGCGACCCGGCCACAATGGCTGCTCGCTCATCCAGCACACGGTAGCTTCCAGTTCCCGCGTCAGAGTAGGCACGTGCTCCACCGGAATGATGGCGTCGCCCCGGCTAATATCCACGTCATCGGTGAGGCGCAGCACCACGGCTTGCGGCGCCGTAGCAGTTTCCACCTCTTGCTGATTGACTTCAATAGCCTCAATCGTCGATTCCAGGCCCGAAGGCAGCACCTTCACCCGGTCGCCGCGGCGGTATTGACCGCTTTGGATCTGGCCGGCGTAACCGCGGTAGTCGGGTAGGTCGGCGGTTTGGGGGCGGATAACATATTGCACCTGAAAGCGTGGGGCGGCATTGGCTGCTTCCACAGCGGCGGGCACGCTTTCCAAATGTTCCAGCAAGCTAGGGCCCGTGTACCAAGACAAGCGGTTGGAGCGTTTTACCACGTTGTCGCCGTGCAAAGCGCTGAGCGGAATAGCGGTAGCAGCGGGCAGTTGGAAATGGTCAGTGAGGGCGGCGTAATCAGCGGCAATCTGCTCGAAAATATTTTGATCGAAGCCCACCAGATCCAGCTTGTTCACGGCCAGCACAAAGTTGCGAATCCCGAGCAAAGCCGCTACCAGCGTATGGCGGCGCGTTTGCTCTACTACACCTTGGCGGGCGTCCACTAGCACAATGGCCAAGTCGGCGTTGCTGGCACCCGTCACCATGTTGCGGGTGTACTGCACGTGGCCCGGCGCATCCGTGATGATGAATTTGCGCCGCGGCGTAGTAAAGTATTTATAGGCGACATCAATGGTGATGCCCTGTTCCCGCTCGGCTCGTAAGCCGTCGGTTAGCAAGGCCAAATCCACGGTGCCTTGCACAGTAGGCCGGTTTTCCAGCGCCGCCAGCACATCCAACGACACCGAATCGGAGTCGTAGAGCAGGCGGCCAATGAGCGTGCTTTTGCCGTCGTCGACGCTGCCGCAGGTGATGAATCGGAGAAGGTCCATGAGGTGAAATTGTGAGTTTGTGAAATTGTGAGTTCGTCGTGCTGGCGAGGCGTGAAAGCAATTCACAACCTCACCCTTCACAACTTCACCACTTAGAAATAGCCGTTGCGTTTGCGGTCTTCCATGCCGGCTTCCGAAATGTTATCGTCGAGACGGGTAGCGCCTCGTTCGCTCACTTTGGCCAGCAACAAATCCTGAATGATGTCTTCCACGGTGCTAGCGTCGCTTTCCACGGCGGCCGTGCAGGTAGAGTCGCCCACAGTGCGGAATCGCACTTGCCGGGTCACGATTTCGTCTTCCTCGTCGAGCTGCAAGTGCTCGGATAAGCCCAATAGTTGGCCGCTCGGCAGCACCACGCAAGTCCGCTCGTGGCCGAAGTAGATGTCGGGAAGGCTGATGTTTTCGCGCTGGATGTAGCGCCACACGTCGAGCTCGGTCCAGTTGGAAATCGGGAAAACCCGCACGTTTTCGCCTTTCTGGATACGGCCGTTGTACACGTTCCACAGCTCCGGGCGCTGGCGCTTGGGGTCCCACTGCCCGAACTCGTCGCGGACCGAGAAGATGCGCTCTTTGGCACGGGCTTTCTCTTCGTCGCGCCGGGCCCCGCCGATGCAGGCGTCAAACTCAAATTCCTCGATTACCTCCAGCAGCGTGTAAGTCTGGAGCGGGTTGCGGCTCGGAAACTTGCCACCTGGCTCGCGTAGGCGCTGCCGCTTGATGGTGTCTTCCACGCTGCGCACAATTAGCTTCTCGCCTAGTTCTGCAGCCAGTTGGTCGCGGTAGGCGAGCACCTCCGGGAAGTTGTGGCCGGTATCCACGTGCACCAGCGGGAAAGGGAAGCGGCCCGGGCGGAACGCTTTTTCGGCAAGCCGCGTGAGAACGATGGAGTCTTTACCGCCCGAGAAAAGCAGCGCCGGCCGCTCAAATTGGCCAGCTACTTCCCGCAGGATGTGAATGGCTTCGGCTTCCAGCCGGTCGAGGTAATCGAAGGAGTGCGCACTCATGGTTTCTAGGATTTGCTGATGCGGCACCGGAAGGTCAAGTAGCATGGCTTTTGATGATTTCGGTGCCGGATAGAAGGGTCTGGAGCAAGCGCTCCAGAATAGTTATGAGAGGAGAATTAGTGCTGCTTTTCAACCGGCTCTACCACCGGGTCGGGCCCGTCGTGGTGGGCGGTGGTGGAGTGTAGGCCGCATTCCTTGGCAGAAAGGTCTTCCCACCACCAGCGGCCGGCCCGAAAATCTTCGCCAGGCTTGATGGCGCGGGTGCAGGGTGCACACCCAATGCTCACGAAGCCTTGCTTGTGCAGCGGATTCACCGGAATGCCGTTCGCTTGGGCGAAATCCACCGCTTGCTCCCACGTCCAGTCGAAAAGTGGGTGAATCTTGGTGAGGTTGTGGGCAGCGTCCCATTCCACCGGGTCCATGGTTTGCCGGTTCTGCGACTGCTCAGCCCGGATACCCGTTACCCACGCGGCTTGGCCCGCCAGCGCCCGGTTTAGGGGCTCTACCTTGCGGATGTAGCAGCACTCCTTGCGGTTTTCAACGCTTTCGTAAAAGCTGTTGGGACCTTTGGTGCGCATCAATTCTTCCACGCTTTCCTGGCGCGGGTGAAAGACCTCAATCGGCTGCTGATACTTGAGCAGCGTCTTGTTCCAGGTGGAGTAAGTTTCCTGAAAGTTGCGCCCCGTATCTAATGTGAACACCTTGATGGGTAGCTCGTTTTCAAAGATTAGATGGCTGATAATCTGGTCTTCCAAGCCGAAGGAAGTAGAGAAGACCGCCTTTTCGGGGAAGTGCTTGGCTACGAGGCGTAGCCGCTCCAAGGCAGAAGCTGACGGTAGCTGAAGGCGAAGGTCGTCCAGCACGGGAACGGCCAACACGGCAGAGGCTGTGGGCATGAAAAGAAATGAGAGAGGAATTTGCCGCGGCGGCAAGGGTCCAGCCGGAGGATAGCTTTGGAAGTGCCAGGATGCTCATGCACCGCTGAAACCAACCGAAAGCGAAAAGCGGAGTGTACGGATACGGGGTAGAGCTACGCGTAAAAGCGTATCAGCTCACCACATTCAGCGCACAAACCAAGAAAAAGAGAGGGGTGCGCTACTCCTAACAACAGCAACCAAAAGCCACGGTCATACAGACGGGGCTTGCCATGCCACAACACCCATGCTGTACAGCAGAGAAGGTGGCAGAAATGGCGGCAGTGTTGATGAAGCGTTTCACGGCAACTTGTTTTTATATGGTCAGGACTTGGCACCGTTTCGGATCATCCGATGGTTGCCGGCGCTTCGTCGAGCCTGTCTCTCCACGCCTCTGTATAAAAACAATCCTTTTGGGGGTAAAGAATTGATACTGCAAAGGTAGTGGCGGAAATTTTATACTTCCAAATTTATTTATTATTGCCTACTACAAGGAAGTGCCGCCTTCTGTTTTGGTGGCAGCATCTTGGTGGCCTTTTGTACCGGTAAATCTTGCTGTCAGACACAGGAAGCCCAATTATTAGTTCCTCCAGGGAATATGTACTTCGTTATAAGGCACTACTAGCTAATAGCGGATTAGCAGCTAAATGTGGTATTTCAATAACTTAAAACAACTAGGTCAGAGGGTAGAATCAATGCATCAAGCATTAGGACGCACCCGGCGAAGTGCCGTTTGCAGGATTTCTCGTACCTGTGGCTCTGCGTTAGTAGCTAGTAGTAGCCCACCGTAAAGCACCGTCAGCACCACTGAGCGTAGCAGCATCGTAACCAGCAACGAATGCATGAACGGCACCAACCACGCCACAACGCCCGCAGTAGCAGCCAGTAGCAGAATCAGCGGCACGCGCTTGTCGAAGGGCTGTAGCCCGAAATTGTGCCAGACAAACCAGGTACGTGCGATGTTGATGACCACCAACGAAACCGCAGCGGCCACTGCTGCCCCCGTTAGGCCCATACGCGGAATCAACAGCAAGTTCATAAGCACCGTAGCCAAAGCCAGCGACACGTTGAAAATCAAATCGTAACGGTAGCGCGGCGACGTAACGACAATGAGCCCATTGAGGCCGGTTATGCCGTCGAAGAGCCGGCCCGCCAACAGGATAAACACGGCGGTGGTGCCGGCAGCGTAGGCTGGTTTCATTTGACCAAATATGAAATCCAAATTCAGCGCGATGCCGAGTGCTAGATAGCAGCCAAGCACAGTGTTTAGGCGGGTGGTGCGCTGGTAGAAGTCGGCCATGCGAGGGAGGTCGTTGTTTTTCCAATACTCGGCTAGCAGCGGAAACGCAATCTTGTAGAGGGCACGAAACGGCAAAACCAGCGCCGTACTAATGAAAAAAGCGGTGCTGTAAATGCCCACCGCTTGCAAATCCAGCTTGGCACCTACCATCAGCGAGTCGATACTGGATATTACTACGCCCGACACGTTGCCTAACAGCGCAAACGCCCCGAAGCCAAGCATCTCGCGCAGCGGGCGCACCCGCAATACCGCCGATGTAGGTTGCAAGTGCAACTCGCCAATGGAAGCCGTGTAGACTGTCAGCAGCAAAGCAATGCCCCCAAGTGCGCCCACGTACCAGAGCACATAGCCGTGGAAATCAAGGTAACTACCAGCAAACAAGAGTGCCCCGGCCGTAACGAGCAGCCGCAAAACGATTTCCTGCGTGAAGGAAGAGAAAGCCGTGTGATACAGGGCTTTGAGGTAGGCGTCCTGTAGATTGATCAGCAAGACAAACAGGGTCAAAACCAGTCCCCAGGTGTAGTAGCGGCCTAGTAGCGTTGCGTCATCAAGGTACCAGTGCAGAACCAGGGGCCGGCCTAGCAGATATAATACCGTGATTAAAACAAAACCTAGCAGCGGCACTCCTAACAGAAACGGCAGGAACCCATGGTGCCCACTTTCTGGCTTGCGGAAATACGGGAAAAACCGCACGCCCATGTTGCCAAATCCAAACGCCGACACCTGCGCAAACATGGTAGCCAGCGCCATTAGCACGCTGGTTAAGCCTATCTGTTTCGGCTCTAGCACCTTCGGCAGCACCAACACCGTGTTCACAAAGCCTAGGCCCAAGCCCGCGTAAGAAATAATGGTATTGCGCAGCCCCTGCCGCTGAACTATGCCCAAAACAATAAGAAGCTAGAAGTTGGGAGACAGAAGACAGAAAGAAGAAAATGACTCCTAGCTTCTGTTTCCTAGCTCCTGTAAAATGTCCCGGCCGTTGACGAAGGCGGTATTGCGGCTGCGAAGGTACTGCATCAACTCGGCGAACTGGCGCGGACCGGTCGTTTCGTTAGCTGGGTCGAAGTGGTCGTTGTGCCAAAGCAGGGTGCAGACGCCGCCAAACCGCTCGATTTCCTGAAACATGGGCAGTAGAGCCGGCAGAATTTCGTGGGGAGCTAACTGCAAGTAGTTGGGGTGATGCAGCGTAGCGTCCATCACGTTGAGCGGAATTTCAAGGAAAGTACAAGCCCTGCCCTGCGTAAAATCGAAAGGACGGAAGGGCAGGCAATAAGAATTGCGAAAGCCGAAGTGTTCGGCAAAGCCCAAGGTAGAATCGTAGGCGAAACCAGCTTCTACTACTACTGCCGGCGTGCGGCGCGGTTCCCAACTTAGGTAGTGGAATCGGTTGCCGGATGCAGAAGCGGGCATTTGTGCTTGCTCGCGCACCAAGTGCTGCTGGTCAACGGAAGTGCCAATGCTTCCGTGAACTGCCACTTCCCCCCCGTGTTTTACAAGCGCCTTGAAACGCCACTGCAGCGCTGTTGCCGCTAATTTATAATCCGCATTGGGTGTGCCATTGCTCGCACGGCGGTGCTCGGGCAGCAAAAAGAACGTGCTCTTAGCATCATACCCCGCTACGGTTTTCTGCACTAACTCCAAGTTGTCCCAAGTATCCGACTTGAGAAAACGCTGCCATAGAAGTTTCCCAAATCTTAGCAAGTTGCCACGGTGTAAAGCAGCTTTGGCAGGCGCTTTCCAGGCGCTGTGTAACGCGTCTATGTCGTGGGTGATGAACGTTGCAAAGGGCGCCTCATTAATCCAGCGGCGCGGTTGCAATGATTGACCTGCTACGTGCTCAATGGCCGTCTTCAGGATATCAAAATAGTAATTCACTACCGGTACTGCCACAAAGCCATAGCGGTGCTGCACGCTGGCGGTGTAAGGAAAACGACCGTGCTGGTCTCGCTCGTTCGAGAAATATTCCTGCCAACCGCTGAGCAAGTAAAAAGCTGCCGAAATCAGGTCGGCATTGATTCGGGCGCGGTTAGCTGGTAAGAGCTCAAGTAACGGCTGCTCCGGATTTAAGTCGAAAAAAACTGGCAGCACCTGGTCTTGCCATTCGCGTGAAGTAGGAGTGGGGGGGTACGGGTTCTGGCGAGAGAAAAAGTCGCCGGCACCATCAACTATTTCTACCTGCGGCTGTTGGTGGGCATACCCAATAGAAACTTCGGGTACCTCTGCATATGCCTGCCGAAAATGACGCAGCACATACGCTAGCCGGGCTTCGGTAGAAATAGGGGCACTAGTTGGTAGAGGTGGAAGCATAAGGAAATCGTCGCTAACGCACCTGTTTGACTGGCAGGTAGCACAAGCTACAGCTTACGCCATAGTTTTCAGCCACTCCTCCAACAGCCGTGCCGCCCGTTCACGGCTATGCCCCTCGTCGGGAGTGCCCAGAGTGGCGTTGTAATAAATGGCGCGGCGGTAAATGTCAATGGGTTTGTGAAGTGTATATTTTGCGAGCAATGCAGCTAGCTCGGGCAACGTATTCGCTCTTTCTATCAGGTTGTGCGCCACATAGCCATAATAGTCATCGGTGTGAGTGTGGGTATTGAACCGATAATAAAAGCTGACCACGTTCAGCAAGGTGGCTTCGAGGTGGGTACTGGTGTCGGCGGCAATAAGAGCATCTTGTTTGGTTAGAAACTCGAATACGCTTTCCTGTTTGGCGTTGGAAAACAGCAACTGTGGATGCTGCGCCTGCAGAAAATTAAAGTCTCGCGTATCGCTAGGGTGGGCCCGGAAGGTAAAGGCGAGGTCTGGGAACTTCGATACCAGATAGGTGAGAGTTGTCGTCAGGGCCTCGGTTTCGTCGTGCACGTTGCAAGCCAGCCCTACGCGCTGCACATTGGGGCGCTGGTTCTTGGTCTGTAGAAACTGATCAGCTTTCGGCATCCCCACTAATTCTACCCAACCTTCTATAGGGCCGCACTGCCGGTATTTGTCTAGCGCATCCTGGCCTTCAAGCAAGCTTAAATCAAAACCAAGTGGCGGAAAGTTGGTGCTCACACTAGCGTGCTGTACGTAAGCAGTAGGTACGCCTTCGGCACGACAAGCTAAAAGCAGCGCACGAGTATCATCATTGTGGTCATTAGCAAACACAACGGCCCGTGGCTGGTAGTACCGAAGCGCCCGGCGGTACACTTCGTAGTAGCCAACAGCACTGAAAACCAAATCAAAAAACCGCCAGGCACGTCGTCCTTCTGTACGCATCAGGCCTACCAGTGCCAACGGGAATTGCCAGTAATACAAGATTTTCCGACGGAGAGAAAGTCGGTTTACCGCCGCGTTGTAACGCCCAATTTGTTTGCTTTGGCCTGCCACCACTACCGCGCTAGGTAGCGTTTGACGCAGGAAATCCAGCGCCTCATAGTTGTTCTGACTGACTACATATAGCCACACCTTGCCATTGAGCGCATCAGGGTTGCGGATGGGCTGAAATACGTTCCCTACTAAGCGCACCGTCAAGTACCCTAGTGCTTTCAGTAGGCGCTTGGCGGGGTTAGCTGGAGATATATTACGTAAAACCCGTGTTGAAAGAGAAGCAAATAGGTCTGTGAAGCGCAGTTGCAGGATGTCGCGCAGGCGGGCGGTGAACGTAGGAGGAACAGTGGGCATGCGCGGCTGCTTAAAGCGCGTCCCAGGTAAGCGGGGTACCCGCAGACAACGTTTGCCGGGCGGGTTTGCCAAGCAACTGATCATAGTAGCGCGGCGGCAGTCCGTCGCCGGGCCGCACTACTCGGAGGTTGTCTTTGGTAAAGACCTCACCCGCTTGAATATCTTGAGCCACATAGAGGGAGCGTTTGTAAAGGCGGCTTTTTTCTTCGGCACGCTGTACGCCGTACTGAATCTGCCCTAGTGCCTGCCAGGCTCGTTCCGTTTCGGTAACCAAGCTAGCTACCTCCTCTGGCTCCAAGGAAAAAGCGGAGTCTACGCCGCCGTCGGCCCGGCGTAGCGTCACGTGCTTTTCTACTACGCAAGCGCCAAGCGCTACGGCTGCTACCGCGGCTCCAACGCCCGCCGTATGATCTGAAAGGCCCACGAGGCAGTCGGAAAAGAGCTGTTGGAAGTGCGGAATAGTGCGCAGATTAGTGTTTTGGGGAGTGGCCGGGTACGTGCTGGTGCACTTCAAAAGCACTACATCACGGCATCCTGCTTCACGCAATACTTGTACTGCCTCCGCTACCTCCGCTAATGTGCTGGCTCCCGTGCTCATAATAACGGGTTTGCCGGTGGCAGCTACTTTGCGCAACAAGGGCCAATCGGTGTTTTCGAAGGAAGCTATTTTGTACGCCGGCACGTCCAGCGTTTCCAGAAAATCGACGGCCGTTTCATCGAAAGGGGAACTAAATGCCAGCATGCCGTGCTGGCGTGCTCGCTCAAACAATGGTTGGTGCCACTCCCAGGGCGTGTGCGCTTCCTGATATAGTTCGTGTAACTCCCGGCCATACCACAACGAATTAGGGTCGTCGATACGGTAGGCGCCGGGAAGCGTCATGGTATCGGCGGTATACGTTTGGAGCTTAATAGCATGGGCTCCGGCCGCGGCCATGGCATCTACGATGGCTAAGCCCCGGTTCAGATCTTGATTGTGGTTGCCGCTAAGTTCGGCAATGATGAGCGGCGGCTGGTTGGGGCCAATAAGACGAGAGCCAAGTTGCATAGCAAAGAGAAAAAACGCACGGAACGAGTTCTAAAAGTACTGCTCATTAGTGAAATCAGATGGCATGTACTCAACAGGCTCAGGAGCGGGACTTCCTAAACTTTGCACTTGAGCTTGCAACTGCAGATCTTCCTCGAAACGCGAAATGCGTTGAATTACCTGTGCTGTCAGCACAGCAGAAGCTATACCTAGTAGGTTGGCAAAAAAACTAAACCATGTACTACTCTGTAATTCGACGATTGTCTCGGCACTAAATGCTCTGCGACCTGAAATGTTACCAACCACACTATCAAATACATGCACGAACCACCATATCCGCAGTAGGGTGTGGGGCTGCACACTACCCACTGATTGCAATTGCGTGCTGCGCCACACTTCGCGCGTAATGGTGTAAGGTCGAAGCAAGTTGATAAAGGGTACAAACCACGCTCCGGCTGCCCAGCCATCAGAATACTCTGTATCAAGACCCGCTAACTTAAGATTAACGTAAGCCCGCCGTAGCCAGCGAATAAGTACTACAAAACCCGCTGTCAGGAGAACCAGCGTTACAAATCCCATAGCACCTTGACCAAAGTCCAATAGGCTGTCAAGTGTAGAAGGCTCTTCGGCGCCGTGACTCAACCGGTTGACATAGAGTAGATCTAGAATGGCGGCACCTAGGGCGCCACTGGCAATAACATAATGAATAACAATAGCCTGCTGGGCCCGTTGGGCATTGTCGCGTAACATGGAAAAAAGGAAAATAACGGATTAAAAAAGTGAAGCTAGATTCGAAAATTACTATAAATAGAACTAATAAGATGCCGCTTCCCAAGAAAAAGTAACAGAGTTGGGTGAGGTAGTAAGAGGCGCCAATAGCTGATGAAACCCGGCCCGTTCAAATGCTTTGATAGAAGCCGTATTGTGCTGCTGCACATGCCCAAGTACTTGCCGTACTGCTGGGAACGTTTGTGCCAAATAGCGTGTGCCAGCCAGCAATAGCACTGGCGCCAAGCGCCGACCACGGTACGCCGGATCAAGCAGGTAGCTGAGCGTGGCCTTTTCCTCGGCTATTTGAAAACGGATAAGTCCTATTGGGCTATTATGAACTGGATCTTCTGCTAGCAGTACCAAACTGTGTGGATCTGTGAGCCGGGCTGCAAACCACTGTTCGTGTTCGGTCCGTGCTACGGGCGCAGGACTGAAGGAATATTGCCGGACGGTTGGGTCGTTGGTCCAGCTAAAGAGCTGGCCGGAATCTGCGGCGGTTGCTGGGCGCAGGTAAAACGGTGGTGGTGGTAGCTGAAGTGCTCGGAACTCTTGTCGCAGCCGCACGGGGGCAAGACCATCAAATACGCGTCGTTGCTGTTGCCGAAACTGTGCAGCTAACTTGCCGGCGTCGAGTGCGGTCAGGGCATTAGAAGTGCTAGAATAGGGTATCCCAAGTCCAGCAGACAGCAGAAACAGATTGATATCGTGCTGATTATCGGCTATTGGCAACAACAGCAACAGGCCACCGCCGGCTGCACAATATTCGTAGCTGACCGTGCTTGGGGAGCATACGGCCGCTCCACAGCAGCGCATCAGCTCCACCAATTCATCGGCCGAAAGATTACGATGCAATGTTAGGCGAGGCTGTTGGCTAGCCCAGATATGCAGCTCTTCCCAACCGCTGTAAGCGCTGCCCACCACCGCGTGTACCTGCTGTACTGCTGGCAACGCGAACAAAGTTGTCGCTACGTGTCGTGTCTGATGAGTCGGGTCGGCACCTCCTAGGCATACTAGTACCGTGGCGGGAGTAGCATTGGAAGCTGGGAGGAAAGCCGCTTCGCGGAAAGCAGCTCGCAAGGGTGCGTAAGCAGGGCCAGCCAATAAGCGTGCACCTGGCTGACGCAATTCATACTGGCTGGCTTTTACGCCGCCCGCTGGATTCAGCACCAAGTCGGCGGCTAATGGAAAGCTATGCAAGTCATCCACGAAAATCAGATGCGATGCTGCGCCGCGTAGGGTATGCTGATACGAATACGTGAAGCTATATCCATCCAGCACCAACACGTCGGTGGAGTGTACTATGTGGCGCACCAGCCAGGCCGCTTCCTCGGCTAGTGGCTGAGCAGGCAAGGCCAGTACCCGACAGCCAATAGCAGCAAGTTGATGCTGTAGCTCTTGGTCTGGTTCCCGTATCAGAAACAGGCATTCTGCCACTTCTTCGCGCAGAATCTCTGCTAAGGCCAGTAGCCGCATCACGTGGCCTAACCCAATGCGAGAGTTACCATCGGCACGCAGCAGTAGGCGGGGAAGCGGCATCTTATACCTTTTTTTGTTCGATGTGGGCGTTCAATGCCACTAATTCGGGATGCTGTTCCAGCAAGGCTATTAAGGCATCAGTTGGCAAATCAGACGCTCGATACTCTTCAATCAACGTCTTGATCAGTTGAAAATCTTCAACTGTGTCAACTGTAAGCCGGTAAGCACTGCAATTTTCAGCCCGGATGACGTGCTGAAACCGTACCCGGCCAGAACGATTCTGGTGGATATACGGCGTTACATGCTCTCGGTCGGTGGGCAAGGTGGCCTGCTGAAAAGCCTCTTCCAGCAATTCTCGGGAGAATATTTCAAAATCGAGGCCCCGCGGAAAAGTGCGCTCCAGCACATTAGACAGGTAAAGCCGCGAATCATTGACGCGCAAATATTCCTGCACGCTATCAGCAATCAGTTTCCCGTCCAGTAGCGGACAGTCTGATGTCACGCGTACAATAACGTCAAGATTGTGTGTAGCGGCGCAGTACTGGTAGCGGGCCAATACATCATGTTCATCACCACGGGTGTAGGGCAGGTGCTGTGCGGTAGCAAAGTCAGCTAGCGGGTCGTCGGTGGCATTAACTGTAATAGCCAAATACAGGGGCAACATACTTTGCTGGGCTCGCGCCACGTGATAGTGCAGCAGAGGCAAGCCGTCAACAGGTAATAGAACCTTACCTGGCAGCCGAGTGCTTGTCATGCGGGCCTGCGAGATGATGCCAACTTTCTTCACCACGTCAAGTAAGGATTAATGGATGAGCTGCTATCGTACAGTTAATCTTGCTGCTGCTCAACAAACTCCTGAATGCACGCTACTACATAGTCCTGCTCCTGGTCGGTAAGACTAGGAAAGAGCGGAATGCTCAGGCAATGCGCATAGTAGTTTTCGGCCAGTGGGAAGGTGCCTGGCATCCAGCCCAGCTGCTGATAATACGGCATGGTATGGACCGGAATGTAATGCACTTGAGCAAAAATCTGATGTTGCCGCAGAAAGTTGTAAAGCTTTTTGCGGTCCTCTACTTGGATCACATATAGATGGTAGGCATGGCCTATAGCACCCGCTAGCGGTCTTACTCCGGGCATTTCAGCGAAAGCAGCATCATATTGCCTGGCTAATTGACGACGGCGGGTTAGACCCACGTCGGCGCGGCTCAACTGGCTGATACCAAGAGCGCAAAGCATGTCGGGCATTCGATAATTGTAACCCAGTTCTTGCATTTCCATGTACCAGCCGCCGTCGTGGCGCTCCATCTGAGCGGGGTCCTTCGTGATGCCGTGCGTGCGAAGTTTCAAAAGCTCTTGGTAGAGGTCTTCACGGTTGGTGGTAATCATTCCGCCTTCGCCGGTAGCAATATGCTTAACTGGATGGAAGCTGAAAATGGCTAAGTCCGCATATCGGCCGTTGCCGCAGCGTTGGTTTTGCCCTTCTGAATCAATGAAAAAACCGCCCGGAGCGTGACAAGAGTCTTCGATAATCCAGAGCCCAAACTCATTAGCCAGCGCCCGTGCTTCTTCCATATCAACGGGCAGCCCAGCGAAGTCCACTGGAATCAGACCATGAAAGTATCCCTTCGGATGGCTTTCCAACAGCTGCCGCACAGCCTTTAGGTCAATGAGGGCAGTAGTAGGATCAATGTCAGCAAAATGAACTTCACCACCGCAGTAGCGGACGCAATTGGCTGAGGCGGCGAAGGTGATAGGTGTCGTAATAACACGCTGGCCAGGCTGCACGTTTAAAGCCAGCGCGCACAGATGCAGGGCGGCCGTTCCGTTGCTGACGGCCACGGCGTAACGAGCACCTACATAACTAGCAAACTGCTGCTCAAACTCCGCTACTTTGGGCCCCTGCGTCAGATAGTCAGACCGCAGCGTATCGGTTACGGCCTCCACGTCAGCATCGGTGATAAACTGTCGGCCGTAAGGCAGGGGGCGAGTAGGCTGGAAAGAAGAAGTACTCATAGGGAATACCGGAGGTGCGTGGCGGGGCAGAGTGCTTGATATATACTGTAAACTGTCGAGTGAAGGTTTTTGCCTCTTGGTTTACACATGATGCAGCTTTTCTATTCGAAAATTTAATTTATTGCTGCTTGTACTAAACTTAGCAAGCAACCTTAATACGTGAATTGACTTTGCTGCTTCTCCAACAAAAACCAGGTTATATCATCTTGTGGAAAAGCCTGGTCGCGCTTATAACAGAATCCATAATCAACCAACTTCAAGTCGGTATATTTATCAAGCATTTCTCCCGCAAAATCTCGCTTAAATAAACGGTCATTGTGGCCTCTATAGGTAATAGTTACTGGACTGGGATTATAATACTCGCAAATTAAAATATACTTACTACTGGACTGGTATAGCTTCTCATAGACTTCGGGAAGAATATCCGGGTTTATGTGGATCAAGACCCCTTTTATTAAAGAAACGTTGAATTTGCTTTTGGTCTCGTAATCAAGTATGGAGCCATTATATACGTTGTTTTCTCCAATAACGCTTGTTAATTCTGTTGCTGCTTGCTGATTTATTTCAATACCAAATAAATTGATAGAAGGAAATAAAAGTTTTATAGCTTTTAAATTCATTCCAATATTAGCTCCAAATTCAATCAAAGAACTTGGCTTTTCAATTTGACTGAAGCACTTCGAAAAGAAGTTTAGGTTCGATGCCAAATATTCTTCGCTTTTATTTCTACCAATATAGTCGTTGCCAAAATCTCCGGCCCAAAATTTCTCTTGCTCAGTTTTGAATGTCATTGTTAAAAGCTTTTGATATTCGACTTAGATGATTAAATGTGCGCATCTATAGTCATGGTATTTACAAGAGAACGTGCATAAGCAGAGAAGAATTAGCGCGAAACGAGAAGCTGTTTTATTGTTATTAATGAATAACAAAATCACGCTTTAGAAAAAAGCATGAAACGGGGAACGCTGTACTGCGCTAAAGTGCAAGTGAGTAAGCACCCAAGAGAAACGTGGTTCGGCGGAGCTACACGGCAAAATTAGCATCAACGTGCAGCCGGATTTCCTCTCGAATCTCCTCGGCTGATAGCCAATGGTCGTTGTTGGCTGAATCATAGTGGAAGCCTAACGGCACCCGCTGGCCACCAAAATGGGCAATGAAATTGTCGATGCTCCAGTTGGGAGTGGAAGGCAGAATAACGTAATACTTATCGAGCTCCACTGTACTCAGGGCGTCGGTTGAGGTAATCATTTCCTCGTGTAGTTTTTCGCCAGGGCGTATGCCTACGATTTCCTGTTGGCAGTTCGGGCCAATGGCTTGCGCTACTTCGGTGATTTTGTAGCTCGGAATTTTGGGCACGAAAATCTCGCCACCCCAGGCGTGTTCCAGTGCATAAAGCACTAAATCAACGCCTTCCTCCAGCGAAATGTTGAAGCGCGTCATGTCAGGGTGAGTAATGGGGAGCACGCCGGTTTGACGTCGTTGTAAGAAGAACGGAACCACCGATCCGCGCGAGCCAATTACGTTGCCGTAGCGTACCACCGAAAAGCGTAGGTCGCGGGCACCCTTCATGTTGTTGGCTGCCACAAACAGCTTGTCGGAGCAAAGCTTGGTGGCGCCGTAAAGGTTGATGGGTGCAGCTGCCTTATCAGTGCTCAACGCTACCACTTCCTTCACGCCGCAATCAAGGGCGGCATTAATTACGTTTTCGGCCCCAAAAATATTGGTTTTGATGCATTCCATGGGGTTGTACTCAGCCGCTGGCACCTGCTTGAGCGCTGCGGCATGCACGATAACATCCACGCCTTCGCAGGCCCGTTTCAACCGCTCGCCATCCCGCACATCGCCAATGAAATAACGGATAGCGGGGTATTGCGCTTGTGGGAACGTCTGAGACATTTCGTATTGCTTCAGTTCATCACGCGAGTACACTACCAACCGCCGGACCTGCGGGAATTTGTCGAAGACGGTTTGTACGAACTGCTTGCCGAATGAACCGGTGCCGCCAGTTACCAGAATAGACTTATGATTGAGGTCGAGGGCCATTGAAGGAAAGAGAGGGGTAAGGAAGGTAGATGCGCCGGAACCGTGGGCAATGCGGTTTGCAAAGGTAAGGGTACTTGGGTTGTGCGGAAAGCATCCAGCAAACAAGCACTACAGCCCTGTAGAGCTTGCACATACTTGCTGCTTGGCCCTAGTACGTCACTTTAGAAGGCTTACCAACTGTTCTGTGAGGGCGCGGCGGGAATAGCGGGTATGACTGAGGGCCGGCAGATCGAGGTTGGGGTTGACGCGCCACTGTGCCACAAGGGATTCTAGGTACTCAAGCATAGCCTCGTAAGCGTCATAGGGCCAAGCGCGCCCGGCGCCGCATTCCTGAAGCAGGTTATCGGCGTCGGAGCCGGTGGGACCCACGCAAATAATAGGCTTGTTGGCAGCTAAGTACTCGAACACCTTGCCAGGCAAAATGCCAAAGTTGTGCGGTACATCCGGAATGGCCATGAGTAATACTGTGGACCGCAGCAAGTAGCCCACCGATTCGTCGTGTGGCACAAAGGGCAATAGCTCTGTCACTTCCAGCAGACCATTGTCAGTCAACTGTTGGCGCACACCGTCCGCTACTTTGCCCACAAAACGTAAGCGCAACGGCACTTCGGGGTGGCGGCGGATGCACTCCGCCACGGCGCCCAACAACAGCTCGATGTGGTACGTCTCGGATATGGTGCCCGTATGCGTGATAAGCAACGCTTCCGCGGAAGGAGAGGAGGGGAGTCGGAAGTCACTTTCATCGTAGCCATTCGGCAGAACGTGGAATTTGCTGTCTTTCAACTTCGCCGATTTGCCGAGAAACAACCGTTTGGTATCGGCACTGGTGGTTAGCACAATGTCGGCCTGTTCCAGCACTTGTCGTTCATATCGGGCATTCAGCCAGCGAGCCAGGGCGGTTTGGTTGAGTTCAGCGCGGTAATAGATGTCGGTCCAAGGATCGCGCAAATCGGCCAGCCAGTGCAAGCCGTAGCGGCGCTTCAGTTCCAGCCCAATGAGCTGTGAGGAATGCGGTGGCGAACTGGTAAGTACAGCGTCGAATTCCTCCCCTTGAGCAAATAAGTCGGCCACGGCTTGTAGCACATGGGCGTTCCAGCCGCGCCGCGCATCCGGGATAAACAGGTTGCCCCGTACGAACTTAAAAAGCTGCTGGGTGAAGCTGGTTTTGCTTTCGTTGGCGAATCCGCCATAAGGAATTTGTTGTCTTCCGGTTAGCTTTTTATAGCTCCCAAAAGGCTCGGAAGTGCTGGTCCTAATAACGCGGACGCCGGCCGGTATCTCGGCGGCCAGCGAATGGTCGAGCACCGGGTACGCTCCTTGTGCAGGGTCTACGGTAAGTACCGTCGGCTCAACCCCAAGGGCTGGCAGGTGCTTTACAAACTTCAGGCTTCGTTGGACACCCGCACCACCAGAAGGAGGCCAGTAGTAGGTGACAACGAGCAAACGGAGCGGACGAGCAGCAGACACAAGCAAACAAATAACGAGAAGAAGCGCGAAGGTACACAGACGCGGCCTTTTGGGGTTTTCTGGTTACTTTTGAAGGCTAGACTCGTTTCCTTTTAGGTAAGGACGGCTATAGCTGCGGAAAAGCCCTTCGAACAAGCGGCTGTTCTGAATTTTGAAGGATCCAAAGGCCCTAGAACCAGAGATAGTTCAAGTCGTAATGATAACTGCTTCGGTCACTTCAAAAACGCTGGGAGCATCATAAGCATACCAGGCAGCAAAAGCCGGAAATCAGTCAGTGACATAAAGTAAACTCAGTGATTCATGTTTGATAACCTCAGTACCAAGCTCGATAAAGCCTTTAAGACGCTTAAAGGCCAGGGCAGCATCACCGAAATCAACGTGGCGGCCACCATTAAGGAAATCCGCCGCGCCCTCGTTGATGCCGACGTAAATTACAAGGTGGCGAAAGAAGTCACCGACAAAATCAAGGACGAGGCCATGGGCCGCGACGTGCTGACGGCGGTTTCTCCGGGCCAGCTCATGACCAAAATCGTTTATGATGAGCTAACGCTGCTCATGGGCGGCGACAAAAAGGATATTGTTATTAAGGGCGACCCGGCCGTTGTGCTGCTTTCGGGTCTGCAGGGTTCTGGCAAAACCACCTTCGCGGGTAAGCTGGCCTCGTTCATCAAAAAGCAGAACCGTACGGTGTTGTTGGTTGCCTGCGACGTGTATCGTCCGGCGGCTATCAATCAGCTGCAGGTGCTGGGCGAGCAAATTGGGGTGGAAGTATATGCCGAGGTGGAAAACAAAAACCCGGTGGAAATTTCACGCAATGCCATCGAGTACGCCCGCAAAAACAACAAGAAAGTAGTGATCATCGATACCGCTGGCCGCTTGGCCGTGGACGAGCAGATGATGACGGAAATAGAAGCGGTAAAGCGCGCCATCACCCCCTCGGAAACGCTGTTCGTGGTGGATTCGATGACGGGCCAAGACGCCGTAAATACGGCCAAGACCTTCAACGACCGGCTGAACTTCGATGGTGTGGTGCTTACCAAACTGGACGGTGACGCCCGTGGTGGTGCGGCCCTCAGCATCCGGGCCGTGGTGGAAAAGCCCATCAAGTTTATCTCAACGGGTGAAAAGATGGAGGCGCTGGATATGTTCTATCCAGACCGGATGGCCCAGCGCATCTTGGGCATGGGCGACGTTATCTCGCTGGTAGAGCGCGCGCAGCAACAGTTCGACGAGGACGAAGCCAAGCGCATCAACCAGAAGATTCGCAAAAATCAGTTCAACTTCGACGACTTTCTCTCGCAGCTAGAGCAAATCAAGAAGATGGGTAACCTGAAAGACCTGGTGGGCATGATACCCGGCATGAGCAAGGCTATCAAGGACGTGGAAATCGACGACGATGCCTTTAAGCCCATCGAGAGCATCATCAAGAGCATGACCCCCCACGAGCGGGCCAACCCAGATGTGCTCAACGGCTCACGCCGTAAGCGCCTTGCAAAAGGCTCGGGTACCGATATTCAGCAGGTTAACAACTTGATGAAGCAGTTCGAGGATATGCGCAAGATGATGCGCACCATGAACAAAATGAGCCAAACCAAAGGCGGTATGCAGCAAATGGCCCGCATGATGGGCGGTATGGGCAAAGCAGGAGGGGGAAAGTTCTAATACCTAGCATCGAGCGCAAACAAGAAGGCCCGGCCGTATGATACGGCTGGGCCTTCTTGTTTGCGCTCGATGCAGGTTTGCTAAACCTTATAAAGCAAACTGGCCGCCGCAGAAGTGCGGCGGCCAGTTTCACTGATGAACGATTGGAATACTAGTTACGAATCATTGGTAGGGTAACAACCGTTTCTGCGTTGCGCACCCGAACTAGGTAAGAACCAAGGGGAAGAGCATGTAAGTCGAGCGGATGCTGAAGCCCGCCAAGTAGCTGAAACTTGCCCACTAATCGACCTGATATATCCATCACTTCAACCTGAGAATCAAGCGTAGGTAAAGCAGTAAGATCGAGGGTAGCAGTTCCTTGGTGCGGATTAGGATAGAGGGCAATAGCTGCCTTCGTTCCGCGTTCAAACTTCACAATACGTACCGGAGAGTAGCTGCTGTTACCGTCGAGGTCTACTTGCTGCAGACGGTAATATATTGGCTTCAACGACAAACGACCAGCGCCAGCATCGGTATAGCGGTAAGCCACTTCTTTAGGAGAGGTTCCTTGGCCTTTCACAACATGAATACGCTCGAAGTTCTTGCCATCGAGGCTACGCTCAATGTTGAAGTGGTCATTTTGCAACTCGCTGGCCGTGGCCCAAGTCAACTCAGCGTTCAAGCCACTGGCAGCTACATCAAACCGCTTCAACTCCACTGGTAGCGGACGGGTGATGGTTACGTCTTCCGCGGTGCTAGTGCCAGTATAATTATTACCACCTGCTGTACCTAATGCAGTACTGGTGCTAGCTGAACCTGTGTAGTTGTTGCCTGGTGAAATGGTTGTAGTAGTAGCCTCAACAGTGCGAAGCGGATTTGTATAGTTAACACGGCCGCTAGCTTGATACGCGAAGTTATTCACAGCTGAAGTTGCTATAGTAGCACGGAAAGTAATACGAAGCGAAGCACCAGCCGGAATAGACAATCCACTGAACGTAGGGGTAGATACTCCGTTGCTAGGTAACGTGCCACCGATAGTAACAGGTGAAGTAGTGCCATCAGCGGTAGTTTGAACAGCCACTGGAGCAAACGTATTATCGTAGCCAAAAAGCGCATTCATGGAAACTTGAGCACTTACATCTGTTGCGGCACCACCTGTGTTAGAAACAGTTAGCGTATAAACAGCTGGATTTACAGTAGTGCCATTCGGACGAACTACATTGGGCGTGGAAGTAGCTAGTGCCATAGACAGCACTGGTAAGCAAGAACTAGCACCAGCAATAGTGGCGGTGCTGGTTGGTGCCGTATCAGTTGAGGCAACCCCAGCAGTACCAGGTCCAGCACCATATGCAATAGAATTGCTTCTGCTTCCATCGTTAGTTACCCCATTTGCACCACCATCCACATTTGAGCCAGCAAGAGCGCTATTGGTATAGATATAGCCACCACCACCACCACCACCTGGACCATAGGAATTATCATTATTGCCATTATTTACTGAGCCACCTGCACCTCCTATTGCTGAAACTGTAAGACCATTCAAGCCAGATGCTTCGTTACCAGGGGGCGAAGCCAGTACTATGATTGTCCCACCTGCGCCGCCACCGCCACCACCTTGCGTAGTGTTTGTCGATGCGGCAGTGCCACCATTAGCTGCTATCGTGCCGGTCCCAGAAACTAAGCCTGTACGGAAGATAATGATACCCCCTCCGACAGCACCACTAGCAAGTGTGGCGTTATCACCGGTATTCACGGAGCCAGAACCGCCACCGCCGCCCATAAAAATGCGTGACGCTGTAGCTACATCCGATACATTGCGGCCGCCTATAGCTCTAAGCCCACCCGCAGAGTTGTTACCGGTAGAGCCGTAACCACCAGTACCACCATTGCCACCATTGCTACCACCGCCACCGCCAGCATTACCTGAGTTAGTTGTTGAGCGGTCTGTTGCACCACCGCCTGCATTGCCGGGGGCACCTGCCGCGTGGCTACCTATTGGGTAGCCTGTAGTGGGGGTCGCTTGTGCGATGGCTGTGCCATTAAAAATTCGGAATGGAGTACCTGCAGTGCCTTCTCCTTTCGAGCCGTGGCCTTGGTCAGAAGCACTTGCGTAGGCTGATGTTGAGGCAACAGTTCCTGCGATAGATGCACCACCACCACGAAATCCTCTTGCAGACATTGATAAGGAAGAACCTGTAGCAAATGTGGTTCTACCTGCTACATCTAGTGCTAAAACACCACCCGTATTTCCGTCCCAGTTGGCTCCAGTTACTCCGCTGGAAATAGAGAGGGATGAATATTGCGGAATGCGAATCACCTGAAAACGGCGTTGGCCTGCAGTAGTAGTGTTTGCGAGAGTAGAGTAAGTGTTGGTCAGCGTTTTTGCTAATGTTAGTACTCGCTCGTTACCTGTTCCTGCTGCAACACCTCGCACAATGGCGTACTCATACTTGCCTGCCGTGTAGTTATTATTAGCGGTAACGGTACCGTATGTATCGCTAGTAGCAGTAGTTGTAATATCAGCGCCCTGCATCTGCATGATGAGCACCAAATCGTTTACTGCTACAGCGGTAGCTGCAGTGCCAGCGCCAGTTCTAGCCACTCCTACTGTAATGGTAGATGTACCGTTGGCCGTACCTACTGAAACGCCAGGATAATAAGTATTAGGGCTGGTAGAGGCATTCAAGGCACCAGGACCATCTTTACCTGGTGTAGCACAAGCCGTGGCTATGTCAGCAACTCCTGTTACAACTGTAGTAATAGTGGCTGCGTTGTTGCTAGCAACTGGGTCAGGAATAGCAGGTGGCGTCTGGAAGGTAGCAGTGCTTGTGATGGGGCCAGAAACAGGAACCGTGAAAGTAACCGTATTGAAGACAGGCGCATCAGTAGGCGTAAGGGTAGCTATGGTGCCGAATGTTACTATGCCTGAAGTTGAATCGTAAGAGCCATTAGGTACAACTACGTTGCTCAAGCCGGTAGGTAGTCGGATGATAGGCACCACGTTCGTGGCCACTTGGGTACCTAGGTTGGACGTATTAACCGTATAGGTAATACGCGAGCCAGGATTGGCTGAAGCTGGTCCGCTTACGCTAGTAGCCAAGTCGGCTCCCTCCACAATAATGGTGATATTGGCCGGATTAGAGAAATATTGCGGATTCGGTGCAGTAGGAGTAGATCCTGCTACATCCTGCATGAGATAGGGGATGGTCACCACGCCTGCGAAAGTGCCGCTGGGCGTGAACGTAACTGTGCCGTTGCGATTTGCTTTGAATGTACCGGCTGTTACTGTGCGAATACTGTCAACGGTAGGAGTGGTAATGTCCAAGTCAACTGAGCCTAACTTGAAGTTACTGCCGAAGAACTGGTCGTTGTTGAGCGCATTAAACGTAACAGGCTGATTATAGATCGTGCCGGCTAAGTCATCATTGGCAATCGGGGACTGCACAACTGATAGGTTGCGGATTTCATGGACGTTGGTGTTGCCACCCGTAGAACCAGCAAATCCAATGCGAAGGTTTTGAGGTGGCGTTGTAACCGTCACGTTATCGATGGCTGTTGTCACCGCATTACCGTGCTGTATGCGCACAGTAATTTTATAAGTTATATTCGGAGCGGTTCCTTGCGGTATTACGTCAATATAAGCCCGACGATAGTTGGGGTTACTCGGATTCGTGACCCGGCCGGCAGCACCTACGTCCAGACTAAAAGGCAAAGTGCCACTCCCCGCTATATAAGCATATCCAGTGCTACCGTTGCCGCTGCCACGAATAGAGACAGCATCAGCTCTGACGCCTGGACCACCGATGCGTCCTTCTCCAGGATTTGCAAAATTGCCAAACTCATCAATGCCAATCCCTATATAGCCGTTTGGAACACCGTTACTAACTGGGCCGGCGTCTCTCTGAGTGTAACCTAGTGCCCCGCCTGGGGCGCCAGGGGTAAAGGATGCTCCGGTAGTTTTATCCGCATCAACTAGAAACACCGAAAACCCATCTGCCCCAGTACCGCTGTGCGAGAAAAACTCGAACGAGATGCTAAATCCTTGGGGTGCCGGAAAAGAGCGTTGGTCAATAATGAAGCCCGATTGAAAGGTGCTTGCATCAGTAAGCCGCAAGAACCCATTCGTGTCTGTCGAACTAGTCCCTGTTAGTGTAGCTGGGTTAGGAGAGCCCCCTAATCGGAAGTCGGTTACAGTATTCGATGTAAATGCTTCGAACCTAGGAAACGTAGATTGCGCCTGTGCATGTTGCGCTAAGCCTAACGCTAAAGCTGCCGGCAATAAAGCCCTACTGGATGAGTTCAACCAGCTTCGTATTCGGCTAAGTGGGAGGAAAAGTGTTTTCATGTAGTATAGATTGTGGTAGCTGCTTAAGGGGTAATTCAGGACATTTTCAACATCATTAATCAACTTCAGCCCGATCACAGACCTGTACATGTTTAGGTCTTCCAAACAAATATAGGAGCCTTATTGAGCTTGATCAATTGCACTTTATATTTTGTCTGTAAATAATATTCAATCATCTGATAAAAGTTGATAAAGTAAAAAAATACAATCTATTTGTGCTATTATAAATGAATAATATACGATAATCCAACTTCGGAAATAAGTTTATGCAATAAAATATACATTGATATTACTCTTGTCTTATCAATGTAGAACATTGTATATTTGTATAATTTAAAGTATTTGTTTTCGTCTTCTTATACCTCTCAACTCTCAGCTAAAAGCTCTGGCTTTGAGGACAGGGTAACGGATGTGTTTGTAATCTTTAAATAAAAATAGAACTGGCTGTCGTTGATAGCCGCTTCTTTCGTCTTAGGCCGAGTTGTCGGGGTAGTTGAACTCCTTGCACAAGAGGTCAGTAAACTGCCGCAGCGTCGCGGGGCCGAGGACTGTGTGCCCGCGGATGATGATGCCAGCAGTAGGGGCGGTCAAGCCAGCCCGCAAGGGTGAAAAGCAGGCTTTATGAGTATGCTATCCGTGCGGGCTGGCTTGGTGCTAATGATTCTTGCTGGATCGATACATCTATTTTCACTATCCTTCAGCGGAGGATAGTGAAAATAGATATTCCCGAAAATGATGCCCTTCATAAAAGGGTATTGAAAACCCATCTCACCAACTGGATCTTCTGGGAGTATAAAAATGAAAGGACTACCCATGGCTTAAGGGCAAGCCTGAAATCCGGACCTGAAACTACGTTGTAACCCGATGGCGAGGTCGGGCTTTTCTTTGCTCAGCCAATATTTTATCCTGCTTGGGCCAACCGCTGTCCGGACCAATGTATCTGAGCCTATAACCGAGGCCGCCAACAAATTGCATAGCGTACTACTTGATTATCATAAACAAAGAAGGACCAGCCAGCGGCCAGTCCCTCTTCCACAACCAAAACAGGTAACACCAATTATATAGCTCTATTAACTGGAAACGAATTTTGTTTTCCAGAGTGGTACAGAGTTACCCGGAATAGTGGTACAGAGTCAGTAGCTCAGGAGAGCCCCGCGAACAGTCAACGTTCGTCGGGTGGTTAAGGTGATTGCCTGCCTAGAGGCTGAAAGTGTCACCAAGAGCTTTAAAATGCGAAAGACCAGCCTTGGGATGCGCTGGTCCTTCTATGTGTACGGGTACCAACCTCACTTCTTTTTCACCACCGGTTTTGGCTTGGGCATTGCAATAGTCACAATGTCCACCTTGTTCAAAGAAGGTTGGATATCCATCGTAAAGAGGAACTGGTTATCAACCGTTTTCCAATGGCTGGTATCAATACGCGTGAAATGGCTGTTCATGTATTCAAGCATTTGCTTGAGGTCATCGTAGGAGCATGTGTTGGTTGCTGCTATGCAAATGTCCTTTTTGTTAAATTCAAGAGATAAATTCTTATCCTTAAAGCTACCGGTTGCATCCCAGTAATGGCAGTAAGCATTATCCGTCACAACAAATCCTTGACGATAATCCTTGGTTACAACCTCGTAATCGCTCAGGTGGTTGGATTCCAACATGTCTTTTGACCCACCAATAAGCGAGGCTTGCTGAGCCAACATGGTTTCAGACCCTAGGGAGAGGGTAGCAGCGATAATTAATGACTTCACAAAAATGTTGTTTGAGTATGCATACAAGGTATCGATGCCTATACTACGTGTCAAGTAGATTAACTACGAGACACCCAGCGACGCTCAGATAGATGCAGAATTCGTTTGCGTGGTCACAGAAAAACTTGACTTTAGTAAATCCCCCGATCTGCTCATAGAAGGTATCAAGCATTTCGCTCAAATTCTGTGCAGCATAATGCACGTACTGAATGCTGCCATGTAATTCACATGGAACATAATTGGTAGCCCGTTCCATAGCTACGCATATCTGATGCTCAAAAAACCGTCTCTGTCGCGCACCACAATATCACAGTAGGTTGCACCACACGCGCTAAGCTCATTGTTATCAGCTAGCTCCTTTAAAGCCTGCTTGGACATTTTCTCTGCCTCTCTGCGAGAGTTAGCAAAACCAATTGTTTTGAAGTTTTGTGCAGGACAACCTACCAGCGATTCCCATTTTGCGTTTTTTTTGGAGTTTCTCATTTGTGTGAATGTTAAAAATTTGGACAACAAAAAAGGTCGGAGAAACCAGACCTGACACGTCCGATTAATCCGACCTCACACCCTTTGGAAAGGGCGTAGTTCAGCTATTTATTTTACCTCGGTGTCAGCGGCGTTATCAGCATGTTATCTGAATTCCTCACAGGAACGATTAAGTTTCGTTGATATCGGTGTTATTCAAAACCAACGATGCAAATATATTATGGTCAATATCAGTTGTCGAGTGAAAAGAAATTTCACCTCGAATATTGAAAACTACGGCGGCTGCGCCTAAAAACGCATATTGTTTTATAAAAACCGCGTTTTCTGAGTTTATTGCCGTGAGTTATTTGTTACTTTATGAGAGGTGACAAATAGTTCTTCGGGAAGTTTGTGCCTCGATTATGAGAGCATTTATATTAAATTTTTTATCGGGCGATTCCCCAGTATTAGGAGACGTGAGCAACGCTTTTATTTGTTGCAATAACTCCTCAACTTTCCTGATATTGTTGCGTGTACTTTCCATTTCTTGACTGTCCATGTTATTTGTTTTAAGGTGAAACATACTAAGGTAAGCTTGGGACCCCCAGTTTGTTACCAGCTATTTTTATTTATTTAAAGCAGCTTTATTTGCGTTTATCGGCTCTGAAAAAGCTCCAGTTGGCGTCAAGCTTTTTCTCGATAAACTTGAGACCTCGTGCTGTTACCATAGTCTGCTTTCCAACTCCCTTTTTGCCGGTGAGGGTGTTATCAAATGGGGTATACTTGATGAAGAAATAACCGCAGCTCACGTAATGCTGGTATGGTAGCGGTGCGGTTTCAGACCTGCTCTTGGACTGGATAACTGATTCTTTCCGTAGGAAATCCACCAGAAGGTTGCGACCCAAGCCTGGGTACTTGCTGGCTAAGTTCTGAGCTACTTCAGCCAATGTATCTTGGCTATTGCTAGCTGTTATCGCATCGCAGAATTGAACCTTTGGCTTGTCCTCTAGCACCTTGGTTTCGAGGACCTCACTCTTCTCCTCCAACTGCTTATTTGTCGCCTCACTGGCTAGCAACGCAAGCTCAACCCGTTCTTTGTCCTCAATGGCACTTGCTGCGAGGCGCAAGGCTTCAGCGAAAGTGGCTGGTAACTGTGGCTGTGTCGAGTAGCTACCAGTCTTGCGAATCTGGGGTAGCACCACACTCGTTATCCATTTCTTGAATGCTTTTGCTTCGGGCTTGCGTGAACCCAGGACAAGTGAGTATAGGCCACTTTCAGTTATAACATACTGAGCCTGGGGGCGTCCAGTGACATCATTTAAAATGATGTCGGTCTTCTCATCCTCATCCAGCCGGGATAACGCTTGCCCAACATTTGCAAGCTCAAGCACTGAGCAGACGTCGGAAGCAACGAATAAAGGGTCACCGTTTGGTTGGATGATAATCCGCACGTCGGCGTTGTCAAAATTGTAAATCTGTGGTACTGTGTTGTTCACTGTGGGTACTGATATCGGACATCACCCAGAGGGTTTTTAGGATGTCAGAAGGGGTTATTGGTGCTCGGTACTCTATTTGTTGCCTGCTAGAGCTAGCAGTCTGTCAACACTGGTTTTCAGGTAGTAGTATTTGTTGCCTACTGCGTAAAATCGGGGTTGATTTTGCTCCATCCAATATTGGTAGGTGCTGGTTTTTAATTGTTCGGGATAATTAACCAGTAATTCATCCCTGGTGAAAACTCGTTCTTTATTGATATAGAACTCGGTTTCTAGTTTTTCGCCCGGAACGTTTTCCGGGCCGCGTTTCATTTTGTTCATGTCATTTTCTTTTCCTTCAGAGTTAAATAGTGCGGGTGAAGAAAAAAGCAGGAGCTTCCTGCCTGTTTCGAAAAATATATTATTAGTGGCTTAGAGCCTGAACATTTATCTGCACCAAACATACAAGCAGGTAACAATACAGGGAAAATGAAAATGTAGCCCCGAGACGAAAAAAGATTTATTTTCTTGGTGACATGGCTGGATGTATATCGTGCGCCCAGGGTTCCTATTTGTTGCCTGCTCATATCGGGGTTCCGTTAGGGCATAAAAAAAGCCTGCTGACTAGAGCAGACCTTTTCCAGAGAATCGAGCACCGATAACTCCTTTGAAATACATTATGGCTGTGGGTTTCCAATCCCGTAACCCAAACATACACCCAGCACATGATACAGGGAAAGTCTACTTCATGGGTTCCGGTGAAATAAATGTGTACCCACAAATAATGTACATACATGGTTCGCCCCAGTGGTTTGGCTTCTTAGCCCTGGGTAATGACCGATATCAGCCTGGGTAATCACCTAACTCTGAAATCAAGAAAAAGAAAAACACCTTCTTTTTATTCTTTTTAGTTAGAACTCTTCTTTCTTCCTTCTTTAAGGGGGTGCAACTGGCTGTAATTGAGATTGATATAAGGTCAACTGTGGAAGAACCATCGTTCAACTGTGGAAGATGCATCGTTGAACTATGGAAGACCCATCGTCGGTATCGGCGCAACTATGGAAGACTCATCGGGCAAACATGGAAGACCCATCGTTGAAACATGGAAAATGAATTCCATGTTTTCCATAGTTAGATTATCTTTGTGATATCGATACACCAACGGCTACACTCATATGGTCACCACGTCGCTTGCGCTGAACAAAACAATGTCTCGGGAACAAGTACTCGCACGAGCGTCCGTTATCTTAGCGACCACAAAAGGCAATACGTTGGCGTATCAACACAATCTTCTGGTCAGACACCCACTCCGGCTCAGCAGCCTGGAAGCACGTCTTTTCGTGCTGGCGTTGCGCTGTGTCCACCAGTCGGATGCCGAATTCCAAGGGGGCTTCGTGGTGAGCCTGGAGGAGCTGTTCCCGCATGGCAGCTCCGGTGAACGCTACGAGGCGCTAGAAGAAGCATTTAAGGTCCTTTTGGGCAAGCATTTTAAACTGGAGAGACCTGATGCTGGTGATGGTAGCTATATCTACACCCAGCTTATCAGCCATATTGGGTTGGAGACTGGAGCAGGCCGTGTGGTGGGTGCGTTCGCTCCACTCGTGGGTCCATACCTATCACAACTTCAGTCTGGCAACTTCACCAAGGCTAAGATTGAGACGCTGCTGACGTTCAAGAATCCGACTGCGTTGAAGCTGTACTGGTACTTCAGGTCTTGGTCAAATGTTCGCAAGGTGTCCATTAGGGTTGATGAGCTGAAGACCTTGCTGTTTGAAGAGGAGGAGACCTACACCACCTACGCTGACTTCAAACGCTACGTGCTGCGTCCTTGCCTGCTGGAGGTTCAGAAGTTCGGGGAATGGAACATCACCTACAAGGAAATCAAGGATGGGCGCAAGGTGGTGGCGCTGGAGTTCCACATCCCCAAGATTGAGGATACTGAGCCCACTACCCCAGCTATCGATACCGGCACAAAGACAACAGCCCTGTTACCACCTACTTCGCTCGTAGAAGTTACCCCAGCGACACCCCAGGCTCAGACTGGCACTGGTGTACTCTCCATACAGGATAAGGTCACTAACAGGCTGCAAAAGCTCCTCCTGAAAGATAATCAGATTCAGGATGTCGTGGTTTTCGTCGGCAACGATGAGAGCATGTTCATGCGGTTCCTCAAGGCTACCAACAACCTCTTGAGGGACTACGAGGCAAAGAACCCTGGCTATGTACCGACTGACAAGCTAGCTGCTGCGACAATCAATGCCTTGAAGAACGAGCTAGGTATGTGGCGGTGACAATCGTGTGTCATTGCGTTTACCTTGCTTCCTAAACTAAAAGAGAACAACCTATGCCGCTGTCTATAATTTTAGATACCAATGTTTATTTTACTGATTGGAAGCTAGAGTCACCTTCAGCAAGAGCGTTTTTAGACTATATTGAAAAAACCGGTAGCCGAATTATTGTTCCTCAGATAGTGTGGGATGAAATCGAAGTTAACTATCGTAAGGAATTAGAAAAAAAACATGCGAATTATGAAAAGGCATCCGAGGACCTGGTTGCGTTATTAAGGTTTTACCCATCATCAAGATTGATGACTTTCTTCAATACAGAGTATGAAATTGATGTCAATGATGAAGTAATGAATTATAAAATATTATTATCAGAAAAAATTGGTATCAAAGGGGGTAGTGGGGTGATGCCATATGGTATGGGTGTCTTTAAAGCTGTGACTGATAGGGCTTTGAACAAAAAACATCCCTTTAATGGCGTCAATGACCGAGAATATAAAGATTCTCTACTTTGGGAAATGGTTTTATCTGCTTTCCGAAATAAGTCGAACAGTAATGACTTTGTATTTATCTCAAATGACGGAAACGCATTTACTGATTCTAAGAAAGATAGAAAAGTTCTTCGACCAGAACTGCAAGCAGAAATTGACAAAGTAAAGGGTGAACGCAGTTTCTACTTCTATCGTGATTTGGCGACTTTTGTGGAAAACCATTATGCAATTATCAGGTCAGTTAAGCCCAAGGATATATGGGACCATTTGGAAAGGTTTGATATAAACGATGCTATAAAAATGTTAGCTGAAGAGTTATCAGAGGATATTGCTTTTGCCGTTATTAATCAGAACCCTGGAGCGCACTTTTCCAATCTGACAGAGGATATTCAGTCAAGCTTGACATTCATAAATGTTAGTCAGTTGTCCTTTTATATCACTGCTGACCACAAGGGAGAAAAGCTTACCATTTTCCAAAAAATAGGCATTGTTGCGACTGTTGATATTGGCTACATTGCTATTGGTACCAAATCCTTCGACATAGGGGTTAGAACTAAGAAAGTCTACTTTGGTAGCCTTGTAGCGGTGGAGTATGATAAGGATAGCTTTAAGGATGGGTTCAATATCGAAATGCTCTACCTGAAGGAAGGTGACTACTTATCCGGTATAAATCAGCCTCGAATTGCTCCCTTGTAGTGGCAACTTAGATGGTCCACAATTGTTCCCAACTGGTGGTGTAGGCGGGGCTTTTGAAGTCGGCACGGCTATCCCAGGCAGGCCGCTGACCTTTCTTCACGAATGCACTAGCAAAGGTGACTGCTCCTGAACCGAACTTCTCATTGAGCTTGTCCAGGTCTGCCATAAGACGGTCTCTTACCTCACCATTGTTGGTCTTGGCAAACAGGTCCAATTGCTGCTGACCGGCTATTTCCAAACCATCAAGCACCACACCAGCTTTCTTGTAAACACAGCCTGGTTTCCATAGGCGCTTGAGTGCTGAACGGACATGTCGTAGCAACTCTGAGGTATCGCTTGAAGCCACTGGTAGCGTAACAACAGTGGAGAAGCTGTAGGGTGGAGGCTCTACACTGAAACGGTCCTTGCTGATAAAGATGGATATCGTGTTGGCTGCGGACCCTTGCCGCCGTAGCTTCTCCGCAGCTCGGGAGGCGAACGCACTAACAGCCGCTACCATGTCAGGAAACGTGGTCAGGGGCGTACCAAACGTGCGGCTGTAGGTGATTGACTGCCTGGATAACGTTCCGTCTTCGCTGGGCTGTAATTGGTGGCATACCTTGCCTTGGAGTTCCCGCAGAAGTCGTACCCCAACGACACCACCAAGGAATTTTCGCGCCCAATTCTCGCTTTGCTTCACTAACTGGGCTGCGGTTTTGATACCCTGTTCACGGAGCTTGTTGGCATATTGCTGCCCGATGCCCCAAATGTCTCCCACTTCTGTTATCTCCAAGGCTCGTTGGATAAGGGCTGGGGAGTTCAGGTAACAAACACCATTCAGCTTGGGTATCTTCTTGGCTATCCGGTTTGCCAGCTTAGCCAAGGTTTTCGTGGGTGCGATACCTACACAAGTTGGAATCTTGGTGCGTCTAAGAATCTGCTCACGGACTTCGGTGGCATACTTAACAAGGTCCGGGTGTAGATAACGGTCCATACCGTGCAGGTCCAGAAAGCACTCATCAATCGAGTAGATTTCAATGTTGGGTGCTACGGATGCTAGGTAGTGCATCACCCTCCTGGACATGTCCCCATAGAGCGCGTAGTTTGAGGAGAATACCCGGACATTGTTGTACTCCAACTCGGGTCTAACCTGAAAGTATGCATCACCCATACCGAAACCTAACGCTTTAGCCTCTGCGGACCTGGATATCAAGCAACCATCGTTGTTTGAGAGCACCACTACGGGTACAGTATTGAGGTTTGGCCGGAAAGCTCGCTCACAACTTACGTAGAAGTTGTTGCAATCCACTAGCGCAAACATGGCCCTACTGTGGTATGGGTGGCGTTTGGTATTTTGGGGTTACAGGATATAGCGAAGGTCATAGCAGCATTTTAGAAGGTTTTGCTGCAAGTATACGGAATACTAAAAAAGTTAGTTTGTAATTGACAATAATATTAGTAGATATAGTGGATGCTATCTATTCCAAGTCCAAGTCCAGGTCGGGAAGCTTGATGTATGCGGCGTAATCCTCCAAATCATTGGTGGTGGTGAGGATGCGCAACTCATGCTGGAGTTGATTGGCAACGTGGTCGTAGAATAGCTCCACGAAGAAACCCCGGCCATGTGGTACAGCACGATGGTATCCTCTTCCTCGTAACGGGTTGCCAAGTGTTGCCCTTCCTCCCAGATGAGAGGAGCCTGTCGGTCGAATGGTAAGAGGCGAAAGGTATCGAGTGTAGTAGCCATATAGATGATAAGGTAGTTTCCGGGAAGGTACTGACTAGCGAGTGTTATCGGGGTTTTATTCGTGCGCCGTGATTTAACGTTTTGTGCTCAACCCAACCCTTGTATCTAGTTCTTATACTATGCACTGATTATCCTCTCTATAGTGATGTATTATCGTTCTGTAGTAATGACAGTACTGGTGGAGTGTTTTCTTCTTCCGGTTACTCTCTTACCTGGGTACACTTAGTAATAATAAGTGATATAACTATCTAATAATTAATAAGATACGCCTATAGGGTGACGTTGAACTTATAATGAGCTAAAAGTGAAAAACGTTTGCGCAACGTTAACGGGCGCAAAACTGCGCTGGTCGTCGGCTACGATTTGTTTTCCTGCCTTGGTAATCGCTGGTATGTTTGGTTTCGAAGTAGGACATGAGCTTTTGGACCGCAAAACCGAGAGCGTACCATTTACAGATAGTCTTAGCAGTCGGACTCGAAATGACTGCTCGGTGTCGGTAGGGTCTGAGCATGGCCCTACCGGCGTTCCAACCGCCTAAGAATGCTCACCTGGATTGGAACACAGGTACCACCTAACTGAAAGACAGCACATGCTCACAAGTGATTCAAGAACAATTCGCCGTACAGTCGAAAATCGACATCGTACAGCTACTAGATAGCATCGGTGAAACCGACCGCTACATAAACGACCACATAGATAAGTACCACTACATCCTCCACTGCATTAACGAAGCTGGGGTATTTGACCGCCAAACTGATGACGGTTACGCAAACCTAAGCAGCGTCACACTCCGGGAATTCCTAGGTAAACGTTACGCTGACCGCATTGTAAAGGAACTTCTGGCGTGGGGTGTCATCGAATGCGACGGTAAGGCCGCAGAGGGCTATAAGTGCTACGGCTACCGCATACACCCAAGCCATATCAGCAAGACGGTCCTTGTGAAGGTCCGGAACGAGAAAATGGTAAGGAAGCTGCGGATTCAACGAGCCACCTACCAGCAGCAGCACCAACATGACCCACGGTGGAAGAATCTGACCCAGCTAACCATCCGTTACCAGGACGCACTAGCTCACATCGATACCAAGCGAGAAACCGCACTGGCAGTCACTCAACCTGACCAGTACGCAGAGCGCAAGGAAATCGAGGACCTGTACACAATGGAGCTGGAATCGATACGCAAGCTCAGTGTGGGTGATTTCTTCCTGGAGCAACCAGACCCAGCCAGCCGGGTATATACCAACCTCAGCAATCTAAGCACTGACCTGCGCCAATTCCTGGTCTTCCGCAAGACCAAAAACACGTTGGTCAACCTTGATATCGCCAACAGCCAACCTTACCTGTTTAGTCTGCTTTTGATGCAGCACTATCATAGTCAGGACATACCCGCAGACGTTCAGAAATACATTGAGCTGACATCTGCGGGCCGGTTCTATGAATTCCTTATGGAAGCTCTGAACGTGCCGCTAAGCGAACGCAAAGCATTCAAACCGGACTTCTTTGGCAAGGTGTTCTACTGCTCCAGCTACTACTCCAAGCGCACCCCAGAGGGCAAGTACTTCCAGGAAGCATTCCCCAACGTTGGGGTTGTCGTGGACTACTACAAAGAGTTGGGCAAGCAGCACTACGAAAAGAAAGCTTACAAGCACTTGTCGATAACAATGCAGCGTCAGGAGGCACAAATCATCCTCCGGACCATCGGTACCGACTTGCAGAAGAAGAAAATATGGTACAGCACTATACATGACTCCGTAGTGGTCCTGGAGGAACACGCAGAGACGGTAAAAACCTTGATTCTGGATGCCTTTCGCGCTGCTGTGGGCGTTCCTCCGAAAGTGAAGCCGGAACTGCTAACCAATTCCAAATAACCCCACCCAGGGAGTATTTATAGGTGTCAATATTTAGGACTAAGCCGACTCTTCTGGGGTCGGTTTTTATGTCCAGGTAGGAGGGAGGAAAAGCTATCTTTGAAAGAACACTCAACTACCACTATGTTCGATAAGATAAAGGATAATCTGTCCTTGGCAACTGTATTCTTAATTGTAATTAGCCTTGCAAGGCTAATTACATATTACCAGATTTTCGGGGTTAACATAGCTGATTACATCGAGCTAAGTGAGATACTATCCTTATTATCTGACTATCTCCTTTTTCAATTTGCTGTTGCCTTAATATACTTATTCATAATAGTTTATGTGCAAAGCCTCTTTACCGTACAGCTTATTGATAGTCTGAAGCCACCCAAGCCTAATCCTAACCCTACGGTACCGATAGTTTATAAGCCATTTGAACTGCCTCTCGTCTTGGGAATGGTGCTACTATGCATTGGTGGGATGGTATATGTAACGTATTTAGGACAAGGAAAGGTGGTCTTGGCAGGTTTAGGGCTTTTGGCTTTATGCATATTTATTGACCAAGGAGTTGGCAAAATTGAGAAAATGTTTCGAAAAGAAGATTCAGAAGAGAATGCTGTCCAGTACAATACAAACCTCAGGAAATCAGCATTTACATCAAGTGTGCTCCTGATATTCTTGTTGCTTAATATCGCTGCTGGGTTCGTGATGGCGAAAATCAAAATGATTGTCGATATGGAACCGAGAGTAACAATAGAGTACGAGGGTAAACTAATCCGTGCCTCTACCCAATTTATACATATAGGCAGGGTTAAGAACTACACATTCTTCTATAACAAACAGACAGGGTATACCCATGCTTACCCAAACTCCGGGATAAAGCGGGTATACATGAGATAATGGATACCGCTCTAATTCTCTGAGGTATCTTCTTGTTGCTGTGCTGCCTCAAAAGCAACCCTTGAACGTTTCATTTGTGCTCTAGCTACGACTATGACAATGATGGGGGTGATAATCATTACTAGGAAGGGGATAAGATTAAACCAGTTTCGCACCAACCAAGACATCTTTCCAGTAACTTCTTCTGGGCGTTCGGCCTGTACTTTTCCATCAGGAAAAACTAAGGTTACTCCATTGTCAAATGTGGATTCAATACCCCATACATGGACTTCTCTCGTCTCTGTAGGAGCTAAATCACCAATCGAAAATTTTCCTGCCGCTTTACCTTTTTGTAGATGTCCATCGCTATCAGTGTATTCATAGAGTAATCCATAGTAAGTAGGAGAAACGATAACCTGGAGGGGATTCAGGCTTTTGTCACCTTCATTCTTGATTGTTAGAATACACAAAGACCTATGTTTACTGGCAAATGACTCCACTCGCCCCTCAGTCTCAAAAGACTTCAAATAATATGGATTTAGTGAATCCTTGATTCCTATCGCTATCCGCTGCTCTATAAGTAAACGAGAAAGTAGGGCATTATAGAGTTTAAGTAATAAAGTGTCCTGTCTAGCAATAACGGTATCCAGATGCCCCTCTTTCAGCAGCATGTCTGGTACAATGAACGGGGAGACTCGGTATGATGCTGTTACTTCTGTGCGAGGACCCGAGTAGAAAACCAAAATCCCAATAATAGCCCCAATGATAGTAGCAATTGCCACGGTTATACCAAGCCACCATTCTATGCTTTTCGCTGTGGTCCGTTGAGTAAAAGAAGTTGAGTTTTTGTCAGTCATAGAGGCGATAATGGGTAGTAGTCGAGTATATTCTTGAAGTGCTAGCTGAGATAACAAAGCTAAGACCCAGCCCGATACCAGTGGGGTTTTTCATGTAGGCCAAAACCGAGTATCTGTTACCAGGAGCTAGCTATTTAGCTCAAACGGTAACATGTTCTCCTTCTTACTACTGCTGGTCCTACTAACCTGGACTCCAGCGGACCCAACAACCCCAACAACTCCGGTACCAACAACTTCGGAAACAATCATTGGGGTACCACTGCCACCAGGCTACAAAGCCAGACATCGCAGGCTAAGCCAAGTTCAGGGAAAGCAAAAGCGAGAGGATAGAAACCGCTGTCGGAACTGCTACCAGAATAACCATAACCCAGCCTGGAGCCGGTTAAGGCGTAAGCAATGAAACTAATGACAGAGAGAAAATGCGAGTTAAGTGCCTGTATAAGTGCAGTTTGATTGGAATATTCATGTTTGACATTATTATAAATATTGCGTAATTCCCAACATGCAGCGCGGGGTTGCAGAACTCAACATTCTTTCCAACATATGCTATGCTCAACGACGTTAAAGATGCTCTCGATTTTCTGATTGAGCGATTCAAAATAGAGAGGTACATCTACCTGGGTGTGACAGTACTTGCTTTCCTACTGCTAATAGTTTGTGCTATTATCAACTACTGGGATAAGAAAGACTTGACAATTATCATAAGTATGCTAGGACCAGTAGGGGTGATGGGGTATTGCTGCTCTCAAATTCTGAAAATGTGGACCGATTGTCTAGACATTATCAGACGAGTGATGGATAGAGGCACGGTAACAAGTAGTAATGCAGCAGGTAGTGTTTCCGACAAACCAAAAGGGCTAGAGCCTCAGCCGTTGTGATGAATACAGATGAACAAGATTTAAAAGCGCGAATATTATCTGAGCTAGCAGAGGAGTATGCTCCGAAGCGGAGGGTATTCTCTATTATTAGCGCAGTTTCTGTTGTGCTAATTTTAGCTTCGATGGCTTTTATGCTTAAAGAACAATCAGACTATAGTCTTGTCAAAGAATATTTCGAGGATAAAATTCCTACTAATAGTTATCTTGTAAGTCCTTCGACTAGTGACAACAAGTTTTCAGATTTGCCATCGAAAATTGAAAAGTATTATACGAATCTATATAATGATAGTATAGCTAGTTTGAATAAAATGATTGCATTAGAAGATACTCGTTATTTAATAGATGGTTCACATTCAAGCAGTAAGTCAATTTATAGGAGCGACTATGATTTAGACTCAGACCTAACAAAATCTCCGCCTTCGCCTCCAATGAATAATAAAAAACGGCTTTCGCTCAAACCAAAGAACGCTAGCTATGTTAAAAGTGAAGATAAAAACTTGATTGAATCTTACAGAGATAGCTTGCGAATTCAAAGAGAAATGTTAACACAGTTTCAGTTGAAATTAGAGCATATTAACGAACAATTAGTTGTAGCTAATAGCTATAGAGATAGCTTAGACATAAGAGATAAAAAGATTGCAAATATGCACATGATTTTGATGGCTAGATTTGGTTCCGATACAATCGTAGCTACTAGAGAGAAAAAATTTGAAAATGAATTGTATAGAATAAACCAAAGTCAAGCTCAAGACTATAATAATAAAATAAAATTAAAAAGAAAGAACAGAAAGAATTAGAAGATAAATTGCTTTTTGCGTATCAATAGTTATCCCTGGTTTGTAAAAACCAGGGATTTTATTTTCATAAAATATCTTCATATATTTACCATTATATGAGCAACTTGATTAAAAGGCCAATGGGCAGGCCATCTAAGCTCACCCAGGATTTTATCCAAGCAGCTAGAACGGTTTTGTTCCGGGATAAGTCGGTTATCATCTTCACTGATGGAGAGCTTCTGGATGATATCAATGAACTCCTAGAGCCTTCGGCATAGGTGGCACAACGCACATTTGAAGGCTGAAAATTGAGGGGTGATACTGACACAATCAGTCCAATGGGACAAGACTTTCTGCGGCTTTATAAAAAAGCAGTGCGGGAACAGAAGCAATAGCATTAGGTATCGCATCACTTAGGCTTTCCCTGGGTGGACCTTCCAGGCTGACATGGGAACACTTTGAGTTACATTCCAGCAAAGGCCTAAATATGTTGCTCACATTTCTCGGCTAGGAAATTGTTGAAAATTTCTTGCGAGTAAAGGCCCCTGAAATGAGGGGGGCAATGCGTTTCTGGAGAATAAGCGGATACGCATATTAATCCCATAGTAGTACCCCTCCTCCAGGCCCTGTAGCCCCCACATAGGGGGAGGGTAAAAACTCAGATGGCCCCTTTTTCGGTACTTCTTTACCAATGTGGAATCCGTAATATCGTTTGTAGTAGTGCTATTATTGCTTATTATAAGTTTTATATGTACACAAAGGGTACCTATTGGTGGGTTTACTGCTTGATTAAGCACAGAAAAGGAGGGTTAAATAGCCTATTAAGTACAAGATTTTTTTGAGAAAACAAACCGATAAGCAGGAGTAATATAGCCTGGTAATCCTGCTAGCTCATGCTCCACTATTGTTTGCAGGATATGCTCGTATTGAATGGGATTGCCTCTCAAGCCGGTAATTATAGACGTGGCTTCGTTAATTAGAAAAATGAACGATGAGGTTCATCAATTAATATACATAAAATATTAGCTTTGCTCTAGCCGCTGTTAACAGTAATGGTTTTGGCATTATTAGTCTTGGTTCTTCTTTAAAGTAAAATAATGAACTATTCACAAGTGTATTTTGGGAAACCGCTAGGGCAACTAATGTATGAGGATATTGAACATTTCTTTTCAACAGAAAAAGAGGAAACTGACCAACTAGAGTTTAAATCTTATAATTCAAATGGAAAATTAGAAGATAAACTTTCTGGGCTTATTGAGGGAATAACAGCTTTTTTAAATTCTAGTGGTGGTGTATTAATTTGGGGGGCACCTGAGGGCAAGAAAAATCCAATACAAGACAGAAAGGAGAGAGTGTTTTCAGGAAACCTAACAAGCCTGCCGTTAGCTATCGAAAAGGACTGGCTGATAAGCAAAGTGTCTGATAAAATCATACCCCTGCCAGCTGGTATCCGTGTACAACTTCTTCGCAGAGATGATTATCAGGTTTGCGTATTTGAGATTGATGAAAGTCGATATTCTCCTCATCAAACCGATGGAAAATATTACATGCGTATTGATGGTCAAAAGAAGCCTGCCCCACATCACTATATCGAAGCACTTTTTAAGAAAATATCGTATCCTCAGTTAGAAGCATATATTAGACCATCCAGCTTTAATAAAATTGACAAGGGCTATTCACTAAAAATATATTTTAATTTTTTTAACTTTTCTCCTTTTGAAAACGAAGAATATTTTAACTTCCGAGTATTGGTTTCAAGGGGTATGTTTATGAGGGGAGCGCCAGTAAGTAGAGGATATGCCGTTCCTGGATTTAGTAAAAGAGGAACAGAATTTAGCCCTGTTGATAGGTTGGATATACTGCATTATGGGCAAGGGCATGGAGTAACGGAAGATATTGAGTTTTACAATGAGGACATCGATAACCCAAATGGGGTGGCTAGTATAATGATTTTTTTTGGAGGGAAAAAATCTCCAATGAAGATGAATAAATATGAAATAAAGTTGATTAATCTCTCTATTGAAAATATAATGAAACCTGTTACTTTATTTACAGTTGTATTCGAAAATATGTTAATGTCGGAGTATTACAGTAGTACAGGAAAAAGCCAGTTAATTGAACAAGAAGGATATGTCAGGTAGTTAATCGAGTGTTAATAATCAGTCAGCGAGAGCAAAGAAATCTAATTCCCGAACCGCAGCTTTGATATCATCCAATTTCTGTCCATAAAGCATCAGTGTTGTATAATCAGTGTGACCACTGCGGCCCATTATTTCTGGAGTCGGAGTATCCAACGCAAATAGGTAACTGATATTAGTTTTCCGGCCAATATGAGACCCAATTGCGTCACAAAGCTTCTCCTTAGTAATGATTTCCCGTTTACCACAGTATTTGATAGTTGCTACCTCTCGCTGAAATGAGGGGATTCCTTGGCAGTATTCACGTAGCAATTCGATAAAGTAATAGTCCTCCATTTTGCGTAACTGGTAATTATTACGCTCTAAGATTTCCTTCATTAGTTTGGTGACTGGTACCGTTGCTGTTATTTGTTTTCCCTTGGTTTTTTGTGGGATTATTTGAATGAATTCTCGTTGCTTCCCATCGAATTCGGTTTTTACCTGAAGTTTATCTTTAAAATTTATAAACACATCACTAATTCGGAATCCTGTTGATATCAGCATCAGCATAATATCCTTCATTCTATCGTGCCCTTTTTTATTACTATCTATTTTGTGATTCATGAATTCCCTTAACTGGTAAGGGTGTAGGAAAACCACGTTAGGCTTGCTAATTAATAACTCGAATCTGTACCTCTCATAGCTCGTGTTGAGGTTGAGGTCATGCGCGTAATACCTGAGTACGGATTTGACCTTCGACATGTAAGTTTGAATACTCTGATTGAGTATCCCTTCGCCCACCATGAAGCCCTCAAGCTGCTGGAGAGTGTCCCTGGTGACGTCTTGAATCCGGAGTGAAGGGTGGAACCGTTCAACCATCTGTGCAACAGTTTTCAGGTTGCGGATAGTAGTATCGGCTACTTTGTTCTTGCCTTTTGTGTTGTACCGTTCGAAGTAGGTAACAAATAGGTCTTCCTTGCTGTGCGTGGGAGCCTGGATGAAGCCGGTTTCGACTGCTACCTGGGTTAGCTCTTCTTCCAAGTCGGGTATCCCAGCTTTCCTGCTAGCAGCGTCCCAGGTTTTGACCTTCTCCTTGGTCTGTTCTTTAAGTTGATTGAGCTGTTGCTCTAGCTGCTTGATTTGTTGCTGGATATTGTATTCCTGGAGCTTGCTATCAATGGCTTCCTTCCCGGTTTCTAGTTCTACGGTGAACAGCTCTCGTTTCTCCCTGGTTTTTTCAGCTTCCCGGTTAGTCTTGACAAGGAGGTATTCTTGGCGCATCGTTTCCCGCTCCACTGGTACCTTCCTTTTACCCAGATTGTCATATGCCTCCATCAAATCAGATTGGATGTGATGTAGCAGGCCATTAATTACTTTGGCGTTATCACCGTTAACTCTGCCATTACGGAGACTGTCGGGTAGAATTTGATAGCCAGTGCTGATAACCAGTTCGCATTTACCCGCCGCACCGTGCCTAAATTTGACACCCAGAGGCTGTTGCGGAATGCGGGTATTGACTTTGCGAACAAAGACTGTGATAGTAGCCATAAGGGTTGCCTGGATAGAGGTACAAAGGTAAAACTCTGTACCTGCTCTGTACCACTCTAGGGCGAAAATGGTACAGACCCACCCGGAATAGTGGTACATACCTGATTTGTTATCTACCTCGTAAGGGCCGAAAACATAGCGTACTACTTGATTATCATAAACAAAGAAGGACCAGCCAGCGGCCAGTCCCTCTTCCACAACCAAAACACCTAAAAATAATCTTTCTACCAAATCAGCCAACAACTTTCAGGCCAAAGATTCCATATTAGAAGGGTTGTAACACGAATTTTCCTTGAAAACAGAAACAGTCTCCTGCACATTGCAGGAGACTGTTTCTGTTTTCAAGGAAGTGGTTTCAAAGAGCTATTCCTTCACCACTCTACTCACCAGCCGAGAGCCGGCAATGTCTACAGTCACGAGGTATACTCCGGGCGCTATGCCAGGCAGTTCAAGGCGAGGCTGATTAGCCCCTACTCGCACTAACACAGACTTGGTAGCTACCGTGCGGCCTAATAGGTCGGCTACGTTCACAGTGGCCGTTCCGGAGGCCCTTGACTCGAATGACAATGTAAGCTCATCCCGGAAAGGGTTCGGGTAATAGCCAAACGTTTCAGCCACCAACGCCGAAGGACCGTTGCTGAGAATAACACTCAGATTGCGGGCTCCGCGGAATACTTGGCCCCGAATTTCGCCGCCTGGGTACATATTCGTGTGAATGTTAGCATATATACTGTCGCGGCGGAACTGGAGGGCCCGACGGGCGGTGAAGTTAGCAGCGGTATTAGGCGCTGCGTTGCCGGTCGTCTGCCAGAAGCCTTCGGCCGATACGGCAGCACCACCGGTTGGATTGAAAAAAGGAGCTAGATCAAACACAACCCCACCACTTTGATTTATCAAGCCCGTATGGAAGTGGCCGACCGTGACAGGACCTGTGAGACCGCCCCATACCATGTTGAAGTGCACGTTGCTTTGATCACGGTCCATGCTTACGAAACCAGAGCCATAGCCTGCACTGGTATTCGGAGTAGGCCGCTCCTGCGAGCCATTCATGGAGAAGGTATACCCTTCACGGGCCAGCCGGTAAGCCTGACCTCTGATTTCACCGGTTGGGTTGGCTGCTGTTGTTAGCATTAAGTTGAAGTCACCGCGTAGTAGCGCCGCCACGTTGGCAGGTGACACTAGAAGTCCTGCATTTAGTATATTACCTTCAACTAGAGGTGTCAGATTATATCTTACGGTAGTAGAAGTATACGGCTGGCCAGCCGGGGCAATAGCAAACAAAGCACCTGTAATTGGGCCGCTTAACCCGTTGGCAACTGCATTAACATAAAGTGTGTCCAATGTAGGCGTAAGTGATAAGTTCATCGTGGCTCTGGCCGTAGTAGTAACGGCTGGCACAACCTGGGCTCCATCCAAACGGCCATCTAAATTCAGATAGCGCCCAGCCTCTGAAAATAACTGACCCCGGATTTCACCATTTGGATTGGCGGCTGTATGAAAATTGATGTAAATATTACCAGCTTCTAAGGCTGTTATAAAAGCGGCATTCGGGGTTATTTCTCCGCTAACGGTGTTGCCAGACACGAAAGGCAGCAAGTCTACTACTGGGGGTCCAACAGTGCCAAACGCACCCGTATGGAAGTGCGCCATTGTAATGGGACCACTTAGATCGGTGGCCGTCGCCTGAAATTTAAGTTTGGTTTTGTCCTGGGATAAGGTGAAGATGCCTATTCCAAATGCGTCGGTACTCACTGGGGGCACTTCTTGGTCGCCGTCGAGGCCGGCAATGTATTGGATGTCGGACTCCAGCTGCACCTGTCCCCGAATTTCACCGTTTGGATTAGCGGCCGTGTGGATGTTGATATAGTATTGCCCGGCTAGTAATGCTCGAAGCCGTGCTGGTGTTAGGTCAGTAGGTCCCGTCAAGAAACCGCGCAGTTGACTGCCGCGCACAAAACGGAACAGGTCAATAACCGGCGGGCCAGCCACACCCGGGCGTCCGTTGTGGAGGTGAGCCATCGTAATTGCTCCACTCAGACCGTTGAATGTAGCATTCATAAAAAGCGTATCGCGGGTCGCGTTCAGCGTGAAGCTGGCAACCCCCAAAGCACTGGTGTTTACTGCAGGTACTTCCTGGGCGCCATCAAGCCGAGCCGACAGCAGCAAATGAGCCCGTAAATGGTCGGCTTGCGAACTGATGCTGGCCAGCAGAAGAATCAAGCCGGTCAGCAAATGTGTAATGTTTTTGCGCATACAAATGGGGAATTAGATGAGAGCAATATGGTAAGTGTCAGCAGCTAAGTTACACTGTAGTACTGTTCTATGATGAATTAGTTATGCTCCACAGAGTTATTATTCTGCCAGCCGCGTTATGCTTCTTACAAGCACACCACAAGGCTTGGCGTAAATTGCGGTTTTTGCCGTTTGGCGTACTCTCATTCTCCACTTCCCTCTAGCTACATGGAAGCACCCAATCCTGACTTCATGCGCGAAGCCATTCGCCTCTCCATCGAAAAAATGCAAGCTGGTTACGGCGGGCCATTTGGCGCCGTTGTAGTAAAAGACGGTGTTATTATTGCCCGCGGCTTCAATCAGGTAACTAGCACCCACGATCCTACCTGCCATGCAGAGGTTGATGCTATCCGGAAGGCCTGCACTGCCCTTGGTACGTTTCAACTGGACGGCTGCGACCTTTATACCTCGTGTGAACCGTGTCCGATGTGCCTGGGAGCAATTTATTGGGCCCGGCCGCGCCGCGTGTTCTACGGCAACACCAAACAAGATGCTGCGACAGTCGGGTTTGATGATCAGTTTATCTATGAAGAGATAGAAAAACCGCTGGAACAACGTCGCATACCCATGACAGAATTACTGCGCGATGAGGCAGCAGTTGGTTTCCGTGCTTGGGAGGAAAAAGAAGAGAAAAACAAATACTAAGAATTATACAACAAAAGAACACCCCGCAATGGCAAACTCAATAGTTTGTCATTGCGGGGTGTTTTGCATTCGCCTATCACCACCGTTGTTTATCCCCCTTTCTGTGCTATAAATAGCACAAATAGATTGTCTTTTTTTGTTTAAATAACTTTTTTGAGGTGTTTGGCTATTCTTGCCTAAGAAATAACAAAGTGCAATTGACTAACCTATTTAAGGCAGCTATATTTGTTATGGTAGCTTGGATTTATCTAAGCTTTTGAAAGGGAAGCAGATGATTGAATATGTTGGATAGTGTCCCCCGGGCTTAGCCCCGTTTACCCCCTCTAGTTTCTACTATACCCTGTACTGTACTACATGAAAACACTTTTCCTCCCACTTAGCCGATATCAGTTCTGGCTGAAATTCCCTGGCAAAACGTTGCTGCCAACGGCCTTGTTGCTTGGTATAGTGGCCAGTGCTGAGGCGCAAACGTCTAATTCGTTTCCGCGCAACGTAACCTTCAAAGGAGCCACGGAATCCAACTTTACTATCAGCGGCTCAGCACGCCTCACTGGTACCGGAGCACCTGGTGATGATGCAGTAGGCCAAGGATACCTCCGCCTGACGAGCGCCGAAGGGAATAAAGCTGGTTCTATTATCGACAACGTAGGGTTTGATGCGCCAGAAGGCTTTACTATCTCGTTTGAGTTCTTTGCCTACGGAGGCAATGGAGCCGACGGTTTCAGTGTTTTTCTGGTAGATGAAGCTGGCCAACCTGCTACTGGCTTCCGGATTGGTGCCTCGGGCGGTTCATTGGGTTATGCCCAAAAAACTGACGCTCCCGCATCCGACGGTGTCTCGCGCGGTTATATAGGTATCGGTATTGACGAATTCGGCAATTTTTCTAACCCCACCGAGGGTCGTGTTGGAGGCACCGGGTTTGTTCCGGATGCGGTTTCTATCCGGGGTGCCGGCGACGGCCGGGCAACAACTGATTATCCGTACCTAGCAGGCACTCGCCTAGGCGAACTAGGCTTTAGCTTGGACGTTCCTTCTGCCCGTGCTCAGCCGGGTTCTGCTGATTATAGAAGGGCCTTTATTGATGTAATTCCCACCGGAACAGGCACTAGCAGAACGTACGACATCACGGTTCGGATTCAGCATGGCACGGCTGTTACCACCGCCGTAAGGCAGTTTCGGGTATCCACGCCGCCTAGTCGGCTCCGTTTAGGGTTCTCGGGCTCCACCGGTGGCTCTACCAACGTACACGAGATTCGTAACCTCAATATCGTGCAGGCCCCTTTCGCTGTCGACGATGTAGCCAGCACCATTTTCAACACCCCGGTTTCGCTGAACGTTACCAGCAACGACGTGGCTCCAGGAGCATCTATCAACCGGGCAACCGTGGATTTGGACATTGATGTACCTGGCATTCAGGATACCCGGACCATCGCCAACAAAGGCACGTTCACCGTTTCGGAGACAGGGGCTGTCACCTTTTCGCCAGTAAGCACTTTCGCGGGCACTGTTACGCTGCCTTATAATGTGCAGGACATTCTGAGCCAGCTCTCTAGCCCTGCCAACATTACCATCATTGTAGAAGGTGCTGACGTAGCCACCAGTGCGAGTGGCCCGAGCTATGCCACTGCTAGCTCCAACGTAACCTACACCATGACCACCTCCAACCTTGGCACGCAACCGGCAACCGATGTGGTTCCCAAGTTGCGCCTTTCGCCAAGTGTCTCTTCGGTAGGCATGACACTCCCAGCTGGTGCCAGCTACAATGACGCGACCGGCGAAGTTACGTTTGCTACAATTGCTGACCTTGCCGTTGGAGCACCAGCCGTAATAAACACGGTTAGCTTCACTGTTCCGGCCAACGGCACGCTCATCGGCACTGCCAGTTCCATTTCCAGCATTCCTGATCCGGTAGGCGACAATAACACGGCTACTATCACCACCACTATCGGTGGGTCAGTGAACGTCATTACGGCTTGTGCCACTCCTGGCAAAGACGGTCCGGCTACGTTGTCCGGCAATTCTCCGATTCCGAACACCTATTTCCCAGGTACCGGAACTGCCACCTCCAATGGGGTTAGCTTAATCACAGTGGGAATCGCGCAAGCGGGCACGAGGCCCATTGAGGCCGGTGACTTGGTGCTGGTCATGCAGATGCAAGGGTTGGATATCAACACCACCAACACCTCGGCTTATGGTACGCCTAGCAGCAATGGTATAGCAGGTCAATACGAGTATGCCGTTGCTGCTAATTCGGTAGCCCTTACGGGCGGTATTCTCACGTTGGCAAGTCCTTTGGCTAACACCTACGAGAATCAGGATACGCCTAATGGCACCACTGGTATCCGGCATTTCCAAGTAATTCGAGTGCCCCAGTATTCGGCCTTGACTCTTACCGGTACGGTAACGGGTGCCGCTTGGAACGGCCAAACCGGTGGCGTGTTAGTCTTGGATGTGGCGGGTCGGACCACTATGAGTGGAACCGGTGCTGGACTTGATATGACTGCTAAAGGTTTCCGTGGTGGCGGTGGTGCACAATATACCTCCTCTGCTTATAGCAATGCAGACTACCGTAATAGTGCCGGTTTGTTGACTCTAGGCGCTCATGGTAGCAAGGGAGAAGGCACAGCAGGCACACCTCGGTTTGTTTACACTGGCGGCAATGCAGTGGTGAACACCAATCTTTTAGTGGAAGGCTATTCCAATGGTAGCGTTGGCCGGGGAGCTGCTGGAAATGCCGGTGGTGGCGCTACTGACTTCGCTCCTGTTAACAACAGCGGTAACGCAGGGGGCGCAGGCGGTGGCAATGGTGGCGTAGGCGGCACTGGTGGTTTCGGTTACGGTTCGGGCCCTGATGGCAACGGAATACACGCCATCGGTGGAGCTGCTAAACTTGGTGATATTTCGAAATTGGTGCTCGGCGGCGGTGGCGGCGCGGGTTCTACCAACCGCAACAATGCACACCTAAGCAGTGGCGGCACAGGTGGTGGGGTTGTTATTCTGCGCACTGGCTCGGTTTCAGGTACTGGTACTATTCAAGCAAACGGTGCTACTGCACCAGATGCTCGCGCCGATGAAGGCGGTGGTGGCGGTGGTGCTGGTGGCTCTGTACTACTGCTTGCTAGCCCACCCACCGGAATTGCTGGTGGTACCGGCTTAAGCAACCTAACTGTCAGCGTAAACGGCGGCAACGGTAGTGAGGGTGACAACGACAACGGCGGTTCATACGGACCAGGTGGCGGCGGTGGAGGCGGCGTTTTGTACGCCAACGGAGGTCTTGCTACTTCCTCTGTACGTGGGGGCTCAGCAGGACGCGCAGTCGCTACCAACCCTAACAGCACGTATGGAGCTGCTGCAGGCAGCAATGGCACTGCGACAACCAATGCCGATGCCACTACCAACGACGGCGCAATATCTGGAGCTGGTGCCTGCTTGCCAGTACTGACGGCTTCGCTGGAAGCAATAACGCCACAGGTGCGTCGCACCGGCGACCCAGGCCAGCCTGTGCAGCCAGCGTCCTACAAACTCACTATTGTTAACACAGGCGGTATTGCAAAAGACGTGCGCGCTATTGTTGCACTAGCTACCAATGGAGTTGCCAACAACGACGGGCCATTCCGCTATCAGTCATCCGGAACCACCGTTCTACAGCGGTTAGCTAACGGCGTGCTAAGCACCTTGGCGGCCGTAACCAACTACGTAGCTCCCACGAACAACAGCATCACTCCAACCTTCAGTGGCCTAACCATACCGGCTGGCGCTACCATGGTTATCAACTTTGTAAGCAACGTTGCGGGTACGGCGTTGGACAATGTTGCCTACCAGACAACGGCCTCTATCAGCTACAGCGACCCAACTCGCTCGTCTACCTCACGCACAATCAGTCCAACTGGTTTCTATGAGGCTGGTGGTGAGGTTCCAGGCTCCAATTACTCTGGTGCTTCCAGCACAGCGGAAGACGTTACGGTTCTACGTCCGCTACCAGTGGAGCTGAAGCGCTTCGAAGCCGCCGCCGCCGGGTTGAACGCAGATCTAACGTGGGTCACCGCGACCGAACTGCAAAACGACCACTTCGCCATCGAGCGTAGCCTGGATGGGCACACCTTCGACCAAATCGGCGTCGTGAAAGGGCAGGGCACGAGCTCGAAAGAGACGGCCTACCGCCACACCGATGTCGGCGCCGGCCGCTTGTCGCTCAAGCCGATTTACTACCGCTTGCGGCAGGTGGACCGCGACGGCAGCAGCAGCTACTCACCGATACGCGTGGTTCGGTTCGAGCGTGGCACGAAGCTGGCCATTGCCTTGTATCCGAATCCGCACCAGGGCACTGCCACCCTCGATTTGTCGGCCTTGCCTGCCACCGCCTCGCGCATTGAAGTGCTAGACTTGTCGGGTCGGGTGCTTCGCCGGGTCGAACTGCTCGGTGGCCTCAAGCACGCCCTAGACTTAAATGCCCTTCCATTAGGTTCTTACTTAGTACGTGTACGCAACGCGGAAACAGTGCTCACCTTGCCTATGATTCGCAACTAGCTCCGCCAGGATTCCTTAACGAAACAGGCCGCCGCAGATTCCTGCGGCGGCCTGTTTCGTTTCAAACGATCTGCTGCAAAACGACAAACGACTCAGCATGGTGGCCATACCAACATTGACTGCCATAGCTTATAAGATGGACGCGGCTGGGGTCTGGCTTCACTCACCATTGAGTTAACCATAGGCCCGTTATGTTCTTATGTTTTCCGCCTCAGAAACGCATAATTGAGGTTCGGATTTTGGTCTGGATGCAGCGGAATTCAGGCCCGGATAAACAAAGAAAACCCCCTCCATTCACGATAGAGGGGGATATGATTCCTAGTATTTTGGCTGTGGAAGAAGGACGTGGCTATGCTTCGTCCTTCTTTTTTGTTTGAGCTGTCGCAGAGGACCTTCTGAGTGCAAAGTAGTAAGCTGTTACCATCTATGTATCGAGGTAGCAGAACGCTCTACCCTTGCCGCCATGAGTGACTTAGTGCACAATGCGCAGTTCGTACTGAGGAGCAGCGTCCGGAGAACCGGAAATGCGGAAAGCACCTACGCGGCTGGGGCCGTAGCCAAGGTTGACCTTCACCCATTCGTCGCGGGTAGGTAGTAAGGCAATGATTTCGCGGCGCAGAAGTGTTAAGTCATCATGCAGGTTAGTTAACTCGTTCTGCACTTCGTCGGGGTGCTGGTCGAAGCTGCCGGTGGGGGGGCGCTGCTCGAAGGCATTGGCAGACGCCTTCTCGTCGGCGGCTTTGAGGGGAAGGTTGGAGGCTTCTATCTCTGTCCGTCCCAGCTCTTTTTCGGCCGCGAGGTAGGCTCCTATTTTTTCTTCAAGCGCTTGTAGATCGGGGCTGAGGTAGTCGAGGTTGCTGGACATAGGAAGCAGAACAAAAGGGTGTAGTCTGAAACCCACAACGCAACCTAGCCGTGGAAGGATACACTACGGTGCTGCTGGTTTGCTAATAAGGGAAAGAGAAATCGACCTACTCTATCGAGAAGCTGCCCTAAATTCTTTGAAAGGCAGTGGGCAGCAGCCCAGCGCCACTGATACCGTAACTTGCACCGCCGCCATATGGCCGGTTCTTTCGTTTGTGTTCTGTCTATGTCTGCTCTTCACACCGCCCAATCCGACCCGCTGGGTCATGCCTTACTCGATTATCAGGATGGCCAACTTGATGCCACGCTCACTGTTTTTAGCAACGTAGCGGAGGAAGAGCCATTGCCGGCTAGCTACTTTTTTCGCAGTCTGTGGGAAATGCCCGAGTTGGAGCGCATGGCCTTAGAAGAATGCCGCGGGCACGTGCTCGACCTGGGCGGCGGGGCTGGTTGCCACGCCCTAGAGCTTCAAAACCGGGGTTTTCAGGTAAAATCGGTCGACGTATCGGAAGGAGCAGTACGGGTGATGCAGGCGCGCGGCGTACGGGAAGTAGCCCAGCACAACATCTTCGATATCGCGCCCGAAGCAGGTAAATACGATACGCTGCTTATGCTCATGAACGGATTAGGCCTTGTAGGTACCCTTGAAGGCCTCGAACGTTTTCTGCACCATGCCAAAACCCTGTTAGCCCCTGGAGGCCAGATTCTAGGCACTTCCTCTGATATCAGCTACCTCTACGAAGACGAAGACGGTGCCTTGGTGTTCGACCTGAACGGCCCGTACTATGGTGAGGTGGAATACACCATGCACTACAACGACCAGGCCGGTACCCAATTCCACTGGCTGTTTGCCGATGCCAGCATTTTGCAGGATTACGCCGAGCAGGCCGGTTACGAAGTTGAGTTTTTGGACGAAGACGAACAACAGCAGTACTTAGTACGGCTTACATTACGGCCAGAGCGCGAAGCCCAAAATCAGAACGCGAAAAATTAAGTTACTTGCCCTTCCACTCACCAATTCCTTTTATGGCTTACGAAAAGACTTTCACGGTGCGCTGGGCCGACATGGATCCAAACCGACATATGCGCCACTCGGCTTATGCCGATTATGCTGCGCAGGTGCGTCTGGAGTTTCTGGCCGATCAAGGTTTTCCGATGCAGGAATTTGCTCGGCTCAACCTGGGCCCTATTCTTTTCCGGGAAGACACCCGGTTTCTCAAAGAAATAGGCCTCAGCGAATCGATTCGGGTGACAGCGGAGCTAGGTGGTATGAGTGAAGACGGCTCGCGGTGGCGCATTATCCATACTATATACAAAGCTGATGGGCGCGAAGCCGCTGTAGTAGCCGTAGATGGCGCTTGGCTGGATTTAAGCTTGCGTAAGCTTACGGTGCCTCCCTCCGAGCTGACTGCCGCCTTTTCCGGCATTAACCGCCACACCAGCTACGCCGATATTGTGCGGGAGCGGAAAGAGTAGCAAGGTATCCTCTGCAACATGTTGAACAGAGGATACCTTGCTTGGGCAGCTGTTTAGTTAACTTTTACGGCTTTAGTAATGCGTTCCAACTGGCGTTGGTGGTGCAGAATGTGGTCAACCATGAAGTCTAAAGTCTGGTTGATGGTAAGCATACCGGAGCGGGGATGCTTGAAAATAGCCCGATTAACAAACTGGCTTGGATACTCATTCAGGATTTGTTCCAGGGAGCGGCGTATGGCCTCCCACTGATGGCGTAGTTCAGAAAGAGGCGGCACTTGATCGGGGGTAAGCTCTTTGAGCCTAGGCGGCGCTTTGAATTTAAAGCCCGGCACCCGCAGCAATACTCTCAACAGCATCGACTTCAACTTATGGCTGAGGCCAGCGGTCTGGAGTTCTTCGGCGTTGCGCAGCTTCTTTTCTATGTACTGGGTGATGCCCGTTTCAGCTACCAGCAAATGGTGCACCACCTGCGCCGCCGACCACTGCCCAGGGCCTGGCGTTTGGTATGCTTGAGGGCCAAGGGCTTCAGCAGTCTGGAACAGGCGATTGGTAGCGTGTTCCAGCTGCTCGAAGCGGAGATGCAAACGATGGTTCATGGATGTGGGCGGGGAAGTAGCGTAGCTTTGGGCAAAAGGTACGTAAATTCCCTGCTGCCCGCTGAGCTTGTCTGCTACAAGCGTGGTACTATACAGGCACTGGTCCCGTTTCCATTTCAATTGCATTTCACCCGTTGCGCACTCCGGAATTCATACTACGGGCACGTGATGCCGAAGCAACAATTGGTAGCCATCGGGCCCCAGCAACTCAGTTGAGCTTGAGTAGGCGGCCTTGGTCAGTGGCGGTGCGAGTAGGAGTGGTAGTGGCAGTATACAGCAGCTATTTCTTGCTGGGTGGTGGATTGCAAGGCGAGCGTATGCCATACGATGCCGGGCACTACTGGGAATTGGCCATGGGATTCCAGCCGCGCCACCAGTCGTTTTCGCTGCTCAACTTCCACGATCCTACGCGCGGTTACCTGGCCGCGCTGCTCCAATTTCCAGCTCTGGTGGTGCGCTTCGTTACGCAGTGCTCGATGCCCACGGCGGCCAAGGTAGTAGGCACTGGGTGGGCCGCGTTGCTTTTTGCTTTCCTGATTCCGGAAGTGTGGCGCAGTTTCAGCGGAAGGCATGTGAGTGGTGGGCGGTGGCTGCTGCTGGTGCTGCTGGGCTTCAGCTTCTGGCGCGACTACTTCAGTTTTACTACCACCGATATGCCCGCGCTGGCGCTGCTATTGCTGGCTTTGTGGGCCATCAGTCGGGCTGGTGTGGGCTGGTGGCTGGTAGCTGGCTTGAGCTTGGCCGCGGCGCTGAACAGCCGACCTGTGTACTTGGCGGCCGTATGGCCGGTGTTGTTGTTGGCTGGTTGGTACAGTCAGCAGCATAAAGGAGCGGCCTGGGCACGGTGGCTGGCATGGGGCGTGGGCATGGGAGTAGCCTTGGCCCCGCAGATGGCCATCAACCACCGATATTTCAACAGCAACAGTCCGCTGGTGCTAGCGCAGGTATCCAGCCAGCAAACCACGCCGCTTTACCTCAAGCAACTCACCTGGGGCACCCGCGTCCTGCGCTATGATACCAACCTGCACCAGCGCCTCATCTACGCCGACTCAGCAGGACTGGCGGTGCTCCGTCAGCAGGGCACCAGGGAGTATAGCTCGTACAGCCAGTTTCTGCGCATAGTTCTGCAACACCCCCTTGACTATTGCTGGCGCTACATGCGGCACCTCTTCAATGGCCTAGACGTGTGGCAGCCGGCACCGTATCCGTTGCAGGAGTATGGTGCAGCCCGGTTCTGGGTGCAGTTGCTCAACTACAGTATTCTAGGGTTGGGGTTGAGCGTGCTAGCACTAGAGCGGCCGGCCCGTTGGCTGAATTGGCCGCGTGCGTGGGCGTTGTTGGCGTTAGGGCTGCCTTGCTTGCTTGCCGTTCCTACGGCCATTGAAACCCGCTTTTTGCTGCCGTTGCATTTGCTACTACTGGCAACGGCCGCTTTCCAGTTCAGTCCGAGCCGGGTACTGAGGCGTTGGCGCCAACCAAGCCAACGGCTGGTACTACTGTTAGCAACTGTACTATGGCTGAGCGGTTGTTTCTGGTTGTCCAGCACTACAGCCCGCACCTTGCAACCCGACCACGGCAAATCCTTGGTTGATGACTAACTCCTGACCTTCTGGCTGCTCGAGCGTGCTACCTTTACTTGGTTACTAAGTCGAGCTGTTTCCACTCAAGCCGTTTTCTCCTTGCCTCCTCCTATTTCGCCGCGTCAGGCAGGGCACTCCTTTCGTGCGTACTGGCCGCTAACCTTGCTGATTCTGGTGGTGTACCTCGTGTATCTGCCGTTTTCGGGTTACGCTAAACTGTATTATGATGCCCTGGATTACTGGTTTATTTCCATCTACTTCCACCACAAGGGCAGTATTTCCCTGCTGAATTACCACAACAGCCTGCGCGGGTATGTGCTGCCGTTGCTGCTGTTTCCTTTCCGCATCGTCCAGTTCTATAGCGGTGTGCCACCCATTGTATTTGGGCGAATACTGGGGGCTATATCGGCGGCGCTGGGGTTCGGGTGGCTTAGCCCAGCACTCTGGCAGGTGGTACGGGGGCAGGCAGTGCCGTTGAGCTGGCCGCGCCGGCTGGCTTTTGCGGGCTTAGGTTTCGCGTTGTGGCGCGACTATTTCAACTTCACACTCTCTGATTTTCCTGCACTGTGGGCGCTAGGGCTCGGGTTGTTGTTGCTGTATCGGTTTCGGAGTTTCGGGTGGCTGATGACAGCTGGTGTATGCATAGCGGCAGCTTACAACATTCGTCCCAGCTACCTGATTGCGGCGCCATTTTTTGTGGCTGTGCAGTGGCTGGCACCTTACGGCAATTCGCGGCAGCGGCTGGTAGGTGCGGCGGCGCTAATGCTGGGCGCCGCGCTGGTATTGGCTCCCCAATGGGCTATCAACCGCCATCAGTTCGGACAGAATACGCCGGTGGTGCTGTCCTACATCGAGGCGTTGGAAACCAACAACCTCTACCGCGAAAAAATGAAGTGGGGCCTGCTGCACCAAAAGCTGGAAACCACCCTCGACCGGAGCTACCCCGACCAGATGATGATTTTCCGCGACGTAGCGGGCGAACAGCTAATTCGTGATGAGCAGATCACCTGGTTTGCTTCCTACGCCGACTACTTTCAATTGGTACTGCGCCATCCGTTTGTCTTCAGCAAAATGTACGCCCAGCGCCTTTTCAACGGCCTCGATGTGCAGTATCCCACGCCTTACATCCGCAAAATCTACGTTTCCTCAGCGGGGCTGGCTTGGCTGAACTATACCGTGTGGTTCGGAGCCATTTTGGTAGTACTACAGACGCCGTTCCGCCGCTGGCCATTACGGCGCTGGTTGGTGCTAGCGGTGCTGTTGGTACCTTGCCTGCCCATGCTGCCCATGAGCATGGAGTGCCGGTTCCTGCTGCCGCTGCACTTGCTGCTCTATGCCACACTTTGCTTCGGATGGCCAGCTGAATGGCGGTTTAGTACCGTCAGCCGCCGCCGGCTACTACTGGTAGCAGCCACCTACGTTGTGTTTATTGGCCTGTGCTTCTATGCTTCCGCCTCCGCGCAAGCCACACTGGAATTCGGTCCCCGTTCGTTGTGGTAATACGCTGCGTATTGCTCTTGAAAGCATATAAGAACAGTCCTGCTGCGCTTGTTGAAGCATATTTCCCAACAAATTAACTTCTGGCGAAAAAACGAAGCGGTAGGAATGCTTCGACAAGCGCAGCAAGACCTTCCATTTCAAGAAATTAGCCCACAAAAAAACACCCCGCCAGCGTCTGCCAGCGGGGTGTTTTTTGTGAGTTGCGAAATCCGTGAAGACCCGCGCAGCTTGTGAATTATGCTTTCTGGTAGGTTACTTCCTTCACTGCCTGTATGGTGCGGGCTACGTTAGGCAACGAGGCCTCGATGAGGGTAGGAGCGTAGGGCAGTGGCACGTCCATGCAGGTTACGCGTACTACGGGGGCATCCATATAGTCGAAGGCGCGGCGCTGTACGATGTACGCCAGCTCTGAACTGATGCTAGCGAGGGGCCACGCTTCCTCTACCACCACCATGCGGTTGGTTTTCTTCACCGAGGCCACCAGCGTATCGTAGTCGATTGGGCGCACCGAGCGCAGGTCGATAACCTCGGCTTCGATGCCGTCTTTGGCCAGTTCATCGGCAGCGGCCAAGGCCACTTTCATCATCTTGCCGAAGCTCACCAGCGTTACCGACTTGCCTTCGCGTACCACGTTGGCTTTGCCGATTTCCAGCAAGTACTCTTCTTCCGGCACCTCGCCTTTGTCGCCGTACATCTGCTCCGACTCCATGAAAATCACTGGATCCGGGTCGCGGATGGCGGCTTTCAGCAGGCCCTTGGCATCATAGGGGTTCGAGGGAACTACCACCTTCAGGCCAGGCGTGTTGGCAAACCAGTTCTCGAAGTTCTGTGAGTGCTGGCTGGAAAGCATACCGGCGCTGCCAGTTGGCCCACGGAACACGATAGGGCAGGAGTACTGCCCACCCGACATCGAATAAATCTTGGCGGCGGAGTTAATAACCTGGTCGATGGCCACCAACGAGAAGTTGAAGGTCATGAACTCGATAACAGGGATTAGGCCGTTGATGGCCGCGCCCACGCCGATACCGGCAAAACCCAGCTCGGCAATGGGGGTGTCAATCACGCGCTCCGGGCCGAATTCGTCGAGCATGCCCTGGCTTACTTTGTAGGCCCCGTTGTACTCGGCTACTTCTTCGCCCATCAGAAACACGCGTGGGTCGCGCCGCATTTCTTCGGACAGCGCTTCACGCAGGGCTTCCCGGAATTGAATGGTCCGCATAGATGTTGGTTAGCAGAAAATCGAAAAGTGAAAACAGCAAAAACCGGCTCCGGCCGGTGCGTAAAGCTACGACGAGCAGCCCGGTTGGGCAAATGGGAGTACTGGTTAGCTCACCCTGTTAGGCTGATGACTGTTTATGTACGCTTTCATTTCATTCGTGATCCTATCCCACATAGGATTGCCCATTGACATCTTGTAGCTAATATTCTTCATGAAACCTCGAGGTGAAAACCATGACCAAGATTTGAATAGAGGCTTGCCACGCAATGAAGTAGGGTATATCACTTCAGTTATTCCAGCTTTATAATCATCCCAAGAATAATAGCGTGTGTCATGCTGTAAGCTAAACTCGAATTGTTTTTCCAATTGCCTTAAAGCTTCTGAGCCGACTACATCTACATTGAAATAGTGTACTTTACATTTTCGATCAACTAGAATAAGAAAGCCACTCTTATCATCAATAATTAAGCGCGGTGCATAGCCGATAAGCACAACATCTTTCGTCTTGATGCGAAATGATGGTGAGTAGCGTACCGTTCCTACTTCTAAAGCAGACCTTTCTACGAAAACGATAAGCCCTTCTTCGATCGAAAGCATAACTCTGGTATACTTATCGCAGCACCTCCAGAAACGTCTTGGTGCGGGCCATGTCCATGAACTCTAGGTCTTCGACGGCGCGCTGGGCAAACTTACGGTCTAGTTGTACGGCGTGGCGCAGGTTCTCGCCCATTTGGGCCTCGTCTTTCTGGCGGGCGGCTACCACGGCTAGGCAATAGTAGGCCAGTGGGTCGTTGGGCTTGAGCGTGAGGGCTTCTTGGTAGATGTTGTGGGCGCCGGGGTAGTTGCTTTTCAGCAGGAAGATAAGGGCCCGGTTCATAGTGTTCTGGTAGCTTTTCGAGCTGTAGCTCAAGCTGCCTAACGCATCATCAAGCTGGCCTATTTCAATTTCCAGCGCGGCTTTGTCGGCAAAAATCTTGTCTAGCACCGGGCGTGCGCCACCTAACTTGATGGCGTAGTCGTAGTTTTGGAGCGCTTCCAGCTTGTCGCCGGCGCGGTGGTAGGCGGTGGCCACCCGATAGAACATGGTGGCTGTGGGGTTGCGGTGCGCGGCCAGCGTGAAATTGACGCCAGCCCGGCGCTGGTAAGCCCGGCGCACCTTCTCGTTCACTTCTTTTTCGGAGCGTTGAAGTAGCACCACGGCTAGGTTGTGATAGGATTCCCACCGGCCCGTAGCAGCAACGGCGGTTTCGTAGATCCTCTGCTTTTCGGCTAGCAGGGGCGTAAGGTTGGCGGAATAGCGCAGTTCCTCTGGCGTTAGGGCGTCCACTTCCACCTGCTTATCCACTATCTTTTTTGAGAGCAGATAAATCTCGGAGTCGTACCGCTTAGGCGCCGAATACTGCACGGCCACCGTCCCGAAACGCAGTACCGGGTAGATATACTGCTCCAAGTAGTCGAAATACGTGAGCTTGTGCAGGCTTTTTTCTTTTTGGGCGTAGGTGCCGGGCGTGTCGTTGATGAGCAGCAGCACCGAATCAACCTGCGCGGGCTTAAGCGCCGACTGCTGCACTTTGCTTAAAAACAAATCCCAGCGGCGGTGGTAGGCTTCTGTTTCGAAATCAATATCACTGAGCTTGTTGAGGTAAGAATCGGTGTCAACCCGCTTCTTGTAGTACTGGAGCAGCGCCTGCACGCGCTTATCGGCAAGCCGTGCGTCGCGCGTGTCAATGGAGTCGGGCGAGTGCCCCGCTACAATCATGACTTTGGTGGTGTGCTGGTTGGCTTCAATAAAGTCTTCTAGCGCCGCTACGTTGGTGCCGAGGTAGTTGCGGATTTCCGACTTACCGTTGTCGAAGAAGAAAGGGAGCACGCGGGTGCCGCCCATGTTGTTATCGGCGGTTTCGGGGAGCAGCGTAATGGCCGTATCCTGGCGTACCACCAGTTGGCCGGTGCTGACAATGCCGCGGGCGATGCGGGTTTCCTTGCCTTTCAGTCGTTTGCCTTTGGGCTTGAGCTGGCGTACCTCGCCCTGGGCCAGTAGCTCACCCGGACTCTTAGCGGGTGAATAAGGGAATGATACCTGCTTGTTGATGATGAGTAGGTCTTTCCGTATTTCATCATAGGTGTATTCGCCTGACTGGAAAGACAAGCGGCCCAGCGTGTCTTCGCGCAAGCCGTTGTTGTAGCGGTAGCGCAGGTTCAGTTCGTAGGCAGTGCCCTTTTTTAAGTGCTTGGCTGGCACACGAGCCGTCACGTCAAATAATACGTTTTCGCCGTTGGTTTCCAGCACACTAGGCTGCACGCTAACTTGTTGGCCGGCCTCCGCAACCTTGAGTGTCCGGGGCAACGTACAACTAGGTAAACCACCTGCCAACGTAAGGAGCAGGGCGGAAGAAATAAAAGACAAAGGGCTTCTCATAGGCAGATCGAGCGGGCGGGAGTTCCGCAAGCAAACGAAAAACCTGGCGGGGAAGAGGTATATTAAACGGAATTTGCGGAGACGAGCTTGCTTCACTTAGCGTATCTGCTTATTTTGTACTGAGTTAGCAACTGAAACTTAAAGAAGAATAACTATGAAAAAAATTACCGACTACATTGAGAGGCAGAGCTTCGGCGTCTGTAATGCCCTCGGCAATCGGCTAGGGTTTTCTTCAGGCAGCGTCCGTTTATCGTTCGTGTATGCATCGTTTTTCACGTTCGGCTCGCCTTTGGTTCTGTATTTTGCCCTGGCCTTCTGGATGAATGTGCGCCGCGCCATGCGCCAGCAGCGCAGCACCGTTTGGGACTTGTAAGTTCTCCTTGGTTTCAGTTTTCGACTGCGTCTTGAATGCCTGCTTCCTACCGGAGGCAGGCTTTTCTTTTGCGCGCCAACAGTAGGAAAGCCACGCAGCGGATGCGGCACTAGGTCAAACTGGCCGCATCCAGCTCTGAAAACTTCCGTTTGCCACCCACGAAATAGGCCCATACCAAACTGCCTTGGTACACTCCTGGCCGTTGAGCGGCCAGTAAGCGCGGTGGAAGCTGGCGACGCTGTTGTTGCCAATACGCAAGGTTGCGGTAGAAATGCCAGTGGGCCCGCAAGATGGCGCGTGCGTCGGCGGTAGCACCTTGCAGCAGAAACCGCAGGGCCGCCACCCAATCAAGCACGAGGCGCGTGGCCACTACGCCGGTTAGCTCGGAGGCCGCCGTGTTCTTGTAAACCAGCGCTAAGCCGTTGCGGAAGTTCAGGTAGGTTTTGCGCGGGTTCGACTTGTGCAGTGTGCCGCCACCCACATGATATACCGTGCTGCCCCCGTGGTACCACACCTCATGACCCGCGTTCCAGAGCCGCCAGCACATGTCTATTTCTTCCATGTGAGCGAAAAAAGTAGGCTCTAGTCCGCCTAGTGCATGCCAGGTTTCAGCGCGTACCATAAAGCAAGCGCCAGTTGCCCACGCCACTGGACGCGGGTCATCGTACTGTCCTGCATCGGGTTCCAGCGTATCGAACAGCCGCCCTCGGCAAAAGGGGTAGCCTAGTCGGTCGAGGTAGCCACCACCGGCGCCGGCGTATTCAAATAGCTGGCGCTGCGCAGGATCCTCGCTGTATTGGCGGATTTTGGGCTGGCAAGCCGCCACTGTGGGGCGTTGTTCTAGTAGTTCGCGCTGTGGCCGCAACCAACCGGGTGTCACTTCCACATCCGAATTGAGCAGCACGTAATACCGAAAAGCAGCCGGTGGGGTAGCCTCTTCGGATGCAGGTGCGATGCGGGAAAGCTGACGTACCTCTTCAAAAGCGGCATTATAGCCCTGGCAGAACCCTAGATTAGAGGAGAACTGGATGATGCGCACCTGCGGATACTCATGTTGCAGCAGCTCAATGGAGTCGTCGGTGGAGGCGTTATCGGCCACTATCACGCGGGCACCATCGGAATTGGAAAGCACAGAGGGCAGAAACCGGCGCAGCCAGGCTGCGCCGTTCCAATTCAGAATTACTACGGCTACATCACCACAAGGTGCGGAAACGGTGGCAGCAGTGTTAGAGGCCAAATCCACCAAGATCGAGGCCGGGAATATTGGGAATCAAGCCACTGGTTTTGTTTTTCAGCTCTTCTTTGGCTTTCTCGCCCGCCTCGGTGAGAGCCTTGTTCACGGCCGCTACCACCAAGTCCGACAGCATCTCTTGGTCGGAAAGCAGCGAGTCGTCGATTTCCAGCTTCACGATGCGGTGGTGCCCGTTGGCAGTGGCCCGTACGAGGCCGCCACCGGCTTCGCCAACAGCCGTTACAAACTGCATTTCTTGTTGGGCCTGCTGCATTTTGTCTTGCAGATCTTTCATCTTGCCCATCATGCCTGCCATGTCAAACATAGGTCGTGTTTTTTCGAAGTGAAGGAAAGGAAGCGACGCTTCCGTAGAACAAAGGTACGGCCGCGGCCATCCAGAGATGCGCTACGCTTGCTGCAGGCTGTGTGGTGCCATTTGGCAAACAAGCAGCCTAGTGCAAAACTAGCTTGTTGATAACAGCGCAGGCCGGGCTTCAGCTTATTTTAGAATCGTAACGGTGCCGCGCTGCACTACCGTTTGGCCGGCTTCGTCGGTTGCTTCGAAGCGCCAGACAAACGAGCCCGGCACCGGAGGCGCATTGCGGACGCGGCCGTCCCAAGTCTGGGAGCGGTTGGTGCTTTGAAATACTTCCTGCCCGTTGCGGTCTACTACTGTGAAGCGGAAGGTGTTCAGGAAGCGGCCTTTTATTTCCAATACATCGTTAAGCCCGTCGCCGTTGGGTGTGAAAGCAGTTGGCACAAACGCCTCAACGCGCCGGGTCACGCTGGCAATATTGGAATAGCTTGGTGCCGACAACCCTGCTCCCGTCACCTCAAGGCGGTAGCGTACTTGCTGCTGGTCGGTGGGTGGGGCAACATCTATATACGCGCCGCGAGAACTGACGGGAATGCTGCGCAGCACGGTATTGTCGGGGTTGAGCACAAGAAGGCGGTAGCGTAGGCTGTCGGTAGGGGTAGCCGCCGGCACCCCGCGCAGCACCGACCACCCCAACCGGATAGTGGAACCCCGATAATCGGTTTGCTCGGCGGTGAGCAGCGCGGGGCAGAACGGTGCGCTATCGGCAGAACGGTTGCCACAGTCGTCAACGAAACGAACCTGAAAGCAAGGAGCCGCGCCAGCGCCAAACCGGGTGAGCGAGGAGTCGCGCACGGTGCGGTTGGGCGTGGTAACCAGCGTGCGAGCATCGCTCAGGTACGTTAGCTGGCCGGTGGTGGGGAAGCGGGCTACATTGGCCGTCAGGACAACACGGTTGCGCAAGTCGAAGGTGGCAAACAGGCGTGGGGTGGCCGGTGGCTGGGTGGCGGTGGCCCGTATGGGTAGCATGTCGGAAACAGAGGTAACCGTGCTGGAATAGCGCGCCGTGAGGCGGTAGCTGTATTGCACGCCGCAGGCCACCGCCGTATCGGCGTAGGCGCGGTCCGCAGGGCTAAGCGCCACGGCGATAGGGGTGCCGTTACGCGTCAGCTCATAGGAAGCCGGGTTGTCTGGCAGTTGCCAGGTTAACTGGTTGCGTCGTTCGGCGGCGGCCACCGTGAGCGTGAGGGTTGAAAGGGGGGCAGAAGTGCGAAGCTCTTCCGTACAGTCATCGGCGGCGCGCAGGCGGTAGCGACCTGGCTGCGCACTGGGCACCGTAAGCGAGGTAGCACTGTTTTGGACGGCCGAAGGCACTGCCTGGTATACACCCGCCGTGGTTTCCCGCTCCACCACGTAGCGGTAGCCGGCTGTTAGGGCCGTGGTGGTGAGCTGGACCGTAGTGCCTTGCAGCGTGATGTTTTGGATAGTAGGGGACGCTAGCGGTGCCAGCGGCACGATAGGCTGCGTTGCTGAATTGGTGCAGAGCGTGTTGTCGGTGTACCTGCCTGTCACCGTGACGGAGGTGGCGCCCGCTGGCACCGGATAGGTTACAACAGCATTCGGCGCGGCCGCAACGGGTGCGCCGCTGCCAATCTGTACAGCGTAGCTGGTGTAAGGAGACCCAGGCACCCGCACTTGCACCAAGCCTTGTGCGCAGGCCGCTACCGTGAAGGCAGGAGCCGGACTGTCGGACACTTCAAATACCCGGAAAAAGATGGTGGGCGTAGCGCCGGGCGCAGCTTGGCTGTTTTCAACGATGGTAACCGTGCCAGCCTGCGTGGGCCGATAGGTCACCGGCGAGAGTACAAAGTCAGGGCCGCATGGATTGGGCAGCACCCCGTTGCCGGGAACCACTTGGTAAGAGTACAGAAAACTCGGGTTGCGGCTAGAGCAAGGAGTGAAACGCACCTCACGGCCTACGCAAAGTCTTTGCACTGGCGTACCCGATTGCACGTCTATCACCTCGAACGTACACGTGGGTGGGTTGGGCGTAACCGGACAAGTTTGAGCCCATCCTATTGCGGGCAGTAGCAGCCCAGGACTCAAAAGCAGCCAGAATAGCAGTGATTTAACAAAAGGCATGTAACGCTGAAAACTGATTGCTAGGGTACAGGGTGGGTGGTGATACCAAGGACGGCTTTGCCTGGGCATCCTGGTACTAGTAACCATGAATCGAAGAAAAAATTATGTCCACTCATACGTTCGTACGAAAGCCGCCGCGGCGTGCAGATCAGGATAAAGCACTCGGTCGCGGCTCACGAAGTTAACTTTCGTCTGGAAAGCAGCCAGTACGTGTTCTAAGGCGTCGGAAGTGCGGGCTGGTCGGCGGAAAGCCAAGGCTTGCACGGCCGTCATCAGCTCAATGGCCAAAATCTGCTCTACATTTTCAACTACGCGGAGGGCCTTGGTTGCGGCATTGGCGCCCATACTCACGTGGTCTTCCTGGCCGTTGCTACTGACAATGCTGTCAACGGAAGCGGGGGTGCACAGCTGCTTGTTTTCGCTCACAATGCCCGCGGCGGTGTATTGCGGTATCATCAGCCCGGAATTTAGCCCTGGCTCTGCCACCAAAAAGGAGGGTAGCCCCCGTTGGCCGCTCAATAGCTGATAGGTACGCCGCTCCGAGATGCTGCCTAGCTCGGCCGTGGCTATGGCCAGCATGTCCAGCGCCAATGCCAGAGGCTGCCCATGAAAGTTGCCGCCACTCAGGATGAGGTCTTCTTCCGGGAACAGATTAGGGTTGTCGGTAACGGAATTGCACTCGGTTTCTAGCACTTGCTGCACGTAAGCCAGGGCGTCGCGGGAGGCGCCGTGCACCTGCGGCATGCAGCGGAAGGAGTAGGGGTCTTGCACTGCTTTCTTGGGCTGCTGCTGCAACTCACTGTTTTCGAGCAGCGCCGCAAGCCGCTGGGCCACCAGCACTTGGCCCGCATGGGGCCTGATGCGGTGCAACTCCTTGTTGAAAGGCTCACTACGGCCATCAAACGCCTCCAACGACAAAGCGCCCAGCACATCGGCGGCGTCGAGCAGGCGTTGTACTCGCAGCAAACAGTGCACACCGTAGGCCAGCATGAACTGAGTGCCGTTGAGCAGCGCCAGGCCTTCCTTGGCGTCTAGGGTAAGCGGCGACCAGCTAAACAAGCTAAGCGCGTCGGCCGCTGCCAGCCGGTAGCCTTGGTAATTCACCTCACCCAGCCCAAGCAGAGGCAAACACAAATGCGCCAGAGGTGCCAGGTCGCCACTGGCGCCTAAGGAGCCTTGCTGATACACCACCGGTAGAATTTCGCGGTTGTAGCTATCCAAAAGGCGCTGCACGGTGGCTAGTTGCACGCCGCTGTGGCCGTAGCTCAAGCTCTGCGCTTTGAGCAACAACATCAGCCGCACCACCTGGGCCGGCACTTCCGCACCCGTGCCGCAAGCGTGCGACATCATCAGGTTGGTTTGCAGCTGGCGCCGGTCGGCGGGCGAAATACTGGTGTTGCAGAGCGCCCCAAATCCGGTATTGATGCCGTAGATGGGCGTATCGGAATCTTGCAGGCGCTCGTGCAGATAGGTGTAGCAGCGCTGGATTCGTTGGCGTGCTTCCTCGGATAAGACCAGCCGGGTGTTGTCACGAAGCAACTGCCGTAGCGTGGCCAAATCAAGGTGAGTGGATGGGGTAAGGGCGTAATCGTCGTTGTGAGCCATGGGTGGAAAAAGCAGTGGGTGGACTGGGGTGGAAACCCAAAATTGAGTTTTTTATGGTGAATGCACCATCACTACCTCCCGCAACACAGCACGCCTACCAGAATAGGTAAGGAACGTACCACAGCTTGCAATCAGTGAAGATAATTGTTGACTGCGGTAGCTGCGCTACCCAAACGTCATGAGAGAAGTCGGGAAGCATCAGCTAAGTGGTATTGTTTGATTTACTTAACTTGGTGTATGAAAGCCAGCGAATCCATTGATTCTTTTCTTGAGACGCAAGGGTATGCCAACCCTATGGCCACTAGTTCGCCAGAAGTTGTCAGAGCCGGCCGCTTCAATGTCTATGACGTCGAGCAGCTGTGCGCCGAGGATCTAACCTACAACCGCCGGGACTTCTACAAGGTATCGTTGCTGAGGGGCGTTTATCAGTTCAACTACGCCGACCGAGGGGTGCGCATTGATTGTCCAGCGCTTATCTTCTCCAATCCGTTGGTTCCGTATTCGTGCGAGGTGGTATCAGAAACCCAAACCGGCTATTTCTGCCTGTTCACAGAGGAATTTCTCTCCGTCAACGACCGTAGCACCAGCTTGCAGGATTCTCCGCTGTTCAAGATTGGCAACGACCCTATTTTCTTTCCCAATGAGGGGCAGTACAACACGTTGCACGGCTTTTTTCAGCAACTGATGCTGGAGAACAACTCCACGTATGCCTACAAGCAGGACTTACTGCGCAACTACCTGAACCTGATTATTCACGAGGCGTTGAAGATGCAGCCTCAAAAACCCTACTATCCGCACCAAAACGCGGCTAGTCGTATTGTGGCGCTGTTCACGGAACTCTTGGAGCGCCAGTTTCCCATCGACTCGCCCGGCCGGCCGCTCAAACTGCGTACGGCCAGCGACTTTGCCAATTGCCTTTCTGTGCATGTCAATCACCTGAACCGTGCTGTGCGTGAACTAACTGGTAAGACCACTACCGTGCACATTGCTGAGCGCATCATCAGCGAAGCCAAAGCCTTGCTACAGCACACCGATTGGAGTGTTACGGATGTTGCCTACGGACTAGGATTCGAATACCCCACGTACTTCAACAACTTCTTCAAGAAGCACACTGGCCTTACTCCCAAGGCCCTGCGTGCGTAGCATATTCAAACCGGCCCTGTCATTCCGATGCAGGAGGAATCTGAGTGATTTATTAAGAATGAGCTAACTCAGATTCCTGCTGCCTCGAAAGGACCAGGACTGTGCGGCTATGTAGCTGTAGTAGACCACGAGCAGGCTAGTTGTTTGAAATCATTAGGTAACGGTTTGAAATGCGTTATTCCTTGGTAAGCAAGTAGGCAACCTTTGTATCGCCTTGTACAACACAAGGAGTACACTCTTACCTACCCTTCAAATGGAAAACAACGTGTGGTTTGTCACCGGCGCCTCAAAAGGCCTGGGTTTGACTTTAGTTAAACAACTTCTGGCAGCAGGCAACTACGTTGCGGCCACGTCCCGCACCACCAAGGCCCTCACAGCGGCCGTAGGCCAAGGCCCATCCGACCATTTTCTGCCGCTGGAAATGGATCTGGTGAACGAGCAAAGTGTTGAGCAGGCCATTGCCGCAACGGTAGCCACGTTTGGCCGCCTCGATGTAGTGGTCAATAATGCCGGCTATCTTCAGTTTGGGACCATAGAAGAGCTAACCGACGCAGAAGTCCGCCGCAACCTCGACGTCAATATATTTGGCGTACTCAACGTTATCCGCCACGCCGTGCCGCACTTACGGCGGCAAAACTCGGGACACGTGTTCAACTTGGCCTCTATTGGAGGCTACTCAGGGCAGCATCCTGGGGCTGCCACCTACACAGCCGGTAAGTTTGCGGTGGCTGGGCTGTCCGCCGCGTTGGCCGCCGAGGTGAAGCCGTTCAACATTCACGTCACGATTGTGTACCCCGGCACCTTCCGGACTGATTTCCTGGCGGGCAGCTCCCTCATGATGCCTGCGCAGCCGGTAGCTGAGTACACCGAGGTGCGTGCGGCCGAGCAGCAATGGGCGGCTTACGATGGCCAGCAGCCCGGCGACCCTGAAAAAGCTATGGCCGTGCTACTAGCCGTTGCGGACTCCACCAATCCGCCACTGCACCTTTTCCTGGGCCCCGATGCGTATGAGGCCGCAGCGCAGCAAGAAGCAGCAGTGCAGCAGGAGCGGGCCGCTTGGGAAGAAGTAGCTACTGCCACCAATTTCACTGCAGACTAAGTGGAACACAGCCCCTGCCGGTAGCAGGCGGTGCTCTTCCCTGCCCCTTCTAGCATACAAGGCAGCCCAACTCGGTTCACCGAAGTTGGGCTGCCTTTTGTTTGCTTGGCTAGCTCTCTATTTTGCCAGTTCCGCTAGCACCTCTTCCAAGGCCAATAGCTTCTCTTCGCCAGTGGTCATGTTTTTGAGCTTGAACTGGTCGGCCGCCCGTTCCTCGGAGCCTTGTAGCAACACGAACGGAATGCCTTTTTGGTCGGCGTACTGCAATTGCTTTTTCAGCTTGCCCGCTTCTGGGTACAGTTCGCTGGCCACTCCGGCCTCGCGCAGTTGGCGTAGCGCGGGCAGTACAGCCCGCTCCGCTTCGGCATCAAAGTTGGCGACTAAACAGCGCGTAGTGGTAGCTACCGCGGCCGGAAACAAGTTCAGTTCCTCTAGGCAGTCGTATAGCCGGTCAACGCCAAACGAGAAACCGACGCCCGACACGCCCGGCAGCCCAAAGGCGCCGGTCAGGTTGTCGTAGCGGCCGCCGCCACTTACGCTGCCCATGTTCACGTTGTTGATCTTGATTTCGAAGATGCAGCCCGTGTAGTAGCTCAGGCCGCGGGCAAGCGTCACATCGAAGTCGAGGTGGTTGAACTCGCCGAACTGGAAGTCGCGTAGGTAGTCAAACACGCGCTGCAACTCCTGAAGGCCTTTGTAGCCATCGGCGGTGGCATTGTCGGCATCAACGCCGGCCGTTACGAAACCGGCCTGCAGGCGCTCCAGCTTCTCCTCGAAGCTGCCTTCCACGCTCAGCAGCGCGAACAGCTTGCCGGATGCTTCCTCGGAAAAGCCCCGCTCCGCGAGTTCCTTCTGCACACCCGCTACGCCAATTTTATCGAGCTTGTCGATGGCGGTGAACAGGTCCACTTCCGTACCCTCGCCGCCCAGCGCCTGGTAGATAGCGCTCAGCACTCGGCGGTGGTTGATCTTGATGGTGAAGTCAGTGAGGCCGATGCCGTTGAGGACCTCGCACATCATGAGCACGATTTCTGCCTCGCAGAGCAACGAGTCGGTACCTACTACGTCGGCGTCACACTGGTAAAATTCGCGGTAACGCCCACGCTGGGGCCGGTCGGCCCGCCATACGGGCTGAATCTGGTAGCGCTTGAAGGGGAACACCAGCGTATTGCGGTTCATAACCACGTAGCGCGCGAAGGGCACCGTCAGGTCGTAGCGCAAGCCTTTTTCGGCTAGTTTGGGCAGTACGCGGCGGGTTGCTTTGCCGTCCTCGTTGGCGAGGTCCTCGGCCTGCACATCTTTGAGGAAGTCGCCGGAGTTAAGAACCTTGAACAGCAGCTGGTCGCCTTCATCACCATACTTGCCAGTCAGCACCGACAGGTTTTCAAGGGTCGGTGTTTCAAGTGGGGCGTAGCCAAACTTCTCGAACGTGCGGCGGATAACACCGAAAATATAGTTGCGGCGCGCCACTACGGCCGGGCCAAAGTCGCGGGTGCCTTTTGGAATGCTGGGTTTCGGGGTACTCATCAGTGCAGGAATAGAAGCAGAACGGAACGTAAAACTACGCAAACCCTGCTGTGGAGCCCATACTCACCCGATTATGTGAGGTGGGATGTCGCTTTTTTACAATCAATCGGCCTGTGGTTGGTCGTACCTTGGATATACTCCGAAGCATACTAGCTTATTCGGTTTTCAATCCATAGAAGAGGGGGATATGTGCGCGTCGAAATTCTTGCCATCGTTGCCAATGGCTGCTTTTGTGCAGCATTATTGGGTGTGGGAAAGGGCAAGTTCGTCTACCGAAAGGCAGCCAAAAGCTACCGACGTGCCCGTGCCGCCTCGTACTATTATATTTAGTGACCCATGCCAAACCAGCTTCTTCGCCGACAGTGCATTGCAGCCACTAGATAAGTGGTTGCCGCTGAAATACGTGCCGGATTACCTCTGCCTAGAAGGGCGCAACGAAGCTGGTGGGTTTGGAGTGCAGTTCAAGGCTGCGGGCTTCTATCAGCTCTTTGGAGTAGCACTGTTGGCTGCCACCGGCTCTGCGCTAGCGCCAGAGGGGGCCGTGAGCGGTTTTGTGCGTGAATTGATGAAACAACTACACACTGCCAAAACCCCAGTTGCCTGTGCACAGGCCTGTGAGGAGTTGTTACGGGCTCGGCTGCGCCACGTGCAGCCTCGCCTCGGAGCCACCAACTTCGTGGCCGACCAGATTCAGCGCCGACATGGGCAAGTGAACATTGACGCCCTGGCGCACGCCGTAAACCTTAGCAAGCGCCAACTAGAGCGGCAGTTTCATCAAAAGGTAGGGGTTACGCCCAAGCACTACGCCCGGCTAGCGCGCTTCAACTATGTGTTTCAGATACTGGAAGACGAAGTTGCCACCAACTGGGTGGACGTGGCGCTTCGGTGCGGCTACTACGATCAGGCGCACTTTATCCGCGAGTTCCGACGCTACACGGGCGAGTCGCCGGCGGCTTATTTCCATCACCAAAACCTGTCTCCGCGTTTTCTTCGGGCTGCCTGACCCTGCCTCAGCTAGTTGCCTTTGCGTCAAGCAAAACTAGGGGCTCTTGCTTCCAGCCACTTTCCTCCTTACTCCATCCGTGAAGGCTCTTATCGGGCCTAGTGGCTTTGCGTTGCCCTTTTTCACCCCCCATCTCACCTGTTGTGTTATGAAAACTTCCCCTATGCTCGGCTCCGTGCTGACCAGTTTGCTGCTCTTGGCTACCCTGACGGTCACTGCCAGCCCTCGGCCTTCCAAGGCGGTGCCCACCAACGGCTACTGGAACCTGGAAACCAACCTCACCACTCGCAACCACACCATTGTGCGCTTCTACAACAGCTCAAACCAACTAGTTTATGAAGAGCGCCTCAATAATCTATGCTTGGACCTGAGCAAAGGCAACGGCCTCTGCCGCCGCACGGCCAAGCAACTGAACGTGGCCTTGCAAGAAGTATTGCGGACTCCTGACCGTGCGCCCCACGCCACCTTGCTGGCCACCCAGTTCGGGCAGAGCCGCCGCGTGCAGCGCGTATACGCCGTGCGCTAACAGCCCTCTGCCACCTGCCCCAGACAAGTGCTGCCTAGGAGGGGTGACAGAGAGCTAGGCATTTATGCCAGAGTAGGAGTTTAGTCAGGGGCGTTTATTTCGTCTACTGCTTCCAGCAACGATGACACGAGTAAGGGCTGTGAGGCTGCGTCGAGATTAAGAAAATGGTGGCTAACTGCGTCTGGCACGTGGCAAAGCACCAAGCGACGACTTTGGTTGCGCAACATAAAAGCATATGCCAGCAGTAGGTCTACGGCGTCTTCGGTGAGCCGTTCCACTAAGCTACAGTCCACAAGGACAGCGCGTTTTTCGCTACGGCTGGCCCGATGCAATGCACGGGTAAGCTTTACTTCGCCCTGCTGGTTGGCGATATCAGGAGAAAGAATCAGCAAAAAGCCATTCGGCAGGTTTTCTCGGTAAACGTCAAGCATTCGTGAGATAACAGGATTTGAATAAGAACCGCACAAAACCAATCTTATTGAACTTCGCTTAGGTGTAAAGCTCGGAATCAACCGTCATTCGGCTGCTAAGATTGAGGATTTTACCGTGTGTTAACACCTTTGGTTGCCCTTAAACATGATATTCTGATAGCATTTATACTTTTTATTGCTCAAGCCCAATAACACCGCCGTGGCGGTGTCAAGCTTGACTATAGGTGTTGCGCATAGTAGTACATATTCTAGCTAGGCCTATAAAGGCGCCAGCTGCTTCGCTACCAATCACATACAATGCTGTTCTGTTAAATAACAAAGCCACCGAAAACGCTCCCCTCCAGTTACAACTGGAGGGGAGCGTTTTCGGTGGCTTTGTTATTCTTCTAGATTCAGATGCCAGCGCCTGAACACTGGCAATTCAACGTTCACCCCAGCACTTAGAAATGGCTCTTTGGGCGAAACGTAACTCTTAGCGGCTAGCGTACAGCCGTTGGGTGTGACGGTTTAGCGCTACCAATTTGGTTGATACCAAGGAATTAGCCTGCAACCGTTGTACTTGCTGCAATGTGGTGCCCAGCATGCGAGCTATGCGGCGGTGAGAGGCAAGGCTCTTGCAAGGATCGAGGCAAACACCTTCTAGGCGCTCTTCATACAAGAGCTCGTGCTCGTCGTTGTAGAAGCGTACGAGCGTGTAAGTAGGAGTGCTTTTGTCGGTTATCAAGTTCCAGTAGCCTGACTTTGCTACTACTGGGGCTTCTGAGTAAACAGTTTGTTGGGCCATAGCCATGGTGGCAGAAAGTACTACTAGTACGCAGGCGGCACTCAAACGAGAAATCAAAGAGGTTTTCATGACGTTGGAAGGGTAAAAGGAAGGATGGAAGTTGAATGGAAGCCGGAGGGCAGGCCATGGCATGGCCAGGATGCCAGTAGGCAGTCAAAAAAATCAGGGACAAATCGGAAGTGCGCGGGAGCGGTTAGGCAGCCGCAGGAGCTTTAGACAGCTGGCTTCACGGCAGTAGGCTGCTTCACTTGCTGCGCTACTGCGTTGCGGCTGCCTTTAACAACAGGCTGGCTAGCCATACCACGCAGGGTAAGTGCCCCCATTTGGTGCTTGCGAAGGGGCATGAGGGCCACACTAGGTTGCTGGGCCTGATAGCCGAGCGCGGTAGATTGTACTAGATACTTGCCAACTGGTACGTTGCGGAAGTGAAAGTTTCCTTGGGCATCGGTGGTGCCAGTGGCTGCCAAGCGGTGGTCGGTGGCGCGGAGCAGCACCACGTTGGTATGCGGAATGGGCTCGTTGGTGTCACCGTCGCGGAGGTTGCCGGTGAGGGCGCCGTTGCCCATGATGTGTGCTGAGAGCTGTAGACCGGTCATGAACAGGATGAAAGCAATCAGGGAGCGGTTCAGCGAGGAAGTTTTCATGTTGTTGTTAGGAAAAAAAGGACGCAGAGAGCCACCTGCCGGCTTACCAGCATTGGCAGGCCTGCCGAGAAAACAGGGGCAGTAAGAACAGATAAGGAAGTCGGGCCCAGGGATATGCTCGCTCAAGCGCAAGCGGCTGGGACAAAGCCCCACCACGAGCGGTGGAGCATCTTCGGCGGGCGGATGGCCGTGACGCTACTGAGAGGTAGAAGTCGCCGCGGGCCGAAGCAGGAGCGGGAAAGAACGGCGGAAGTAGCTAGCTGTCTGCCGGGAAGATGTGCAACTGCCTATATAGATGGTGGCAGTAAGAGAATAGATGCCTGAGTGAGATAAAATATTTTTGGCTATGCACTATCGGTTACTCGGACCGGGGTTGCCACTGTAGCCGGGCGGTTTGTTTGGTGCCAATAGCATGAGGAAGGGAACTTAAGTAGCTGGTTTCTGATGTGGATACTGCCCAAGTTGGCAGACGTTACAGACCAGTGAAAAATTATTTTCAGGTAGGGTGCTGGCGTCAGGTGTTAGCCACCAAATCCGCCCCCACCGCCTTGCTGCTGGTTCTCGATCTTCTTTGGGGGCTTGTTGGAGCCGAGGTACCACGAGAAGCCGAGGTAGCCTACCCGCGACTCCCACTTGTTGTAGTAGGTGGCGCTGAAGTTCTCGGTAGCAGATTCGGTGCGGTTGCGCTGCGTGTTGAAAATGTCTGATACCCGCAGTGTAAGCGCCGCCCGGTCGTTGAACAGGCGTTGGCGTAGGGCCACATCAACCGAGCCGACGGGCGCAATACGACCCTGGGCCGTGACAGCCGCCGCGCGGTAGTTGCCGGTCAGTTGCAAATCCAGCTTAGGCGTGGGCGTGAAGGAGTTCATCACGCGGGCCGTGCCCGATACCACCCGGCGGTTGGCTTCGTTGCCCGTTGCGGCCGTTACCGTGTTCTGGAACAGCGAGCCGCTGGCCGTCAGGCGCCACCACTTGGCTAGGGGCTGGTTGAGCGAAACTTCGGCTCCATAGCTAGTAGCCTGCCCGAAGTTGGCACTGTACTGCCCTGTTACAACCGCTCCGGCACCGTACAAACGGGTGGCGGTGGTATCAACCTGAATCAGCCGCTGGATGGCGTTGTTGGTCTGGCGATAAAACAGCGTTGAGGTCAACGACGCCTGGCCTAGCGTTACTTGGTGGCCCAACTCAAACGCGTTGATGTACTCGGGCCGTAGCGTCGGGTTGCCGATCCGGTAGGAGCGCTGATCCTGGTAGAGTGGGAAAGCCAACAGCTGCATAAAATTGGGGCGGTTGAGCCGGCGGGAGTAGCTAGCCTGCACGCGCTGGTCGGCGCCAGGAAGAGTGCGTGCCACGGTAGCAGAAGGGAAGAGGTTCAGGTATTCAAGCTTGAATGGGCCCGAGCCACCCTCCACCTCGCCGCTTGTATTCGTATACTCGGCCCGCAAGCCGCCCTGCATGCGCCATTTGCCTATTTCCTGCTGGTACGTGGCATAGCCCGCTTGTAGATATTCCTTGAAATCATAGGCGAAGGACCGGTCTGGCTGCCGCTCGAAACCGGGGCCGTCGGCCTGCTGGCGCAGGAAGTCGTCGGTGCCGCCGTTGGTTTGCCACTGGCCTTTCAAGCCGGTTTCAAAGCGGGCTTTTTCGCCCAAGGGGTGCACGTAGTCCACTTGGCCGGATACAGCGTGCAGATCCACTAGCAGGCCTTGGCGCCACTCCAGCAAATCGGCGCTGCCTTCGGTGTTGCGCTGGCCAATTTGTACGTCGGCATCGAGGTAGGTGTAGTTGGTGCTGGCGGTCAGCTCCCGGCCCTTGTGCTGGTCCCAGGTGCGGCGGTAGTCCACGGAGCCTTCCAGGTTGTCTACGTTCTCCGTAACCCTGAACAAGCTGCCAATGCGCGCATCCGTTGCACCCGTCAGCGTAGCCAACTGGGTTCCGCTATTAGCGGAGCGGTTGAAGTTTGGCTCGAAGGTGACGGTCAAGCTTTGGTTGGCTGGCAAGGTATAGTCGAAGCCAAGGCGGCCACTGTAGTTTTTACTGTGGCGGGCGTTGTTGCCTACTTGGTACGTACGCAAACTCTCGCCTTCAAGCAGGGTGTACTGGTCGCTCCACGAGCTGCTGCGGTACTGGTCGTTGCGAATGTCCACGGACCCAAACATGTTGAGCTTGCCAATGCGGCGGTTCAAGCTGAGGCTAGGGTTATACTTTTCGCGGGTGCCAAGCGTGAGGGCCGCCTGGCCGTTCCAGCCGTCTTTCTTCTGCTTTTTTAAGATGATGTTGAGCACTCCACCCGCGCCGGCTGCGTCGTAGCGGGCCGAAGGGTTGGTAACTACTTCCACCCGCTCAATGGAGCTGGCTGGAATCTGCTCTAGCCGGTTGCCGCCCGCGCCACTGTTCGCTGCGTTGCTGGGCTTGCCATCAATCAGAATAGTGATGTTGGAACTGCCGCGCATGCTCACGGTACCATCGGCGGCTACCGTTACAGAGGGCACGTTTTGTAGAACGTTTACGGCGGTACCGCCTACGCTGCTTAAATCCTTTTCAACATTGATAACCTTCTTATCGAGGCTTTCCTGCACGGCCGCCCGCTCTCCTTGCACCGTTACGCCAGCCAGCTGCGTGGCAGTGGGCTGCAGCTTCAGAGCGCCAAGCCGAGCGCTGGGAGCGGCGGCAGTTAGCGTAACCAATTGCCGGAGGGGCTTGTACCCAAGCACAGTAGCCCGCAGCACATACTGACCAGCGCCTACTTTCGGCAACTCAAACGCGCCGTTCTCGGCGGTTTGTGCGCCAGCTACAAAGCTGCTGTCGCCCTGGGCTTTCAACAAAACGATGCTAGCAAACGAAAGAGGCTGCCCGGTCGCGGAATCGAGCAAAGCACCTGAAATGCCGCCCGTTGCGGTAGTTGCTGCAGTCTTTTGAGGTGCGGGCGCTTGAGCCAACACTTCAGCAGGGGAAACAGCAAATACAGAAGACACAGTGAGGAGGCCTAGGCACCGCAGTGCATGGTTAGTTGGAAAGGAAGTCATCGGAAATGGTGAGTAAGTGGACGAATCGGGCAAAGAGGGTCCGTTCCAGGCGGCCGCGGTTCCGCTGGTTGGCTTTTTGCCAGAAATTCAGGCACAATAAGAAGAGATGCCCCGGTGCTGCACCAAGGCACAAATCGACCGAAACACGTGGTTCGCGGAAACAAGCGCATGCTTCTTTCAAGCGAGCGAGCACCTTGCCCGGTTGGCGAGGTGGTGTCCGGTGTCTGCCGCGGTGGTGCCCCGTTCAGGACCAGTGGTGCGGCAGAGAGATTATCTAATTAATGATCCAAAGGTAACAGAAGGTACTATGTAACGCAAGGTACCTTCGATAAATAATTTTGTTCTCTGCATATAGTGCCTCAACCAATCAGCTATTACTTGTCAGAAAGACTATTTAAAACGCTGTGAAAGCAGTTTTTAGCCGGAAAGAGAAATTGAATGCAACTAGCCAGTTCTAGAAAAAAGACGGGCGTATACCGGCAGAGGTGTAATTGTTTGCTGGTAATCAATTGGCTAACCGTCTAGTTGTAGGCAGTAGATGAAGGCTGACAGGAAAGCGTTGCCTAACGCAGCTGCATATTACTGGAGTATTTGTCTCGGCACCTTGCCAGTAACACCTTAGTGGGGTTGGGACTCCAGAGTCAACCAACGTCTCAAACAGACGACAAAGGCAGCGGCGCATTATAAAGTACCGCACCTACAAACCGCCCTTCCAGCTGCCATTAACTATAGTGACAGGGAAGAGTGGGCTTAATACAGTATACTCTACTTGGCTAGATGGAAACGTCAGCCGAGTGGTATAGAAAGGACCACTAGTTGCAAACGCGCCACTTAATTAGATGGATTACATCTATTGCCTGAGTGCCTTACTGACACCAGAATGGAGCTAATAGCAATGCTTCCCTCCACTCTGGTAAGGAATGTTTTACTAGTCAGGGCTTATAAACTTAAAAAAGTTAGCCAACAGCATAATTTTTTTTAGGCCGCCAAAATAGACTGCCTTTATTCGATGAGGCTGCAAAGGCTCTAAAACATAGGTAAAGTTATAATTTTTTATAAGCAGAATTATTGAAAATGATTTGGATTGGCCCGAATTATGCAGGTAGCTACAGAAATCAGGGCAAAAGGCGAAAAGGCTGTCCTGGCTTTGTGTTAGGGTATTACAACTAAAGTTTTACCTTTGAATTACCTACCGGAAATGAAGGCAACAGAGGGGCGAGAGTAGGAGTAGGTGTATGGGGGGCTTTAGAAAAAATCTAACTTTATGAATACTTCTTCGATAAGCTCTTCTCAGGGAACTGAAATCAACTGGAATGTATTTACCAGCGTCAATCAGCTTTTTGTCTTGGCTCATCCCACCGGCTTTTATCTTCTGAGCTCTACGCTCAACACGGTTTGGACCCCTGTAGTGGGGCAGGCCTAACATCAACTTATCATAGCGTAAGGAATAGGCTGCAAACAGTGGTGGCTTTCCTTTTCACTGCCTTCTTCTTGTTCTTTTTCACTTTTTGCTCTCTTCTGTTGTGTCTTTCGAACTAGAAACACCAGCTCAGATTGTGACGCCGGATACAGCTGCCGCTACGGGTTGTGCTCCTGCATCCGCTACCAATACGGCCATCAGCACGGCTCCTCCCGTGTCGACAGCGCCTGTTACCTCCTACGCCAACGTGGTGTTGCCTGGTGACTTCCCCGATCCGACAATTGCCAAAATAGGCGATACGTATTGGGCTAGTGCCACTTCGGCGGAGTGGGGCCCGGTTTTCCCGCTGTTCAAATCCACCAACCTGGTAGATTGGCAGTTAGTGAGCCACGTCTTCCCAACCAACGACTCGTTGCCGGAATGGACAGAAGCTAATTTCTGGGCGCCAGAGATTTTTCATGAAAATGGCAAAACGTACGTCTACTACACGGCCCGTAAGAAAGGCGGTCCGCTAGCCATTGGCGTAGCCAGCGCCGACAACCCCGCTGGTCCTTACACCGATCATGGCCCGCTGGTGGCACAGCGCTACGGCTCCATCGACGGCTTCCCGATGCGCGACGAGCACGGGGACTTGTATCTGGTGTGGAAGGAAGACGGTAACGCATATAAGAAGCCGACCCCCATCTGGGCGCAGCGCATCAACGCCACGCATACCAAACTGGTAGGCAAGAAGGTGGAACTGTTCCGCAACGACGCTCCGTGGGAAGGCTGCTTGGTAGAAGGTTCGGCCATTGTGCGCCACAACAACTACTTCTACATGTTCTATGCTGGTAATGGCTGCTGCGGCAAGTGCTGCACGTATGCTACTGGTGTAGCCCGTGCCGAGAGTTTGCTAGGACCTTGGGAGAAGTGCCCCGAAAACCCGATTCTTAAGAAAAATACCACCTGGAAATGCCCAGGCCACGGCACCGTAGCCGAGTTCGAGGGCCGTTGGTTCCTGCTGCACCACGCGTATCATGCCCAGAGCCACGAATTTGTGGGCCGTCAGGGCATCCTGAGCGAGTTCACCTGGAACGAGGAAGGCTGGCCTGAGTTCGAAAACAAAAGCCCACAAGCGGCTCCCCTGCATGACGTGAGCATCCTGAACGTATCGGATACCTTCATGGGGAATTGCTTGGCTGGCACGTGGCAGTGGCCCATCGGGCGGGAGCCGGAGGTAGGAGTGAGCGACGGACAGTTGCTGCTCACTGCTAGCCCCACTGGCATGGGCTCGATGATAGCGCAGCGCACATTCACGGCCACCTACAAAGTAACTACCGCCGTGGAGTTGGGCTCATTGGAGCCGGCTACTTTTGCAGGCTTATCAGCCATTGGTGACCCCAATAATGCGTTGGCATTGGTAGCCGGTGATGGTACCCTGCAGGTGTGGTCGGTGAAAGGGGGCACGCACGAGTGCATCACTAAGATAGACCTGCCAACGGGCAAAACCTTGAATCTGCGCTTGGAAGCGTGGGGCGGGCAGCGTTTCCGCTTCACGTACAACGTGGATGGCAGCAGTTGGCAGCCAGTAGTACTCGACAGCTTCGCGCTCAACGGTACGTACTTGCCACCGTGGGACCGAGGCATCCGGGTAGGCTTGTTGGCGCAAGGACCAGCCACTTCCATGGTAGCCTTCAATCATTTCGCCATTCGTAATCAACGCTAGTAGCTGGTTCTTTTAAAGAGTAATTAGGTTAAGATTATAATATAAGTGGCTTACTGATAGGCAAGGGCTTATTGTTATAAGGTAGTTTACATGTTATGCAGCATAAAGAGCCCGACAACGCAAGTTGTCGGGCTCTTTGCTTGCCGGAAGTGAACAGAAGGCTTTTCAAAGCCGAACACGTTGTCCATTTATGGACAGGTTAATGGCAGGGTAGTTTGTTGTATTCAGTTCTAAGTAATTGATTGTTTGTGATTTATGAATATGGCACGGCCATTGGCTTACAGTAAGGGAATCCCATTCCTTCCTGTACGAAAATGGACAGAGCTATTTCAACTTCCACCCAGAACCGTCGCCAGCGCCGTACGTGGCTGCTTGGCGCGGGGGCACTACTGCTGCTAGTCGCTTGCTTGTTTGCGTTTCGCAACGTGCTAAAGCCCACCCTGGAACGCAACGCCATTCTGACCGCCAAAGTGGAAACCGGTGACGTAGAAGCCTCCCTCACGGCGGCGGGTGTGGTCATTCCGGCCCACGAGGCCGTGATTACCAGCCCCATCCAAAGCACCATCCGGCAGGTAACGGTGGCGGTAGGCAGCAAGGTGCTGCCGGGCCAGACTATCTTGGAACTCGATAAAGAGCAAACCACGTCGGCGCTGGCCAAGCTGCAAGACGAGCAGCAGCAGAACCGCAACAAGAACAGCCAACTCCAGCTCAGTCTGGAAAAAGCCCTGAACGACCTTCGCTCCCAGGAGCAGGTGCAGCTAGTGCGGGTCCGCAGCTTGCAATCAGCTTTGCGCGACGAGCAGTACCTGCTGAAGATTGGGGGAGGCACCTCGGAGAGCGTGCGCCAAGCCGAGTTGAACCTGAAAATAGCGCAGCTAGAACTGAAGCGGCTGGGTGAGCAAATCCGCAACCAGCGCGCCGCCAACGTGGCCGATGTGCGGGAGCTGGGCTTCACCATGCAGATTCAAGACCGCAGCATTGCCGAGCTGGCGGGTAAACTGGCCCAGGCCAACATCAGCAGCCAGCAACCCGGCGTGCTGACCTGGGTGAACGAAGACTTGGGTACCACGGTGCAGGCCGGCGACCCGCTAGCCCGCGTAGCCGACCTGAGCCGCTTCCGGGTGCGGGCCACCATTTCCGACGCCTACGCCGACGCCCTGCACCTCGGTGACCCGGTGGTAATCCGCATCAACGACACCGATTTGCGCGGTGCCGTGAGTACCGTGAGCCCCGCTATAGAAAAAGGCGTGGTGACCTTCTACGCCACCCTGGCACAAGACCACCACCCGGCACTCCGCTCCAACCTTCGGGCCGATGTCTTTGTGGTGACCAAGGCCCATCACAACGTGGTTCGGGTGAAAAACGGACCGTTCTACCAAGGCGGCAAAGAACAGCCAGTGTTCGTGGTGCGCGATGGTAAGGCCACGCGGCGCGTGGTGCAGTTCGGCGACAGTAACCTGAATTTCGTGGAAATCATTGGGGGCCTGCGCCCCGGCGAGGAAGTGGTGGTGTCGGACATGAAGGAGCACCTCGAAACGCCCGAACTCACCCTCACTGAATAAGTTTTCCAGCGCCCTACTCTCTAGCTATTTCCAACGCTTTTCTCTGCCTTCCATGCTGTATTTCCGCTCTTTAACCGCCACGCTGCTACTGTCCGCTGCAGTGTTATCCTTCGCGCCGGCCCAAGCTCAAACGCCCGGTTTCACCTCTTACCAGCAGTTCAGCGACTCCTTGGCTGCGCAGTTCAACCGCGGTGACTTCAAGGCAACGGAGGCATACGGCAGTGCGGCACTGCGCCGGTTGGAGCCAGCCGGGAGCATGGCGACGTACCTCGCAGGCTTGAAAAACAAAACGGGCCGTGTGCTAGCCTCCGTAGCGCTGAAAGAGCAAGGCAAGCACCACGAGTTTGAGTGGCGCGGCGAAAAGCAAAACCTGCGTGTGCGCCTGATTTCGCCAGCCCCCGGCATCATTGATGACTACACGATTTCGGATTTCATTGCGCAGCCTACAGCCCGCACCGCTCCCGTCCTGACCGACAACCAGCTGAAAAGCTCCCTGGATGCGGCCGTGCATCGCGCAGCTAGCCTCTACATGCAGCACCCCGATGCTGCGGGCTTGTCCATCGGCATCTACCAGCAAGGCAAATTAGCCTTCTACAACTACGGGGAAGTGGAAAAGGGCTCCGGCCGGCTGCCTACTTCTGCCACGTACTACGATATGGGTTCGGTGGCAAAAACCTTCGTGGGGACGCTGCTGGCCCAGGCCGTATTAGATAAAAAGCTGAAGCTGACCGATGACATCCGGCAGTATTTGCCGGGGCAGTACCCCAACCTGGCGTTTGAGGGCCAGCCCATTCGGGTACTGGATCTGGCCAACCACACTTCTGGGATGCCTACCACCGCGCGGGTATACAGCTCCGCCATGATCGAGCGCCGGAACCGCATGAACCTGGTGGAAAGAACAGCCTACTACAACCAATACTCTGCCGACAGCCTGCTGCGCGACATGCACAACTTCCAGCTCACCACGAAGCCGGGCACCACCTACCGCTACAATGGGGTGGCCATGTTGGTGCTGCAATTGCTGCTGGAACGTGCGTACCAGCAGCCCTACGAGCAGCTCGTGACGCGCTACGTGCAAAGCCGCTTCGGCATGTCGGACACGAAGCGGGTGCTCTCTGTTGCCGAGCACCAGCGCTACGCCACTGGGTACGATGGGCGCCAGCAGCCGCAGCAGCACCCCAACTACACGGGGTATTGGGGCGGACCGAACCTAAGCTCCACTGCCGCCGACTTGCTGAAATACGCCGCCGCCAACCTCACGGAGCGCGAGCCTGCTATGCGCCTAGCGCACCAGCGCACCTCCACCGCCGATGCCGAACCGGGTATGGGGCTGGGGTGGATGCTCGACAAGGACAGCAACGGAAGCCGCCGCATCTACCACGATGGCAAGTCGATTGGTTTCAACACCCGCTTCGTGCTGTATCCTGAGCAGGGCGTGGGCATTGTGCTGCTAGTAAACGAGAACATCAGCCAGAGCCGCCTCACCGAGATGGAGCAAATGCTGAAGCAGGAACTGCCCCCGCTGGCCAAGCAGAAGTTGGCCGGTCTGGCACACTAGCTTTTGCTGACTTGCTCCTACACCATAGTGAACTTCTATTTCTGCGCGTTATGAAGCCTCTTAATTGCCTGTTGTTACTGCTGCTACACTTCGGGCCCCAGCCTGGCGCTGCCCAATCTTTGGCGAATGAGCTAACCCTAGACCAAGTAATCGAGCTAGCCCTAGCGCAGTCGGCGGTGGCCAAGCAAACCCAAACCAGCCGCGACCAAAGCTACTGGCAGTGGCGCAGCTACCAAGCCGATTACAAGCCCCAACTGGGCCTGCAAGGCGTGGTGCCCGGTTTCAGCCGGGCCGTAACGCCAGTCGTGCAGCCCGACGGCACCACCGACTTCCGGGCCGTGCGCATCAACAACTCCAACCTGGCCCTGACCGCCAGCCAGAACATCGGCCTAACGGGCGGGCAGGTATTCGTGGCCTCCGAAGTGCAGCGCTTCGATGATTTCAACCGCAGTCTGAAGCGCTACAACAACCAGCCCGTGGCCATCGGCCTGACCCAGCCCATTGGCCGGTTCAACTCGTTGCGCTGGGCGCGGCGCATTGAGCCGCTGCGCTACCAGGAAAGCCAGCGGCTGTACGCCGAAGAGCGTGAAACCATTGCCCAGCGCATTACAGAGCTGTATTTTGATGTGTTGCAGCAGCAGGTAAACGCTGAAGTAGCCAGCCAGAACGTGCAAGCCAACCAGGAACTATTACGCCTCGGTAAAGAGCGGCACCAACTCGGCCAGCTTTCTCAGAGCGACCTGCTGCGGCTGGAGCTGAACCTACTCAACGCTCGCCAAGCCATGGCGCAAGGTCAGCTAGATGCCCAGAACGCTGCTGTCAGATTGCAGAGCTATACGGGGGTGCGTCCGCAAACGCTACGCTTGGCCGTACCGGTGGCGGCTCCGCGCTTGGTGGTCCCAACGGGGCAGGCCCTGACAGAAGCCCGGCAAAACCGGAGCGTAGTGCTGGCCTTCAGCCGCCGCTTGTTGGAGGCCGAGCGGGTGGTAGCGCAAGCCCGTGGCACTACCGGTTTCCAGGCCACGCTTTCGGCCAACTTGGGCTACGTAAATCAGGCACCTAACCTCTGGGACACGTACGCAGCCCTGCAAAACCAGCAGCAGGTGCAGCTTACGTTTGCGCTGCCGCTCGTAGACTGGGGACGCCAGAAGGCCATTGTGAAAACCGCCGAGCTGACCCGTCGCCAAGTGCAGATTGATGTCAGCCAGGAGGAGGCCACCTTCGAGCAAACTGTGCAGGTGCAAGCCGGCCAGCTGAGCACCTTGGGGGAGCAACTGTCCCTCGCAACCCTAGCCGATTCCCTGGCCCAACAGCGCTACGCCATTGCCCAGGCTACCTACAAAGTTGGCCGCATCAGCCTCACCGACCTCACCATTGCCTCCGCCGAAAAAGACCAAGCCCGCCGCGCCTACATTCTGGCATTGCGCGCCGCCTGGGTGGCTCATTATCGTCTGCGTGCCCTCACGCTCTACGATTTCGAGCGGCAACTACCACTGGCTGCAAAGTAAAAACGGGCTTAGTGAATGAGGTCGATTGTAGCTTAAAAGAAATTATAGCGACTTACCAGAATCTGCCTTACCTAGGCTGAGTGGACATGAATCTAATAATGACGGCCTTTTGCTGATAGTCGGTTGTAAGTAAGATGCTGTCCACACAGCTCAGCCTGCCGGTAACCTCAACAAGCCCGCTGCTACCGGATTCACCGGTAGCAGCGGGCTTGTTGAGGTTACCGGCAGGCTACTGACATTGTTTAATTGCTGTGCTACAGCATCATTCCGCCCGTGGCTTCCAAGCGCTGGCCATTGAGCCACCGTGCGGCATCCGTGCAGAGGAAGGCGACAATGCCACCGATGTCGTCAGGCTCGGCTACGCGGCCCAGGGCCGTAATCTGGGCCACGTAGGCGCGAATTTCAGGCGTATCCGTCATGGCACCGCCGCCGAATACTGCCCCAGGTGCTACCACATTGGCGGCAATGCCTCGGCTGCCCAACTCCAGGGCCAGGTAGCGGGTGAATACTTCCACCGCTCCTTTCATACTAGCGTAGGCCGAGCTTCCTGCGAAAGCAACCCGCGAGGTACCGGAGGAAATATTAATGATCCGGCCGCCGTCGCGGAGTAGTGGCAACGCCTTCTGGGTGAGGAAGTACACGCCCTTAAAATGAATGTTGAGCATTTCGTCGAACTGCGCCTCGGTGGTTTCAGCAATGGGGGCGCTTAGGCTGGTGCCGGCGTTATTGACAAGAAAATCGAACCGGTCGGTACCGAAAGTATCGGCTAGGGCCGCGGTGACCTGTGCGAAGAACGTATTGAACGTGCTGATGTTGGCGGCATCTAGGGGCAGAGCCACGGCCCGGCGCCCCAGGGCTTCGATTTCGGCTACTACGGCGGCGGCTTCCACCTGCTGGCTGCGGTAGGTCAGGATAACGTCGATGCCTTGTTGGGCTAGTTTAAGGGCCATGTCTTTGCCTAGGCCCCGGCTGCCGCCGGTTACGAGGGCTATTTTGGAGGTGCTCATACGAAGTGCGTTTGTGGTGTTAAGTGAACACGACAAAGGTCTCCCGAGTAGCTTTCCGCAATGTTGTACTCGTCAATCCGCTTTTTGTAGAAATCAAATCGGTACGGCTTCCAGCGTCCGGAAGGCGCCAGGGCTCACGGTGGCATAGCGGCGGAAAAAGTGCGAGAAGTGCGCCACATCCACAAAGCCTAGGCTGTCGGCAATTTCCCAGAGGGTCCAGTCCGTTTGGCGTAGCAACACCTTGGCTTCTTGTGCCAGCCGCCCCCCAATGAGGTCGGTGGTGGTGCGGCCGGTGCTTTCTTTGAGCACTTTGTTGAGGTGGTTGACGTGTACGGCCAGGTGGTCGGCAAAGTCTTTGGCGGTGCGCAGCGGCACGCGTTGCTGGGGCGTGGTGAGCGGGAACTGCCGTTCCAGCAGCTCCACAAAACGCGACGAAAGCCGGGCCGCCGCTGAGTGGGCGGGGTGCAGCGTGGTGGCGGGTTGCCGCTTCTGGCCCAAGTGCAGCAATTCTAGCACGTAGGCCCGCAGGAGGTCGTACTTATGGGCGTAGTCGGAAGCTAGTTCCTCGTGCATCCTGGCGAAAATACTGGTTGCCCGTGCGGCTTCAGCTGGCGTCAGCTGGAAAACGGGGTAGCCATTGGCTTGAAACAGGGGCAGCTCGTCGGGGGCAAGGCCACCGAGAACCGGGAGCAAGAACTCCGCCGTGAAGAGGCAAAAATACCCCTGTTGTGCTTCAGCGGGCCGCCACTGAAACGATATCTTGGGCGTCGAAAATACCAAGGCGTCGGGCTCAATAGCAATGGTTTGATCGGCGTATTCAGCGTGGCTGCGGCTGCGCAACAAGCTGATTTTGTAGAAGGAACGGCAAGGATAAGATGTGGCCGGCTGTAGCTGGGTGGAGTTCCAGAGGTCAGCTAAATCAAACACATTGAAGTGCCCGACTTCGCGCTGAATATCCTGGGGTAGCAGCGTGCTCAGGTCGTGGCCAGTGCAGGGTGCCAACTCTTGGTACAGGGTGCTCAGGGTGGTAGTTGTCATGGCAGCGTTGCTTGTAGAATTCAAAGCATGAGCAACCTAACAGGGCGCCAAAAGTTTGGGAGGCTTGCGGTAGAGCTTCCTACTGTAGCAACTGGTACCAGTTGGTTTAACCTGCCAGACTACAGACAACGCTCTACGCATGCAGTCCTAGTGCCGCGCTGTTCCTTCTGACGCAGGAGGAATCTGAGTGAAGTAAAGTCTTGCACCGAAAGCTGCTGGGGGAGGCCCGTTGGCTGTTATGCTGCTCTTGCCGAAGCATTTCTGCCGCTGCCTAGCTTCTGACATAAAGACAAACCGGTGGTACTGCTTCTGCATGTCCAGCAGGCGGGTCTCTATTTATTAAAAACTGTAGTGCCTACACCTGCTGCTGCGGCACAAGTTGAAAACCGTACAGTCGGTTCTTTATTTTCGAACACACTGTCCGTTTTTGGACAGGATTTGCAGTTGATACAAAGTAATTTTTTGATATAAATAACTGAAACAAAGAACTTTATAAACATGGCACGGCACTTGGCTATACTACTAGGAACCCAGTGCCGGACTGCTTGAAACTGGACACCTTCCCTCGCCACTCTCCTTATCCTGACTGCATACACTCATGGAAAACATCCTCGCTCAAACCACTTCCCGGACACAAGCAACCACTGCGGCACGTTCGGCTACCAGCCAGCCCGTTATTCAATTGCGTGACATCGAGAAGGTGTACCAAACCAAAACCATTGAAACAGTGGCCTTGAACCGGGTGAACCTGACCATCAACAAGGGCGAGTTTGTATCGATTATGGGGCCTTCGGGCTGCGGGAAGTCCACGCTGCTCAGCATCATGGGGCTCCTGGATGAGCCGACGGGCGGCACAATTGAGCTAGATGGCCGGCCGGTGCAGTCGTACTCCGACAAGGAATTGGCTTCATTGCGCAACCACAAAATCGGGTTCGTTTTCCAGAGCTACCACCTCATCAACGACCTCTCGGTGCTCGACAATGTGGAATTACCGCTGCTCTACCGGCCCGGTGTAGGTGGCAAAGAGCGGCGCGAGCGGGCCTACGCTGCCTTGGAAAAAGTGGGATTGGGTGCCCGCACCAACCACTTTCCCAGCCAGCTTTCCGGCGGGCAGCGCCAGCGCGTAGCTATTGCCCGCGCCCTGGCCGGCCGCCCCGAAATTATTCTGGCCGACGAGCCCACCGGCAACCTCGACTCGGTGATGGGCGAGGAAATTATGGACTTGCTGCTGGGCCTCAACCGGCAAGAGGGAACCACCATCGTGATGGTCACACACGACGAGCAGCAGGCCCTGAAAACGCAGCGCCTCATCCGCTTCTTCGACGGCAGCCAAGTGCAGTAAACCCGGTTCCAGTAGCTAGTGCCCCATATCTATTTGATATCCTTCCGAAGATGAAAACCCTCTCCCTTCCGCTTACCGATGCTGCTTTAGTTGCCGCTTGCCGCCAAGGCAACGCTGCCGCTCAAGAGCAACTCTATAGCCGCTTTGCCCCCAAGATGCTGGCCTTGTGCCTCCGCTACATGCGCCACGAGTTCGACGCCGAAGATGCCCTGGCACGCGGCTTCGTGAAAGTGTTTCGCTGCTTGCATCAGTTCGAGGGTAAGGGGAGCCTGGAAGGGTGGGTGCGCCGCATCATGGTGCATGAGTCCCTGAGTATTCTGCGCCGTCGGGAGTCGCTCACGCTCAGCATCGAGGACTGCTACACGGGCCACCTGGCCGCCGACCTGCCTGCCGCCGACGTGGAGCTGCAAGCCGCCGACCTACTGCGCCTAGTGCAGGAACTGCCGGCCGGCTACCGCGCCGTGTTCAATCTGTGCGCGCTGGAAGGCTATTCGCACCCCGAAGTGGCCGGACTGCTGGGCATCTCGGAAGGGACCAGCAAGTCGCAGCTCAGCAAGGCCCGCGCCGTATTGCAGCGCCAGGTTGCAGCCCTGCATTCTTCTTATTCTTCGTCTTCCTACGCCCACGCTCATGTTGCTTAGCTACCTCAAAATCGCCTGGAAGGTCTTGCTGCGCCGCAAGTTCTTCACCTTCATTAGTTTGTTCGGCATCAGCTTCACCCTGATGATTCTGCTGGTGGTATATGCCATGTACGACCATACCGTGGGGCCGCATACCCCCGAGAAAAAGGTGGACCGCCTGCTCTTTATCACCAAGATGGGATTGTGGGCGGAGACTTCGCAAAGCAATTCCAATGTTAGCTACTCGTTTTTGGAGCGGTACGTGCGACCAATGCGCACGCCACAGCTGATTTCAGTGAGTAGCAACGAAGGCTCAGTGGTGGCTTACCCGGGCAACCAAAAGCTTAAGTTAGACCAACGCTATACCGACGGTCAGTTCTGGCAAGTGCTGGATTTCGATTTTGTAGAGGGACGGCCGTATACAATCCGGGAGGTGAAAGAAGCCGCCCACGTGGTGGTCATCAATGAAAACACCGCGCGTCGTTATTTCGGCGCTAGCCGTGGGGTGGTAGGCCGCCGCCTCGAAGCCGACCAGATAGTCTACCAGGTAGTGGGCGTAGTGCGCGATGTGCCAGCCACGCGCTACATCTCGTACGCCGACGTTTGGATGCCTATTACCACCAGCACGGAGGACATACACGACCCTAGCTACCTGGGAAACTGCCATGCCATTTTGCTTGCGCCTACCCCGGCCGCCGTACCGACGGTGGAAGCCGAGTTCAACCGGATAGTGGCGCAGGTGCCGGTTCCTAAAACAGGAGACGGCAAACATTCCTACCAAGAGGTGCGTGTGCATGCCGGGTCTCTGCTCTCGACGTTGGTGCGAGAGGAGTTTGATGAAGATGGCCCCGATGACGGCGTGGCCAAGCTAGCGCGCACATCTGCTGGGTTGGCGTTACTCTTCATGCTGCTACCAGCACTAAGCCTCATAAACGTGAACGTGAGCCGCATCATGGAGCGCAGCTCGGAAATAGGAGTGCGTAAAGCATTTGGAGCTACCCCCCAGATGCTGGTGAAACAGTTCCTGGTAGAGAACATCTTCCTAACCCTACTGGGTGGCATACTCGGGTTGAGTTTAGCGGCGGGGGCACTGTACCTGCTCAATGATAGCAGCCTGATTGCCTACACCACATTCCGCCTGAACTGGCGCATCTTTTTGGCGGCCTTTCTTACCATCGGCTTCTTCGGATTGCTATCCGGAGTGTACCCTGCCTACAAAATGTCAAAACTACGTGCCGTACAGGCGCTTAAAGGAGGAACCAACGTATGATCCGGCACTTATTTACTTTGATTTGGAACCGCAAGCGGGCCAACTTTCTACTCGTTATCGAAATATCTCTGGCTTTTGTAGTGCTGTTTGCGGTAGGAAGCGTGCTGGTATTCAACCAGCAGAACTACCGCGCTCCACTAGGCTTCAGCTACGAGCAAGTGTGGGCGATGAATCTTGATCCAGGGGCCGCCATGCAGTCCGAAGCTGAACGAGCCCGCACCCAGCAACAGATTATGCAGCGCCTGCGCACGCTGCCTGGCGTACGGTTTGTGTCGCACGGAAGCTCTAATCTTCCATTTTTCGACACCCATAACAGCAGTGATTTGAGCAGATCGAAAAAGGGCGACGGAGTGAACCACAATATCTACCAGGTGGATGACGAGCGGCGCGCCGTACTGGATCTGCAACTAAAGGCCGGGCGCTGGTTCGATAAGCGCGATGATGCAACCGAATTTCCTGTGATACTAACGGAGGATTCGCAACAGGAGTTATTCGGCAACGAATCGGCGGTGGGGCAGCGCCTGCACAGTGGCGACCGAGAGCTTAAGGTAGTGGGCGTGGTGGCCAATTTCCGCTCCGACGGCGACCTGAGCGCTCCTAAGCCCGGCGTGTTCACTCGTATCAGTCCCCAAGACACCTCCTTCAACCACCTCTCAACGCTACTCGTGCGCGTGCAGCCGGGAGCGGGAGCGGCTCTGGAAAAGCAGATGACCAAGGAAGCGTTAGCCATTGGCAAAGGCTGGAGTATTGGTGTCACGTCGCTGACAGAGCAGCGCGCCATCCAACTCAAGCAAGCCCTAACCCCAATTGCGGCGCTGGTTATTGTATGTGTATTCTTGGTCGTGAATGTGGCGTTGGGCTTGTTTGGCGTGCTGTGGTACAATATCAGCAAGCGACGCGCCGAAATCGGACTCCGGCGGGCGTTGGGTGCTGGCCGCCAAGCCATCAGCGGACAGTTTCTGGGCGAGGTAATGGTTATTTCCACGCTTGGCTTAGCCTTGGGCCTGGCCGTGGCAGCGCAATTTCCACTGCTTGGGGTGCTGGGGCTAGGGTTGGCGGTGTATGGCCCAGCCATGTTGCTGGCCGTGCTGCTGATTTACATCTTGACGGCTGTATGCGCGCTGTATCCAAGCAGGCTGGCTGCTGGGGTCCATCCGGCTGTGGCTCTGCGGGAAGAATAAGTAGGAATCAATGTGTCTCTGCTACCGGAATGCTCCCCTTGCCCCTATGCCGCTTGATGCGCAGAACAAGAGAGGGGTAAGGCAGTGAGATTCCCCACGCGCCTAAATAGCCAGTGCGCTTACCTTCGTCCTTTCTATTCCTTATGATTCTGATTATTGACGATGACGCGGCGGTACGGATGTCGCTGGGGCTGCTGCTGAAACAGGCCGGCTACCCCACTAAAAGCGTCGCCACCCCCGAAGATGCTTTGCGCATTGTGCAGGAAACGCCGCCGCGCCTGCTGCTCATGGACATGAACTACTCGCTGGATACCTCCGGGCAGGACGGCTTGCGGCTGTTGGGCCAGGTGAAGGAGGTGGCCCCACAGGTACCCGTGATTCTGATTACCGGCTGGGGCTCTATCACGCTGGCGGTGGAAGGCATGAAGGCCGGCGCCGCCGAGTTCGTCACCAAACCCTGGAACAACGACGCGCTACTCCAAACGATTCGCACCATTCTCAGCTTGCAGGAGTCGGAGCCGGAAGTTGAAGCCGGTACGCTTACCCGCCGTCAGCTCGACAAGCAGTACAACTTTCAGGGCATTGTAGGGCAAGATGTACGCCTGCTGCACGTGCTGCGCAACGTGGGCCAGGTAGCCGCCACCGATGCCTCCGTGCTGATTGAGGGCGAATCGGGGACTGGTAAGGAACTGATTGCCGAGGCTGTGCACCACAACAGCCACCGCCGCCGCCAGCCCTTCGTGAAAGTGAACCTGGGTGGCGTGTCCACGTCGTTGTTTGAAAGCGAGATGTTTGGTCACCGGCGCGGCGCCTTCACCGACGCCAAAACCGACCGGATCGGCCGCTTCGAACTAGCCAACGGCGGCACCATCTTTCTGGACGAGATAGGCGAACTAGACCTGAGCAGCCAAGTGAAACTGCTCCGCGTGTTGCAAGACCGCACCTACGAAGTGCTCGGTGACAGCAAGCCCCGCCGCCTCGACATTCGGGTGATATGCGCCACCAACCGCAACTTGGCCGAGATGGTGCAGCAGGGCCGCTTCCGCGAAGATTTGTTTTACCGCATCAACCTAATTACCGTACGCCTACCGGCCCTGCGCGAGCGGCCGCAAGATATTCCGCTGCTGGTGCAGCACTTCGTGGACGGGCTGCGTGCTACCTACAACCGGCCGGCCCTGAAAGTGGGCACTCGTGCTCAGCACTGGCTGCAGGAACAGCTGCTGCCGGGCAACATCCGGGAGCTAAAAAACCTAGTGGAGCGGGCCGTGCTGGTAAGTGGCAAAGACGAACTGGGGCCCGAGGATTTTCAGTCTCAAACGCAGCGCGTACCCGTCCGTGCCCCCGAGCCCGGCGAGTTGCCCGAGCCCGGCACCATGACGCTTGACGAACTGGAAGCACAAATGATTCGGCGCACATTAGAGCATTACGGCGGCAACATCAGCCGCGTGGCGAAGGCCTTGGGGTTGAGCCGTGGCGCCCTCTATCGCCGCCTGGAAAAATACGCCATTCCGTTTGATGCGGAGTAGGAGAGAGGCGCGAGTTAAAATACTAGCTAAGGAGGGGTTGGGGGCAGTAAAGTTGTTGGAACGATAACTAGTTCTGGTTTTCTAACTCTAGCCAACCACCCCCAACCCCTGCTTGAAAAAAGGAGGGGAGCTTTCTTCTTTCTGGCCTTAGCTTAGCTCTCCGTCAGCTACCCCGCCCACATGTCCCTACGCGTCAAGTTTGTTTTGTTTGTTGTCATTATCCATGCTGTGCTGATTGTGTTGGCGGTGCAGGTGGTACGCACCAACGCCCCGTTGTTTGTGGGGCTGGAGGTGCTGTTGCTGGTGAGCATCGTCCTCACGGTGCAGCTGTATAAGGGGTTCGTGCGGCCGTTTCACCTCATTGCGGCGGGCACGGAAGCTATTCAGGCCAAAGACTTCTCGATGAAGTTTGTACCCGTCGGCCAGCGGGAAATGGATCAGCTGATTGACGTGTACAACCAGATGATTGACGAGCTGCGCCGGGAGCGGGTAACGCAACACGAAAAAAGCTTCCTGCTCGAAAGTCTCATCCAAGCCTCGCCGGCCGGGGTATTGCTCCTGACCTTCGATGGCTACATTGAAGGGGTGAACCCTGCGGCGGAGCGCATGCTCGGCTTGCCGGCTTCCGGTCTGCTCGGTCTGCCGCCCGCCCAGTTGCCCGGCGACTGGGGCATCGCACTCGGAAGTATTTCCGAGCAAGAACCGCAGGTGGTACGGCTATCCGGCATCCAAACGTACCGGGCGCATTGCTCGCACTTCGTGGATCGGGGGTTTACGCGGCACTTTATTGTGCTGGAAGAACTGACCCAGGATTTGATTCGGCAGGAAAAACAGGCCTACGAGAAGCTGATTCGGATGATGTCGCACGAAATCAACAACTCTATCGGTGCCATTAACTCCATCCTGCAAACCTTCCACTACTACGCTCCCCAACTCAGCCCCGACGACCAGCCTGATTTCACCGAGGCGCTGGACGTATCCATCAACCGCAATACGCACCTAGCCAATTTCATTGCCAACTTCGCGAACCTCGTGCGCCTGCCGCTACCCGTTCGGCACTTAACGGATGTGCATGAGCTACTGCGAAACGCCGAGCGGCTTTTGCACGTGCAGTGCGAGCGGCGGCACATCCGCTGGCATCAGGAGCTGGCACTAGGCCCGCTGCTTGTCTCATTGGATGCGCAGCAACTAGAACAAGCTTTGCTCAATATCTGCAAGAATGCCCTCGAAGCCATTGACGATGCTGGAAACGTGTGGGTACGCACCGAGCAAAGCCCCCCGCAGCTCGTTATCGAAAACGACGGCCCCGGCATTCCACCCGACGTGCAGCGCCACCTGTTTACGCCCTTCTTCAGTACCAAGCGCGACGGCCAGGGCATCGGCCTCACCCTTATCCGCGACATTCTCTTGCAGCATGATTTCACCTTCAGCCTTGAAACGCAAGCAAGTGGCAGAACTGCCTTTACCATCAATTTTTAAAGCGTATCAAGCCTAATTACAACTAAAAGACCCTTGCTCACTTTAAAGAGCAAGGGCCTTTTAGCTGGGTTATCGTTTCACCGGCGGTTTCCTGACGGGCGGTTTGCCAGCTGGAGTTGTGCCCTCGGATACCATTTGTCCGTTGCGGAACGTCTTCTTTTCCTGCACTTTGGTGCCATCTGCCTCAAAGTAGCTCCATACGCCGGTTTCCTTGCCGTTGCGGAAGGTGCCGCTAACCGCCAGGGTGCCATCCTCGCGGAGCTGCCGGAAAGCCCCGGTTTTCAGCCCTTTTACGTACAGGGTTTCCACTTTCACCTTTCCCGACTCATAGAACTCCTGGCCCTGGCCGTTGGGTTTGCCGTTTTCGTATACCACTTTGCTTTGCAGGGTTCCGATAGGGTAGTAGCTAAGCTTTTCGCCAGTCAACCGGCCATTTGCGTACGTTTCCTGGGTGGCTACCTGCTTTCCACCCGGATGGAACGTGCGCCACACGCCCGCAGGCAGGTTGTTTTTGTATTGCTGCTCGGCACTCGGGAACCCATCCTCGAAGTACGTGGTGATTTTACGGTCGCGGGCTTGGTTGGCGTATTCTATCTTCTGCTGCACCTTGCCCGACTCGTAGAAATCCTGCTGGGTGCCAATCAGGGTTCCTTGGCGGTAGGTTTGGGTGCTTTTAAGCGCCCCGCTTTCGTAGTACGACTTGGCGGGACCATCGAGGTTGGAGCTACCCCCGGTTAGATTGCGGGCTTGCTTGGTGAGGTCGTCGCCGAGGGGGTTTTTTACGGCCCGGCCCGCAAAGTTGCCCGCTACCGATGTGCCTTCGGTGCGGAGCTTGCCGGAGCGGTAATAGCTGCGGTAGGTGCCTTTGCCGTTTTTGTCGGTTAGTACCTCGGTTTCCACCTGGCCGTTGTCGTAATAGGTTTTGAAGGGGCCCGCCAACAAGCCCTTCGCGAAGGTGGCTTCGCTTTGCAACTGGCCGGTTTCGTAGTAGGTTTTCACGGGGCCATTAGCTTGCCCATTTTGATAGGTGATTTCCACCTTGGTCTTGCCCGATGGGTACACTTCCCGAACCGGGCCACTCGGTTGCCCGTTGGCAAGAGTGGTTTCCATCTTCACTCGCCCATCGGGATACAAGTAGCGCAGCTGGCCGGTGGGCTGGTCGTTTTCGTAGGTGCCTTCCTGGGCTAATTTCCCGGTTTCGTAGTAGGTTTTGAAAGGGCCTTGGCGCACCCCGTCACTGTATGTTACTTCCAAGCGCCGGCCGCCGTTCGGATGAAATTCCACGTACGCTGAATCGCGCTTGCCGCCGGTGTAGCGAGTTTGAGCTTCCAGCTTGCCGGAGCGGTAAAACCGCTTGTATGGGCCTTCCATCACCGTGTCGCTGGCCACGATAGCCGAGTAGATTTCGCGCTTGCGGGTGTTGGTTGAGTCGAAATAGGTGGTGAAGCGCCGCAGCTTTTGAGCGTGTGCGGCGGTAGTGGAGAGGAGGAACAGAAAAAGCGTAATTCGTTTCATGATGGCAAGAACGTACGAAAACTCGGCAAAGTGCATAAGCCAGTGCCACAGCTGATTTCGTGCCATAAGTATTCGGCTGGCATTATGCAAGCGGCCTAGACGCAGGCCATTGGCCACGCGCCACCTAGTGTTCAGCTGCAACCTACGGCGCGGCCAAGACGGACTTGCACCCGTATACCACCCGAAACCAGCGTGCCCGCACGGCAACGTACAAGCGACTACCTCCTTGCTAACAGTAGCAGGCCAGCCCTAACGCCTCTCGTAGGAGAAGCATCACGACTGGCCTGCACTTGCACTGGTTGTTTCCTAAGTCACGCGTTGCACTACGCGGCGCGTGGTTGCTTTCGGAGGTATTCGCTACGCGAACATCGGCTCCGCGTCCTTGGTTGGGAGTACGGTTTTGCCCATCAGGAACTTGTCGACTTGCCGGGCAGCTTCCCGGCCTTCCGAAATGGCCCACACCACCAACGACTGTCCGCGCCGCATATCTCCGGCGGCAAAAACCCGCGCCACGCTGGTCTGGTACGTTTTTTCAGTGGCCTGCACGTTGCCGCGGCCATCAAGCGCCACTCCAAACTGCTGCAGCATGCCGTTGGCTTGCGGATGCAGGAACCCCATAGCCAGGAAAATACGCTGGCAAGGTACTTCCCGCTCCGAACCCTCGATTTCCTGGAACTTCATAGGCCGGCCCAAGACATCCGTTTCCCAGGTCACATCAGAAATGCGCAAGGCCCGCAAGTTGCCGTTTTCGTCGCTCAAAAACTCTTTGGTATTAACGCCCCAGTACCGCTGGCATCCTTCTTCGTGCGAGGAAGTGGTTTTCAGTACCATCGGATAGTTCGGCCACGGCATGTGAGCAGTGCGCTCTTTGGGAGGTTGCGCCAGCAGCTCGAACTGCGTAACGGAAGCCGCGCCCTGGCGGTTGGAGGTACCTACGCAGTCGGAACCGGTGTCGCCGCCGCCAATCACAATAACATCCTGGCCGGTTACCACAATGGGCTCCTGCTCTACGGGCAACGAACTCACTCGTTTGTTTTGCTGCTTCAGGAAATCCATGGCAAAGTGAATGCCGGGCAGCTCGCGGCCAGGCAGCGGCAAGTCGCGCGGGATAGTGGAGCCACCCGTTAGCACCACCGCATCAAACCCATTAAGCAGGGCGTCGGCGGGCATGTCTTTGCCTATCTCGGTGTTGCAGCGGAACTGGATGCCTTCTTCCTCCAGCAAGCTGATGCGCCGCTCTACCACCCACTTCTCTAGCTTGAAATCGGGGATGCCGTAGCGCAGCAAGCCACCGGGCTTGTCGTCGCGCTCAAACACCGTTACGCTGTGACCGGCCTTGTTGAGCTGCGCCGCTGCCGCCAAACCTGCCGGCCCGGAGCCTACCACCGCCACCGATTTACCTGACTTCAATAGCGGTGCCGAAGGCCGGACGAGTCCTTTTTGAAAAGCAGTTTCAATGATGTGCTTCTCAATCTCCTCGATGGCCACTGGTGGCCGGTTGATGCCCAACACGCAAGCTGATTCGCAGGGTGCCGGACAAATGCGGCCAGTGAATTCCGGGAAGTTGTTGGTGGAAATCAGAACGCGGTAGGCTTCCTCCCAATCTTGCCGATATACCGCGTCGTTGAACTCCGGAATGATGTTGCCCAGCGGACAGCCCGAATGACAAAAGGGTACCCCACAGTCCATACATCGGGCGGCCTGGTGGTTGAGCTGCTCGGGCGGATACAGCCCGACAAACTCTTTATAGTTTGTAATACGATCCTGCGGGGCCACCTTGGCCGGTAGCTCCCGGTCGAATTGTTTGAATCCGGTGACGTGTCCCATGACGTGTAGAAGTGCTTCTTAAGTTGTTGGTTTACTTATTGGCGGCGGTATTTAAGCAGTGCGGGGTTCTGAATCCTTGGAAAGACTTCGTGCCCCACACTGCCTGCTAGTTGAAACGGTGCGTTTATACGGCCACCTTCTGCGCGGCTTGCAGCACCCGCTTGTATTCGATGGGGAATACCTTCACGAACTTGCTTGCTTCCGTGGCCCAATTATCAAGCAGGAAGGTGGCCCGGCGGCTCTGCGTGAGCTGCACATGGCGCTGCAGTAGCGCCCGAATGGCTTTTTCATCTTCTTCTTCCAGCGTTTCCAGCTCCACCATTTCCTGGTTGCAGTTCACTGGGAACGTGCCGTGCGGGTCATATACCCAGGCAATGCCGCCGCTCATGCCCGCCGCAAAGTTGCGCCCGGTTTCGCCCAGAATCAGGGCCCGACCGCCGGTCATGTATTCGCAGCCATGGTCGCCGATGCCTTCCACCACGGCCGTAGCACCAGAGTTGCGCACCGCAAACCGCTCCCCGGCCTGTCCGCGCACGAACAGCTCCCCGGAAGTAGCTCCGTACAGCGCCACGTTGCCGATGATGATGTTTTGGTCGGGCTCGAACCGGCTATCGGCCGCCGGGAAAATAGCCAGACGTGCGCCCGAAAGGCCTTTGCCCACGTAGTCGTTGGCTTCGCCTTCCAAGCTAAAGCTCAGGCCATTGGCGCAGAAGGCGCCAAAGCTCTGGCCCGCTGAACCGCGGAAGCTGAAGTTGAGCGTATTGTCGGGAAGGCCGGGCGCCCCGTAGCGTTTGCACACCTCGTTGGAGAGGAGCGCACCAATCGTGCGGTCGGTGTTCTGCACCTCGAAGCTGCCGAACACGGGCGTGGCTTCGTCGAGGGCCGGCTGGGCGGCAGCAAGCAACTGCCAATCCAACACGTTGGTGAGGCCGTGGTCCTGGTCTTCGCTGCGGTAAGCCGTCGTACCAGCCGCAACAGGCGCGGGATGCAACATGCCACTCAGGTCAACGTGGCTGGCTTTCCAGTGCAGTAAGTCTTCGCGTACCTTCAAGAACTGCGATTTGCCAATCATTTCGTGCACCGTCCGGAAACCAAGCTGCGCCATGATTTCGCGCAGATCTTCGGCCAGGAACTGGAACAAGGCCACAATGTGCTCGGGCTGGCCGCTGAACAGCTTACGCAACTCGGCGTCCTGCGTCGCAACGCCCACCGGGCAGGTGTTGAGGTGGCATTTGCGCATCATGATGCAGCCGCCTGCTACGAGGGCAGCCGTGGCTACGCCCCATTCTTCGGCGCCGAGTAAGGCGGCTACTGCCAGGTCTTTGCCGGTTTTCAGTTGGCCATCAGTTTGGAGCACTACGCGGCTACGCAGGCCGTTGCGCACCAACGTTTGGTGGGCTTCTGCCAGGCCGAGTTCCCACGGCAAGCCAGCGTGCTTGATAGAGCTGAGCGGCGAAGCGCCCGTGCCCCCATCATAACCCGCTATTAGAATCACGTCGGCGTGTGCTTTTGCTACGCCGGCTGCAATGGTTCCTACTCCCGCCTTGCTCACCAGCTTCACGTTGATGCGGGCGGCACGGTTGGCGTTTTTGAGGTCGAAGATTAGCTGCGCCAGGTCCTCGATAGAGTAGATATCGTGGTGGGGTGGGGGCGAAATAAGACCCACACCCGGGGTGGCGTGGCGTACGCGCGCAATCCACTCGTCCACTTTGTGGCCAGGCAGCTGGCCGCCTTCACCGGGCTTGGCACCCTGCGCCATCTTGATTTGCAGCTCGTCGGCGTTGGTGAGGTAGTTGGCCGTTACGCCGAAGCGGGCGGAAGCTACCTGCTTGATGGCCGAGCGCATCGAGTCGCCGTTGGCCATTTTCTCGTAGCGCAACGGGTCTTCGCCGCCTTCACCGGTATTGCTTTTGCCGCCGATGCGGTTCATAGCAATGGCTAGGGTGCTGTGCGCCTCGTGTGAAATCGAACCAAACGACATGGCTCCTGTGGCAAAGCGCTTCATGATGCTCGTGGCCGGTTCCACCTCTTCCAGCGGCACCGACTCGCGGTGGCGAGCAAAGCCCAGCAAGCCACGTAGCGTGAACAGCTTATCTCCCTGCTCGTTGACAATGCTGGCGTATTGCTGATAGGTGGTGTAGTTGTTGGTTCGAGTAGCTTGCTGGAGCAAGTGCACCGTCTGCGGATTGAATAGGTGCGCTTCGCCCCGGCGCTTCCACTGGTAGAGGCCTCCCTCGGGTAGCAACGGCACGTCCGCTTTTTCGTCGCCAAACCCTTTGAAGTGCTTGTAGAGGGTTTCGCGAGCAAGCTCATCCAGCCCCAAGCCACCAATGCGCGTAACGGCCCCCGTAAAGTAGCGGTTCACTACGCTCTGGTTGATACCCAGAATCTCGAACACTTGCGCCCCGTGGTACGACTGCAGGGTGGAAATACCCATCTTCGAGAAGATCTTCAACAGGCCGTCGCAGACTGCTTTGAGGTAGTTCTTAGTCAGCGTGGCGTAGTCCAGCGCCGTTTCCATCTTGCCTCCCTCCAGCATGGTGCGCAGGCTGGCCAAGGCCAGATAGGGGTTGATGGCCGTGGCGCCAAACGCCAGCAGTGTAGCGAAGTGATGCACTTCCCATACGTCGCCGGATTCTGCTACCAGCCCAACGGAACCCCGTAGGCCCTTTTTCACGAGGTGATGGTGCACTGCCGAAACGGCTAGCAACGACGGAATAGGAGCGTGCTCGGAGTCGATAGCGCGGTCCGATAGAATCAACACCTCGAACTTGTCGTGCACGGCATCTTCCGCGTAGCGACAAAGACGCTCCAAGCCGTTCTGCAAAGAGCCCGGTTGCCCATCGGCCTTGAAATAAGTTTGTAGCGTTTTGGCGTGGAACAGCCCCGTATCGATGCTGCGCAGCTTCTCCAACTCGTGGTTGGTGAGTACGGGCTGGCGCAATGCCACGCAGTGGCAGTGCATCTTGTTTTCGTCGAAGGTGTTGCCGTTGTTGCCAATGAACGTCGCCAAACTCATCACCAGCCGCTCCCGAATCGGGTCGATGGGTGGGTTGGTGACTTGCGCGAAGAACTGCTTGAAATAGCTGGCTATGTGCTGTGGCTGGTCGGAAAGCACCGCCAGCGGCACATCGGTGCCCATCGAGCCAATGGGCTCTTTGCCATCCAGCGCCATGGGCTTCAAGATGGTTTCCAGGTCTTCGCGGGTATATCCAAATACCTTTTGGTACTTAAACACTGAATCGGCGGCGAGGTCGGTAAATACCTGCCGGGGCTCCGGTAGCTCTTCCAAGCGGATCTTGTAGTTCTCCAGCCATTGTCCGTAGGGCTGTCGGCCCGCCAAATCGGCCTTAATTTCTTCGTCGGTGATAATCTGGCCCGCTACCGTGTCCACGAGGAACATTTTGCCGGGTTGCAACCGGCCTTTTTGCAGCACCGTCTTTTCCGGAATAGCCAGCACCCCAGCTTCCGAGGCCATAATCACGCGGCCATCGTCGGTGATGACGTAGCGCAGGGGCCGCAGACCGTTGCGGTCCAGCATGGCCCCAATGATGCGGCCATCGGTGAAGGTAAGGGCGGCCGGGCCATCCCAGGGCGCCATAAACGTGGCGTGGAATTCATAGAACGCCTTTTTGAGCGGATCCATCTGCTCGTTGCCGTCCCAGGCTTCGGGTACCAGCATCATCATCACGTGCGGCAAAGAGCGGCCCGAATGGGTAAGCACCTCGATGATGTTGTCGAGGCAAGCGGAGTCCGATTGCCCATCGTCAATTACGGGCAGCAGCATTTCCATTTCTTCGGCTGTGAAGAAAGGGGAGGCATACGACCGAAGGCCCGAGTAAAACCAGTTCAGGTTGCCGGTAAGCGTGTTGATTTCGCCGTTGTGGGCCAGCATCCGGAACGGCTGCGCCAGCTTCCATGAGGGAAACGTGTTGGTGGAAAAGCGCGAATGCACCATGCCAAACGCCGATTTTACCCGCTCATCCGACAAGTCGGGGAAGTAGCCGCGTACCTGCAATGAGGTGAGCTGGCCTTTGTACACGATAACGCGGCTAGACAACGAAGCGAAGTAAAAGTCGCTGGCGTCGTCCTTGAGGGTTTCTTTGGCCGTCTTGGCAATCAGCCGCCGCAACACAAACAGCTTCCGTTCGAAATCTTCGCCCACAGTCATACCTGCTGGCTTAGCCACGAACACCTGCTCCATATCTGGTTCAGCTGCCAATGCCGTGCCGCCAATGCCCGCTGGGTTGACGGGCACTCGGCGGTAGCCCAGTATTCGCAGGCCGAGTCGTTCGGCGGCCTTGTTGATGAGGCCATGACAGGCTGCCTTGGCTGCAATACGCTTGGGCAGGAAAACCATGCCCACGCCGTAGTAACCGGGCTCAGGCAAATGGATATCCAGCGCCAGACATTCCTCCATGAAAAACTCGTGCGGAATCTGGAGCAAGATGCCGGCCCCGTCGCCGGAATCGGCATCGCAGCCACAGGCACCACGGTGTTCCATGTTTTCCAGGATGGTCAAGGCATCCGGAATGGTTTGGTGCGAGCGACGGCCATGAATGCTGGTGACAAAACCCGTTCCGCAGGAGTCGTGCTCGAACTCGGGACGGTAGAGGCCGAGAGATTGGCCGGGAGCAGAAGTTTCCATAATGGTGAAGAGGTTGTAGGCGGACGGTACTTGAAGCTGCGGCTGGTGCGAGACAAAAAATCACAGTCAACTAGCAGAGTTCGTGGCAAGCACTACCCGAACGGAATCTCCAATATCAAAAAGAAAGCTCCGACCCAAAAAAGGGCCGGAGCTTTTCATGTTATTTCTAAAACGCTTAGTAGAGCCTAAAAAATGGCGTTGGAGCTTCCAAACGCAATATTCTGTTTAGCAAAACTGGGCGTATCTTATTATTTCTAAATGCAGTCCTACAATTTTTCAACTACAATACTGCTGGCACCACCGCCTCCATTGCAAATACCAGCTACGCCAATGGTGCCGCCTTCATTGTGCAACACATTCACCAGCGTGGTCACAATACGCGCCCCGGAAGCCCCCAGGGGGTGCCCCAACGATACGGCCCCGCCGTATACGTTCACTTTGGTGCCTTCCAAACTCAGTAGCTTGTTGTTTGCCAACGACACCACCGAGAAAGCCTCGTTGATTTCGTAGAAATCCACGTCTTTGGCCTCCAAACCGGCATGTTTCAAGGCTTTCGGAATGGCTAGGGCGGGCGAAGTGGTAAACCACTCCGGAGCCTGCTCTGCATCTGCAAACCCCCGAATGCGAGCTAGTGGTTTGATGCCTAGTGCATCGGCCTTTTCCCGGCTCATAAGCAGTACGGCCGCTGCCCCGTCATTGAGGGTAGAGGCATTGGCAGCCGTTACGGTACCACCCTCTTTCAGGAAAGCCGGCTTGAGACCAGGGAATTTGGCGAAATCAACTTTTAGGTATTCTTCGTCGTCCTCAATCACCGTGACTTTGCCGCGGCTTTCGATGCTTACCGGAACAATTTCGTCTTTTTTCTTGCCCTCTTTCGCAGCTTTGGCGCTACGGGTATAAGATTCAATGGCAAATTCGTCCTGCTGCTCGCGTGTGAAGCCCATTTCCTTAGCCGTGTTCTCAGCCGCGTTGCCCATGGCATAGTCGTGGTAGGGGTCCCAGAGGCCGTCGCGTACCAACCCGTCAATCATCTGTCCGTGGCCATATTTAGCGCCGAAACGAGCTTTGTCGAGGTAGTAGGGAACATTGCTCATGCTCTCCATGCCACCGGCCAAAATGACTTCAGACTGGCCGAGCATAATAGCTTGGGCCGCAAACATGATGGCTTTCGTGCCTGAAGCACACACTTTATTCACGGTGGTGCACTCTACCGTATCCGGCAAACCCGCTTTTTTGGCAGCTTGTCGCGCTGGAGCCTGACCCAGGTTAGCCGAAATAACGTTGCCCATAATTACTTGGTCTACTTCACTTGGGTCGACGCCTGCTTTTTCAAGTGCGCCCTTTAAGGCAATGGCCCCCAGTTCAGTAGCCGACAAGGATGCCAAACTACCGCCAAATGATCCGATAGGAGTGCGGACCGCAGCTACTATTACTACTTCTTTGATTTGCATAAAACGAGAGGTGGGAATGTATTGGAATGTGGCGCAAAGGTAAGAGGTAGGGCGAGGATGATGGGCACCGCTGCTTTTAGGTACTAACTGGCTTTTGTTGCTTGTTGTAGACTCCTACAAACGCCTACGCATTACGGAGCATTGGCAAAGTGCCCGCACTGCTTCGTACAGTCTATTGCTTGCGTATCGGTTGGTGCCTTGCAGCCTTTAACCTCAATTACCAAGTAGGTTTACCCGATACTGGCTTGCGGGTGCTCTTGCGCGGTAATTGTTGCAGATACTGTTGCTCGGCAGCCTCCAACGCCTGAAGCAACTGCCGCGCCTGTCCGCTGCTGATGTTCATTTGCTGTAAGCGCGCCCGTTGAGTTTGCAACTGTGCTTCATCCAACGGTGCAGCTTCGGTGCCGGGGCGGTTGCTGACCCCGGTACTAGCTTCCGGCCCAGTGTCGTCATTGCTCAAGCCAAGGGTTGAACCAGGCGAAGACCCTTGCGCAACATTGCGTTCAGAACCTTTACCTGGCTGGAAGCCACCATTGGCCGTATTGCCTGGCGTAGCGGATGGGCGGTTGGGGTCTTTCTGCCCGTTCTGATCAGGTCGTGATTGGGGAGCGTTGCGCGGCTCGTTTGGTTGGGTCGGATCGTTGAGTTCTCCTTGCTGATCCTGACCAGGGCGGGGTGGAGGCTGGTTGGCAGGGTCCTGCTGGTTGTTTCGTTCGTTGCTAGCAGCAGGAGGGGCACCTGCGGTAGCTGGGGGCGGGATGCCTGGGTCATCGCGCCGCCGCTGCAGGTAGTCGCTAATCAACTCGTAGTTATAGCGCGCTACTGTGTTGGCTGGATTAGCTACCAATGCTTCCTTCAGGAGCCGCAATGCTTGCGCATAGTCTCTTTTCTCAGCTGCTAATACGCCCAACTGTTGCCGAGCCACGCTACGCATACCCGGTTGGCGGCTAGTCAGCAACCGGCCGTACGCGGTGCGGGCCACTGCCGGCTGACCGGCGCGTACGCTAGCATGCCCCAGATTTAGGAGTACAGCTTCGTCGGTGGCATGCAGTTTTTCTACTGCCTCTTTATATAAGGCTGTTGCCACTAAATAGTCGCCACGCCGGTAAGCAGCTTGGGCCTTCCGCACGGCTTCATTACGGTCATGGATGCGGGTTAAGCTGCCCCAGCCGCTTAGCAACCCGAAAAACAATAGCAAAACGACGGTTTTCATGGTCTGATTACCCGTACGGTCAAGAGAATGTCCAGCGCCATCAGTCCCAACGCCAGTGCCAAAGGGTACCGGAACCGATTGTCGGCCACCGATACCGAACGGACCTGCTCCACTTGGCCTTCCAAACGATTGAGTGCATTCACCAACAGCGGAAATTCGTCTCGCCGTTCCGACAGCTCGAAATATTGTCCGCCTGTTTGATCTGCTAGGCGCTGTAACGGTGCTGGAGTTAAACGGGATACCACGTCTCGACCACGTGCGTCGCGCACGTGGCCGCCTTTGGCTAGTGGTAAGCGGCTGCCCTCTAAAGTACCTACTCCTAATGTATACAGGCGTACCCCAGAGCGTGTAAGAACTCGAATAGAAGGCTCTAGGTTTTCCCCAAAGTCTTCGCCGTCACTAACAAGCACTAACGCAGTAGCACGTGGTGTAGCAGTAGGTGGGAGCTTGCTGAGTCGGTCTGACACCAAATCTAGCGGAGGAGCAAAATCAGTGGCACCAGCAGGCAGCAAGTTTGTCTGGAGCGTGCTCAAGAAAAGTTGAAGCGCGCCTTGGTCATACGTCAGTGGGCACTGGACGTACGCATCGGCTGAAAACACGATTAGCCCGATCCGGTCAGCTTGGAAGCGAGTGATGAGCGTCGCTAGTTCCGCTCTTGCTTTTTGAAGCCGGGTCGGCGCTATATCTGGCGCGTCCATGGAGCGAGATAAGTCAACTAGTAGCCACACGTCTTTACCCGTAGTCCGAACTGGGCGCTGGGTCAGACCGTAAGCGGGGCCCAATAAAGCGGCGCCCAGCAAGCCGACATACAGCAACCGGAGCCCCAGTTTCCATCCCAAACGCCACCCGCGCTGACCCAATGGAGCCGCCAATCGGCGGGTCCGTAGGCCGAAACCGATGTAGAACACAAAAAAAATGCTCAGTGCCAACACCTCTGGCCACGCTATTGGATACGCCCAGTTCAGCACAGGAATAGGAAAGGCAACAAAATGAGAATCATGAAGAAACGACTTTAATAGCTCCGAGGCGAGGGCAAATATAAGCGCTTGCCGCTCGGTCGCATACGGTCCTACACGGGCTAGCAGACAAGAAATTTTTCACGGAAAGCAGTTGTATGTCTATTTGCCTTGTATATTTGCACACTCTTCAGCCGGAAGGGAGTAGAAATAGAGAGATGGGTGAGTGGCTTAAACCAGTAGTTTGCTAAACTGCCGTAGCTCTAAAGGTTACCGGGGGTTCGAATCCCCCTCTCTCTACTTTTCGACCGTTGACTTATGAGTGTTGAAGGTTATATGACCATCATCCAGCATTCAACACGCGTAAGTCAACTTTTTTTCGGGGTGTAGCGTAGCCCGGTATCGCGCCTGCTTTGGGAGCAGGAGGCCGCAAGTTCGAATCTTGCCACCCCGACATAAGTAACCCAGCCGCTGGGCCGGAGCCCATGGCTTCTGACCCCGTAGCTCAGCTGGATAGAGCAGCTGCCTTCTAAGCAGCCGGTCATGTGTTCGAATCACATCGGGGCCACTCTCAGAATCAACCACTTAGCATTACAGCTAAGTGGTTTTTTTGTGCTTGGTTTACACGACGGTTTACATTCAGTCCTCCAGTCTATTCATACCTAACTCGCTTGTGTCTATGTTTCTGAATAGCCAGAAGAACCAACTATTCAATATGATTAAAGAGGCTGGCTTAAGCCTTCATACTTTTAAGTTAGAAGCGAAAGAGCATCTCTTGGTTACTCACCTGCCAACTGGCTTCTATTTTAAGGTTTTATCTAAGTCAGTTGGTGTTGCTTCGGATACCAACAGAGAGGTATTTAATTTATTTATCTCTTACACTCCGCTAACTGTTAATGGTGTACTATTTCCAAATCAGGAAAAAGCATATGCACCCGTAGGTAAATGGGATACAGTGCCTGCTGTTTTTACCCATTGGGTAGCTCTAGTTAAAAAGGAATCGGAAGAACCTGATATGTGGGCAGACTTAGAACGTAATATGTTATTGTTTGATACTACTGCTGATAACGACGATGTAGCTTTTACAAACGCAGAATTACGTACTGTACAAGCAAAGCTCCGAGAGGCGGCACGGCAAATAGCTGGCACCGAATTACCATCGGAAGCAATCGACAAGCTAACATTAGTGTTAGAGCAACAAGCCACCCAAAGTGAGTCACTCACCAAGAAAGAGTGGAAGATGAATTTTGTAGCTGCTGTTACTAGCGCTGTGATTGGCTTAGCACTCAACCCAACCCAAGCACACGATGTATTCGCAATTATCAAGTCTGTGTTCTCTGGGTTGTTTTTGAATTAGTGCGCTGGCGCTGACACTAAATTTTACCCAAAAGTGGCCCGTTCTATCTCCGGACAGAACGGGCCACTCTTATTCTGCTCTATTTATGTATACTCACAAAATCCTAGCGAACAAGACGAAGAATGTGAGCAATAATGCTACTGTATTTAAATAGAGTAATCATTGATGCTACCATTTAAGTATGGAATTAACGCATTAGGTGAAATAGTTACTAAGACAGGGAAATGATCAGAAGCAAATTTTCTATCGGGGTTCCCATTACGATTATGCAACGCTCTGACAGAAGTTTTAGTGATGACTTGAACTTCAACTTTAGCTTTGTCCACTAGGAGTGGATCAAGAAGCATTTGATCAGGAATTTGCCAAGGTCCATGCAGTCTGCTTGCACGACGGTAGGTGCCTAATGAACCACAGGATCCCCCAAAAATGCTCCAACTGGCGTTGTAAAGTGGTCGGCCTACTGTACTACGTCGCTGACTACTAATGCTTGGATCACGGTTTGCAAATAGTCCAGACTGTCCTACAATAAATGCAGCGTAGGGGGGTAAGTTAAAATCGCCTGCTATAATCTCTAATCTTAATTTACTATTAGCTCGCGCCGAGTCGATTTTAGGTATTAATGTGCGAGCTGCCTCTTGACGGTCATCTGCATCTTCATTCAATACAGGTAGATGAAAGTTAAGAACTAGTATACCTGGTTCACCGTGCTGTATGTTATCTAGCGTAACAGCCTGTATTCTTGGCGTAACTTCCTTATTGCTAACAACTCTAAATCTACTTCTCAGAATAAGAGTGGCAAGACCGGTAGGTCCTCGCTGTACTTCATAGGCTGATAAATGAGCATAAGATAAAAGAGTGTTATCTGTTTCCTGAAGCGTTACGATAGTAGGATTGTGTTCTTGCAACATTGCATCCAATGCCTCAGCACATTCCTTGGGATTCGGATGTGGCTTTGGTGGCTTAGCATGGGGCGCAGCACTCATATTCCACTGTAGAACTTTGAGCTGCCTATTAAATTTCATAAGGTGTTACTAGTAATAGACGCTCTACTGCATGACGAGTGCGAGGTGCTAGAGCAACTCCACGAAGAAACTGTATCAAAGCTTTTTCGTCTTCAATTGTATCTATCTCCTCTTCCCAACTTAGGATATCTAGTTTAGCACTTTTGTATTCTTGTCTGATCGTAAATAAGACCGTATTGGTTTGGGGCTGTTGAACCGCTTCCAATATAAAATCGTATAGTTGAGCCTCATTTGAGCTAAAGACTGGTAATGGGAGTATTCGCGCGCGCACTTGCTCATTAGTACGAGAGGCTAAACTTCGTGCAAACTCCTCAACAAGAAGCACTAACGAGCCATCAGGTATTGATGGCCTTTCGAATGTTGGCCACAATTCGGCCGTGCTAAGAATTGGTAATAAGTTGTTAACCTGAGCAACAAAATAAGAAGGCTGCACATCTGAGTCAATAACTAGCCACTCTGTAGCAGGCTCTTCTCCATACCATTTCGGCTCATCTAATTCCCAACCAGCAAGCGGTCCTTTATAGCCAACTGAGGCGGCCATTAGCCCCGCGCATAACGTTCTCAATCGTCTGCACCTGTTATCGCTTTCTTTATAAGAAGTTTCAAATGATCTGCCTGACAAAAGAACGCTGCTTTCAGCAATCGCTTGAATTAGATCTGGGTTTAAAGGCAATGATGCCATTTTAAGCGCTAAAATCGTTAACTCAACTGGACCGGGTTCATTGGCTGAAAGTACTCGCGACAAAAGCAGGTCCTTGGTGTCTTCCGCAGCTACGGAAAGCAGCGCATTGTTCTCTTTTATCCAAATAGCCCACTCATCGTTGGACAAACTTGTTAGGTTTACTTCATCTTTTACGAACAAGCGGGCTGCCGCTAAGCAGGCTAGAACTGCTTTTGTTTCTCTGCTTATATAATGCACTTCCGCAGATGACTCAACAGATAAAGTAATAGTTTCAAACAGCGTCTGTTTGCGACTTAATTCCTCAAGATGTGCCAGTTGTTGTGTGATGGCTTGGAAGAAGACTGTAAACCACGGTTTATTAGAATCTCGGGGGACAGGAGAAAAGTTATGGTTGGGAAGGATGCGCTCAAAGCCGTAGTCTCCTCCAGCGTAAGCCACACTTTGCATTTCTTCATCTAAGCCTACTAAGAAATTGCAGTACAGCGGTTGTCCTAAGCAATAGCTTAGAATTTGTAACTCGTTGTTTAATAAAATATGATCGATATCACCCCCATTTGTATCGATAACCAAAGTGTTGTCTGTCTTCTTTTTATCGTTTTTCCTCAGTAAGAAATAAGTCCAACGCGAACCTTTCAAAACAAAATTGGTGAGTGAAAAGGAACTTCCACGATCTTCTATTTCAACTCGTAAATTCAAGTTTCCTATTCCCTGCGGAAAAGTCCCAGCTAATCTACCTACCCATAAGTGAGGCTTATGACGTGTAAGTTGCCATTCTCGTGCAGTTATAGAAATTCGTCTTCCTCCTCCCTCACTAGCGAAAATGATGCTTTGGTGGGTGCAATATCCCTGTCGTGCCTCAAATTTCTCACCTGTATCAGTTGTAGCAACTAAGCTTTGGCCCCACAAGTGCGCCATAGGGTCCGTTTTGTCTAAATGCGCTTGGCTGATATAGTCTTTAGGTAGAACGCAAGCAAGAGTAGCAGTTTCATTGCTAAAAGTTAAGCTAATTGCATAGGGCGAAAGATTTTCACTACCATAATGTAACTCAGAAAGTTGCCTAGGGTAAGTTGATGATGGTATCGCACGCCCTTCAATGGAGGCAATCAATCTAGATTCTATCGAACCTATTTCATTTATAGTGTTCATCAACTGATTTTCTATTAAGGTCTAGGGTAAATATACTTTAATAGCTTACTCACCCTCGTCGGAAGCAAGAGGCTGTGGCAGGCGCTGGATGTGGCCGTAAGGCAAGGGTGCGCGGGAACGGTTGAAGCCTTTGAGCCAATTGGGTTCGTCTATTACCATTTAGAGGCCAGGTAGCTTGGACATTAGCTGTTAAATCTACCTTTTTAACACTCAAGTAAGTAACACTGCTAAGCATAATCCGATACGTAGTGTTCCATATTTCGTAACCCTCCCAGCATAACAAATAGCATTTTCTTCCTACCACTGGTAAGATGGTGCATAGTTTTAGGTACTAGGTAGGGCATAGGGGTGGGTTCGGTTTTGAGGCGAGGGGGTTTGTGCAGCACGAATCCCTTTGGGCTACCCTTGCGATCAGCAGGGTGCGTAGGTCGGTGAAGACACCTAAACAGCATTTTCTCAGGGGCTAGCATACACTACTCGATCGGAGTAGAATTGCGCCAATTAGAACAGTGTACTGGCCTGTTTCTAGTGCTGCTATTTAGGAAAAGTGACGGAATACGGCCTAAACACCACCGAAACAATAGCGTACACTTCTGTTTTCGTAGGCAAAAAAGCTGCATAAAGTTGCTGCCTAGTATGTCCAGCGTGTTGAGCGGCTGTTATATGCCTTGGCATGAACGTGGTAGACGTTTCCGGTTGTTGCGCACAAGAGTGAAAGCGCGTGTTTCGTAGCGGCCAAGGGGCAAGTAGGTTTGGACTACGAAAATGGAAAAAGTGCTGGCCTCTTGTCACGCGTACACTCCTGATAAATTATGCTGTCAGGAGTGTATCGTTTGAAAGTCAACACTTTTATCTGTTGTTTATACGCTGACTTACAACTGCTTGCGTTGTAATTAATTCTCAATTCACCCGCTTTTTGAGACAGTGGTTCTACTTGCTTGCTCACGAACCACTATCCGCTTCTTATTTGTTTTTACTGGCCCCTTACTACCGTTGGTAAGCATTTCGGCGCAGGTACGCATTTCTCGGCGAATACGTTCTATAATAAGTAGGCCAGTAGCCGTTATGTATAGACTAGGGTGTGGGCGGCTAGCAGGGCCAGTAGGCTGACGGGCAACCCATCCAGCGGCTGTCAACCGCCGTACTCGGCCGTATGCTTGGTGTATACTCATTAATGCGCCACGCGCCAAACTACTAGCCAGTACACGCTGGCCGCTTCGATTTAATTGGTGGATGTACAGCAGCGTGCATAGGTCGTTGATGTTAGAATGCTCGCGAATGGCAACGCGCTCAATGGCTCGCGGAGCTAGGCTGGGATAGCGAAGTGAAATCACAGGTTTGGAAGGGTAAGGGGTGGCAGGGCTTTATGAAAGGCAAGGCCGCTGAGAAGATTGTCGAGGGCTTTAGCTGGGTTTGACTCTCCTTCTGTTTCAAACAATTGTCCCTTAGTGTTAACATAACGGCACCAAAACCAATCTTTTTCAGGCGTACAGTAAGCGGCAGTAGTAAGGGATACTTCGGAGCCAGCAGCCAAAACCAAAGAGGAAAATCTTGCAAAGTTCATGGTGGAAGAAACGCAGGAGTTAAGGGTGAATTAGGAAAGGCGCACTTGTCCAGCGTTGGCGCGTTGTAGCCGCATTTCCTTGGCGTGTCGGTAATTTTCGGCGTTTGTGACCCATTCTAGGTTGCTTACATGGTTGTTGAGCTTGTTAAAATCTTTGTGGTTCACTTGGTCTTTGCCCGGTATGCTCGGCAGAAAGCGTTCGGCAACTAGTCGGTGAACCAAGTAGTGCTTAGCCCTACCACCGGGCACGGAAAATGATACTTGCTTGTAGCCTCTTGTTTGCGTGCCCACTTTCATAATGAGCGGGTGGCCGATTGCCGAAAGCACCTGTCCGCAGCGGCTCACGTAATAGCGCGGCCACTCATCAATGCGGAAGAAAAGGATGCCCGCATAGTAAATCGTTGTAGTATTCATTGAAAAAAGAGCAAAGCGGTAGCTAAAGCAGCCCGATTTTGGGCGCCTGCGTGGGGTGAATGGTTCAGGGGTTGGGGGTTGGGGGTTGGGGTAGCTCCGACGCTACCGGGGCACGCTATACAGGGCCGGGCAATGCCTTGACGCTGCGCTGTGCTGCTCGCTCCGCTCGCCTACCAAAAAAGGAGGGGTTTATAGGCGCTTTGGGCCAGTGGTTCCACTCGTTATAGGGCTGTTCTGGTGGGTAAAAGAGAGGGAGGGTTTCCAAGTGATTACAAGCTTGGAAACAGGGGTCATATTTGGGCCTTTGCTTTGGGGCTTAGTTCCGGTACTTCCAGGCGGGCCAGCTCCTTGTTCAGCGCGTCGTCGTAGGGGTTGACCTCAGCGCGTTGAGCCAGTAGTTCCTTAGCGCGGGCGCGGTTACGCTTGTAGGTGCTGGGTGCTTGCTTCTTGCGCATGGCCTCCCAAAAGGCGGTATTGTCGGCCACTGCTAATAGCGCGGCCTCTGAGAAGGTCAGCCCATCGAAATCAGAGTCTTGCATGTGGTGGCGGTGTTGAATAAGGTTCCAATGCCTTTGAATGTCGGCCAGCACAACGGCCAGCACTTCCGGCTTGGGGAGGTCAGCCAGCGTTAGTTGTGCAAGGCCCGTTAGTTGCACCAGCGGCCGGGCGCGGCGGTACACGACCTCGTAGCGGGCTAGGTGCGGCGGGCCAGTGGCGGGCAGCGAGCGGCCCTGTAACTGGCTGTATTTGCCCTTGTCGTACACCTTCACCCAATAGTCGCTGTGATAGGCTCCGTATTCCAGCGGCCGGGTAGCGCCGTGGGGTGGTTTGGTTGCGGCAAACGGCGCTGTTTTGTGGCTGGCAAGACTTTCTAGAAACGGTCGGGGCGAAGTAGCTACCGGAATGTTCACCCCGGCCTCCAATCCTACAATGCGGAGCGAGTCAGGAGGCAAGCCAACGTAAGCGGCAAGGTCGGTGCAAGCTTGGTGCACTTGTGGGGCCGTGAAGGTGCCTAGATTGTGCCCTTGGGCAAAGGTTTGCAGAGAACCCCGTACTCGTAACTCCCGCGAGTCAGGCTTGTAATCAATCCGCATCCCTCGCCGCTGCACTCGCACCCAGCCTTTGGCATCGGTGGCCCCGTCGTTGTCAAGGAAGGCCGGTGAACGGGCTAGGTGCTGCTCCGCTTCCTCATCCGGCAAGGTGGAACGGGCGTTCAGGCTGTCGTACATAGCAACCCGGCTATACCAAGTCTTTCTGTGCGCGGCTCCCTGCTTTCAGGTAATCCAGCAATTCAGCGCGAGAGAACGTTAGCCGCCCGCCCCGCTTCATGTGTGGCAAAGCGCGCTGCGATACAAGGGCGTAGATACGAGGCTTACTCAAGCGTAGCACTTCTTGCGCTAGCTCAATACCGCCAACATCGGGGCCAGCATGAGTTGGGGCGCTCACTCGTTGCAGCAGCTCGTTCTGGCTGGCCTCAATCCGGCGCAACCAATCTTCTAGGGTGGCAAAGGGATTTTGCATTGTTCGCCACCTCTTTACAGCAGGCTCCGTTGCCTGCATTTGTTAGTAGCGGGTCAAAGTTTGGTGTCACTAGGTAGCAGAACCGGTTCTGAACCGGTTCTGAAATGATTGCTACTGCTTCCCTTTACGCTTTCCTTCAAGCTCCCTTATGTATTTGTCTGCTTCTGCTTGTTGTTCTATTGCTAGATATTGCTTGATGTATTTCAAATCTGCCACAACGGCATTAAGAACTTGCGTAGCACTTACGTTTTTAATTTTGCCCGCGTCGCTCCAATATCTTACGGCCTCCCCAGCCTTTGTTTTAAAATCGCGCCCTTTATCTCCATAGCGCAAAAACAGGGCTTCGGCTTCTGTTGGCGAGTTAATTGCTTCCCCTAAATCGCCCCGAAAGAAGTGTAATAGTACTACGCGCCGGCGCGTAACCAGCATCTGACTATCCTTTGTCGGGTCACTATTTACTTCTGTTGCTGGGCTGAGCTTGCTTGCTGTTTGAATGCTAGGAATCGGGCTTGCTTCTCGGCGCTGGTTTTTATCACCGAGCACCCCGCTCAATGAGTCTAGTTCATTCAACAATGTGTCGTGCTTGTCTGATACGAACTCCCAAGCCTCATCTACAGCCTGCTCGACTATTTCTCCTATATAGTTTCCTGCAATCCATTCTAAAGAGTTAAAGCCGTTTAGTACAGTTTCAACCAATTCGACACGGCCTTCGGGCGTTGGAACAGCAGCAATAGCAGCTTTTACTCTGCTCTTAAAGTCGAATACCATAGTATCTAACTCGCGGTTTACTACCTCTAATTCTGCTCTATTCTGTGGCTCGCCCCGCCATTCCTTAATTATTGGCATCGGGAAGGGTAACGTATATCCTTGCAATCCCGCTTGCTTAAGGCTTCTTGTTAATTCAACAAGGGAAAGCGATAGCTCAATGTCTCCCTCTGGGCATATGAGGCGTTTAGCCCCATGCAATAGATAGCTAAAAGAGTATAGTGGGCCGAGGCATTCGTCTTGAACATGCAATTCTAGCTTCACTAAAGCAGGCATAGCCGCACGTATTTTCTCGACTTCCGCCTGTACCTCCTCAAAAGTCATAGGTACTACTCCGCTTGCCTCCTGCCTTCTACCGGCAATAATCTCTGCGCGCAAAATGAAAGCACGGAATAGAGGGTGACACGTTGGATAGGTCGCTTCCATATATTAATAGTGGCAAGAAGATCAAAGCAGGCTTTCAAAAGCGGAATCTAACACGCTCGACGCAAAGGAGTCTAAATACACGGCTGTAACCGCTTCGGACTTATGGCCCATGCTTTCCGAGATAACGCCCGTTGCAACTCCTGAATGTTTAAGGCTGGTCGCGAAGCTATGGCGCGCCGTGTAAGTAGTGATGGCCGTTGATATGCCAGCCTCGGCGGCCAGCTCTTTCAAGTCAGCATTGACTTGCCGTAATAGCTTATGCAGGCGGTTGTTTACCTGCGTTGGAGTTTGGTGCCGCCGGTCGTTGATAATCGGGAAAACGTACCCATCGGGACCAGTATGGGTAGTAGGCCGATAGTATTCAACAATGGCAGCGGCCGGGGCTAGCAGCCGCACCGAGAACTTGCCGCCCGTCTTACGTCGCACATAGTTTACGCGAGGGTGCCCGTCAGCGTCGCGAGAAAGATTATGCCAGCGTAGGTTGGAGAGGTCAATAAAATTCACCCCGCCGACGTAGAACGAGAATAGAAATACATTCTTTGCCAGCCGTAGCCGCTCAGTGGTAGGCTGCAAGGTTTCCAGCTTCCGCACATCGTCGCGAGTCAGGGCGCGCTTGGTGGTGGAAAGGTCGAACTTACCAACGTTGAATTTGTGCCGCTCGGCCACGTTGCGGGCAAACGGGTAGTTTTCTGGCTTGGCTATGCCGTTGGCAATGGCTTTATTTAACACGGCCCGTAAGGTGCGGAACCGCTGAGAGAGAGTATTGCCTTCATTGCCGCTAGCACGTAAGGTGTTTTCCCACTCGGTGCAAAAGGATACCGTCACGCGGTCAAAAGGCACATCAGCAGTGCCATACTCGTCCAAGATGAACTTTGCCAACTGGCGGCGCATATCCCGATACACGCGGGCATTGCCTAGCTGGCGGGAGGCGGTCATAGTAGCTATGAGTTCGTCTATGTAGGCCAGCACTTGAACGCGCCGCGTGGCCTTGCGGCCCTCAATGGCTTTTTGCGCCACGTCGGCCACCGTATGCTGCTCATCGTTGGAAGCAATGGCCCCGGCTGCTGTGTCGTACTTCTTTTCCCAATCAGCCAACGAGTTTATCAGGGCTTCGCGTTGAATGTCGGGGTAGCTTTTGCGGATAGCCTGCCGATAGCCGGTTTTCTTCTCGTTCCAATATTGGGGTAGGAGGGAGAGGCCCGTTGACAAATATTTACGTTGGCGGTTCTTAGTAATGCAGAGCATAAACGGGTGCGAACCATCGGCCAGCGTCTTGCTAGTGTAATACACGGCCCGTACGGTTGCTTTGCCTTCCTTATGCTCGGTGGTTCTGGTTTGGCTCATGCTGTGTAAACCGCGTTGGTTTACACAACGGTTTACACAAACCTAATAGAAAACGTGATAGTAGCAATATACAGTAATGAATAAAATGCTTGTTTACGGTAGTTTAAGGGCTATTTTGGTAGAAGTCAACACCCTATAAATACAGTAGGGTTACTGCCTTCTAAGCAGCCGGTCATGTGTTCGAATCACATCGGGGCCACTCTCAGGATTAACCACTTAGCTTAACTGCTAAGTGGTTTTTTTATGCCCGGTTCAACGATGGTTGTGTGGTATCAACACTAATAAAGCTTGTCGCTCTATATAGTTTCAACTGCATAAGAGTGTTGACTGAAGGCTGACCATTTTTTGAGTTTCTCTTGTACTGGATGCCGCAGCATTTTTAGCTCAATAGTGTGGAACTCCCAGCCAGTATTCGAGAGGCGCCGAAGCCATAGCCGCTTAGTCCTTCTCTACTACTTTATAGCACATCGGGAGTGGTGCCAACAGCAACAAGGGTATGCAAAGGTGCACAAGTCACAATCTTGTGTGATTAGGGTACTGTGTACCCTATAACAAACGTGCAGTAACTGTTTTCTCATTTCTATAATTGAGTATCAAATATAGAATAGTAGAATAGTTATAGTCTCAAAACCACAAGCATCTTCCTTTCTATACATAGTTTTAGAAGGTTAGTTTGTTTTTGCGCAGAACCATGACTTATAGTACTGCCTCTTCTCACAGCCTATGCACACTACTTCTACTATTGTATTTACGGTTTCTGTACCCTCTGGTGTGGAAAGCACACTATACTTTGAAACGATTGACGGGTACTGGGTTTCTCGAGAGGAAGGAGAGAAAGCTTTGCAAAGTGGTCAAGCGATACTGATAAGCGGGTTGCTAATAGGGTTGTTCTATACCAACTGAAGTATATAAAGTTGAATTTGCTGCTAACGCTGGTTCCCAAAATGAATCAGCATTTAAAGTCAACTTGTAGTGAGGTGCAATTGTATGATCGGGCAAGGGGAGTATTCCTGTCTGAATGAAGCTCTAGGCTTGTCGTTTGGTTGGTTTAGGTATCTCGTTATTTAAGGCCACAGGCGAAAAGAACTTTCGCCTGTGGCCGGTACCTTTGCCCATCAATGAAGAACCTATTTCGCCCCTTTCTTACTTACATCGGGCTTGCGCTAGCAGCACTGGCAACTGGCTGCGGCTCCGATGGACCTGAGCCTTCGTTAGCAGCCGGTGAGGAGCACCTAGCTCTAGGCAACCCTAGCGGTGCAACAACTAACGTAGCACAGCCTACTAATTATTTGCTGCTTAAACCAGAATACGCCCTGAGCTACCATCGTACCCGAGGCATCCCCAACTGGGTGAGCTGGCACCTAGAAACAGCTGATATGGGTTCGGCTGCCCGGCAGGATGACTTTCGTCCTGATAATACCCTGCCCGCTAGCTGGTATCAGGTGATGGGAAGCAGCTACAGCAGTTCTGGCTTCGATAGGGGGCATCATTGCCCTTCAGCCGACCGGACAGCCACTACAGCAGCTAATTCCGCCACATTTCTGATGACCAATATGCTGCCCCAGGCTCCTAACCTTAACCAACGGACGTGGGCGGGCCTGGAAGAATACTGCCGTAAGCTGGCTCGCGCCGGTAGCGAGCTGTATATAGTGATGGGAAGTTATGGTGCGGGTGGCACAGGCTCCCAAGGCATGGCTACTACCTTAGACCAAGGGCGGGTTACGGTTCCGGCACGGGTGTGGAAGGTGGTGGTGGTGCTACCCACTGGGAAGGACGATGCTACCCGGGTGACAAATGCAACTCGTGTAATTGCAGTTGATGTACCCAACCAGAACACGGTGTCAGCGGCATGGGGTGGCTACCGCACGAGCGTGGATGCGATTGAAGCAGCCACCGGCTTGGATCTGCTTTCGGCCGTGAAGCCGGCTGTGCAGTCTACGCTGGAAGCTCAAACAGACAACGGCCCTACCCAGTAGATCGGCTGTCAATTAGAAAGTAAGCTGTAGCCCAAAAGGAAAGCTCGAAAGCAAGGACAGTATACTGCGTCTGGTTAGCACGCGCCTATTGCTATTCAGAACTATCTGGTGGGGTAGGCAAGGGCATCCAATGGGTAACTCCTTTTATGTAACGGTTGACCCCATTGGGGTCGGGAGCCACAAACATATGCTTGGATTTAGCTGTGGTAGGGGGCTTGAACGCAGCTACTGTCACTTGTTGCCAGGCTGCGGGGGCGTATACCAACACTTGTTGATACGGCTGAGGAAGCTGTTCGGCTCGTGCAATCCAAATGGAATCGGATACATTCATATTTCCAAAGGTGGATGCCACAAGGGCTATCAATATCCTGAAGTAACTAGGCCAGCAGTGTAAAGAGCTACAGTCGTAATAGCCCAAGACAACACAGGCAATGGAGGTGCACTGTACGCAAGTTTAGCTGGTGTGTTAGTTAGTTTTTAATTTGATAGCATGGGAAGTGCCGTTAGCAAGGACGCTCGTTTGCTCCCAGAAGCATGCTATACCACGCAGTACAGCGTAAGCAAAGCATTGCACTTAGGCCTGTAGGGAGTCAAGAAGAAAAGAAGCTATGTGAAGATTGGAAAAGCCCCATCTAAGCTAGATGGGGCTTTTCGTAATGCTGCCAACGGGTTGGCGAAAGACGAAGAAGGTAACCTGACCCGTACCACCGACGGCGGCCTCACCTGGACCCCGGTACTGCCAACGGGCCCGCTGCATGTAACCGGCCTCGACAACGTGCCTGGTACTAGCACCTACGTCTCGGTAGGAATAACCGGCGAGATAGGTACGTGCTGGAGCTAACCACACCAGACGGCCCTGTGCGGCAGAAACTAGTGGTGCGGTAGCAGGAAAACCTGAACGCTATCAGCTACTTAAAAGCCTCTTTTCCAGCGCGGGAAGGAGGCTTTTTTCGTGGTCGGTTTTAAGTGGATTTTTTACGGGAGTTATATAGCATAATTGTGGCAAACGCTGGCAAAAACGCAATAAAATCGGTACTTTTGTAGGATAGCACAACCGCTAAACTTACGCCCGAAACATGAGCGAAACGAAAGAGAAAAGAGCCGACGATCAGTACTCTGCCGATAGCATTCAGGTACTGGAAGGGTTGGAGGCCGTGCGCAAGCGCCCCTCCATGTACATCGGCGACACTGGCATCAAAGGCCTGCACCATTTGGTGTGGGAAGTAGTCGACAACTCCATCGACGAAGCCTTAGCCGGCCACTGCGACCAGATTGAAGTAACCATCAACGAAAACAACTCTGTCACCGTCCGTGACAACGGCCGGGGCATTCCCGTCGACTTTCACGCCAAGGAAGGTCGGTCCGCTTTGGAAGTGGTACTGACCGTGCTGCACGCCGGCGGTAAATTCGATAAGGACTCGTACAAAGTATCTGGTGGCCTGCACGGCGTAGGCGTGAGCTGCGTGAACGCACTCAGCCAGGACTTGAAAGTAACTGTGCGCCGCAACGGCCACATCTATGAGCAGGAATATAAAATTGGGGTTCCCCAGTATGCCGTAAAGCAGATTGGTGACACCGAGGAGCATGGTACGGAAGTGGAGTTTCTGCCCGACAACACCATCTTCACCGAAACCGTCTACAAGTACGAAACGGTAGCTAACCGTTTGCGGGAACTGGCTTATCTCAACAAAGGCATCCGCATCACGCTCACCGACCGTCGTGACAAAAACGATGATGGCAGCTTTCTCGGCGAGGTATTCTACTCGCAGGGCGGCCTGAGCGAATTCGTCCAGTACCTCGATGCTGGTCGGATGGTGCTCATGCCCAACCCGATTCACGTTATCAGCGAGAAGGGTGGTACGCCAGTGGAAGTGGCGTTGCAGTACAATGATTCGTACCAGGAGCACATCTTCAGCTACGTCAACAACATCAACACCATTGAGGGCGGCACGCACGTAGCAGGCTTCCGCTCGGCCCTGACTCGCACCCTGAAGGCCTACGCCGACAAATCGGGCATGCTGGAAAAGGCCAAGGTGGAGATTCAAGGCGACGACTTCCGCGAAGGCCTCACCGCTGTTATATCGGTGAAGGTGCAGGAGCCGCAGTTTGAAGGCCAGACCAAAACCAAGCTCGGCAACTCCGATGTGAGCGGCGCCGTGAACACCGTGGTAGGCGAGATTCTCAACCAGTACTTGGAAGAAAACCCCAAGGAAGCCCGCATCATCATCGAGAAGGTGATACTGGCGGCGCGCGCACGTATTGCGGCCCGTAAGGCCCGCGAGATGGTGCAGCGCAAAACGGTGTTGGGTTCCAACTCGCTGCCCGGCAAACTCGCCGACTGCTCGGAATCTGACCCTGAAATCTGCGAACTGTACCTCGTGGAAGGTGACTCCGCTGGCGGCACCGCCAAGCAAGGCCGCAACCGGGCGTTTCAGGCCATTCTGCCATTGCGGGGTAAGATCCTGAACGTGGAGAAGGCGCAAGAGCACCGCATCTACGAGAACGAGGAAATCCGGAACATGATTACGGCCCTCGGCGTGAGCTTCGAGAAAAAAACTGACGAGGACGACGGCAGCAGCACCCGCTCGCTCAACTTAGATAAGCTCCGCTACCACAAGATCATCATCATGACCGACGCCGACATCGACGGCTCGCACATCCGGACGCTGATCTTGACGTTCTTCTTCCGCTATATGCGTGAGTTGGTTGACAAAGGCTACATCTTCATTGCGCTGCCGCCTCTGTACCTAGTGAAGCGCGGCAAAGAAGAGCGCTACTGCTGGACCGAAGACGAACGCATGGCCGCTCAAGATGAGATGGGACGCGGCAAGCCCGAGACGGTGAACGTGCAGCGCTACAAAGGACTAGGCGAAATGAACGCCGAGCAGCTCTGGACCACCACCATGCAGCCCGACACCCGCTCCCTGAAACGAGTGGACGTGGAATCAGCCGCGGAAGCCGACCACCTGTTTGCCATGTTGATGGGCGACGAGGTACCACCCCGCCGCGACTTTATCGAGAAAAACGCCAAATACGCCAAACTCGACGTATAACGGTACAAGGAAAGGCCCGCTACAAAGCGGGCCTTTTTCGTTGATAACTGACGTGACAACAAATGGAAACGCACGTAACACAACAAGTGAAACCAATGCGGCACAACATTTCTTCTGGAGCACCTTGGGAAGCAGTAGTAGGATATTCGCGGGCGGTGCGGGTCGGGAACGTCGTGGAAGTGGTGGGCACTACGGCGCAGGATGGTGAGTTAATAACTGGTACCGATGCCTACGCCCAAACCAAACACATTCTGGAGAAGATAAGCGCGGCCTTGCTGGAGGCTGGAGCAGCGCTAACCGACGTCGTGCGGACCCGGATTTACGTAACGGATATTTCACAGTGGGAAAGTGTTGGCCGGGCGCACGGCGAAGTATTCAAGGATATCCGACCGGCTTCGAGCATGGTGGAAGTCCGAGCCCTAATCGACGAGCGGTTGTTGGTGGAAATAGAGGCAACGGCCATCATTTCTTAACCTTGAAATGCCCTTTCCGGGCTGTAAACCCGTATCTTACCCCGCTTTTCTGCCCTGCCTTAGTACTATGAAGCTATTCAAATCTGCCGACCTCATTCGCAAAAGCAAATACATCAGCCGCGACCTTAGCTGGCTGCGTTTCAACTACCGGGTACTCGACCAAGCCAAGGACCCAGGCCGGACGCTGTTTGACCGGTTGCGGTTCCTGAGCATCACGTCTTCCAACCTCGATGAGTTCTTTATGATTCGGGTGGGTTCGCTCTATAATTACCTCGACTACGGCAAAGAGCGGGTGGACTACTCGGGACTGCGCGAGTTGCCTTTCCGCCGCAAGCTGCTCGATTTTGCCCACCGTTTCGTAAACGACCAGTCGCTGACCTATCTCAACGAATTGAAGCCGCAGTTTGAAAAGAACGGCTTCAATGTGTTGAAGATGGAGGACTTAACCGAGGTGGAACTCAAGAAGGTGGATGGCTACTTCAAGAACACCATCTTCCCGCTGCTTACACCCATGGTGTATGACTCCTACCATGGTTTCCCGCTGATGATGAATCAGATGCTGATTTTGGGCGTAGTAACGCGCACCGGCAGCGGCGACCTGGAAACCGAGAAAGGGCAGGAGCGGCTCACCTTCGTGCAGATTCCACAGAACCTGTCGCGCTTCTTCGAACTAAGCCGCAAGGACAAGGTAATGTTTGTGCCCATCGAGGAAATCGTGCGCGCCAACCTGCCCAAGCTGTTCCGCAACGTCAGCATCGAGTCGGCCGATTTGTTCCGCATCACGCGCAATGGCGACTTCACGCTGGAAGAGTCGGAAGATATTGATACCGACTTCATCAAGGAATTGCAGCAGGGCCTCAAAACCCGTAAGCGGGGCCGGGTGGTACGGCTGGAAGTGGAGTCCAACACGTCGGCACTGCTAATGTCGGTGCTGAAGGAGCGGTGGAAGATTGACAACGGCAACGTGTTCGTTATCAACTCCCTGATCGACTTGAAGGGCCTGCTGCAAATCTTGAAGCACCCCAACTTCCGGAACCGGGGCTCGCGCCTGCCTGCACCGGTACCCCCCCTTAGCTTGCCTGAAGGAGCTGACGAAAACCTGTTCGAATACCTCAAGCACCACGACGTACTGCTGCACCACCCCTACAACAGCATCGAGCCGATGGTGCGGTTGCTGGAGCAGGCTGCCGAAGACCCACAGGTGCTGGGTATCAAGCAAACCATCTACCGCCTCGCCGAAGACTCGCGGGTGTCGGCCGCGCTGTTGAAGGCAGCTGAGAACGGCAAGCATGTATCGGTGTTGTTTGAAATCAAGGCCCGCTTCGATGAGGAGCGCAATATCCGGGAAGGCGCACGGCTAGAAAAGGCAGGTTGCTTTGTCATTTATGGGGTGTCGAAATACAAGACGCACACCAAAATGCTGATGATTATCCGCAAGGAAGGGGAGAAGGTGACGCGCTACATGCACATCGGCTCGGGCAACTACAACGAGCAGACCAGCAAACTCTACACCGACGTAAGCCTGCTCACAACCAACGATGTGTACGGCCACGACGTGTCGGAATTCTTTAACGTCATCACGGGTCATTCTCAGCCCGACGACTACGAGTACCTTATCACGGCGCCCAAAGACATGCGCCAGCAACTCATTCACCTCATTCGGGAGGAAGTGAAGCACGCCAAAAAAGGCTTGCCAAGTGGCATCGTCATGAAGATGAACTCCTTGGAAGACAAGGAGATGATAGACGAGTTCTACCGCGCTTCCAAAGCCGGCGTGCCCATCCGGTTCATTGTGCGTGGTATCTGCTGCTTGCGGCCGGGCCGGCCAGGGTTGAGCGAGAATATCGAGGTGCGCAGCATCGTCGGCGACTTGTTGGAACACTCGCGCCTGTTCTACTTCCACCAAGCTGGGCAGCCCAAAGTGTACGCTGGCTCTGCCGACGTGATGGTGCGCTCCTTCGACCGGCGCATTGAGGCGTTGTTTCTGATTGCAAATCCGCAGATCAAGCGCGAAGCTATCAGCATTCTGATGATGAACTTGCTCGACAATCAGAATTCCTACAACATGCGCGAAGATGGCGCCTACATCCGCCGTCAGCCGGCACCTAACGAGCCCATCGTGAACGTGCACCGCGACTTTTACCGCCGCGACGACGACCGATTGGCTGCCGCTACGCCCGAAGGATTGCTGGCTTTGCTACAGCAGGTAACAGTGCGGACCAAGGAAGAAGAGAATGCCGCGGTTGTGGGCAGTGAGACGGCTATTGTGGACGTAGACTGTGAAACGGACGCTACAGAAGCTGATATTCCGGGAGAGGAAGCCGCTGAGCAAGAATCCGTGGCTTATCCTGTCATTGTTGGCGACGGAGATGAAAGCAGCCTGAATATACCAAATGTGTAAATAGTTGCTTTACAGCGAGAAAGCCTGGTTTGCATCCTCCCAGGAGGATACAAACCAGGCTTTCTCGCTGTAAAGCAGTCTTATTGTCTAGGACGTTGCCTATTCCACCTCGGTTGGGCGCGTTTGCGGCGCGGGGAACGGGATGGATTTAGAATGGTCTTGGCGGGAACGGATTTCGTCGAAGTGCTCCTCGAACAGCGTCTGGAGCATGCCATCTTTCAAGCCGATGTCGGGCACTATCATTTGGTGCACGTTGGCCCACTCCATGGAGGAGAGGTAGATGTGGCCAGCCGGTACTATCACGTCGGCCCGGTCGGGGTTGAGCATGGCTACGTTCACCCGCTCGTCCATGCTCATGCTCGTGAGGTTGTGTAGCACAGTGGCAATACGGCGGCGCGTAACGGGCTTGTCTAGCTGGTTTTGCGCAATGCTGTAGAGCTTGTTGATATTGCCGCCGGTACCGATGGCGCGCGTAACGTGGTAGCGGCGGGCGTTTTCCTTTACCCACTCTTCCATCCGTTGCCAGAGGTCGTTTTGGGCGCCCGTAGACGCTAGGCCACTTTCCTCTTGCTGCATCCGCCGAATCGAGCCAATCTCAAAGGACTGCGACGCTACTTTGCGCCGGTCGTGGTAGATGTTGAACTCGGTGCTGCCGCCGCCTACGTCGATGTGGAGATAGTGCTTTTTGTCTTCCAGCAGATGTTCGATAACGCGGTTGATGTAGGCTGCTTCGGCTTGCCCATCAATTACCTGCACCGTCATCCCAAGCTCTTGCTGAATACGGGCCGCTACTTCGGTGCCATTGGCGGCCGTACGCATGGCGGAAGTGGCGCAAACGAGGTAGTGGTTGGGGGCCACATCGTGCACTTCCATCAGCAGCTTTAGGGCGTGCAGAAACTTGATGAACTTGTCTTGTTTCTTCTCGGAAATGGTGCCGGTAGCAAACACATCTTCGCCGAGCCGCAGCGGATAGCGCACATATTCCACGCGCTTGAGGCGGTACCGGTCGCCGTAATGGAGGACTGCTGAAATCTGGCAACGGACGGCGTTGGAGCCAATGTCAATAGCGGCCAGTTTCAGTAGTGGATACTCCATCAGGAAGGAATGTAAGGTGATAAATCCAGCCAAAGATAGCCGTTTGATGAAAGCAGACCATCTTTTCTTGAATTTTTCCCATCCGCGCCTCGATACTAGCGCGTCCGCAACAGCAAGTTTTCTACGACCATCCTACCTGCTGGCAAGACCTTACTGGAAGAGGTTACCGCAACCTTCTCGCTGTTACTCAGTCAGTACATGATGGCGCCTTTGGTAACCTAGCAGAGCATGAAAGTAGGTAGCTAGCAAGAGTAGATACTCTATTGGGGCCAAACAAAAAATATCTACCAAGTACCTCTTGCCACCAGCTATATAGTGAAACGAGCGTGGTTGCTACTGTAGCAACCAACCGCTACCTTGGTAAAGCACTGATAGCGGCGTCTTATGAGCCTCAACCTTTACTACATTACCACACCAACGGCGCCGTGGGTTAGCATCCTGTTTGTAGCAACTACGTTGCTCACTCTTGGTCTGCTTATGCGCTTATTACGGAATGCGGGTTTCGCCATGTTGCCGTGGCTGATTGGGATTGTGGGGTGGCTGACAGTACAAGCAGTGGTGGCGCGAGCGGGTTTCTATCAGCAACTGGAGCATGTACCACCGCGGTTAGTTGTTTTCGGTATTTTGCCATCGGTGGTGCTTATCGTGTATTGGCTGATTGGTGCACGCGGCCGAGAAGTGAGTGGTCGTTTGAGCGTGGCGGATCTTACGGAACTGAGTGTGGTGCGGGTGCCAGTGGAAATCGTGCTTTATGCGCTGGCCGGCTACCATTTGGTGCCCACCTTGATGACTTTTGAAGGGTTGAATTTTGATATTCTTTCCGGGCTTACTGCTCCGTTGGTTGCGTATGCATACGGGCGCAATTGGCTCGGGCGCGGTGGCATGTTGGCGTGGCACGCGGTGGCTTTTTGCTTGTTGATAACCATTGTAGTGCTGGCGCTGCTGTCGGCTCCTACGCCGCTACAACAACTAGCCTTCGAGCAACCCAACGTGGCAGTGCTGCAATTTCCATTCGTATGGCTGCCTGTTTTTGTGGTGCCCGTGGTAGCCTTTACGCATGTGGTGTCCTTCTACCGTCTGCTGACGTTGAGCCGTGAACTACACCCCACAACCGCTTAGCCAGTTATCCCGACGGTAAGCAGGAACCCACTACGGGCGAAATATGAAGCGCGGTCCAAGGCCAGTACATCGGTTTATTCTCATTTCAGGCAAACTACCACGTCATGCGCTTTCAGCAATTTGCTCCTCCCACCTATCTGAGCCAGTATATCCGCTACTTCTGGCTGCTGGAAAGCACTGGTGAAAGTGTCGAGGTGAAAACGTTTCGTATGATTGCTGATGGGTATCCGGGCCTTATTTTTCAGCAAACAGACCAGAGCCTCTTCCGAGACCAAGCGCAAAAAGAGTGGCCGCGTGCCCTGCTCTACGGCCAGACCGTCAGCCCTGGCGACATTCAAATGCAAGGCCCAGTGCGGACGCTCGGTGTTTACTTCCATCCAAGCGCCCTGACAACCATTTTTGGATTCAACGCTGATCAACTAACCGATGCTTGCCTCGACCTCACGTTGCTGTCAACCCGCCTGCCAGAACAGCTGTTGAATACCGAATCGGTGGTCCACCAAATACAGGTAATAGCCGACTATTTGGGGACATTGATTCAACGGAACAAGCTGGCTGCCGACCCGCAGATTCAGCATGCGCTCCAGCAACTGCAAAGGTCGGGCGGCCACATTGCCTTACCGGCCTTGCAGCAGAGCCTGAGTATATCGGAGCGTAGTTTTCAGCGTAGATTCAAGCAGCAGGTAGGCATTGCGCCCAACTTGTTTTCCCGAATCTGCCGTTTCCAGGTCGCGCTGAACCAGCTGCGGAGCCGCCAGTACCAGAAGCTTTCGGATGTGGCTTTCGAAAACGACTATGCTGATCAGTCTCATTTCATCCGCGCATTCCAGGAATTTGCGGGTTGTTCGCCGTATCAATACCAAAAGAGGGCCAACGAGCTAGTAGCTAATTTCCCGGAGCTGATTCGGTAGGGCTGTCGGTTTCGTTCTATTTTGCCGCTGTTGGGTGCTCGTCTTTTGTTGAAAAAACAAACAGACACCATGAAAGCACTCGTTTTTGGCTCAACGGGCGGCACCGGCCGCCAACTAGTAGAGCAGGCTCTTACGCAGGGCCATACCGTCACGGCATTTGCCCGCAACCCGCAGAAAATCAAGTTTGAGCACCCAAACTTGCGAGTTGTGCAAGGGGATGTGCTGGATGTAGCGGCGGTGAAGCAGGCAATAGTGGGGCAGGAGGTCGTGCTGTCGGCTTTGGGGGCACCCGCTGCCCAAAAAGATGCCGTACGTTCCGAGGGAACCCGCAACATTATCAGGGCGATGGAGCAGACCGGGGTGCGGCGCTTTATTTGTTTGACCACACTCGGTATCGGGGACAGCAAACCGGCCTTGCCGTTCGCCTACAAGTACCTGCTAGTGCCGCTGTTTCTGCGCCAAGCCTTTGCCGACTCGGAGTTGCAAGAGCAATGTATTCAACAAAGCAGCTTGGAGTGGACTATTGCCCGCCCCGGTACCCTCACCAACGGCCAGCGTACCGGCGAGTATCACCACGGATTTCCGGCCACTCAAAAGGGACTCAAAATCAAAATATCCCGCGCCGATGTAGCCGATTTCATGCTCCGGCAGCTACAAGACACTACATACCTTTATAAGGCGGCTTCGCTGTCGTACTAACAACTAGGTTAACCAACGGGCCGGTTTGCTACAGCAGACCGGCCCGTTGGTTAACCTAGTTGTCTATCCTGAAACCAACTCCAAAACGAATCAGCCCATTTTCAGGCGACTGTTGGTAGGAGAAAGACAAAGCATACTGGTCGGAGACGGGGGCAAGGTAGAAGCCTGCGCCGTAGCCGTCGTGCCAGCCGCCCGGCGAGGAACCTTTGTAGTACACGCGGCCCCGGTCGTAGAAGCCGAACACGCCGTAGGAAAAGGGCAGGAACGCTTTCTGGACGCGGCCTATAGCCAGCCGGAGTTCCGTATTCAGATACAGGCTCGCGTCGCCGGTGAAGCGGTTGCGGTAATAGCCGCGTAGGTTCTCGTTGAGGCCCAGGCTAGTGAACTTGTAGAATGGAATTTCATCGTCGGGGCCGTAGTTTTTGCCGCCGCCGCCTTTCACTACCAGCGTAACCGGGATGCCGAGGCGAGTCGTGCCGTAGTATTCGGCAAATCCTTGCGTGAGACCAAAAAACTGCTGGCCTTGGTTGAGCTGGTAGTAGGAGCTATGGCGAGCGAACAAGCGCACCCCGCGTCGGGCGAAGTTCTGCCGGTCGCGCAAATCCAGGTCAAAGGTGCCGTTCAGGCCCAGTAGCTGCTGTTTGCTGGTGTTGGGCTGTCGGTCGTCGGTGCCGGGTAGTTGGCCGTTTTGAAGCTGCCCCAGATAGCTGGTGCTGGAAAAGTCGGAGGTGTATTGCTCGAACGAAGGCCCAACGCGGAATACGCTGCGCTGCAAGAAGGTGCGCTCCGTGAATACATTTACCGTGTATCCTTTGTAGCGGGCGCGGTAGTAGTTGTCATTGAACAGGCCTTCGTCTTTCTTGGTGTCGTTGCCGAGGCCAAAGAAGTTGTAGAACGGGAAGTACGCCCCATAATCCAAGGCGGTACCTACATCCCAACGGCCGAAGGCGTAACGGTAGCGAGAAGCTAGCCCCACCTGGAAGTTGCCGCCCGTGGAGCCGCGCAGGTTGAAGCTGTACTGGCTGCGGTAGTTGGGCTTACGGAAGCCTTGTCGGTCGAAAGTGACGCCCACACCGGCCCCAAAACCGTCGTTTCTGTTGTAGATGAGGGTGGCGCTGGGGGAGTAGCCGTTGTATTCGAAAGATTCTCGGTCGTAGCGGTTAACGTCGGGGCGGGTGGAAGTACGGTTGTCACTCTCGGAGCCCAGCTGCAATTGGGTGTCGGGCACATCGTACACCTTGGTTAGGGCACGCAAGCCACCAGCGCGTGAGTTGTCGGCAATCTGGTCTTTGCCTTCGCCCCCCACCACGCGTAGTAAAATGCTCTTATTGGCCGTGCCTGTCACGTTGAACACGTCTTTGCCATCGAGGCCGTACAGGCACACTTCCTGGGTTTCGTCGCGCTTGAAGGTGCGGTCAAACAGCGGGTCGCCTTTGGCCGTGCCTTCTTCCTTGTCTTTCTTGAACATCTGCACCCGCACGTTGCCATCAGCTAGGCGCGTTACCTCGAACACCTCGTTCTTGTTGGAGCCCACCACGTCCACGCGCTTGGCCAGCATGAGGTAGTAGTTATCCAAGACCTTCGGTAGCTCCTGGATGCGCGCCTTGAGCTTGCGGTTCAGGTCGTTGCCGGATAGTGGCATCAGTTCTTGCGGCAGTTGGGCAGTGGCCTCATCAATGGCGGCCGGCGTGAGTCGCTCCTGCATATAGCGCCCTATTTCTTGCCATTGCTCCCGCGTCAGAGACTGAAGTAGAAAACGGTCTAGGTCTTTGGCTGGCCAGTTCAGGCTCTTGAGGTCGTGGAAGTTGGCTTGAAAATCTTCGATGCTGCCTACAGCCCACTCGCGGTTGGCCAGGTACGTCAGCAGCCCGTTCCAGAGCGTGAAGGCCTGGTCCCGGTCGCGGGGTATGGGTTTGTAGATGGTTTTCTTGCCCTGCTTGTAGCCAGCCCACTTCCAGTTGTCTTCGTGCTTGCCGAAGTCGGCCACCAGCATGTCGAAAGCACGGGCTCTGCCAAACGCTACATCGTCAATGCGGTTGTCGTTGTCTTTGTAGAGCTGCCGGAAAAAGCTGAAAGAACGCCGTACCTCGTCGGCACCCCCGAAACCTGCTAGGTTGGCTTTGGGGTCTTTGGGGCTGTCTTCTAGGGTCCCCAACATCCCGGCGTAGTCTTGGCGGTAGGGGCCAAGCTGATTGTTGTCGGGCAATACAAACAAGCTCGGCCGGGCGTGCAGGATGTCGGTTTTGTCGAGCATCGAACTGATAACCAACGCCGAGTAGGGGTGCGCCGTGGGGGTGATACCGCGCAGGATATCGGCGGCCACCGAGTTTTGCAGCTCGGGCGGCAGAATCTTGGTTACGTCCTTGTCCACGGAGCGAAACACGTATTCCGAAGAGTCGGCGGCAATGACCTTAAGCGAAGTGGTCTGGCGTCCGCCGCCTCGCCCAAAGGGCCGTAACCCGCCCTTCTCGGCATCTAGGTTGAGGGTGCGTACCTGCACCGGCTGCGTCCAGGAGCTGCGGTAGCCAGGACCCAGAAAAAAACGAGCCGAGCCTGAACCGGCATATTGTGGCCCCGCTGCCACCGTTTGGGTGGGTTGAAACGGCGAATCCGGCTTAACCTGGGCTACTCCTTTCACGGCCGTAGGGCACTCCGGAATGTAGGAGTTGACGGGCACACCTGGTAGGCGCGGTTCCTGGCAGGCCGATTGGAACAGCGTGCTAGCATACGACTCCTGCACTGTGGTGCCTGCCGCATCGAAAGAGTAGAAGCGCGCCTTTACCGTGCCATCAGCGAAATATTCCAGCTTGGAAAACCCTTCTTCTGCCTTGTTGTACAATGCCTGCCCGCCCGGTCCGACGTGCTGCTTCTCAGCGAAAGAGCCCGATACGAGGTGGTAGTTGTTGTCGCGGCGGTTGAGTTGCAAGCTGTAGTCGTGGGCGGCGGCGTACACAGCGCCGGGATGGTCGCGCAGGGTGTTCAGCAATTCCTTGCTGTACTCCTGGTAGGCGGGGTAAGCGAGGTCGCGCGGGGTGCCCACGTTCTGGCGATACGCCGCGTAAATGGTTCCAAATACCGGCGGTAGCAAGTGGCGGCTCAAGGGCTGGCTGCCCCCGTATACGCCGTTGCTGATGACGGGCTGATGCCCCAGGAGCAGCACGTTCTTGTCTTTGGTGTCGTCGAGCAGGTCTTGGAGTTGCTCCCGGAATTCCTGCTGGGTAAGAGTTTTGCAATCCGTATCCGGGGCTTCGGGGCGGTGGAACGGATGGGTGAACCATGGCGTGTTGAGAGCCACGAGGCGCACGTTGGGGGCCACGTCCACTACTTCAGGACCCGGGCAGCCACCCGTAGGCACGAAGGCATTTTGACCAGGCAGCCGCTTTTCAATGTACTCTTCCAGGCGGCGCACCCGCTTCAACCCGTCGCGGCCGGAATTGGCCCAGTCCCGGTCGCCGGGCACGAAGTAGATTCGGCCATTCGGCAAGCCGCGTACCAAGGCTAGCAGGGCATCAACGCGGGCCGTTTCGTTGCTGCGCGTTGAATCCTGTTTGGAGCCTAGACCGGCGGGCCCTACTACGTCGCCGAGGTGAACCACGGTGAAGGTGCCGGCCTGTTGTTCCAAACTCTTACGGAGGGCTTGCAGATGAGCCGTTGGTAGGTCGGCAGTGGCCGTGTTGCCGAGCAGGTAAACTGTGTGAGTGGCCTGCTGAACGGACTGAGCTTGCGCTGAAAGTGCCGTATTGAGGCCAAGAGCAGCCAGCAGCAGCCAGCGTAGGTGTGAATGCATACGAAATGAACTGGGTGCCTGCGGAGCAGGATTCAGGCAAAAAGTTTAATCTTAATTTAATTTGCCTCTTTTAACCTCATCAGCGCCCTAAAGGTTGGCGCCAAGGCCTCACGCTTCTGTTCAATAACAACAGCAGCAAGCAGGGCAGGCCCACCCAAACTACTTCGCTACTCAAGACGCGCAATGCCCGTTCGCCGGCAAAATTGCGAATGCCAATAGGAGATACCTGAATAGGGCGAAAACCGAAGAAGTAGCGCTGCACGTTGAACGGGCTGAAAAATGCTACCCCTAGGCCGCCCGTCGTCATGGCATCCAGTATACCATGCGACGCGGTAGCTAGAAACAACAGCACCCATAGCCGCCCGAGTGACGGAGCAGTGGCAGGGCGCCGCATACCATACAAGCTCGTCAGCAGAGAAGCCACTACAGCAGCAGCGAGAAAGGAGTGGGTCAGGCCACGGTGCCCCCACAAGCCGGCATACGGAACCTGAAATTTAAACCCGACAACGTCCGCATCGGGCAGGAAGGCGCAGGCTGCCGCCACCACCCACCAGCGCCAGTGGCGTCGTTCGGGAAGCAGGAGTACACCCAACGTTGCGCCAAGCGCTGTATGCCCGAAAACAGAAGCCATAATTTTAATACAGAAGGAAACACTACTCTACTAATAGCTTTTGTGTAACGGGGCCATAAGTTGTGGGCAACGTAACTAGGTATAAGCCTGGTACTTCGGGTAATGCCAGTTCAAGCTTGTGGGTTGTAAGCAGCCGTTGGCTGACAACCTGCCCCAACTGGTTGCGGACAACCACCGCGCCGGCGACCGGAGGAGCTGCCAGCTCTAGGGTAACCTGCCGCCGTGCCGGATTAGGGTACAGCGTAAAGGCTGCTTGCCGGCTGGCTGCCGCCGTAGCCGAAGGGATGCCAACTGTGAAATTTTGCGTGACTGTACTGCCCTGAAACGTTGCCGTAAACCGCCAGTTGCCAACGGGAGCATTCGTGGGCAGCACGTAGTTCCAGTACCAGTAAGAAGCAGCATAGTGAGCAGGAGTGATGCTATGCGTCCAAGTGGCAAATACGGTATTATCAGGCCGGTAAACGGTATAGGTGGTCAGCTGGCCCGCCTGCTGGTCGTGGTAGTAGGCCGCCAAATATATGCGCGCACCGGGCGCAAAGTTGCTGCTGGTGTTGGGCGTGTGAGGAGCCGGGCACGTAGCAAGTACTGGCGGCGCCGAGTGGGTCATCAGGGTGTTGATGGTGGGCTCATAATAGGGCTTCTGAGTGGCCCAGGAGGTTGCCCCTGGGCTACATGTACCAGCGTAAGGGTCGATGACGGTGCCATTAGCGGCGTGCACCTCGAAGTGCAGGTGCGGACCGGTGGAACTACCCGAGCTACCGACAGTTCCCAAAAACTCGCCCTGTGCAACGCTAGCTCCCACGGCTTTGGTGGTGAGCGAGCCGCTTTTCATATGCCCGTACCAACACACCGATCCGTCGGCGTTCTGCACGTATACGGCGTTCCAGTTGGCGCTGTTGAAGGCGCAGTTCATGTCGAAATTACCATCCGATTTGGCGATGATAACCCCCGCGGTGGCCGCTACTATTTCAGCCTGCCCGCTGGCCATCATATTCATATCAAAAGGCCACAGAAATACGTCAAGGCCCCCATGGTTGTAGCCCGCAGCCGTATCGTAGGTGCGGGTACCACAATTCCAGTCCAGCAGTTGATTGGGGTAGGCGGCGTTGCGGTCAACGAAGTTGGAAATGCCATAGATGCTGTTGTAGCTGAAGCCAGCTGCTTGCCGCAGGGGCCAGCTGAGCGGCACGGTAGCAGGGCGGTTGGCGGGGCCGGGCAGAATACCACGCTGGGTAAGCGTGCGGATGTTAGTGTCCAGCATACTATCAATGCGCGCATGCTGGGTAGGAGTGAGGCACGCGCCGGGAGTTGGCAGGTAGCTGCCACCACCAGCGGGGGCCACACTCTGCGCACTAGCTGATAGTGCAGTGAAGGCAAGAACAGGTAAAAATTGCTTCATAATATCAAGTAAGAAAAGTGAGTAAGGCAAACAGCTTCTGCGTAGTGAAGCAGAAAAGCCTTGCCCGTAATTTATATAAATTGTTTATTGTATATATAGATTACAGGCAAGGCTTCAGAGGTTGGGCTACTTGCATTGTAGCGCCGCCACCCATTTTGCGAGGTAGGCCCATTCAGCTTTGTGCCAGTAACTCCGCTGCTACCCGCGGTACGCCCGTAGTAGCTGGCTCGCTGATGAAATGCAGGTTCGGCCGGCGTAGCAGTGGCGGCTGGTGTGGGTCAATGACGTAAATGGGGCAAGTGTTGGGTGCATAATGCACCAAATTAGCGGCTGGGTACACTTGCAAGGAAGTGCCAATCACCAGGAAAATATCGGCCGTGGCCGCCTCATCCATAGCCAGCTCCATCAGCGGCACCTGCTCGCCAAACCACACAATGTTCGGGCGGAGCTGGTGACCCTTTTCGCACAACTCGCCCAGCTCAATTCGGTCGGAATCCATTGGGTACACCAGTTCCTCATGCAACGAACTGCGCGACTCAAACAGCTTGCCGTGCAGGTGCATGACATGAGAGGAACCGGCCCGCTCGTGCAAGTCATCCACGTTTTGCGTCACGATAACCACGTCGAAATCCTGCTCCAGCGCCACCAGCGCCAAATGACCCGCATTGGGCTGCGCGGCTCGGGCCGCTGTGCGCCGCTGGTTGTAGAAGTCGAGCACCAGCTCGGGGTTGCGGGCCCAGCCTTCCGGCGAAGCTACGTCTTCCACCCGGTGTCCTTCCCACAGTCCGTCGGAGCCCCGAAAAGTGGCTAAGCCGCTTTCTGCACTGATGCCTGCCCCCGTGAGGGCCACTAGTTTCTTTCTGTTAGCCATGATAGTATTGCTGATATAGGTGCACTAAAGCGCGCAAATCTGCTGCTGAGACCATAGATTCACCACATGTAACCCGCGAAATAGCACGCGAGTTGCCCTACTGCCGCATTAATCGAACCGCCGTAATTCATCTTTGCTGAACGTCCATTCCGGCGTGTTAAACCGCGCATGGGCAGGAATCACGGCAAACCATACGCCTCCGGCAGCTGCTGCATCCCGCAACACGTGTATTTGCTGGGCGGGCATGTAGCTTTGAGCTAGGAGCACGTAGCGTTTACCGCTAAGGAGGTGCTCGGCTACGTCTAGCACGAGTACGGCGTGGCCCGGCGAGCCGCCCCGAATAAATACGTCGCCGGGCTGCACGTTGGCAAGGGGAGTGGGGGTTAGCTCGCGTGCCAAGGATAAGGTGCCAGCGTAAGTGAAAATTTGATCTAAGTAACGCCGGAAAACAGCATGCGTCGGTTGTTCTATGGCTTTAGGAGCGGGTAGTACCTCGTCACCGTCCACGCGGAAACCGTGGCCTTTGTACCAATCCGCAAACCGAATATCGTCGCCGCTGGTGAGGTGGAAGTGCACGTGGTCGGGCTTTCTGGAAAACTCGTACTCGCCTCTTAGCCGAATAACAGCATCCGCGCATTGCTGTAAGTCCCGGCTGCCAACATCTATGTTCAATATAGCTGCATGAACGGTCTGTGGTTCTTTCAGCTGGCCGTTGTGTAGATGCACCGCCGTGCCAGCGGGCAGCAACGGTACATAGCGCAGCCACTGTCCGAAGGAACCTGGCTCTACCGTTACGCGCTGGCAACCCGGCGGTACCGCAAATCGAGCGGCAAGACTGCGCTTAATAGTGTAAGTGCCAGCAGGCAGCCACGGATACTGGTTCGATGGTTGCGAGCGGACACTAGCTTGCGGGTCGTCATTGATACATGAGTGACCTTGTGTAAAAATCAAGGCCGCAGACAGCAAAGTAGGTAAGAGCAGAAAGCGCACTAAGAATACAATAAGTAAGTGTTGAAAGCTCGTGCCACGCAAGCAGGAGAAGCATGCGTGGCGCAATAACGGCAGCTTGCAGGATTTAGCATATAAAATAGACGCTATACTATCTACAAGGTGATTAGAAGAGGGGCCCCCAGAGTTAGCCTGCTGCCTATGCTCTTCCATTCGTGCCTCTCACATAAGGCAACTGAACGGCGTTCTGAGTTAACTCCAAGACAAGACAACGTTTCGAAGTGCTCTTATAGGGTTGATGTGCCTATATGCGCATAAAAAAACCGGCCTGCCGATTACTCAGCAGGCCGGTAATAGTGAAATCTTGAAGCGTTACTTCGCCTTTGCCGTAGCCTTTTTGGCTGTAGTACCAGGTGCTTTTTTTGCTGCTGGCTTTTTCGCCGCAGGCTTCTTTGCTGCGGTGGCAGCTGGCTTCTTCTTAGCTGGCTTGTCAGCCGTTTCAGCGGCATCTGCGGCGGGAGCAGCCTTCTTGGCGAAGCGGCCACCTTTGGCGGGCTTATCCGGAGTAGCGGCAGCTAGTTCCAGGCAACGCTCCAACGTGAGACCAGCTGGCTCTTCTCCTTTCGGAATTTTCACGTTCTTCTTACCCGCTACGATGTACGGCCCAAAACGACCGTTCAGCACCTGCACATCGGGGTTTTCAGGAAACTCCTTGATAAGGCGCTCGGCATCTGTCTTACGCTTGTTTTCGATCAGCTCTATGGCTTCGGTCGCCGTGATGGTATGCGGGTCCTGCTCTTTGGTGAGAGAGTAAAACTTGCTGTCGTGGCGGATGTAAGGACCGAAACGACCCAAAGCCGCCGTCATGTCTTTGTCTTCAAACTGCCCTACAATGCGGGGCAGCTTAAATAAATCAAGGGCTTCTTCCAGCGTGATGTTCTCGATGAATTGGCCTTTGCGCAAGCTCGCGTATACTGCCTTCTCGCCTTCGGGCGCGCCTTCTTTCGGCTCAATTTGCACATAAGGACCATAGCGCCCGAGACGGGCCGTGAGTTTCTGGCCTGTTTCAGGGTGCGCGCCAATAACGCGGGTGCTACCAAGCGTGCTGCGCTCAATGTCTTGGCCGCGCTCCACAGTGGCGTGGAACGTGCCATAGAAACCAGCTAGCATGTCCGTCCACTGCTCGTGGCCGTTGGCTATTTGGTCGAACTCGTCTTCTACCTTGGCAGTGAACTGAAAATCAACAATCACGGGGAAGTGCTCCACCAGGAAGTCGTTCACTACCATGGCAGTATCCGTGGGGAAAAGCTTGGCTTTGTCGGCCCCGAAGGTTTCCGTTTTCACCTCTGTTTTCACCTCGCTGCCATCCAACGTCAGCACATGGAACTTGCGCTCCTTGCCTTCGCGGGAGTCCTTCTCCACGTAGCCACGCTTCTGAATGGTGCTAATGGTAGGAGCATAGGTGGAAGGACGGCCAATACCCATTTCCTCTAGCTTTTTCACCAAAGAAGCTTCTGTGTAACGAGCTGGAGGCGACGCAAAGCGTTCCAACGCACGCAATAGCTGCAACGGCAATTGCTGGCCTACGCTCAAGGGCGGCAAGCCACGCGAAAACGACGAGTCCGCGTTGGCAGCTTCGTCTTGCTCTTCTTCGTCCTTGCTCTCAGCGTATGCTTTCAGAAAGCCTTCAAACGTGATGACTTCCCCGGTAGCCGTGAGCAACACCCCAGGTTGCGTACTGATGCCAATGCTGGCTACGGTCCGCTCAATCACAGCGTCTGCCATCTGCGAGGCCATAGCCCGCTTCCGGATCAGGTCGTAGAGGCGCTGCTCTTGCGAGTCGGAGCCGGCTTTCACCAGCGCGAAGTCGGTTGGGCGAATAGCTTCGTGTGCTTCCTGCGCCGAGGCTGATTTAGTTTTATAGACGCGCGTTTGTGCGTACTCAGGGCCATAAGCGCGGCTGATTTCCACCTTGGCTGCCTCTAGGGCATCTTGTGAAAGGTTCACCGAGTCAGTCCGCATGTAGCTGATTTTGCCGGCTTCATACAGTTTCTGTGCTACGCTCATGGTCTGCGCAACCGAGAAACCAAGCTTGCGCGACGCTTCCTGCTGCAGAGTGGAGGTAGTAAAGGGTGGCGCGGGACTGCGCTTACCGGGTTTCTTTTCTAGGTTTTCAATCCGGTAATCGGCTCCTACGCACCGCGCTAAGAAAGCTTCTGCTTCTTCCCGGGTCTTATAACGGGTTGGCAGCTCTGCTTCTAATACTGCTCCGCGCCCCGCATCGAAGCGGGCCGTAATGCGGTAAGCAGACGATACTTTGAACTGATTGATTTCCCGCTCGCGCTCCACTACAATGCGCACAGCTACGCTCTGCACGCGGCCTGCCGACAAGCCGGCTTTCACCTTTTTCCAGAGTACGGGGCTAAGTTCAAAACCTACCAACCGGTCGAGCACGCGGCGAGCCTGCTGTGCATTCACCAAGTTCAGGTCGATTTCGCGAGGCGTCGCAATGGCATTCAGAATGGCCGTCTTGGTGATTTCGCGAAATACGATGCGCCGCGTTTTATCGGTGCCCGACAGGTTGAGCGTTTCCGCCAAGTGCCACGAAATGGCCTCACCCTCCCGGTCATCGTCACTGGCTAGCCACACCGTTTCCGCTTCCTTCGACAGCTTTTTCAGCTGCGCGATTATCTCTCGCTTGTCGGGCGACACTACGTACGTCGGCTTGAAGCCGTTGGCAATATCAATGGCATTATTGTCCTTCGGCAGGTCGCGGACGTGACCGAAAGATGACTTAACGACATAGTCCTTACCCAAATACCCTTCAATGGTTTTGGCTTTGGCAGGCGACTCGACGATAACTAGATTTTTGACCATTGGGTGGTAGTAGTGGCAGCGGTAGGTAACTAGCTTAGATAGGAACTCTAGTAGAAAACGCGGCAGCGGGCAAGAAGTTGAATTTTGCCGCAAAGATGCTGGAATAATCTGGTGTGCCACTGCCAGAGTCATAATAACCCTGTTGCACTCCCAATTATACGAGCCGCTACATAGGCAACAGCAGATTTAACGAAACTGGTTCACGAAAATCTTTTCCGGCTCTACGAATGGTTAACCCCATAATCCTATACGGCGAAACGGGTCTATTCCTTACCTTTGCCAAGTAGAGCAAAGGCCATTTTAGGCGTGTTCTCGTTTGCTTCGCCTACTTTCCACGGGCCTCGCTACTCCTACTTTATGGCATCAGGTAAGAATACTACCCCCTCCACCCGCCGCGCTAATCCCGTGGTTGCTCCCGATTCTCTAGAGCCAAGTCAGCTTCCTGCTGAGGCCTCAAACGGAGAAAGTACGCGCAAACGCGGTACCGTACGGAGCAGCCGCACCAACGAAGCTGTTCAAAACCCTAATTATGTCAACGAGCAGTTGAATCGGGTGCTCTTTGCCCTCGATGCCTTTAAAAAAGGAGACGTATCGGTACGGCTCACCAAACAAACCGACGACATCTTTGCGGAAATAGCCGAAGCCTACAACTCCATGGTGGAGATGATTGGTGGGGTAGGGGGCGAAGTATCGCGCATTTCCAAGGTAGCGGGGGTGGAAGGCAACCTGAAGGCCCGGGCTTCTGCCGACAATGCCGCTGGTTTCTGGCGCGACATGATCAACAACATCAACGGGCTTGTAGATAGCATTGCCGTACCAGTGTTGGAAGTAGGCAAGGTGCTCAAGAACATTAGCAAAGGCAACCTCGACGAAACCTTCCAGATTCCGGTCTCAGGCGACTTCAAGGTGATGGCCGAAACCATCAACAAGACCATTGACAACCTCAACCTGTTTGCTGGCGAAGTAACCCGCGTGGCGCAGGAGGTAGGTACCGAAGGCAAACTCGGGGGCCAAGCCTCCGTGCCGAATGTTGGCGGGGTGTGGAAAGACCTGACCGACAATGTAAACACCATGGCCTCGAACCTGACCTCTCAGGTGCGAGACATTGCCAACGTAGCGAATGCCGTTGCTAAAGGCGACTTGACGCAGAAGATGACGGTGGATGTGAAAGGGGAAATCTTCGACTTGAAGAATATCCTCAACCAAATGGTGGACTCGCTCAACATCTTCGGCGACGAAGTAACCCGCGTAGCCTTGGAAGTAGGCACCGAAGGAAAGCTGGGCGGACAGGCCTCGGTGCCGAATGTAGGTGGGGTGTGGAAAGACCTGACTGACAACGTAAACTACATGGCCTCGAACCTGACAAGTCAGGTACGTGACATTGCCAACGTCGCTAGCGCGGTAGCCAAAGGCGACTTGAGCCAGAAGATGACTGTAGACGTGAAAGGCGAGCTGCTAGATTTAAAGCAGAACCTGAACCAGATGGTGGACTCCCTGAACCTGTTTGCCGGCGAGGTAACCCGCGTGGCCTTGGAAGTAGGTACGGAAGGAAAGCTCGGCGGCCAAGCCTCCGTGCCGAACGTGGCCGGTGTCTGGAAGGATTTGACCGATAATGTGAACTTCATGGCTTCGAACCTAACCTTGCAGGTTCGAGACATTGCCAACGTAGCCACGGCAGTTGCCAAAGGGGACCTAACACAGAAAATTACCGTTGATCTGAAAGGGGAGCTGCTGGATTTGAAGCAGAACCTGAACCAGATGGTGGACTCCCTGAACCTGTTTGCCGGCGAAGTAACCCGCGTGGCGCTGGAGGTAGGCACTGAGGGTAAGCTGGGTGGTCAGGCTTCGGTGCCGAATGTGGCTGGGGTGTGGAAAGACATCACCCACAACGTAAACTACATGGCCTCGAACCTAACGAGCCAGGTGCGCGATATTGCCAACGTAGCTACCGCCGTAGCGCGCGGCGACCTAAGCCAGAAAATGACGGTGGATGTGAAAGGAGAAATCCTGGAGCTGAAGAACATCCTCAACCAGATGGTGGACTCGCTCAACATCTTCGGCGACGAAGTAACCCGCGTGGCCCGCGAAGTAGGCACCGAGGGTAAGTTGGGCGGTCAAGCAGCCGTGCCCCGCGTGAGCGGCACCTGGAAAGACTTGACCGACAACGTGAACTTCATGGCCTCGAACCTGACCTCTCAGGTGCGCGACATTGCCAACGTGGCCAGCGCGGTAGCCAAAGGCGACCTGACGCAAAAGATGACGGTGGATGTGAAAGGAGAAATCTTCGACTTGAAGAACATCCTCAATCAGATGGTGGACTCGCTCAACATCTTTGCTGGCGAGGTAACCCGCGTGGCCCGGGAGGTAGGTACCGAGGGTATCTTGGGCGGCCAGGCATCCGTGCCAAATGTAATGGGCACCTGGAAAGACCTGACCGACAACGTGAACACCATGGCCTCGAACCTGACCTCTCAGGTACGCGACATTGCCAACGTGGCCACGGCCGTGGCCAAAGGAGATTTGAGCCAGAAAGTAACTGTTAACGTGCGCGGTGAGCTGCTGCAACTCAAGGAAAACTTGAACCAGATGGTGGACTCGCTCAATACCTTCGGCGACGAGGTAACCCGAGTAGCCCGCGAAGTAGGCACCGAAGGAAAGTTGGGCGGCCAGGCCGATGTGCCAAACGTGCGGGGCACCTGGAAAGACCTGACCGATAACGTAAACTTCATGGCCGCCTCGCTTACCAGCCAGGTGCGCGACATTGCTAACGTTACCACGGCCGTAGCGCGCGGCGACCTAAGCCAGAAAGTATCGGTGGATGTGAAAGGCGAACTGCTCGACCTGAAAGACAACATCAACCGCATGGTGGATTCGCTCAACATCTTCGCCGGCGAAGTAACCCGCGTGGCGCAGGAAGTAGGTACCGAAGGCCGCCTGGGTGGCCAAGCTCAGGTACCGAACGTAAGCGGCGTTTGGAAAGACCTAACCGACAACGTAAACACTATGGCCGCCAACCTCACCACGCAAGTGCGAGGCATCGGCAAAGTGGTAACCGGCGTATCGCAAGGTGACCTGACCCAGAAGCTGACCCTGGAAGCTAAGGGCGAAGTAGCCGAGCTAGCTGACACCATCAACCGCATGGTGGACGACCTGAACCGTTTGGCGCAGGAAGTAAGCCGCGTGGCCAAAGTAGCTGGGGTAGAAGGCAAACTGACCGAACGGGCAACCGTAGGCGGCGTAAGCGGCTCGTGGAAGGAAATTGTGGATACCCTCAACGACCTCCTCGAATCCATTGCCTCGCCGGTGCTAGAAGTAAGCCGGGTGGTGCGGGCCATATCCGAAGGTGACCTGACGCAGCAAGTGGAAATTCAAACGGCCGGGGATATCCAAGCCATGGCTGATGCGTTGAACCTGGCCGTAGACAACCTGAACGATCTGCTGGCGGAAATCAATGAATCGTCGCAGGTGGTGGGCACGTCGTCGGAGGAAATGGCGGCCAAAGGGCAGGAGATGAGCCGCGTAACAGTTGACGTGGCACTGGCCATGCAGCAGATGGCCGAAGGTGCGCAAAACCAGGCCCTCAAAACTGACCAGGCTTTCAAGCTAATCGAGGAAATCATGCAGGCCACCAAGGAAACGGCTGGCAAAGCCGACGTTGGTATCAAGGCCGCTATTCTTGGCGAGCAAACCTCGCAGCTCGGTTTGAAAACGGTAGCCGAGGTGGTAAAGAACATGGAGGAAATTTCGGCGGCAGCAGCTCAAACGGCCCGCACCATCGAAGTACTGTCCAACCGTTCGCAGGATATCAGCAAAACGCTGGCAGTTATCACCGACATTGCTTCCCAAACCAACCTGCTGGCTCTGAACGCCGCCATCGAAGCAGCCCGCGCCGGGGAAGCAGGCCGTGGTTTCGCTGTAGTAGCCGAAGAAATACGCAAGCTAGCCGAGGGTTCCCGTCGTTCGGCTTCGGAAATCGGTACGCTGGTTGACGACGTGAAGAAGGACACCACCAGTGCGGCCAGCGCTATTTCCACCATGGAAGGCCGAGTACTGAAAGGCAAGAACGCCACCTTCGAGGCTAGCTCTGCCTTTAAGAACATTGCGACCAGCAGCGGCGAAACTCTACGCACCTCCCGCGACATTCTTACGGCCACCGAGATTCAGAAAACCTCGATTGGCGACGTAGTGAAGTACGTGGAGGAAGTGGTAGCCATTGCCGAGCAAACGGCTACTGGCACCCAGCAAGTGGCAGGTACGGCCAAGGGTCTATCCAGCTCGATGTATGAGCTGACGGTATCGAGCCAGCGCCTGACTGACATTGCCGACGACTTGCAGCTCGGCCTCTCCAACTTCCAACTGCTGGAGGAAATGGAGCCCGAGCCCGAGCCGGAGCCAATTCGGACGCGCCGGGTAGCTCGCCGTCCGGTCGCGCAGCCTCAGCCAGTTTCCGCTACGCCGGAGCGCGACCGGGCCAGCACCCGCCGCACCAACGCCGCAACCGATGCAGCCCATGCTCGCGCCGTAGCCGCCCGTCCTGTAGTAGCTACTCGCCGCGGCGACGTCCGGCCAACGCCGGAAGCCCCAACTCCGGCGCGCAAGCACACCAACGCTGACCAAGCCGAAGCGCAACGTAACCGCCGAGCTGCCCGCCGCAGTTCCGACGATGAGAAAGTAGCCACGGCTTCTGCTGCTAACAGCAATGGAAAAGCAACTTCAGCCCCGGCTGAAAAGCCGGCCAAGGCGCGTGCCAAGGCGAAAGCGAAATAACTAGCGGCCTCCAACAACTCAGCTTCTCAGTCTTATATCTCAGGTTTCAATAAGGTCCAGTGAATGGCTGACGCAGAACAACCTAACGACAAAAAAAGCACTAAGCCCGACGCCATCATTCAATTGATTGTATTTCGGCTTGGGGAAGAGGAATACGGCCTGCGCATCGAGCAAGTGAAGGAAGTGACGGTGACACCCGAAGTGGCCCGCATGCCCAAAACGCCCCCTTTTATCAAAGGCATTGCCAACCTGCGCGGCGACATCATTGCCATTGTAGATCTGGAAGAGCGTTTCGGCCTGCGGCCTGCGGGGCAGGAGCTACCCACTACCTCGTATACGCTAGCCATTGAAGCCAAAGATTACACCATTGGCATAGTGGTACGTGAGGTGCCGCAACCGTTGTCGATTCCTATTTCCATCATTGAAAAGGCTCCTGAATTCATCCAGGACATCAACATCAATGACAAGTACATCGAGGGAATTGCCAAGGTAGATGGACGTATCATCATTGTGCTTGATATGCTAAAGCTGCTCACTCCCTCGGAAATCATGCAGTTGCAGTCTTCCTGAGCATCTTTGCCTGATGGCTGCCGTACAACGTGCAGCTTTAAATTCCTTTTTGCTCTCCTTCCGGATTTTTGAAATGCCTCTTATGAAAAACCGCATCCTCATCGTCGATGACTCTTTTTACATGCGTACGATGCTCAAGAATGTGCTCACCGATGCCGGCTATGAGGTAGTAGGCGAGGCTGCCAATGGCCAGCAGGCTATTGAACTGGCTGCTTCTACTAAGCCCGACCTTATCACCCTCGACGTAATTCTGCCCGATAATACCGGCCTGGATGTGCTCAAAGGCATTCGTGAGAATGACCCCGACGTAAAAGTGGTGATGTGCAGCGCCGTGGGCCAGGAGGTTATCGTGAATGAAGCACTGGAAAGCGGCGCTTCTGCTTATATCGTCAAGCCGTTCTCTGAGGAGAAGGTCCTGGAAATAGTAGGAGGAGCGTTGGGCGCGGAATAACGCGTTGTAGCTCATCTTGTAGCCGGTAGACTTTTGTGGTCTGCTCCGCCTGCCTGTTGTCTTGGTTTCCTTTTGCTCGTGCCTGATATTTCCGCTCCGTTTACTGTATTGCTAGGTAATCTGCCCACTACGGGGCGGTTGGCCTTGAAGCGCTTGCTCGAGCAGCAGCCAAGGCTCTGCGTGGTGTGTGCTGGCGAAAACCCGGCCGAACTCTTGGCGTACGCGTATCGTCTGCGTCCACAGTTGCTGATTGTGAGCGAGCTAGAGTTGCGTGTAGTAGAAGCGTTAAGCCGCCAGATGGTGGTGCCTGTGTTGCTGTACTGCGAAGCAGCGCCATTGGCTGGCATGCTGCGTGAGGCCAGCCGTTGGGGTGTAACGAACTTTATTTCAGCCAACACAAGTGCAAGTGAATGGGGGAGTGAGGTGCTGCGCAAAGTCTGGGCAGCCTTCCCGTTGCCTACTTCTCCTATAGAAGCTGTCAGCCGGGTGGGTGCGGTTCCGGGCTTACCAGGTGGTGTTGTAGTAATTGGTGGCTCTACTGGGGGAACCACCGCAGTGGAGTCGTTGGTTCGAGCGTTGCCGGCTACGCTGGCTTGCGCGGTGATCGTGGCGGTGCACTTACCGGCCGCTTTTCTTGATTCCTTTGTGAAGCGTTTGGCTCGGGCTAGTGCGCTGCCCGTGGTAGCGGGCTGGGCTGGTACGTTGCTTGAGCCTGGCCGTATTGTGGTGGCGCCAGGTGGGCGCAATGTGCTGGTGCGACGGGCCACTACTAGCCCTTGGCAATGCTGGCAACTCGATATAGCAACTGAAGCCAGTCCGTCCGGCGACGAGCCTTCTATCGACATTTTGATGCGTTCCGTTGCTCGCACTGTGGGCCCCAACGTGTTGGGCGTAGTGCTCACAGGTATGGGGCGTGATGGCACGCTAGGAGCCCAGGCTATTCGCCAGCATGGTGGCACCGTATTGGTGCAGGACAAGGCTTCTTCGGTGGTCTTTTCGATGCCGAACTCGGTCATCCAAGCGGGCTGGGCCAATGCTGTGCTATCACTAGCCGACCTGCCTAACGCCATTACGTTGCATGCCGGTCGGTTCCGGCGGGTGATGGCCGAGGCTCGAAACAAGGTGTCGTCTGTTCCTCAAGCCGTCTGATTATGAAATCACGCGAGCAGGAATACCGCGAAATCTTCATGGCTGAGGCGTTGGAATATTATGATTCCATGAGCCGGCACATTAGTGAGCTGGAGCGTAACCCACAGGATCAACCCGCACTCAATGAGTTGTTTCGATTGATGCACAACCTCAAATCCAACTCGCGGGCCATGGGCTTCACTGAGATTGGGGAGGTGGCGCACCACATGGAAACCATCTTTGGTCTTATCCGAGACAAGCAGCGTGAATTTGCTGGCAGCCTAACCAAGGTGCTGTTCTCTGGGGTCGATATGCTAGGCGCCATGATTCGGGCAGTAGGCGAAGAAGCCGATATGCCTGACGTGTCTATTCTGCTGGAAAACCTGGACCGTTTGGTGCGTGGAGAAGAGCCAGAACTAGCCGACGAAGACATAAGTGACGAAGAAGCCAACCGCAAGCTAGAACTTTCGGACCTGGTTTATATTCAGATCAAGAAGCTTGATCATCTGCTCAACCTGGTAGGAGAGTTAATTATCGACCGAGACCGAATTCTGACGCTAAGCCAGGAAATCGGCAACACAGCGCTGCAAAACACGGCGGCGCACTTATTCCGTATCACCGACGAGCTACAGTATTCGGTGATGGATGCCCGCTTAGTAAATGTCGGGTCTTTGCTTAACAAGTTTCCCCGAGTGGTGCGCGACGTAGCTAGCGCCGAGCAGAAGCAGGTGGAACTCACGCTGAGTGGTCAAGACATCCAGATAGACCGTAACATCCTTCAAATCATCACGGATGCATTGCTGCATTTGGTGCGAAATGCAGTGGCCCACGGCATCGAGACGCCTGCTGAGCGGACGAAAGCGGGTAAATCGGCGGAAGGCCATCTGCAGCTCTCCGCGCAAACCGAGCGCGACGATGTGCTGATCCGGGTAGTGGACGATGGCAAAGGCATCAACATCGAACAAGTGCGGCGGAAGGCCGTGGAGCGGGGGCTCGTCACCAAGCAGCAAGCCAAAGTCCTCGACGATGATTCCGTTCGGGCCTTTCTGTTCGAGCCAGGCTTTTCAATGGCCAAGGAGGTCACCGAAATTTCTGGCCGAGGCGTGGGGCTCGATGTAGTGAAGCTAGCCATCGACTCGTTGGGCGGACAATTGCGCGTCGATTCGAAAGTAGGGGAAGGAACCACGTTTACGCTAGTACTACCCACTTCCATTGCCGTAAAAGGGGCGTTGCTCTTCGAGTTGAAACAGCGCAGCTATGCTATTCCGCTCATGCACACCGACTCTGTAGTTTCTCTTTGGCCCGAGCAATTGCACGTGGTAGGAGGGTTGCTGATGGCCGGCGTCCAAGGCGAAAACGTACCCATTGTGTGTCTACACCGCCTGCTCAACGGCGAGGGGCCAATGGCTCCGGTTACCCGAGCCGAAGTACAGGGCCGACAAGACATCATCATCATTGCTTACAACAACCGCAAACTAGGGCTTATTGTCGACCGTTTCTTGCGGCAGCAAGACATTGTTATCAAGCCAATGAGTAAGCCGTTGGATACCATCGAATTATTTGGCGGCGTTACGCTGCTTGGCAGTGGGCAAGTATGCCTAGTGCTCGACGTGCCTGCCTTAACTCGACTGTTTCTAGCCCGGCGACCCTAATTTTACGTACTGCTGAATCCATTGCGGTTACGTTACTGCAACGGCCGGCCAATCGAATGAACTATATGGACTTGCACATGACGGAACTGGAGCGCGACGTAGTCCGCGAGATTCTGAACATAGGACTGGCCCGCGCCGCCGATTCTTTCGCGGTGATTGCCCAAGAGAAGGTGCTACTCGAGGTACCTAGCCTTGATTTGGTGCCTGGTACGGGCATTCTGCAGAGAGTCCACGAGATTCAGCAGGAGCATGTTCCGGTGCAGTCCGATATCCGCGGTGACTTCAACGGCACCACGCTGATGTTCTTCTCCGGACAGCATATCCAGCGCTTGTCCAAGGTATGCTTGCGCATGAACACGCTTGCTTCCACTAGCATCGACGAGATGCAGGAGTCGCTGTTGCTGGAAATAAGTAACATCATTACGGGGGCTTTGGTGACGCAGCTAGCCAATATTCTGAAGGCCAAGATCTACGGTGCACCGCCCATTGCGCCCCGAGGCGACATTGCCGACTCGCTGAACAACTTGCTGCTAGAGCAGCCAATGGTGCAGCCCCTGATTTTTTCGGTTATCACCCAATTCTCCGACAAAAACAACTCGGTTGAATTGCCACTGATGCTATTCTTTGATCGGCCCACGTTCGAGAAAATCCTGGAAATTATTCGCACGTACAATTTCCTGAACGGTCAGCCTTCTTAGTGGTGAAATGGTGACGTGGTGAAGAGGTGAGTTTGACGTTTTTCTGGCGCCACTGGCACGGTTAGAACGTCAAACTCACCTCTTCACCACGTCACCATTTCACTATCCCACCACTTCTTTGTATCGCCTTATGGCTTCAACCCACACTTCTGACCTCGAGAAAAAGCTCGCCGACTTCGACCCTAATGCGTTGGGTGATTCCCAAGGGGGCGTATATGGTCTTCCCTTCACTGTGCCGGAAGCGCAGGTAATAATTGTACCTGTGCCCTGGGAGGTAACGGTTTCGTATCGTGCGGGTACTGCGGAAGGCCCCGAAGCCATTCGGGAGGCTTCCTTGCAAGTGGATCTGTACGACCCGGACATGCCAGATGCCTGGCGTATGGGCCTGGCTATGGAAGATGCCGACGAAAAAGTGGCGCAGCAAAGCCAGCAGCTGCGGAAGCAGGCAGCTGCTTACATCAAGTGGCTTGAAGCAGGCGAGCCTGCCGCCGAGGCCGCCACGCACGCCGACGTGCCCGCTGCTATTACCAAGCAGGGGTTACACTTGTTGAACTACCTCAAGCAAAAAACCGGTGCCTACCTTGATGCCGGCAAAGGCGTGGTGTTGCTTGGTGGCGACCATAGCACTCCCCTTGGGTATCTGCACGCGCTGGCCGAGCGCCACGAGGAGTTTGGTATCCTGCAAATCGACGCGCACTGTGACCTGCGCCCCGCATACGAAGGCTTCGAGTACTCGCACGCTTCCATCATGTACAATGCGCTTAAGCTGCCGCAGGTGAAAAAGATGGTGCAGGTAGGTATTCGGGACCTAAGTCAGCAGGAAGCCGAAACCGTGGAGCATAGCCAAGGCCGTATTGTGATGTTTCACAACCGTTTCCTGAGCGACGAGCGGTTCGCTAAGAAATCGTGGAAGAAGGTGTGCGGCAAAATCATTGCGCAGCTGCCGCAGAAGGTATACTTGAGCTTTGATATTGATGGACTCGACCCCAAACTCTGCCCCGGTACGGGTACGCCAGTGCCTGGTGGGCTGGAGTTTGAGGAGGCCCTCTACCTTATCCGCGAAGTGGTACGCTCCGGACGGACTATCATCGGCTGCGACTTAAACGAAGTAGCTCCCGGCGACACTGACTGGAACGCCATTGTGGGGGCCCGCTTGCTGTATAGCATGGCCAATTGGATGGGCGTTTCGCAGGGGCGTCTTACGGACAAGGGCGCTGAAAAGTAGAAAGTCGGTCTAGAACACCATAAGCCCCAGCGGAGCGGCGCTCATCTATTCATGGATGGGGCTGCTTCGCTGGGGCTTTCGCTTGGATCTGGGTGGGCTAGATACATAGCCTTCAATCTATCTTTTTTGCGCTTTCCGCGTACATCTGTCTACTTTCTCCCTTACCTAATCACACTTTACGCGCATGGGATTCATTCTCAAGTTTTTGCTCACGGCAGTTATCACATATCTGCTGGCGGCTTTCCTGCCAGGCTCTCACATTGGTGGCTTCGGTGATGCTATTTTGTTGGTAATTGTGCTGGCCGTGCTTAACGCCGTACTAAAGCCCATTCTGAAATTGCTCGGGCTGCCCATCACCATCCTGACGCTTGGCCTCTTCCTGCTGGTCATTAACGCGGCTATCGTGATGATTGCCGACGCCCTGATTCCTGGGTTCAAACTAGATGGCTTTCTCTCCGCGGTGCTGTTCAGCGTCGTGTTATCGGTCGTGACAGCCGTTATAGACATGGTGGTTGACTAAAGCCAACAGCAGTACCACACAACAACGCCCCGGCTGCCATGGTAGCCGGGGCGTTGTTGTGTGGTACTGCTGTTAACACTAGCATTAGGCAGAAGTAGCAGCGGTCTGTTGCCGGCGGCGCTGTCGCCAGGCCCGCAGCCCCCATAGTCCAAGCGCCCCACCAAGCAAGAGCGGCCACGCTGTAACCAGAGCTAATACAAGGCCTGTGAGCAACTCCCATCCATCGTAAAAGGACTGCACCAGTCGGCTGCCAAACGAAAGTACTGGCGCGTCAGGGGCATTCAGGGGTAGTTCCTGGAAATACGTCAGCGTGATGGTGGAATAAGCTACTAGGTCGTTGAGGGTCTTGAGGCGGCTTTCCGTTGATTCAATATCACCCCGCACTTCTGCTAGCTTTTCTTCTATTTCCAGAATGTCCGACACTTTCTTGGCCTGACTCAGTAAAGCCACGTAACGCTGCTCCAAGGCCCGCTTAGTTCCCAGCCGCGCCGACACATCAGCGTGTTCCGCCGTTACGTCGTCGGTACCCAGCGTTTTAGATACCAAAGCCCCCAACCCGTTGAGGCTACCCAGCATGGCGTGGAAGCGGCTTGGCACCACCCGAATCTTCATCTGGTGCTGCCGCTCCCCGTCCTGTCGCGTTTCGGAAGCATCTGATACGTAGGCGCCATAGGTGCGCGTGAGGCTGTCCATGCGGGCGTTAGCCCGGTCTAGGTCTGCTACTTTCACCCGCACTTCGGCATGGTAAACAAGCTTGCGCGTTGCGGCCGGCGCGGCTGCAACTCTGGCTGGCGTGGCGGGGTCTTGAGCGGCTTCCGTAATGGCTTGTTTATCAGCAACAGATGCAATAGGATCTTCTGAGGGAGAGCTTGATTCCATGACTGGAGGCGCACTCATTAATACGTTTTCCGTCAGTGTTTTATCTTCTGATACAGCGCCTTGCTTTTGACTGCAAGAGGTCAGTAAGAACAAGGCATACACCATGATTAGAGCAGTCTTTTCCATGATATCCATAATGAGGAGTAAAGATGTTCCTTCGCGCCAACCACCATCACGTTCACACAACGCTGAACAGATAGTGTATGGTATAGGCTATATATACCAATTGCCAGCTGATATACTCCCAAGCAGGCCTAATGCCTACTAAGGATACTTATAGAACAAGTGTGCGAAAAAAGCCAAGAACTATTCACTCCAAGGCCCGTTTCACAAAGGACTATTTTCTTGCCTCCTTTTTATGAGTTCACCTAGTTCGCTCTTGGTAACGGTGCCCACCGATGAGGCCCCTGCCGCTACCATCAACCGAGTATTGGAGCAAGTCGGGAAGTATTTGGAAGCGGACCGTTGCTTCCTATATGTTCGGGACCCAGCTGTGGGCAAAGGGCGTATTGCGTTCTGTTGGCGCAAGAACGACGTAGTACCCAACCCCATCCATGACTGGCAGGAAGATACCACCGACTTGCCCCAACAAGACCCTCTATTTCGGGCTGCTCTCGCTACCCGGCCATCTGTGTTTGTGGAAGACGTGGAAGCTGCTACGCCCGACGTGCTCAACCGAGAATTCGAGCGCAAAACGTTTGGACACCGGGCTCTAATTCATGCCCACATCACCGACAATGGGCAACTATGGGGTATCCTTCAGCCCTGTACTTTCGGGCATCCCCGCCACTGGACCAGCAAAGAGCGAGCAGCAATAGAGGCCATTTTGCCGCGTTTGCTACCTGTCATTCAGTCCTACATAGGCAGCATAGAAATCCCCGAAAAAACAAAATAGGTATTGCCAACCGGCAATACCTATCACTTGATTGAGAGTCATATAACTAGCGTAACCTAAAACCGAGGATACGCTCGGTTGTCTTGCGCGAATTGGACTACAAACGACGGATTTGCGCACCCAACGAGGTCAGACGTTTGTCGATGTACTGGTAGCCCCGATCAATCTGCTCGACGTTTTCTATTATGCTCCGGCCATCGGCGGAGAGGGCCGCGATGAGCAAGGCCACGCCCGCCCGAATGTCCGGGGACGTCATGGTGATACCGTGCAGACGCGTGCGCTTGTTGAGGCCGATAACGGTGGCGCGGTGGGGGTCGCAGAGGATAATCTGGGCGCCCATGTCGATGAGCTTGTCTACGAAGAACAAGCGGCTCTCAAACATTTTCTGGTGGATGAGCACGGTGCCTTTGGCTTGCGTCGCGACCACTAGCACGATGCTCAACAGGTCAGGGGTGAGGCCCGGCCAGGTGTGGTCGGAAACGGTCAGGATGCTGCCATCAAGATAGGTGGCAATCTGATAGCGGTCTTGTGCCGGGATGTAAATGTCGTCGCCGCGGAACTCTAGCTGGATGCCTAGTTTGCGGAACGTGTCGGGGATGACGCCCAACTCCTGGATTTGGCAGTCTTTGATGGTAATCTCCGAGCCCGTCATGGCCGCAAGACCAATGAACGACCCAATTTCAATCATATCGGGGAGCATGCGGTGCTCGGTGCCACCAAGGCTCTCCACGCCTTCAATGGTGAGTAGGTTGGACCCTATGCCCGTGATACGAGCCCCCATGCGCACAAGCATCTTGCAAAGCTGTTGCACGTACGGCTCGCAAGCAGCGTTGTAGATGGTGGTGGTGCCTTCAGCTAGGACTGCGGCCATCAGGATGTTGGCTGTGCCCGTAACGGAGGCTTCTTCTAAGAGCATGTGGGCTCCCCGTAGCCGGCCGTCGGCGTTGATGCGGTAGAAATCCAAGCCTTCGAGCGTCAGCTTGCCACCGAGTTTCTCTAGCCCTACAAAGTGGGTATCCAAGGGCCGCCGGCCAATCTTGTCGCCACCGGGTTTGGGCAGCTGGCACTTACCGAAACGAGCCAGCATAGGCCCCAGGATCATCACGGATCCGCGTAAGGCCCGTCCTTGGGCTACAAATTCAGGCGTATCCAAGTAGCTCAGATGTACATCATCGGCCTGAAAGCGGTAGGTGTCCGAAGCGAGTTTGCCAACTTTCACTCCCATATCGCGCAAGAGCTCAATGAGTTTGTTGACGTCGCGGATGTCGGGAATGTTGGAGATGGTAACGGGCTCCGACGTTAGCAGCACAGCGCACAGAATCTGCAACGCTTCGTTTTTGGCGCCCTGCGGCACGATTTCTCCTTTGAGCGGATTCCCGCCAATTACTTCGAATGAGGCCATATAACAAGAATTAGGAGCTAGGAGAGCAGGCGGTGAATACCGGCGAAGGAAACAGCAGCAAGAACGGCAACTACAACGCCGTTCCACCTTATTCCTTAAGATCAGCCAGTTCTCACGGCCCGTTTCCTAGCTCCTTCAGAAAAATTACTGAGGAGGTTGTTGGGGTTCTTGGCGACCTTTCTTGCCACCGCGGCGCTGCTTGTCGCGCCGGTTATTGCCGCCGCTGTTGCCGCGGCGTCCTTCACGGTCTTGGCGCGGCTGTGGTACCACGAAAGCCGCCCGGCCAGTACCGCTTGCGACTACAGGAGCACCGCCCCCGGCAAACTCGAAGAGCCCTTGCGCTTCCACCTGCGCCGGGTCCAGGGTCAATTGTCCTCCGGACAGGTCTTTGAGGTGCTTGAGAATAGTGACGTCCTTGGCGTTTTCCTTGTTGTGCGAACGGTATAGAAACTTCATCGTTCGGCCAATGGTGATAGTGGCCTGCTCACGCTCCGTGGGGTCTTCCAGCGTCAGCGCCTTTTCCACCATTAGCTCCACGCTCTTGCCATACGCTTTCAGCTTCATGGCTTGCTTTGGGTAAGGAATAGGTTTGGGCTGCTGGTTAAGCTGGCTCAAGCCTTGCAACTCGAATGGCGCATCAATATCCAGGTCCTCATCGGCCATTTCGTAGAGATGGTTCCAGACGCGCTGCTGGGCATCGGGCTGGTCGCGCAGGGAAGGTTGCAGCCGGAAAATAAGCTGCACAATCTGGGTGGCACGGCGTGTACGCTCGGCTTTGTCTTCTACGTCGCGCAGGCCCTGCACCAGTTGGAAGGTGCTTTGGCCGTACTCGCGCTGTAGTAGCTCGTGCTTATGAAGGGAAGGTAAGGGCATTAGAAAAAAGTAAATCCTAGTAAGGGGGAACTGCGGCAGCCTATAGAGCCGCTACAGTGCTTTGGGGTTGGACACCAGACGACGGTGCCTCTGTGCCACGTTGCCGCTGCCAAAGCTAAACATACGGCAATTAGTGCATCAGCCAAGCACCCGCAATTTCGCAAAACTCAGCAATAACGTCTTCTCGCCGACTTCTTCGAACTCGATAATGGCTTTGGTGGAGCCCGAAACGGTTTCCAGCTTCGTTACGTGGCCAAAACCGAACTTGGGGTGCTCCACCCGTTGCCCAGTTTGCAAATTGCTGGTATCGGAGGGCTGAAAGTCTGCCGGGGGAGTATAGCCTTTGGCAACTGTCTTACGCGCCGGCGTGGGTAAGAGGTTGCTGCGCCGCTCGAACACATGCCCGAATGGTGACTCGCCGGGGCCGGCACTCGGGGTAGCCGCAAACTTGAAGTCTACGAATTGCGGGTCGATTTCATCGAGAAACCGGCTTTTCTCGCAGCTGCGCAAGTTGCCCCACTGGTAGCGGGACGTGGCGTAGCTCAGGGTGAGCTTCTTTTCGGCCCGCGTGATGGCTACGTAAAACAGCCGGCGTTCCTCTTCCAGATCCGCCCGCGACGTTATCATCATCTGCGAAGGAAATAGGTTTTCCTCCATCCCCACAATGTACACGTTGCGAAACTCCAAGCCCTTGGCCGAGTGAATCGTCATCATAGTCACGGCTTCGCCTTCCTGCTGCGCGTCTTTGGTGTCAGCGTCCGTCACGAGGGCAATATCCTGTAAGAAGGCGCCCAGCGTTTTGTCTTCGCGTTCCGGGTCCTCGGTGTAGGCTTTCACGCCGTTCAGCAATTCTTGGATGTTCTCGTAGCGGGAAAGACCTTCGATGCTTTTATCGGCGTATAGTTCCTCGATCATGCCCGAGTTCTTGGCAATGAACTTGGCCGCTTCAAAGGCATCTTCTTTGGCTGCTACGGCGGTATAGGCCTTGATCTTCTCGGCGAAGTCTACTATCGGGTTGGCCGTGCGAGTGGGAAGGAACTGGTCGGCGTTGGCTACCACTTCCCAAATGGTGTGGTTGCTTTCCTCGGCAGCGTTGATGAGCTTGGCAATGGTTGTATCACCGATGCCGCGCTTGGGGTAGTTGATAACGCGGCGGAGCGCCTGCTCGTCGTTGGGGTTCACCGTGAGGCGCAGGTAGGCTACCAGGTCCTTGATTTCTTTGCGCTGGTAGAAGCTCAAGCCACCCACAATCTTGTAGCGGATGTTGAGCTTGCGCAACGATTCTTCCATGGCCCGGCTCTGGGCGTTGGTGCGGTACAGAATGGCAAAGTCATCGTAGGATAGATGATGGCTCATCTTGTCCTCGAAGATGGAATTGGCTACGAGCTTGCCTTCCTCATTGTCCGACGCCGCCTTCAGTACCTCAATCAGTGGCCCTTCCTCGTTGTCGGAAAATACGTCTTTGCGCAGCTGAGCTTGGTTGTTTTTGATAACCGAGTTGGCCGCCTTTACAATCGTCTTGGTAGAGCGGTAGTTTTGCTCTAGCTTGAATACTTGCAACTCCGGGTAGTCCTTCTCGAAATTGAGAATATTCTGAATATCAGCGCCCCGGAACGCGTAGATACTTTGCGCATCGTCGCCTACTACGCAGATGTTGCGCTCTTTGGCCGCCAACTTGCGCGCAATCAAATACTGCGAGTAGTTGGTGTCCTGGTACTCGTCCACCATCACAAACCGGAATAAGTTCTGGTACTTGTTGAGCACATCGGGATGGTCCTTGAACAGAACGTTGGTTTGGTACAACAGGTCGTCGAAGTCCATAGCCCCTGCCTTGAAGCAGCGGTTGGCGTATTGCTGATAAATCACGCCAATCTTGGGCCGTAGCGCGGCCTCGTCGTCCTGGCGGATAACCGGGTCATTGAGGTACTGCTGAACGGATATGAGCTTGTTTTTAGCCGCCGAGATTCGGCCCAACACCATACCAGGCTTGTACAGCTTGTCGTCGAGTTCCAGCTCTTTTAGAATCTGGCTGATCAGCGTTTTACTGTCCTGCGTGTCGTAGATAGTGAAGGAGCGGGGAAAGCCAATTTTGTCGGCTTCGGACCGCAGGATGCGGGCAAATATGCTGTGGAAGGTGCCCATCCACAGGTTTTTGGCTGCCGCTCCGCCTACTACCTTCTCTATCCGGGCGCGCATCTCCTTGGCGGCCTTGTTGGTGAAGGTGAGGGCCAGAATGTTGAACGGGTCAACGCCCTGTTCGAGTAGGTTGGCAATGCGGTAAGTAAGCACCCGGGTTTTACCCGAGCCCGCGCCAGCTATAATCATGCAAGGGCCGTCGATTTGCATCACGGCAGCCGCCTGCGAGGGATTTAGAAGAGAAAGATAATCCAGTGCCATTCGAAAAGCTAAGCGTTTTGGCTTATTAGCAAAGGTACGGCTTTCATGCGGCCCAACGAAGCAGGAACTCCGGGTTTCCGCAGTAGATACGTTGTCATTGGCTGCTGCCGAGCTACGCCGAGGAGTACGCAGCAACAGACCGTGCTTCGGTACATAGCAGGTGGAAAGAAGTCGCACTTAGCTTTTTGCGTGACTCCCACGAATTGCGGACGCACGAACGGCAATTGTATCTTTGCTGCGTGAATCCCCCTGAGTCTGCCGTTGCTTCCGTTGCCGCTTCTGCCGCGAAGTTTCCGTTGTCGTTGCTGTGCTTGTCGGCGAGTTGGGGCGGGCTAGAACTGAACACCGTGCGCTTCGCCGAGTGGATGCACCGCCGCGGTTGGCCCGTGCAGGTGATTACGCTGCCTGATTCCCCTATAGCCGTTCGAGCCGAAGCACTTGCCTTGCCAGTGGTTTGCCTCACTAACCGTTGGAAAGCCTTGGATGTTCCCGCTGCTGGTCAGCTGGCTCGCGTTATGCTAGCCTATGGTACACGGGTGCTTATCGTCACTAGGAACGGAGATTTGGGGCTGGCAGTGCTCTGCAAAAAGGTGCACATGCCTACGCTGAAGCTGGTATATCAGCAGCATATGCAGCTAGGCTTGGCAAAGCGTGGCCTTATCCACACGGTGCGCTACAATGCCGTAGACGCGTGGCTTTCCCCGTTGCCCGGCCTGGCACGACAGGTGTTGGAGAAAACTCGATTCAGCGCCGAGCGCCTGCACGTGGTACCGCTAGGCATAGAGCTAGAGAAGTTTGCTGATCCGACGCTAACCCGCACACGTGCTCGGCAACAATTGCATCTACAACTGCCTACGGGTGCCGTGTTGCTGGGTGTTATCGGCCGGTTTGATGATGGCAAGGGCCAGGATTTTGTGGTCGAGGAATTGGCCGTTTTGCGCAGAAAGCACCCAACTGTTCCCTTACACCTGCTGTTAGTGGGCGAGTCGACGCGCAACGAGGGCAATGCCTACCGGGAAGCAGTACTACGCCGGATACAGGAATTGGGCTTGACTGAGGTGGTGCACATTCGGGAATTCACGTCGCAGCCGGAAGTAGCGTACCGCGCCCTCGATATATCCATCACCGGCTCCACCAACGAAACCTACGGCATGGTCACAATTGAAGCCATGGCCGCAGGGCTGCCAGTGGTAGCTACCGCCACCGGCGGCACCCTGGAAATAGTGGACGATGGCCGCACGGGCCTGTTGTTCCCCCTGCGCGACGCCGGTGCGTTCGAGGCTGCCATTGGCCGGTTGTTGATGGCACCGGAGTTACGGCAACTGTTGGCTAAACAGGCGCAGGCCGTTTCGTTGGCTACGTATTCGCATCATCGGCAGTGCCAGCTGACCGAAGAGGTGCTGTTCAGGCTACAGTAATTGGGTATCTTTGCAGTTACTCTATTGGCGGAGGAACGCAAAAGTTGACCGATGCAGTTGTGAAGAACTACGCCTGCTATCCTTCTTGAACCCTTCGCCGCGCTCAGCAGCAACCCACTATGATCATCATTCAAAACACTGTCATCTCTGATGACATTCGGGACAACTTTTTCGTTTGCAACCTGGAAGCTTGCAAAGGCGCCTGCTGCGTGGAAGGCGACTTAGGCGCACCCCTGGAGGAAGACGAGCTAAAGATTCTCGAAGCGGAATATCAGCACATCAAGCCCTTCCTTACCGAAGCCGGCCAGCAGGCCATCGAGCAGCAGGGCCTCTACATCAAGGATTGGGAAGGCGACTATAGCACCACTACCATCAACGACCGGGAGTGCGCTTATGCATTGTATGACGAGCGAGGCATTCTGAAGTGTGGTATTGAGCAGGCTTATCTAGCGGGTGCTACCAGCTTCAAGAAGCCCGTCAGCTGCCACTTATACCCCATCCGCATTACCAAGTACGAAGGCTTCGAAGCCCTGAACTACGACCGGTGGGGCATTTGCAACCCAGCTTGCTCGTTCGGCGCCAACTTGGGCATGCGGGTGTATCAGTTTCTGAAGGAGCCGCTGGTTCGCAAGTACGGGGAGGAGTGGTACGGCGAGTTGGTGCAAGAGATTGAGACCAACAACCCATCCGCCAAAGCATAAATTCTTAATGAGAAAGGCCGACTGTACAGTCGGCCTTTTTTGTAGTGTTATAGCGTGTTACCTACTTCTGGCTATGGAAGAGTTCTACTTAAGTAAGGTGCTATCAACCGCACAGATTCAGGAGTGCTTTCGGGATGCGATGCCAAGCCTCACTGTGTTCGAGTGGGCCATGATGATAGGCGACCAAGAGCCGATGGAATTCGATTCTGCGGATCCGATGCATATCTTTTTCGAAGCTAGTACGTCAGAGGTGCCCCAGTTTCCGCAGCATGTTGCTCTTTACAGAACGCCTAACGAAGATTGGGAGGCAAGATCCTTATGGTTAGGCCAAAAACTTTCCGCTACGTATGGGATGGCTGTACTGGTACCGTTTACCCATCCAGCGCAACCACACTATCCCTATTATGACATCGTGTTTCAGGATGGTTCGCCTTACTTAGCGGATGACAGCGAGACGGAGTTTGGAGAGCCAGACGCTAAACCAGTGCAGATATTGGAGGTCTACGCCCTGCCTGAAGTGCACTTTGATACGTGTGGCAACTTACGCAACACCCCCTAGAGAGAACCAACTAGTACGGTTGGCTTTCTCTAGGGGGTGTTGCGTAAGTTGCCAATCGGTCGGCGTGTTAAGCTGGTATTTGCAGTTCAACCAAACATCATGGTTTGGCTTGAAACCAGTGGCTTACAACTCTGAAAAGTCAAATGACGTCTCCAAAAATTTAGTCGTGAAGTCGCCGTCCTGGAAGTTCTTGTTATCCATGAGCGCCAAGTGGAATGGGATAGTCGTTTTCACGCCTTCCACTACAAACTCACTCAACGCCCGCTTCATTTTTACAATGCATTCCTGGCGGGTTTGCGCTACGGTAATGAGCTTGGCTATCATCGAATCATAGTTCGATGGGATGGTATAGCCCGCGTACACGTGCGTATCAACCCGAACGCCGTGGCCGCCGGGGATGTGGAGCGTGGTGATTTTGCCAGGGGAGGGTCGGAAATCCTTGGTTGGATCTTCGGCGTTGATGCGGCACTCCATGGCGTGCATCTTGGGGTAATAGTTGTGGCCAGAAATCGGGATGCCGGCTGCCACTTTTATCTGCTCCTTGATGAGGTCATAGTTTACAATCTCCTCGGTCACGGGGTGTTCCACCTGAATGCGGGTGTTCATCTCCATGAAGTAGAAGTCACGGTTTTTGTCGACTAGGAACTCGATGGTACCCACACCCTCGTAACCGATGGCAGAAGCTCCAGCTACGGCAGCAGAGCCCATCCGTTCGCGCAGTTCCTCGGTCATGAAGGGGGAAGGTGCTTCTTCCACCAGCTTTTGGTGGCGGCGCTGAATCGAGCAGTCACGCTCCGAGAGGTGGCAAACGCGGCCATATTGGTCGCCGCACACCTGTATCTCGATGTGACGCGGCTCCTCTACAAACTTTTCCAGGTACACACCGTCGTTGCCGAAGGCTGCTTTGGCTTCCGTACGAGCATCATTCCAAGCTTTTTCGAAGTCGTCTTCGGTAGGGATGATACGCATACCACGTCCGCCACCGCCAGCCGTAGCCTTCAGAATGACGGGGTACTTGATTTTGGCCGCTACTTTCTTGCCTTGCTCCACTGATTCCAGCAGTCCCACTGAACCTGGAATGCACGGTACACCCGCCTTGATCATGGTGGCTTTGGCGGAAGCTTTGTCACCCATTTGGTTGATCATCTCGGGCGTAGCACCAATGAACTTGATGCCGTTTTCCTGGCACACGCGCGAAAACTCCGCGTTTTCACTCAAAAAACCGTAGCCCGGATGGATAGCATCGGCGTTGGTTATTTCCGCTGCGGCTATCAGCGTGGGAATGCTGAGGTACGATTGTGAGGACGGAGGAGGCCCGATGCACACGGCCTCATCAGCAAAGCGTACGTGCAAACTTTCTTTGTCGGCGGTGGAATAAACAGCCACCGTTTTAATCCCCATTTCCTTGCAGGTCCGGATGATGCGCAGCGCAATTTCACCCCGGTTGGCAATCAGTATTTTTTTGAACATTGGGTCTTGAGGGCTAAAGGTCTTGGGGTCTCGCGGAAAAGGAAAAGGGCCTTACGAACTAAGAGCTAGCCGTATAGGCGGCACCCCAAGTTCCCAAGACCCCAAAAACCCAATAAATTACATCGGCTCAATCAGGAACAAAGGCTGATCGTATTCCACTGGCGAGGCATTTTCCACCATCGCCTTTACAATGCGTCCTGATGCTTCGGCCTCTATTTCGTTGAACAGTTTCATGGCTTCGATGATACAAATCACCTGGCCTTTCTCCACCAAATCACCTACCTGCACGAAAGCCGGCGTATCAGGGCTGCTGCTGCGGTAGAAGGTGCCAATCATGGGAGCCTTCAGGGGCACGTAATTATCGGCGGCTGGCGCAGCGGCGGCTGGCGCGGCCGGCGTTGCTGGGGCGGGAGCGGGAGCTGCCGCTGGTGCTGCCGGAGCCGCGGCGGGAGCAGGAGCTGCCGAAGACGACATGCTAACCACCGGCTTGTAGCTGGGTTCGCGCTGCACGGAGATTTTAAACTCCTCCGTTTCGATGTTGACTTTGTTGAGGCCCGACTTCGCAATGAAGTCGATGAGTTCCTGGAGTTCCTTGGCTTTCATGGCGGCGCTTGACTTGCTGGGGTGCTTACTTGACTCTTTCGACATAGGAGTAGTCGCTGGTCTTGACGCGAATTTTAGTATCAGTGTCGATGAACAGCGGCACCTGAATCCGGGCCCCGGTCTCAACGATGGCAGGCTTGAGCGTGTTGGTAGCCGTGTCTCCTTTCAAACCAGGCTCGGTATAGGTCACCATCAGCTCGACAGTGGTAGGCAGTTCAGCGGTGAGCGGCTGCTCGGTTTCGGCATGAAACAGGATGGTAGCTTCCTGGCCTTCTTTCATCAAGTCAGCGAAGGGTACCATGGCCTCGGGCAGTACCACTTGCTCGAAGGTAGCATTATCCATGAAGGTAAAGCCGTAATCATCCTTGAATAGGTACTGATGCGGGCGCTGCTCTACGCGAGCTGTTTCCACTTTCACCCCGGCGTTGAAAGTGTTGTCGAGCACTTTGCCGGTTTTGATGTTGCGAAGCTTGGTGCGCACGAAGGCGGGACCTTTACCAGGTTTCACGTGCTGAAACTCGGTGATGACGTGCAACTCGCCGTTGTAGTTCAGCACGAGGCCGTTGCGGAAATCTGCGGTAGTAGCCATTTTTTAAGCGGGTAGCAGCAGCGGACAGCTGGTTGCTTTTTGTGAATGGTGGGCTGGTGAATGAAATCGTGAGTAGCGGGTGAAGTTGCAGCAGACAACTAGTAATCGTTGTTCGCACCCCTTCTAACCGAACGTGCCGTCCCGAAAAGTGGCGGGACGGCACGTTGGGAGTGCAAGTATAGAAGTTTTCCGCGTCCGGGCCGTCAGGATTAACTAATGGCCGGTCCAGGCTTGGGGTCATAGGCCCATTTGAGGTAGATAGAACCCCAGGTGAACCCACCGCCGAAAGCCGCTAAAACTAGGTTGTCGCCTTGGTGTAGTTGCGATTCGTAATCGGCAAGGCACAGCGGAATGGTAGCATTGGTGGTGTTGCCGTAGCGCTGAATATTAAGCATCACCTTTTCTGGGCCCACGCCCATCCGATGGGCCGTAGCATCAATAATGCGCTTGTTGGCTTGGTGAGGGACCAGCCAGGCCACGTCGTCATTGGTCAAATGGTTGCGTTCCATCACCTGCGCAGCTACGTTGGCCATGTTGGTCACGGCGAACTTGAATACCGTAGCGCCTTCCTGGTGGATGAAATGCTCCCGGTTGGCTACTGTCTCGCTAGATGGCGGCCGGCGGCTGCCCCCCGCTTTCTGGTAGAGGTACTGCTCGCCGGTACCATCGGTACGAAGTACTTGGTCGAGCAGGCCGTAGCCTTCGGTGCTCGGCTCAAGCAATACTGCACCAGCCCCATCACCGAAGATGATGCAATTCGCACGGTCAGTGTAGTCAACAATAGCCGACATTTTATCGGCTCCTACCACCACTACTTTCTTGTAGGTACCCGTTTGGATGTATTGTGCGCCGGTTGCCAGCGCAAACAAGAAGCCGGAGCAAGCGGCTTGCATATCAAAGCTGAATGCCTGGGTAATGCCCGCTGCTGCCGAAATAATGTTAGCCGTAGCAGGGAAGACGAGGTCAGGAGTGGTAGTCGAGCAAATCAGCAAGTCGATTTCCTCGGGCTTGGTACCCGTTTTAGCAAGCAGCTGCTGCACTGCCTTGGTGCCCATTACCGAAGTGCCCTGGTTTTCGCCTTTTAAAATGCGACGCTCCTTAATGCCCGTGCGAGTCGTGATCCACTCGTCAGTGGTATCCACCATCTTCTCGAGTTCTTGGTTCGTGAGCACGTAGTCGGGCACATAAGAACCCACTCCGGTAATAGCAGCGGTAATTTTCATTGAAGAAAAGCGGAAAACGCGGCAAGAAAAAATCCGGCCGGGGCCGGACTTAGTCGCTAAGACTTGAAGGTATTTTTTATCTGATCGGAGATGCCAGACTGCGCCATTTGGTATCCTTGGAGCAACATGTTGCAGATGGCCAAAGGAGTACTAACGCCGTGGCCAATAATGGCATTATCGTTGATACCCAAAATAGGAGAGCCCCCAACAGCCTCGTAGTTGAACTTGTCGAAAAAGGCGTCACGCATCTGTTTTTCGGCCATAATCTCGTAGATAGATTCGGCCATTTTCAGCATCACGTTACCGGTGTAACCGTCACAGACAATAACATCTGCTTTTTCATTGAAAAGGTCGCGCCCTTCAATATTGCCGATGAAATTGAGGTGAGGGTTTACTTTCAGCAATTGATGTACTGCTTGGGTGAGGGTAGTACCCTTGCCTTCTTCTTCGCCCAAATTCATCAAGCCCACTTTGGGGTTGCTGATGCCTAGCACGTACTGGGCGTACAAAGAACCTAACTCACCGAATTGCTCCAGCATTTCAGGTTTGCATTCCGCATTGGCTCCTACGTCGAGCAGGATGCCCATACCGCCGTGCAGCTTCGGAACAAAGTTGGCAATAGCAGGGCGTAATACGCCGGGCACGGGCTTGACGCTAAACATAGCGCCTACCAGCATGGCACCCGTGTTGCCTGCCGAACAAAAGGCATCAACCTCGCCAGTGTGTAGCAGGCGGTAGCCCACAGCAATACTGGAATCCTGTTTTTGCTGATACGCTTTGGCCGGGTGCTCCCCCATCTCAATTACTTGAGAGGCAGGTACTAGCGCAAGACTAGTGGCGGCTTCGCCATGCTGATCTAGGAGGGGGCGAACGGCTGCTTCTTGGCCGATAAGCACAATCTGGGCCTTGCCGGCTAGTTGTTGCGCGGCCAGTACCGCACCATCTACGGCGGCCTGGGGCGCAAAATCGCCCCCCATAGCGTCCAGGGCTATCTTCATGTACGAGGTATCAAGGAGGAGTCTGGGAGAGGAACCTTACTCTACCGCCCAGCCTCTCTGCGTATGAGAGAAGGTGCCGGGAGGTAAAGAAAAGGGAAAACGCGGCTATTCTTCGTCGGTATCGGCAGCGGCGGCAGGAGCTGCTACCGGAGCGTAGCCCTTGATGGCTACTTTACCGTGCAAATATAGGTCGCCATCTACCACGTACGCCTTGTGGCGGAGGTGCAGCTCACCAGTGTTTTGGCAAAGCGTAACTGCCTTTGGGGTTAGCTTGTCGTGGGTGCGACGCTTGTCGCGGCGAGTCGAGGATTGGCGTCTCTTAGGATGTGCCATGAGTCAAAAAAATGTTGAATGGTAAGTGTTGCTTGGTTGAGTGAAAAGCGACTCAGGCGCTTAGTTGAGGTTGCGCAGCGCATTCCAGCGCGGGTCGGTTCCCTCGTCGTCATCTTCATCGTCCCCGGGTTGGCGAGTGGTGAAGATGAGTTTGGTTTCTGATTCCGGGTTTTCGTCGGGCTCGTTCTGGAAGCGCGGGTGCAGCTTCTTCATGGGCAGGGCCAACCCGATGTAATCGAACAGGTGCTGCGCCAGAGGAAGGATCTGCGTGTCGGGAGTGATTTGCAGCACATTGTCGTCGAGTTCTATTTCCCGGTCGCCGTAGCGTACCAATAGCTGCTCGTGCACGTCCACTTCCTGGTCGTATTCGTCTAGGCTCCGGTCGCAGGTGAGGCGTACGGTACCCGAAATGTCGAAGTTCAGTGTGAGCAAGCGGTCTGTTTTGATCAGTGTCACGTCCGCGTGGAGCTTGCCATCGGGAATGAGTTGCTGCTCGAACTGCTCGAAAAACTCACGATCTAGCTCGAACGCAAACTGGTGCGTTTTGTCGGCTAGTTTGGCAATAGCCAAGTCGTATTTAACGTTCTTCTTCACGGTCAATTTATAGCAGGGGGCAAAAGTAGGAAGATTTTGCCGTTTAGTAAAAGCAGAGTCTAAAGCAAGGTGTGGCTTTAGGCGTTTTTCAAAATGAATTCTGGGGGAATACCTAGCCGCTCGTACAAGCGTTTGGCTAAGTCCAGCGTAACGCGGCGTTTGCCACTGAGGATCTGCGACAGGCGCCCGGCTGGTACTTCTAGCAGTTGCGCCAAGTCTTTTTGCTTGAGGCGCATTTGCTGACGCTTCAACTCAATCATATCCGCCAGGGAGGTGGGTAAGTTGGGTATGGGTAGCAAGCCTAGCTTGTCCTCGTAAGTATCGAGGGCAACAATCAACTCCCGGAATTCAGCCTCCAACACAGCGTTGCCCTCAAAACCAGCGGCTACCAGCGCATCCATGCGGCGCAACGCCGTGCGGTAGTCAGAAGGAGTTTGAAGAATCATAGAAGCAACAGAAACAGGATTCGGATTTGATTTAGCGGCTGCAAAGTTACGCGACTGTTTTAAAACCGCAAACTAAATTTCGTTTTTGAAAAGATTGTTTCGATTTAGTGCAGAAGCTGCGTAGTCCGACAGGCTATGGTGTTAAGGCCAAGAACCATAAGTCCCTCAAGGTTATAGCTATAGGATATGCCTTCAGAAACACCAAAAACGCAGAAAAGCCACCAACTCTGTATGAACGAGTGGCTTTTCTGGTCAGTGAGGGGTTCTGCTGCTGTTATTCCTGGCGCCCTCCGCGCGGAGGGGTGCCCGGCACTAATGGTTTGATGGCTGCCAAGGCAGTCCGTTGCCGCACCAAGTCGCAGGCTAAGTACAGCGCTTCCCGGAACGAGGTTTCGTCGGCCTTGTATTGGCCCGCAATACCGTACGCCGTGCCATGGTCGGGGGAAGTGCGGATGACGGACAGGCCAGCCGTGAAGTTCACTCCCCGCTCGAAGGCAATACTTTTGAACGGAATCAGGCCCTGATCGTGGTAGAGAGACAAGGTGGCGTCGAACTGGCGGTATTGACGGGTGCCGAAGTACCCATCTGCGGGATAAGGGCCGAACACCAAGTGGCCTTCCTGTAGCAGTTGTTGAATCACGGGGGTTACTACGTCTTGCTCCTCGGTTCCGAGCAAGCCGTTTTCGCCGGCGTGGGGGTTAAGCCCCAGGACCGCAACCCGCGGCTTTTCAAGCCCAAAATCCTGCTTCAACGACTTCAATAAGATGCGCAGCTTGGTAAGCAGCAACTCCTTCGTGACGCGGCTAGCTACATCTTTCAAGGCAATGTGGCCAGTGGCCGTGGCTACGCGCAGTTCCTCGCTGGTGAGTAGCATCAAGCTCTCGGAGGCACCGAAGAAGGTAGTGAGAAACTCGGTATGCCCGGGGTAGCGGAAGTCGTCGGATTGGGTGTTCTCCTTGCTGATGGGGGCCGTAACCAGGGCATCGAGCAAGCCTGCTTTCAGGTCGCGGGAAGCGGCTAGCAGGCTGAGCCGGGCCGCGGTACCGCTGGCAGTGGTTGGCTGGCCGGGAGTAAGGGTGAAATCTTCTTCCCAGCACGTTACGGCGTTGTGTTTGCCCGGCGCAATATCGGCGGCCTCGCGCACTTGCCGGAAGGTGAGAGGCTCCGCATCCTTAGCAACCGGGAAATCGTCGAAGAGTACCGTGGCCGTACCATACACGACGGGCGTGCAGAATTTAAGCAACCGCGAATCGAGGAAGGTTTTATAGATGATTTCCGGGCCAATACCGGCTAAGTCGCCAACAGATATGCCAATGCGTGGGAGCATGCAGGGGAAATAAAGAGTGAAAGAAGAATGTCATCGGGGCACCGAAGTTCGGTTGTAGCCGCTGCTGGAGTGCCAACCCAGTGAAACAAGCAAGACGCCTCGGCTGCGCTTGGCCACCAAAAGAGGCTTCGGTAGCTTCAACGCACCGGAGGCCGTCATGCCCTGTATGACACGCTTATACTTTGGTTTTCAGAAAATCGTAGGTGAGGCGGACGGCGGTGCCGGTGCCGCCTTTGCCCCGGTAGGAGTCGGGGGCCATGAGGTAGGCAGGGCCAGCAATATCGAAGTGAACCCACGGATACCCTTCGGTGAAACGCTCCAGAAACTTGCCCGCGGAAATGGCGCCAGCTTCTCCCTTGCCTACATTGTTGATATCGGCAATATCAGATTTGATGTGGTCGGCGTATTCATCCCACAGCGGAAACTCCACCAGGCGTTCGTGGGTGCGGTGCCCTGCTTGTTTCAATTCCAACATTTGCTCCTCGCTGACAGTGCCCATGGCTACAATGCCTTCCTTGCCAATGGCACGGGCGGCTGCGCCCGTAAGCGTGGCAAAATCCAGCACCAGCTCGGGGTTGTATTTCTTGGCGAAAGCCAGGGCATCCGCCAAAAGCAAGCGGCCCTCGGCGTCGGTGTTCAGCACTTCCACTGTTAGGCCACTATACATCGTAATGACGTCGCCGGGGGCAAAGGCCAGGCCGCCAGGGCGGTTGTCGGTGGCGGGCACTAGGCCGATGACGTGCAGCGGTATCTGGTTTTTGGCCAGCGCATAAAGCACTCCCGTTACGGTTGCGCCGCCAGCCATATCCAGCTTCATCATGTCCATGCTGTTGGGCGTGGGCTTCAAACTCAGACCCCCGGTGTCGAACACGACGCCTTTGCCTACCAGTACATAAGGCTTGGTGTTGGTGGCCCCTGCCGGCTTGTACTCCATAATGGTGAACGTAGGCGGCTCGGGGCTGCCCTGGTTCACGGCCAACAGCCCGCCCATCCGCAACGCTTCAATGCGGACGAGGTCCAGAATTTCAGTGTGATACCCGACTTCTTCACCTGCCGCCGCCATCCGCTCCGCAAATTGGGTGGCGTTTAGCTTGTTGAGGGGCGCATTCACTAAGTCGCGGGCCAAGAAAACGCCCTGTAGGACGCCCGCTAACTCCTGCACTTGCGCGGCCGTCACGCTGGCGCTAACGAGCGTCAACTTCTGCAGGTCAGTTGCTGGGTTGCTCTTTTTATCGGTTTTGTAGCCTTCAAACTGGTACGCCGTTAGGGCTATTCCTTCTGCGAGGGCGAGGGCGCCAGTATCTGTTAAGTCGCAAACATACAACTCGCGGATCTTGTCGGCTTTCAGGTGTGAGTAGAGCTGATGGCCACTTTTGCGCAGGGCTTCGGCGGCAAGATAGGGGGTGGTTTTCTCGGCGGACGGAGCCACTACGTAGTAATGGTGGTGCGAGTACTGATTGAGATGAATCAGTTTGGTGTCCGTAGCCAACTGGGCAGTTACGTAGTTGCGGGCCGCTTCCGGCAAGTCGGCCGCCGCGAGAATGGGTAGTTCGGTGGTGCCGGCCGGCACAATGAACACGGTGTCGGCAATGGATGGAAAATCGGCGGCGTGGGCAAGTTCAAGCGACATGGGGAGCACAAAAAGCAGTGAAAGCCTGAGTTAAAGCTGGCCACCGCCGGTTTCGGCGGCGTAGGCGTACCTTTGGGCGTGAAGGTAATTGAAGTTTCTAGTAGCTGCTTTCGAATGGCTGCTAGAATTGCCGGCTGTGCTTGCTAGCTAGTCGTTGGAAAACGTTGATGGCCTGGTATAGCTGGTGACTAGATGCGGTAGGTGTTTTAGGCATTCAACCCACCGGGGCATGAGTGGATGAAGCAGCTGCTACTTATTCTGGCCTTTTGTCTGGCTTGCTTCAACTAGCGTACGAGCCTTGTTGCCTTCCTTACTAACTGTTTCAGTATCTAGACCATCCTTATGGATTCCGTTAAAGCCAAAAAGCACCTGGGCCAACACTTTCTGGCCGATTCCAATATTGCCCGGAAGATAGTGGAGGCACTACGGCTGCCGGATGGCGTGACAGAAGTGCTGGAAATTGGGCCGGGCATGGGAGTGCTAACTGAGATCTTGCTGCAACACCCGGCTTACCGCACGTCGGTGGTGGAAATTGACCGGGATTCCGTGGCGTATTTGCAGAAGCATTATCCAGCGCTGACCGAGCGGATTTACAGCCAGGATTTCCTGAAGATGGACCTGGGAAAGCTCTACAACGACCAGCCCATCAGCATCATCGGCAACTTTCCTTACAACATCAGCAGCCAGATCTACTTCCAGGTGTTGGCGCACCGCCAGCAAGTGCGGGAAGTGGTAGGCATGATTCAGAAGGAAGTGGCCGACCGACTAGCAGAAGGGCCCGGCTCGAAAACCTATGGTATTCTAAGCGTACTGCTGCAAGCTTTCTACACCATTGAGTACCTGTTTACGGTGCCGCCGCACGTGTTCAATCCGCCGCCCAAGGTGCAGTCGGCCGTTATTCGCCTTACTCGCAACACAACCGAGCACCTGGACTGCAACGAGAAGCTGTTCTTTAAAGTGGTGAAGCAGGCATTTGCCACGCGACGCAAAACACTCCGCAATGCCCTCAAGCCGTTAGGCATGACTCCGGAAGACACCACTGACCCTATTTTCGACAAGCGCGCCGAACAATTGAGCGTGGCTGATTTTGTGGGACTGACAAAGTGGGTGGAAGCGCATAGCATTTAGCATCAGTGTGAAAACATCTGACACAATGCCAATAAGTTACAAACTGGTTTTTACCCTAGCTGTACTTTGCTTGAGCTGGTATGTTCTGTCGGATATATTTTTTGACGAAGATGATATAACTCATCTGACTGGATGTTATTACACTACGAGTTCTGGTAATGGAACAGCATTGCATCTATATCAAGATGCTTCTAAACCGTACGGAAAACCTCTAGTAGATCGAGTGTATGCAGCCTACACAAGCAACAGCTACCTAATTGTACGGGCTGGCATAAACTTATATTTTCTTTACCCTTCGCGTGCCACCTCGGTGCAAAAAGCAGAAGAAAGTTGAATAGGTGCATTAACAAAAAACGAGTTAATGAAAGAGCTGATGCACCTCACAGGCGATTCAGCTCTTGCTCCGGTAGGATCTTTTTAAATCATCAAATCATGTCCCTCTGCCTCGTCATCGACGAAATGCACCCTAGCCTGCCCGACTACATGCAGGAAATTGGTGTGCAACTCCACTACCGCCCCGAGCTAACTGCCGCCGAGGTGCCGGCCGCTCTGGCAGCGCATCCTTATGATGGGCTGATGGTCCGGTCGAAGCTGCGCGTGACGGTAGAACTGCTGGCGCACGGGCCGCAGCTGCGTTATGTGGCGCGGGCCGGAGCCGGAGTTGACAATATCGATGAGGAGGCCATGGCAGCGGCGGGTGTCACGTTGCTGAACGCGCCCGAAGGTAACCGGGATGCAGTCGGCGAATACGCCGTGGGGTTACTGTTGGGCTTGTTCCGCAACATTGTGCGGGCCGATAAGGAAGTGCGGAGTAGGCAGTGGCGGCGTGAGGCCAACAGGGGCGAGGAAATAGGAGGGAAGACCATTGGGCTACTTGGCTACGGACACATGGGCCGAGCATTTGCGCGGCGGTTATCGGCGTTTGACTGCACCGTGCTGGCCCACGACCACGACCCTGCCGTGTTGGCCGATAAGTATGCCACTTTAGTTGGGTTGGAGGAGCTGCAACAGCGCGCGGAGGTGTTCAGCCTGCATATTCCCTACTCCACAGCCAATCATCATTTCGTGAACGAAGAACTGCTGCAAGGTTTTGAAAAGCCTATTTGGCTGATGAACACAGCCCGCGGCGAAATCCTCGACCATGCGGCTTTGGTGCGCAACCTGCAGAGCGGCCAGGTGCGCGGCGCGGCGCTGGACGTGCTGGAAAACGAGAAACTAGGCACACTGAAGCCAGAGCAGCAAGCCCGTTTCGATTACCTAACCAACGCTGCAAACGTGGTACTGTCGCCGCACGTGGGTGGATGGACGTTTCAATCTTACCGGCGAATCAACGAAGTGTTAGCGGAAAAACTGAGAGTTTTTTTGCAGACAGGTTTCTAGACCACCGTGGATGATTGACTGGCTGTGAGTTAGGTCTTACTGCTTGCGCGTGGCAGCGAGCAACTAGCCGCCGCTGGTAGCTTCAATCGAGAAACTATGTATATTTGCCTAAACCAGGTTTGGGAGAACGGTCGGCACCGCTGACCGTTCTCCTTGTTTTTTAGCTTACCATCAACCTACCATGGCCACCATAAATTACTATACCGCCGAGGGGCTGCAGAAACTCAAAGACGAGTTGCAGGACCTTAAAATCCGGGGCCGGGCCAAAGCGGCCGACGACCTACGCGAAGCGCGTGACAAGGGGGACCTAAGTGAAAATGCCGAGTACGACGCGGCCAAAGACGCCCAAGGCCTGTTGGAATTGAAAATATCGAAGTTGGAAGAAGTAGTGGGCAACGCTCGCCTGCTCGATGAGTCGAACCTTGATAGTACCAAGGTGCTGATTATGAGCAAAGTGAAGCTCAAGAACCTGAAGAACAACATGGTGCTTGACTACACGCTGGTAGCCGAAGAAGAAGCTGATTTGGCGGCCGGTAAAATCTCCGTGAAGTCGCCTATTGGCAAAGGACTACTAGGCAAGTCGGCCGGCGACACTGCCGAAATAACCGTGCCTGCCGGCAAGCTGCACTTCGAAATTCTAGAGATTAGCCGCTAGCGGTGAGATGATAAACTAGTGAAATGGTGAGTTTACTATTCACGCATTTCTAGAAGGGCGAAGCCACTGGCTTCGCCCTTTTGCGTTTTCACTCGTACTTTGGCGCAACGCCTCTGCTTGTTATTAAAGCATGTCTGCACCGTAGAAACGCCAAACTCACTATCTCACCAGTTCACCATCTCACCTCATGGCTTCCATCTTCTCTCGTATTGTGGCAGGCGAATTGCCCGCCCATAAGGTCGCTGAAGACGACCAGCATTTGGCGTTTCTCGACATTACGCCTCTCGTGGAAGGGCACACGCTGGTAATTCCGAAGCGTGAGGTAGACTACATCTTTGATTTGCCGGCCGCAGAGCTGGCTGCGCTCCATCTGTTTGCCCAGCGCGTGGCGAAAGGAGTAGCCGCCGCCGTACCGTGCAAGCGCGTAGGCGTGGCCGTTATTGGGCTGGAAGTGCCGCACGCGCACATCCACTTGATTCCGATGAACAAAGTGGCGGACCTGAACTTTGCCAACCCAAAGATCAAGGTGGCCGAGGAGCGCATGAAGGAACTGGCCGCGGCTATTGCTGCGAAAGTACCTGCTGCTTCCGGTGCCGCCCAGCCGGCCACCGAGGACTCGAAAGGTAGCCGCGAAACCACCGAGGCCAAGGCGCCCGCCGCAGATCAGGCGGCTCCAGTTGATGGCATAATTGCGCAAGTGCAACAACTCACCAAAGGCCTCGTGTTCATCAGTGAGTCAGATGCGCCGCTGGAACCCGTGAGCTATGCTGCTCCCGCCGGCGACCTAACCGATGCTGTCCTGCTAAAGCTGCTGGGAGAGGCTGCCGGTACGCCCATAGAAACCAAGGAGCTGACGCTGTTCCTGCGCAACCACACGGCCGACGATGGCGTGCTCGGTGACCCCGCCCAAGCCAACCGGTTTAAGGCGCTGCAAATGTTTATGAAGCAAGAGCTGCAAAACACCAAGGTTTACCGCATCGGCACCGGCCCGCAAATAAAAGCCTACGCTCTTGGCAAAACCGAGGACGGCAAGCTAGCGGGCTTTAAAACGGTGCTCACCGAAACCTAAAACGTGAACCCTAGGGAAGACCACAAGCTGCTTTCAGGCTCTACAACCGGCATCGATAAGCAACAGCAGCGACCATACTGCCTATGATAGTAGCCTTAGACGTGTACTACCGCCAAGAAGACGCCAAAGCGGTTGGGGTCACGTTTGAGGCGTGGGACAGTGCAACGCTGACCAGCAAGCATGAAGTAACGCTCTCCGGACTAGAACCTTATGAGCCAGGTGCTTTCTACAAGCGGGAGTTGCCGTGTTTGCTGGCCGTGCTAAAGCAAATCGACGTAGCCAAGGTCGACTACGTGGTAATAGATGGATACGTGGTGCTCGATGATGCTGGCCGACCCGGGCTAGGGTGGCATCTGTATGAGCATCTAGAAAAGAAAGTGCCGGTTATTGGGGTAGCTAAGACGCGCTTCTTTCATGCCGGCCGCCAAGTGGTGGGGGTGCTACGCGGTGAAAGCAAAAGTCCGCTTAACGTTACCAGCGCTGGCATACACGTTCAAGCGGCGGCGGCCTTTATCGAGAAAATGGCAGGTCCTTTTCGAATGCCCGCCTTGCTTCAAGAGCTTGATGCCCTTACAAGAAGCTGATGTCATTTGTTGGAGGCAGAAACAAGCGTAGTCTCTGCCTCCCTGCTTGTTGAGTGTTGTACTGGCGCAACGCTTCCTTTACTTATTTCATTTTTAACGCATGAGGATACGGTCGTTTGCGCTTACAGTAGCAAGTATAGTTACAACAGCATCAGCCTTTGCCCAATCCACTGGAATACCCAAGCCGCTTCGCAAACCCCTGGATAAGGTGAGTGCGGCCGACTACGAAGCGCATGTGCGCTACCTTGCCGACGATAAGTTGCAGGGCCGATTGCCGGGCACGGCCGGCTACCAAATGGCAGTTGAGTACGTGGTTGAGCAGTACAAGAAACGCGGCGTGCTGCCCGCCGGCGAAAATGGCACGTACCTGCAAACAGTACGGCTGCGCCGCGCCTACACCGAACTAGGCGCCACGCTGCGCCTGCAGGCCCCACAAGGCCCAGAGCAAGCCCTAACCTACGGCTCCGACTTCACATTTTACCCTAACCCAGCGGAAGCCAGCACCACGGTTGCCGCGCCCGTAGTGTTTGTCGGGTTCGGAATCAGTGCCCCCGAGCTAGGCTACGACGACTATGCGGGCCTTGATGCTACCGGTAAGATTGTGGTTGTGGCACAGGAGCGGCCCAAGCAGTTTCCGGACGCCGTGCGCCTCTACAACACCGACCTGCTCACGATTATGCAAACGGCTGCCAAGCATGGAGCAGTGGGCGTGTTGCTGGCCGCTACCAAAGCAACCACCCAGCTAGTTGATTTGCCAAAAGGCGCGGTGAGCGTGCTCGGGCCAGACGGAAAAGTGGCCGTGTCGCGGACGTACGGTGGGGCACAACTACGGGTATTGGGGTCCGTGAGTGCGGCCACGCTGCACCGTTTATTTCATGGGTCTGCTAGTGACACCGCGCGCGCCTTAGCGGCCTTGCGGACCGGCCGGCCCGCTTCGGTGGCGTTGCAGCCGCGGGTACTGGCCACCCAGGGCAGCCGCTACAAGGATGTGGAGAGCTACAATGTGGTAGGTAAAATTCAGGGCGGTGATCCCAAGCTGCGCGACGAATACGTGGTGCACACCGCTCACCTCGACCACATTGGGGTGGGAGCCCCCATTGAGGGCGACTCGATTTATAACGGCGCCCATGATAATGCGACGGGCGTAGCGAGTTTGCTGGAAATTGCGGGCGTGTACAGCCGCCTCAAGCAAAAGCCTCGCCGGTCGGTGCTTATCACCATGGTGACGGGCGAGGAAATGGGCTTGCTTGGCTCAGCCTATTTTGCCCGCAATCCAACGGTGCCCAAAAGCCAGATTGTAGCCAACATCAACACCGACATGCCCACCATTATTGCGCCCTTGCTGTCAGTGGTGGCGTTGGGTGCCGAAAACTCTTCGCTGGCTGCTCCGGTGGCAGAAGCTGCCCAAGCGTTCAACCTGACGGTGGAGGCAGACCCCGAGCCAGCTCAAAACCGCTTTATCCGTTCCGACCAATACAGCTTCGTAACACAAGGCATTCCGGCGCTGCATATCAAGTACGGCAACAAAACGGCTGATGGCCAGAACAACCTGAGCCAGCAAGTGCAGCAATGGCGCGCTCGGTACTACCATAAACCCCAGGACGGTATGAATGGCCAATTCGACTTTGAAGCCGGCCGCAAGTACGCCCAGCTGAATTTTCTGATTGGCTATCAGATAGCCGATAACGTTACCCGCCCGACTTGGAATGCAGGCAACTTCTTCGGGGAGCGGTTTGCCAAGTAACAGTTCTACGGCACAACAGCATAGGTAGGAAACCACCGTGCGGCTATGTCCTCGGGTAGGTGTAGCACATTAGCTTGGTAGCTCAGATGATTTGGCCTTCAGTATATCATGCAGGCGGTTTTCGCGCTCGAACACTTTTATCAACACGATGAAGTAGGAGAGTAGCAGCGGCCCCAGCACCAGCCCCAGAATACCGAAGATGTTGACGCCGAGCACTACGCCAGCCAGCGTAACCAGCGGGTGAATGTCGCCGATGCGGCGGGCCAGCACAATGCGGAGCAGGTTGTCGATGTTCATGATAACGATAAGGCCCACCAGCAGAATACCCACACCCTGCGTGGTGGCGCCTTGCGTAAGCTTCAGAATGGCCGCTGGGGCCCACACCAATGGAGTGCCGAGTACGGGTACGAAGGCCAGAAAAAACGACAGCGTACCCCAGAACAGCGCATCCGGAACTTGGAAAATCCAGAGGGTAAGGCCCGTGAGCAACGCCTGCACCAGCGAGATAAGCGCCTGCCCCAACACATTGGTATTGACAATATTTTTCAAGGATTCACCAAGTTCCTCTATGGTGCCGTCGCGGAAAGGCAGGTAGCGCCGCAGCCCCTTCAGAAACGTGCCTTCCTGCGTGTACATGAAATAGAGCGTAAAGAGCATCAGCCCGATAATCACCACGAAGTGCAGGAGGCTGCTCGCCAGTGAAGGCAGCCGTTGGCTAAGCCAGGCTACGCTCTGTTGCAGCAAGGACCGGACATTCTGCTCGTTGGTGAACGTATAGCCGGTTTTGCGCTCGATGGAGTGAAGCACGGCCATAATCTGGCTGGTATCCTGCGCGTAGTAGGTGATGCGGTTTACAATCATCAGAATGAGGCCCGTGAACGGCAGGATAATCACAACCAGCGCAAACACCAGCAGCCCTATACTGACTATATACCTGTTCCAGCCCCGCTGATGCACCAGCGCTTTAAACCAAGGCCGGAACACTACAAACAAGATACCGGCTCCTAGAAACCCCGTGATATAGCTGCCGAGCCCAAACAAGATGAGGCCCGCTAGCACCAATAAGCTCGCAATCAGCAAAATAGACTGCTGGCGGTTAGAGTAAATGTTGTCGGACATAGCAAAGGCGGTAGATGGTGGAAGTACACCAAATTACAGAATTGCCACTCTGACGCGTGAGGAACAGCAAGAAACCTATTAGACCGATTCTCTCCGGATGCATTCGGTGCCGCAATGGCCACAATGCCTTTACACTCGGGCGCGGGTGGCCAGAACCGTCACGCATACGCCCATCAGAGCAATAATGGCAAACGACACCCGCAAGCTAGTGGCGCCCGCCACCAACCCAATGAGGGGTGGCCCCAGCAGAAAACCCGCAAAGCCAACCGTTGATACCGCCGCCAGCGCCATACCCGGCGACATAACTGTGGAGCGGCCGGCCGCCCCATACACCAACGGCACCACCGACGATACGCCTATGCCCACCAGCATAAAGCCCATGGTGGCGGGTACCAGGGTAGGAAGCAACACCGCCAGCAGCAAACCAGCGGCGGTAAATAGGCCACTCAACTGCAAGGTGCGCCGCCGTCCGAACCGGTCGGTAAAGGAGTCGGCGACGAAGCGGCCGGCGGCCATGGTGCTCATGAACGCCGTGAACCCTACGCCGGCCCATGCGTTCTGCGCCTTCACTACTTTGCTGAAGTACACCCCGCTCCAATCGAACATGGTGCCCTCGCAGAGCAACGAGCAAAACGCCAGTACCCCTAGCAGCAGCAACGACTTGTCGGGTAACACAAAGACCGGCTGATTGGGGTCTTGGCCGGCATCGGTGGGGAGTAGGTAGGGGCGCATCAGCAGAATGCCCAGCGCTACCGCGGCCGTAATACACAGAAAATGAACGAGTGGGGCCACCCCGTAGCCTATCATGAGCGTACCGATGGCTGCGCCTAGGAAGCCCGCCAAGCTCCAGACTCCGTGAAAAGAAGCCATAATGGACTTGTCGTAGAGAGCTTCCACTCCGACTGCCTGCGTATTGACGCTGATATTGGCCATGTTGGCGGCTAAACCGAAGAATACCAGCCCCGCCATCAGTTGGGTGGTGCTACCAGCCAAGCCTAGCAGCGCCAGCACCATAGCGTAAAGCGACAAGCCCAGTATGGTAATTCGTTTGCTGCCGTAGCGGGCCACCAACCAACCCGAGAGTGGCAACGAAGCCAATAGCCCCACTGGCACTGCCAGCAACACGCCTCCTAACTCGGTATCGGAGAGCCCAAGGCGTTGCTGCACCGTAGGAATACGTGCCGCCCAGCTGGAAAAGCACAGCCCTTGCAAGAAAAAGGAGGCGCCCACAGCCACCCGGTGCACCAAGCGCGACCTAGCGGGAACAGACGATGGATGGGTTTCGGTGATCATAGCGAAGAAACTAATAGGAACTGGCGTTGTCGGATGCTGGCCGGCACGTAGGAGGTATTTCGCTCCTCGGAGAAATCCCCCGTATCCAGAAGGCAGGGGGCATGTCGGAAGCCATAAAAAAACCCATAATGCACCAATAGGGGCATAATGGGTGGGAGAGGAAAGAGGCAGCAACTGCACCGAATGCGCACGTAAAAATAAAGGTACCCGGAAGGTACCTGTTGTTTCTACGGAGAATCGGGTGGGTAGTTGACGCCGGGAGTTCTAGCTGCACTTTCTTGGTTGAGGTGCCCACACTGCGTTGCTCGGTAAGCAGTTTGAGTCTCCGCACCGTATTTCCAGGGCCAAACGCCGTGAAACGCCATAAGGCAGCTTACCGCACTGGGCTGGTATCAACCGACGCTTGCAGGCGCGTTTGCACCTGCACCGGTAGTTTGCTCAGCAAATCCAGGCCAGTGGCGGCTTCCAGTGCATCCACGCTTACGCGGTAGCGGCTCCAGTCGGGGCTGACGGACTGGTCGTTGGGGGTATCAACGGCAATAATGCGGGCCTTGCCAGCAGCAATGCGCTGTAGGTCATCGGAGCCTTCGGGCAGTATAACAAGCACTTTCCAAACGCGGGCCGGCACCGTTACGCGGCCGTTGTCGAGGGTGGTTTTCAAGCCGTTGAGGCCCGTGCCGCCTTTGCCATACGTGCCCATAATCACATACACCTCCTGGCCACGCTGCACTTGCTCCCGCGTCCACTCTTCCAGGTTGCCCCAGGTGCGCTGGTTGTTGTTGGGTGCTTGCGGAATCATGTTGGTCATCAAGAAAGTGGCCGAGTTGTCGTCGAGGTCGGTGGTACGGTCGGCGGAGGGGCAGTTGTGGCCTTTGTCGAAGCCGGAGCCAGTGTAGGAACTGCGCGACACGGCGTAGAAGGTGCCGGGTAGGGCCGGATCAGGGCGGAAATCGTCTTGGCGGGGCGCGGAGCCCATCCATGCGCGGTTCAGGTGCCAACTAACCCAATTTGCAATGCCCCGCTGGTTGTTGTAGCTCAGCGTGTATTGCGGCTTGATCATCAGGTAGTTGTTGGGCGTGCTGACGGTAGCGGTGGCACCGCTGGGGTTGCCCAGGGCCATGTTGTCGTCCCGGCTCGTCACAACGGCCGTGTTCGGGTCTTGGGGTTTGGGTAATGCTTGAGGAGGAGTGTTGCCGGGGGTGTTGTTGCCCGCTACGGGGGTACCCGTGCTGGTTTCCAGCACCACATCGTCGATGTTGAGGCGCCCTTTGCCCGCATCGGTCTTGCGTATTTCGAGGCGTAGAGCCCCAGTTGCGCCGCCCTGAAAGGTGGTGGCTACCAACCGGGACCCTTGGGCCTTTACCGGCTGCCCAATACGGCGAAAAGTTCGGCCCGCATCTGTGCTACCCCATAGTTCCCAGGTGCTGGCCGGGTCGTTGCCATATGCAGCGCTGCTGATACGGATGGTGCGTACTCCACCGGGGGCATCAAAGTTCATGCGCAACCGACCACCTTCGCGCAGCCGGGCCGCCTGCTGGCCGTTCTTGTGGTCTTGCTCCGAGCTGCCAAGCAACGCATCCACAAAATGCCAGGAGCCCGAAGTTAGCGCCTCGTCGGCTTCGGCATAGGCGCCCTTGCCCCCCGTTTCAAAAGTCTCGGGAAAGGCGCCAACAGGGTTTTGGGCGCTGGATGACGAGTGTACATCAATAACAGGAGGGCCTGTGGGTAGCGGCGGACGGCTGGTTTCAGGCGCTTGCTGAGAGCAAGCCAGGAGGGGGAATAGAAGAACGGAGAGAAGGCGCATGAGAAGAAAGCGTTGAAAAATCGGGAGCTGACCATGGCGTGAACTTTGCTGTTCCGCATAGTGCACGCAACGTTGTTTGGATGCTGTGAAGTTGGACAATAAAGCTGCTCATCCGCCCCGAAACTAGTTTAAAGCTCAGCATTCTTTTCAACTATGAAAAAACTATTCTGCACGGCCTTGTTAGCGTGCTTTATGCAAGCTGTCCACGCCCAAACTACGACTGTGCCAGCCCCACATGCCACTGCTACCAAAGAAGACGACACCATTTTGCTGGAACTGACCGCTACGCCCGAAGCCAGCTGGCAGAGGCTGGCCCAGGTGCTAGTACAGCGGGGCTATAGCATTGAACACAGCAACAAAGACTTGCTTACACTTTCCACCTACCCGCTATTTGTGCCGCAGTCCGGTGTGCTTCGGGTTGCTGGCACAGTAGTAAAAAATACCTTTTATTTACGGGTGTATTGGGGTGGTAATATGGAAACCGGCAGTGGTCCGTACGTACTCGCTCGCCAAAAGAGCGAGAAGATGTGGCGCGAGTTGGAAGCCATTGCCAGAGAGTTTGGCGGCTCCATACGTTACACAACTTCTGCTGTTAATATCGACGATAGGTAGTGGCCGCTGAGGCCGCCGTCTAACAGCGGCAATTAGCCTAGTGCTGAGCCACGAGAAACTTAGCCGATAGGCCACAGCTTCTCGTGGCTCAGCACTTTTATGTGGCAAACAGCTCACTATACCTCGCACCGAGCCTAAGCAGCATCACTGCCAGTTGATTCATCTAAACTGCCAGCATCAGCCTATTAGCGGGGCCTGTTTCTTATTGGAAAGTAGGCAAGGCAAAAGATAATTGGGCGCGCACAGCAACAACCAAACAGCAAACCCCGTCCCTGCCCAGTACCTTGTCTGCTCATTCCCCTAACTGCCTCCCATGCCCCAATTTGTACGCCTGAAATTTCTGCTAGCCGGCACCGCCCTCACCGGCCTCCTATATCTGAGTGGCTGCAACCAGTCCGGCGAAATCAATACCACCGTGGACGCCGAAACGGCCAACGCTAGCTTCGAGCGGTACAAAGAGCGTTTCCTGGACTCGCTCTGGTACTACAACCCGGAATGGGCCAGCAACCAGGGCTACCACCGCTACGACTCGGTGCTGGTGATACCAACCGCCGCACGCCGCCGGGGCGACATAAAGGCCTTGGTGCGACGCGGTAAAGAGCTGGCCACATTCAAGCCCACCGACTTGTCGGTGAACAACCAAACCGACTGGCGCCTGCTGCAAAACTACGTGCAAGCTGGCCGCTGGCAGCTGGATACCCTGCGGGACTGGCAATGGAACCCTGCCAACTACAACCTAGGCTCGTCGGTGGCCGAAATCCTGAACGGCCGCTACTGGCCCCTCGACCGTCGGCTGCGCGCTATCAGCAACAAAATCAGCCGGTCGGCCGAGTATTATGCCGCGGCCGAAGCCAGCATTCAGGAGCCTACCAAAGAGCACACTGAGTTGGCTATTCGGCAGAACGAAGGTGGCTTGGCCGTATTCGGGAAGGCGTTGCAGGATTCCATAGCAAAGTCGGGACTGACGGCGCGTGAAAAAGAAGACTTCAAAAACCGGATCGACAACACCCGCCTGAGTACCGAAGAGTACCTCCGCTTCCTGAAAACTGAAGTGCTGCCAGCTGGTAAGTTTCGCAACTTCCGGCTGGGCAAGGCCCTTTTCGACCGGAAGTTCTATTACGACATCCAGTCCAGCTACACGGCCGACCAAGTGTACGAGAAGGCTCTGCAGCACCGGGCGGAGCTACTGCGCGATATGAAAACCCGCGCCACCCGGCTGTATCCGAAGTATTTCCCGGGTAAGCCGCTGCCCAGCGATTCGTTGGCTACTGTGAAACAGATGATCAGCCGTTTGTCGGAGCAGCACGCGACGCAGGCGGGCTTTGTAGCCGCAGTGAAAGCGCAGATTCCGCAGTTGGTGCAGTTTGTCAACGACAAAAAGCTGCTCACCCAGGACCCCACCAAGCCGTTGGTGGTGCGCGAAACACCGTTGTATATGCGAGGCAGCGGTGCGGGGGCCAGCATTTCGGCTCCTGGCCCCTACGACAAAGCAGCTAACACTTACTACAATGTCGAGCCGCTTACCGGGCAGCCCGCCGCTCAAGCCGAAAGCTACCTGCGCGAGTACAACGACTACACGCTCCAAATTCTAAACATTCACGAAGCCATTCCGGGCCACTACACCCAGCTGGTGTATGCCAACCGTAGCCCCTCGCTCATCAAATCGGTGTTCGGCAACGGGGCCATGATAGAGGGCTGGGCCGTGTACGCCGAGCGGGTGATGCTGGAAAGTGGTTACGGCGGCAACACCGATGAAATCTGGCTGATGTGGGACAAGTGGAACATGCGCGTGACGCTCAACACTATTCTCGACCACGAAGTCCACGTCAACAATATCAGCGAACAAGCCGCCAAGGCCCTGTTGCTTCGCGACGGTTTTCAGGAAGAAGCGGAGGCTACCAACAAATGGCGCCGCGCCACCCTCAGCCAGGTGCAACTTAGCAGTTACTTCACCGGCTACACCGAAATCTATGATGTGCGGGAAGAGCTGAAAAAAACGCAGGGTACCAACTTCGACCTGAAGTCTTTCCACGAAACGTTTCTGAGTTTCGGCAGCTCCCCCGTGAAGTACATCCGGACGTTGATGGTGAAGAAGTCTTAGTGAATCCCTTGAGATACTGGTAGCACCTACGGCCCCAGCCTGCTTGGCTGGGACTTTTGCTGGGCTAGTGGTGTACAGGGTAAAGTATCTCAAGTGGAAGGCCCTGCGTATGTGCTAACCCACCATGCGGCTATGCAGCGAGATTCTTATGAAAGAGGTAGATCGGCAACGAGTGCATGACGTCAACGACGAAGAACTGCGCCAGCTCACACGAGAGCATCTAAAGGTTTTCGCCAAGTTCACTTCGGAGAGTTGTGAAATATGCGAACTGCTGGCGCCTCCGTTCGCTAAGTTTGCGGGGGAGGAAAAATTTAAAAGTATTCTGTTTCTGCGTTTGAACTCCGATGAAAACCCGGTAGCTAAGAAACTGATGCAAGAAAAAATAGCTCCTTTTTTTGTCTCCTACTGCCAAGGGCGCTTGTTGGAGTGCGATACGCTCACCCAAGAACCGGAAGTATGGCAGATGCTTTCTCGGCTGCGCGAAATGCAACCTATGTCTTTGTGAAAAGCCCTCAGCTGCACAAAGACGTTTGGGCCCTGCTGGCCGTGCTAGTTGCCTTAGGGCTCTTATGGCTGCTGTTCGGTTAGAGCCTACAACACCCAGAAGTAACCTCCAAACTGCCCTCCAATTCAGCAGTGTAGCGTCCCTCCCAAAACACAGCCCTAAGCGTCCTACCGGTTGTTTCAATTCGGTGCCGGCAAGCAATGTGTATATAAACCTCGGCTGCTCAAGCCGCCAAGCAACCCCATTCTTTAGGTGTTTTTCCTGCTCTCCAAGCTCCTCGACTTCTTGCTGCTTCCGGTCCTGTGGCTGGTTTTGTTGCTGATTGCCGCCCTCGTAACGCAGCGCCCAGCGCGCCGCCGAAACCTGTTGCGGCTTACGTTGCTGCTACTGGTGCTAGGCACCAACGGCGCCCTCATGAACGAGGCCTTGCTGGCTTGGGAGTGGCCACCCGTGAAGCTCTCCGAGTTACCGCGCCAGGCCGATGCTGCCGTACTACTCACTGGCATCACGGGCGTCGGGAAGTCGCCCCACGACCGGGTGTACCTGCACGAAGGGGCCGACCGCCTAACCAATGCCCTCTGGCTATGGCGAGCCGGCCGTGTCCGGCACATTCTGGTGTCGGGTGGCTCGGGGGCCATGCTGAAAAAGGTGCACACCGAAGCCGAAGACCTTATTACGTTGCTCCACTTAGCTGGCGTCCCCGACTCAGTCATTATCAAGGAGGACCGCAGCCGTAACACCCGCGAAAATGCGCTGCTCACCAAACGCATAGTAGCTGCCCGCCCCGAGCTAGACACGCTGATCTTGGTGACCTCTGCTTTCCATCAGCGCCGGGCTATGGGCTGTTTTGCGCAGGTTGGCTTGCACCCGCTACCATTTCCCGCTGGCTTCTTTTCCTCCGACCGTTCCCCAACCCCCGACTATTGGCTTACGCCCAGTGCCAACGCTTTGAACCGCTGGAGCTTACTGCTGCACGAGATAGTGGGGTACATCATCTACAAAGTTTTGGGCTACGCCTGACAACCAAGCGGCTGCTACTTTCAAAGTAGCAGCCGCTTGGTTGTTATTCCACTTTCTTCTGCTTTTCAGGCTTTTCCTCCTTCGCTATCCAGATAGACTTCTGGTTGACAAATTCCCGGATGCCCAAATACGACAGTTCCCGGCCGTAGCCTGACTTCTTCACCCCCCCAAACGGCATTTCCGGCGACGATTTCACCATGCTGTTCACAAACACTGCCCCGGCTTCCACCTGGCGGGCCAAGGCCTCGCCGCGCTTCACATCCCGCGTCCAGACCGAGCCGCCGAGGCCGAAGCGCGAGTCGTTGGCGAGGCGAACAGCGTCCTCGGCATTCTTTGCTTCAAGGATGAGGGCTACTGGGCCAAACAGTTCTTCGTGGTAGGCCCGTTGCTTGGGCTTGATGTTACTTAAAATCATGGGTCGAAACAGGGCCGTGCCGGGCTTGCTTTGGCCGCCGTGCAGCTCCACCTTGGCGCCTTGCTCTATCGAGTCCTCAACTTGCTGGGTGATTTCGTCGGCCAAGTCGGGGCGGGCGAGAGGGCCGTATTGAGTGTCTTCATCTAATGGGTCACCGGTGCGGAAGGCGAGCAAGTGCGTTTTCATCTTGCTGATAAATTCTTTAACCACCGGTTTCTCGACAATGAAGCGTTTGGCCGCAATGCAGCTCTGCCCGGCATTGATCATTCGAGTCTGCGCAGCAGTTTTGGCGGCTAGCTCCAGGTCGGCATCGGCCAGCACAATGAAGGCATCAGAACCACCCAGTTCCAGCACGGTCTTCTTGATCTGACGGCCTGCCGTGGCCGCTACTTGTGCGCCAGCCAGTTCCGAACCCGTCAGGGTTACGGCCCGGACCCGGTCGTCTTCAAGTAATTTCTCCACCATGTCGGAGCCTACAAGCAACGCGCGGAACGTGGCCGCAGGGAATCCAGCGTCGTGGTAAATCTTTTCCAGTGCCAGCGCGCACTGCGGTACGTTGGAGGCATGCTTGAGCAAGCCTACGTTGCCGGCCATCAGGGCGGGGGCCGCAAACCGCACCACTTGCCAAAACGGGAAGTTCCAAGGCATCACGGCCAATACCACTCCAATCGGCTCATGGCTGATGAAGCTGCGCTGGGCTTCGGTCTTGATTGGGTCGTCGGCCAGAAACTCCTCGGCGTGGTCGGCATAATAGTCGCAGCACAGCGCACACTTCAGCACTTCCGCCCGCCCATCCACTACGGGCTTCCCCATCTCCAGCGCCATGATGCGGGCTAGTTCGTCTTGCCGTTCCCGCAGCAAGTCGGCTGCGCGGTGCATGAGCTGTGCCCGGTGGGCGAAGGTGGTTGTGCGCCACTCGGCGGCGGCCCGGTGAGCTTGGGTCAGTATGCGTTCGGTTTGCGGCCAGCTGAATGCACGGAACTTGCGCTCGACGCGACCAGTGTAAGGGTTGATGGAAGCAATAGCCATAGGAAGTGAGTTGGGGCGAGGGTAGGGCAGAGATACTGCACCAAGGCTGCTTACGTAGTGCGGGGGCCAAAACGCCCAGAACTGCTTGAGCTACGTAGCGCACCGCATGTGCAACATACCGCAAAACGCAGCCGTATCACTCAGGTTGCGAAGCTCAAGCATGATTTTCAGGGTTGAGTTTCGAAACAAATGCGTTAGAAGTGTACTTTCGTCCGGCGGAGGGCTTATTCATTGCCCGTCGTTCTAACCTTTTTGCTGCCCGTGAATGTAATTCCCCCCGAAGCCGTACCCTCTCTCTCCGACGAGGATTTGCTGGTGCAGCGCTTGCGCGACCGGGATGAGTCGGCAATGACGTTGTTTTATGACCGCTACTCCTCGGCCCTCTACGGTGTCATTATGCGCATCGTCAAAAAAGAAGAGGAAGCCGAAGACGTGCTGCAAGAAAGCATGGTCAAAATTTGGAACTCATTTAGCTCCTACGATGCTGGTAAAGGCAGACTTTTTACGTGGGTAATGAATGTATGTCGGAATTTGGCTATTGATAAAATCCGATCTCGACAGTACCGCGTAGGTAGTCGTACACAACCGCTTGAGGACAGCGCCGCAGTACGTGAACCCGCATCGCCCACGTTCCGGCCCGAGCACATCGGCTTGCAGGAAATGACCAAACAACTCAACCCCGACCAGCAGCAGGTCGTCGATATGCTGTACTTCGGAGGTTACACGCAGAGCGAGGTAGCCGAAGAACTGAATTTGCCTCTTGGTACGGTGAAAACCCGCGCCAGAGCGGCTATTAAAGTACTTTCTAAACTGATTCGATAGCCGTGGATACTCAGCAATACATCGAATCCGGCGTTCTGGAAGAATATGCCTTGGGCATATTGTCAGAAGCTGAGCGTTCCGAAGTGGAGCGCATGGCGGCTATCCACCCCGAAATCCGTCACGAGCTTGACGCTATTGTCATGGGCCTCGATGCCTATGCCGAAGCGCACTCTCTCACGCCTCCAGAAGGCATGCGGGAGCGAGTACTAGCCGGTTGGCAAGATGCCATTCGTGGTCAGGAATCCGAGAAAAACACAAATCCGGTAGTGCCGATGGCAGCAGCCCCCGAGGCGGTTGTTCCGCCGGTTGCCGTTACTCCGCCAACTGCTGTTCCCGAGCCAGTAGTACGCCCAATCAGCAGCGCACCAGAGCCGGTGCAAGCGCCGGCCCGTGGCTTTGGTTGGTTGATGGCGGCATCGGTGGCATTGCTGCTGAGCTTAGGTGGCAACTATGTGCTCTACAACCGGTGGCAGCACACGCAGTCGGAGCTGTTTGCTGTTCAAAACGAGCAGGCCCGGTTTGCTACTACGCAGCAGGCTTCAGAAAAAATTGTGAGCACGCAGCGGCAGGAGTTGGCCGTGTTGCGCAACGAGCAGTTCCGCAGCGTGACGCTGGCTGGTACGCCCGCCGCGCCTACTGCCAAGGCTCGGGTGCTGTATAACCCTGCCACCCGCGCCGTGTACGTAGACGTACGCAGCTTGCCTACGCCTCCTGCTGGCAAACAGTATCAACTGTGGGCGCTTGACAACGGGAAGCCGGTAGATGCTGGGGTACTGGCTGCCACTACCGCCGCGGGTGAGGGCTTGCAGCAAATGAAAGATATTGCAAGCGCGCAAGCTTTTGCCATGACCGTGGAGAACGTAGGAGGCAGCCCAACCCCCACGCTGTCAACCATGACAGTTGTAGGCAACATCTAAACCCAAGCCCAACTCCTACGCTGTCAATCATGACAGTTGTAGGCAACATCTAAACCCAGGACCAACCACCATTGCTCGAACTAGAGAGAGCTGGGAACCATGTTTCCCAGCTCTTTTTTTGTGGCAGCCGCTTTTGAAAACAGTTGAAACCGTTGGTTTGTAGTAGGCTGTGTTGCTATAAATTTCTGCCGTGTGGGTTGTCTGCTTCTGCTTTAGCAACCCTCCCTCAGAGGTAGCACCTTATGCGGGCGGGTTGCTACTCGCTAACTTGTGCTGCGCTATAGTCTGGTAGCGTCGCTTTTTCGTTTTTCTTTCACCTCTATTCCTTGCTGCCGCCTGGCGCGGTCCTACTCCATGGAAAAGTCAACCTACTACAACCCAGCCGACCTCGCCAAATTTGGTAATATCACGGAATGGCAAGCCGATATGGGCAACAAATTCTTCTCGTACTACGGGGAGGTATTCAAAGAAGGCGCTCTAACCGAGCGCGAGAAGGCGCTGATTGCGTTAGCAGTGGCTCATGCTGTGCAGTGCCCGTATTGCATTGATGCTTACACCTCTGATTCGTTGCAGAAAGGAGCTGACGAAGCCCAGATGATGGAGGCCGTGCACGTTGCTGCTGCCATTAAAGGTGGGGCAGTGCTTGTGCATGGGGTACAGATGATGAACAAAGCCAAAGAGCTTTCCATGTAACCCGGAAACTTAAGCCGGCCAATAGCATTCTACCAACCAGTACGGGCAACTCTGCAGCTTCAACTGGGCGCTAGGGTTGCCCGGGGCTGGATGCTCCCGCGCCGGTGTGCTTTCATAAGCTCAACGAAGTTGTTTTCAACCAAGGATGCTGCGCTGCCGTAGTTGTTGCCGATGCTTGGCCGCTACCTTCTTATCCGGCACAGCTTCATGGGAAGTATATGCCGAGAGCGAACCCCCCTTTCTTTTGTTACCCATACGCCCCTCTTTTCTTTTCGCTATGCTGCTAGGTCTGCTCACGGTAGGTGCTTGTAGCAAAGACAAGGATGCCAAGGCAGACCGTCTTACCACTTACGACCGACTGTTGCGAACTTTGTACCGCAATACGGTGCCAGCAATCCGGCCGGTTCAGTTAGCTGAGCTACTGCAAGAAAAGCCCGAAAGCGTGGTAGTGCTCGACACGCGCACCCCCGTTGAATACCAGGTCAGCCACTTGCGCAATGCTCGTTTTGTTGATTACGATTCCTTCAAGAAAAATACGTTCGATAATTTGTCTCGCCGCCAGACCGTGGTGGTGTATTGCTCGGTAGGATACCGCAGTGAGCGGGTAGGGGAGCAACTGAAAGCACTGGGATTTCAGGACGTCCGCAACCTGTACGGCGGAATTTTCCAGTGGGTGAACGAAGGCCGGACCGTATACAACCAGCAAGGGCCAACTACCAACGTGCATCCGTATTCTCCTCTGTGGAGTCCGTGGCTGAAGAGTGGCCGGCAGGTGTACAAATGAGTACAGCACAGCTTCAATCTGGCGGCCTAAGCGGAAAATGAATTCGGCAAGCCACAGCAAGAAAACGTGTTGTACTGCCTTGTCTTTGGAAGGCGTCCCATTCATATAAACAGCATTACCCTGCACGATGATGCAAGCAAACTCACCTACCACAGTGCCGCACCTGCTGATTTTTGCCCGGCACCCGGAATTGGGCCGGGTAAAAACCCGACTAGCGGCCGGTATTGGGGCCGAAGCGGCGTTGGCCGTATATGCGGAATTGCTGCGTCACACCTTCGAGGTTACTGCCCACATACCAGCTCACAAAACGCTGTGGCTGGCCGAAACTCCCATTACTTCTGCTGCGCACACCTGGCCCGATTACGAGCAACTAGTACAGTTTCCTGGCAATTTAGGTCAGAAAATGCAGGCCGCCTTCGCTCGTGCTTTTGCCGCCGGCGCCACAGCCGTTCTCATCATCGGGACGGACTGCCCCGGCCTAACCGAAGAAGTGTTGCAGCAAGCCTACACCGCATTAGCAACACATGATGTGGTTATAGGGCCAGCTGAAGACGGTGGGTATTACCTGCTAGGAATGAGAGAGTTGTACGAGGATTTGTTTGCCGATAAAAGCTGGAGCACCGAATCAGTTTTAATGCATACGTTGGCTGATGCTGACCGGCTAGGGCTGCGCGTGGCCCAACTGCCTACTCTGCGCGACGTCGATGACATCGACGATTTAAGAGCGTGGCGCGAGCAGGAAGAACACTAACCTGAGAGCCGAGGCTGCGGGGTTTCTACGTACTTTGGAGCCTCACTCCACTTTTCTGCTATGCGTCTTTCCCTTGTGCGTTGGCCACTACACCTGTGCCTGGCAGTAAGTCTAGGGCTAGCCAGTTGCTCGTCGCCCGACGACGCTGCTGCAAAGCGAGAGGCTCCAACCGAGGGCAGCCAGCGAGACGAGGAAGTGCCCAATGCGCTACGCCGCCTCACACCTCAGTTCAATCCCCAGTGGGCTATGGATACGCTCTGGGAAGACGGCCTAGCAGAAGTGGCCGTGTACAACGCCGAGCGGGTCATCTACGACGAGGTACGGCAGTTCGAGTACGTGCAGCTGACGGTGAAAGAGGAGTTCAACAAGCGCTACAACGTGAAGACGGATAGTTATCAGCGGGCCGACCTGTTCCCGGTGATGAAGGTCAACCAGTTCTGTCGTATCCCGACCGACCAATACCCATACCACTTTCTTACCTCCTTGTTTTTTCGCCGTGAAAACCCGGTAGGACTCTACAAACTCACTACTTCCTCGCAGGAGTGGTGCGGCAACACGTTCAAGGCGTTTCAGGACGATGGCTTTCAGTACGTGCAGACGTACAATTCCTACTGGGATATGCAGGGAAGCGGCCAGCGCAATCTGCGCCGAGACGTACTTTTCGAAGATGCGCTGCCCTACACGCTGCGGAGTTTGCGGTTTAGCTCCTTACCCACCTTGCAAGCCACCATCTGCGAGTTGCAGCAAACCAGCAAAGCGGCGCGACCTGTGTATTACAAAGCCGAAATAAAGGTGCAAGAGGCCCCCGCAACCGATACGTCCGAACCTGCGTGGTTGGTGCAGGTGCAACTGGCTCCGGGCAAGAAAAGCAGCTACTGGTTCGCTAAAAAATACCCCAACCTGTTGCTACGGCAGGCTGCCTGGGACGGCCGCAACCTGTTTCTCAAGAAAGTCAGCCGGTACGCCTACTGGACGCATCCCACTCCTGATTCTGCTCAAGTCCAGTGAAAAGCATAGGCTGCCGCTTTTGCACACCTCCTATTTTCCGGACAAGTTGAAACGCGTGGTATCCAGACCGAGGCAAACTACCCGATAGGAATTGCGCAAGCAACTACAGCGTACGGGTTGTGTTGCTCGGAGCTGCATGTGTGCCGCGCCGTAGTTCCCAGGCCAGCACCACTAGCACGATTACGTATTCCAGCCCCACCAGCCACGGGTTTTCAAGGTAGGCGCTGGTTTGATAGGTTGAGTACGACAGCACTACCATGCCAGACCATACCAGCGCAAAACGGTAGGAGGTGAAAACGCTTAAAGCCACCAAAGGCGCCACATACCAGGGGTGTACCACCGTAGCCAAGAAGTAGTAGATGGCCAGCGTAAATAGTAAGGTCCGAGGCAACGTAGGCCAGGTAACAGGTTTTTCCCGCCACGCCAGCAGCAGTGCAAACGCGGCTGTAGTCCGTCCCAGTGCTGGCCCAATAAGCGCAATTTCATTGTAGCCAGTACGCCAGAAAACCACCGTGCGTACGACATAGTACACGCTGGCGTTAAATTCAAACTTGCTAAAGTAAAGCGTGAGACTACGGTTGATATTTCGCAGTAGATCAAGCGAAACAAATGGTAAGAAGAGTACCACAACTGTGCCGCCTGCTACCGCTGAGTACACAATAAACTGCCGCCAACTGAGCCGCCGTACCAGCAACGGCAGCATAAGCAACGGCAGCAGTTTCGTGCCGATGGCTAGGCCCAGAGCCAGTGCTGAAATGGTTTGTCTGCCACGCACTAGCAACCATAGCGCCAGCAGCCCGAAGCAAATCATCAGGGCCTCAAAATGCAGGTTACCGGTCAACTCCACCAGCACCAGGGGGTTGAGAAGATACCACAGCACCCGTTCTAAAGGCTGCCCGAACGCACGTAAGAGCGCCAAGAGCAGTGCCGCTGTAGCGGCCTCAGCCAGCAGCACCAGCAGCCGCAGCACCAGCACGGCTCCTACTTCAGTGGCTGGAAACAACCCCGATGCCAACCCGAATGCCGCTTGGCACACCGGCGGGTACACCGAGTAGTAGTGCGGCGAGTTGAGTTTAGGATATAGTGTTGCTAGCGTTGGCCGGATAGGAGCTAGGCGTTGGCTGGTGGCGGGAGTGAGTTGCTGAAAGGTGGAATCAGCAGAAATGCGTTGGGCCTCTTGCTCCGCCATCAGTTCATCGGGGCGGTATTGGTAGGGATTGATGCCGTGTGCTACCAAGAGTCCGTCCCAGCGGAAACGGTGGTAGTCGTCGGAGAAGCTAGGCAGGGCAGGTAGCCACAGCAGGCGCAAGAGCAGCGCTGCAAGTAAGCCGGCTCGCAGCGGCAACCCAGACTTCAACAGGTATACATACAAGCCAAATGCCACGGCCAGCAAGGCTAGCAACTGGCCGAACTGGGTTCTGGGGGTGGCGTAGGCCAATGCCCCGTATGCCAATCCAGAGGAGAGCAACGCCAGTAAATGAACAGGCCGAACAGCAGACGGAGTGGGCAAGGGCGGGAAAAGAGAATGGACAGGCGGCAACGCCTTCAAGCAGAGACGTACGGCTATTTACGATGCCGAATGGAATAGTAGAAGATCAGGCCATAGCCAACGGTCAGCATCAGGTGGAAGGGCAGCAGCCCCCAGTCATCCAGGTACAACCCGGCCCCGATGCCGAACGCAAAGTACAGCGTCAGCAGGCCTTCCGACAACGTGAGGCCATCCAGGAGAGAGCCAGTGCGGTAGCGTCTGCCTCGCCAAGTGCCCTGCTGCTGTACGAGGCCGAGCTTGGGCGTTCGGATGAAGGCCGACTGTTTTCCGGCCCAGCCTAGTAGCACGGCCCGCGCGTTGTGCAGCGTCAAGCCCATCGACATCGACATGAAAAGCAGGAACTTAGGCGCAAACCACCAAGTGGAAGCAGTGGGCTTATCGAGGCGCCAGCTCGTAAAATAATAGTGGATAAGGGGTACAAAAGCCAGCAGAAAGATGGACGACAGCTGCAAGAAAGGCTTGAGCTGTGGCAAATCAACGCGCACAAACACCAGCGGCACGCTCACCAGCGCCATCAGTAAAATTGCCACGAACACCGTGCTGTTCAGCAGATGAAAAGCGGCGTGCAGCTTGGTTGTAATGGTCTGGTTGGAGCGCAACACCGTGAGCAGGTGCTTACGGGCAGTTTCGGCGGCCCCTTTGGTCCAGCGGAATTGCTGCGACTTGAGCGCATCCATGGCCGCGGGTAGTTCGGCTGGCGCTACCACCTGGGGCAAGTAGCGGAAGCGCCAGCCGCGGAGCTGGGCCCGGTAGCTTAAGTCCAGGTCTTCGGTGAGGGTATCTATGTGCCAGCCGCCGGCATCTTCGATGCAGGAACGCCGCCATACGCCACCCGTACCATTGAAATTGATGAAATGCCCGCCGTACGTGCGGCCCACTTGCTCTAAATAGAAATGCGCGTTTAGCCCCAGTGCCTGAAGCTCGGTGAGCAGGGAGTAGTGTTCGTTGAGGTGGCCCCACCGGGTTTGCACAACGCCCACGTCTGGCGCGTCGAAATAGGGGATGGTTCGGCGCAGGAAATCCGGCTTGGGTACGAAGTCGGCATCGAAAATAGCAATGAACTCGCCGTTGGTTAGCTCCAACCCGTAGCGTAGCGCCCCGGCCTTGAAGCCTTCCCGGCTAGGCCGACGAACTTGGTCGATGCGCAGGCCGCGGGCCCGGTAGTGGGCTACGCGGGCCGCAACTAGCCCCACGGTTTCGTCGGTGGAATCGTCGAGGACTTGTAGGTGCAGCTTATCGGCGGGGTAATCGAGGGCGGCGCAGGCGTCGAGCAGGCGCTCTACCACAAACACTTCGTTGTAGATGGGCAGCTGCACCGTCACGCGGGGCCAGTGGGGTGGCGCAGCCGGCTCGGCAGCAAGGCCGTGCGTATAAGCCCGGCGCGCTAGCTGCGTAAGCTGAAACTGCGTGACGCTGAAGCCCAGAATAAAAACTAGGCACAGGCTGTAAAGCACCAGCAGCGTGATTTCAAGAAAGAGCATTCAAGAATAAATGAGCACAAAGAACGGCAGGCTACGGCTGGAAAGCATCTGGCAGCCACCACCCCAGGAGGGTGGCAGTGCAGCGGATGCCCACGCAAGTAGATAGACTCTAGCTCAGGAAGAAAATGAAACGATGATTACAAATACCGAAAAATGGTCCACAAAATTTTGTAGCCAGCTCCAAGCGTGCCGCGCACCGTACCAGATACTTTGCTGGTGCCAATACGGCGGCGGTAGCGTACCGGTACTTCCGTGCTGGCAATCTTGAGCTTGGCTGCTTTTAGCTGCATTTCCACCGTCCAGCCGTAGGTGGTATCCTGCATGCCGATTTGCCGGAGGGCCGAAGCCCGAATGGCCCGGAATGGACCCAGGTCGGTGAAGCTAGCACCGTAAAGCCGTCGCAGTAGGTTAGTGGCCAGCCAGTTGCCGAAGATTTGTTGGGGTAGCATCGAGCCGACTTCGCGTTGACCTAAAGCGCGCGAGCCAATAACCATGTCTGCCTCACCACGCAAAATGGGCGCCAGCAGCAGCGGCATTTCCTCGGGATAGTCGGAATGGTCGCCGTCCAGAAAAACAATAATGTCTGGCTGTTCGGCAGCTGGGCGAGCGAAGCAGCGGGCCATACCAGCCAAGCAGGCGTAGCCGTAGCCAGGCCGGGGTTCGTACAGCACGGTTGCACCCCCGGCGGTGGCTACGGTGCTGGTCTGGTCCGAGGAGTTGTTGTCCACTACAATGACCTCGCGCACTAAGTGGCTTGGAATTTCTGCCAGCACCTTGCCAATCGACTGTTCCTCGTTGTAAGCTGGGATGATAACGTCAATGAAGGGCATCGGGCAGATTTCAGACAATTGAATTTTCCACTTGTAGTTGCTTGTTGCTAGTTCGGCTAGTTAGCCGAGGGCAGCAGCAAGCCACAAAGATGCAGTTTGTTGGACCACAAAATCCTACTCACGCAAATTCTAGCCTTGTACGCTACTTTTACGATTTCAACCTGAACTGTACGTGTCATGCTCCAGCTAGGCGATAGTGCCCCTGACTTCACCTTAAAAACCACCACGGGGGAAGCGTTTCGCTTGTCTGACCAGCGGGGGCAACGAGCCATTGTGCTGTATTTCTACCCCAAAGACGACACCCCAGGCTGCACCGCCGAAGCGTGTTCTTTCCGTGACCAGTACCAGGATTTTCAGGACTTGGGGGCCGAAGTAGTGGGCGTTAGCTCGGATTCAGAAGCATCTCACCAAAAGTTCACGCAGAAGCACCGCCTGCCTTTCCCGCTGCTGGCCGACACCAACGGGCAGGTACGCAAGCTCTACGAGGTGCCCCGTGCGCTGCTGGGTATCCTGCCTGGCCGTGTCACGTTCGTTATCGACAAAGAAGGTGTCATCCGCTACATTTTCAATTCTATGAACCGGGCCACCGACCACGTTGCGCACGCCCGTCAGGTGCTAACTGACTTACAGGCGTCACCGGCCTAACACTATACTGCACTGATAGGGCGGCTGCCGCAGAAGCAGCCATTTAGTACCAAACGACAGGTTTATATCGGAAGAAGATGGGGGCTTTACGAACGGATATGCTACAGCGGGCGCAGCGCAACCGCCGCGTAATATCATTGAGGACCAGCAGCGGATTGTTTTTGGGCTACGTACTTAGTCACAATCCGGAGTTGTTGATGCTGCGCACCATTACGCGCCAAGGACTACCAACTGGCGTCCAGACAATCAGTCTCAACACGGTCACGCAGATGCATTTCGACGACCGGTATGTTCGTCTGATCGAGTTCAAGGAGCACAATCCGGAGGTCGTATACGGCCTGCCAGCTGCTCCCGGCGGCCTAGAAAACCAGTACCTCACCGTGCTCGTGCTTCTGCAGCGGGCGCAGGAAGTACGGCAACTCATCATGCTCGAAACGCAAACCGACAGCTACCTCTACGGCTATGTAGTACGCGTTGCCGACGACGAACTGCTGCTGGAAACGTACACGCAGTACGGCGAAACCGACGGCCACACGATCTTAAGCCTAGAGGATGTACGCAACGTAATCTGGAGCGACGAAGACACCCGCACCATTGACTTGCTGCTCAAAGAGAATGGCCTGAACACCGGCAAGTCCACTATATAACGGGCCTGTTGAGTGCCTGGTAGTGGTGGTTGAATAAAGGAGTGCGGGGGTAGGCGGTAGGCTGGAGTCGCCGAAAGGGCTGGTTTTGCGTAAGCCAAGGATTGAAATTCAAGTTGATCCTCCTCATGTTTCGCACCTACTGCTCTGTATTGCTGGTTTGCTTGCTGTCCTTCAGCACCGCTGGCGTAGCCCAAACGGCCTTGCCGGCTCTCAATGCCACGCTCGATGGCTATGACTATCCGTTTCCGGTGAAAACCTTACCGCTGGTGCTGGAAGGGCAGCGCCTGCGCATGGCCTATATGGATGTGCCCGCCAGCGCAAAAGCCAACGGCCGCACTGCGGTGTTGCTACACGGCAAAAACTTTTTCGGAGCGTATTGGCGCGAAACCATCGAGGCACTGGCTGCGGCCGGTTTCCGGGTGGTGGTGCCCGACCAAATAGGCTTTGGCAAGTCCGACAAGCCCGACATTCACTATTCTTTTCATCAACTGGCCCGCAACATCAAGCACTTGCTGGACACCTTGGGCGTGCAGAAAGCCACAATTGTAGGGCACAGCATGGGGGGCATGCTGGCTACACGCTTCGCGCTGCTCTACCCCGAAACCACGGAAAAGCTCGTTCTCGAAAATCCTATTGGGCTGGAGGACTACCGCGTAGGCGTCCCGTTCCAAACAGTCGATCAGGCCGAAGCAACCGAGCGAAAAAGCACCGAGGAAAGCATCCGGAAATACCACGCCACCTACTACCCCAATGGGTATCCCAAGGCCCACGACCAATGGCTGCTACCATTGGCGGCCCAAACCCGCCACCCCGATTTTCCGAAGGTTGCTCGTGCCAACGCCCTCACCTTTGATATGATTTATCAGCAGCCCGTAAGCTATGAATTCAGCCGCCTTACGGTGCCTACGCTGCTGGTCATTGGCCAAGACGACCGCACGATAGTAGGAAAAGGCCTCATTAAAGATTCAAAAGTGCTAGCCAGCATGGGACAGTATCCGGCGCTAGGGCAGCGCACGGCTGCTCAAATCAAGGGCGCCAAGCTTGTGGCGTTACCCAACGTGGGGCACATTCCGCATCTGGAGGCTACCCCACAATTTCTGAAGGCCCTGCTAGCCTTTGTGCGGTAGGAGTAATTGTCAGCAAAGGAAGGCCCCAAGCATCCTGTAGCCGCTGCGCGGCATCGTTGCTGAGTGCTTCAAGAAACGAAGAAGCCATTAGTGTGCCTGCAGTAGACGTAGTAAGTGGGGTGAAAGCTGAAGAGTAATTCTACCGGGTAGGATGGGCATTCGGGCGCCAAGCCGTATGTTGCACTCAATTCAGGGTGACTGGCTTATTTTATGGGTAATATGCGTTTGCACGGACTGATGCTTCCCGTGTTGTTTTCGATAGCCTCGCTTGCACAGGCGCAGCAACCAACCACTTCCAAACCAGGGCAACCTAAGCCAGCATCAGTTCGCAAGCCTGCGCCATCTCGCCGGCCAGCCACTAGTCGTGGGAAAGCCGTGAAGCCTGTTGCAAAGCCAGCTGTAAAACTTGAGCGGGCAACTGTAGTGAGTGTGAGCGACACGGTGAAAGGCCGGTTCATAGTGCCACAAGTGCAACTGTCCGACGCCGCCGTGGCTGCCCGCATCAACCTGGGTCTGACGGATGCCGCGCTAGGCGAGGACCTGGATGGGGTGCCTCAGCCCCTGACTGCCAGTTCGGCTATCGAGCAGGCCCACATCGAGTTTGAAGCTGGGAAGAGTGGCTTCTCGGAGTCGCGCTACGAAGTGCTCTACAACGACCATGGGTTGCTGTCCGTGGAATTCACGTCCGAGTACAAGGGAGCCTACCAGTCGTCGGTGAAGCGCCACGCTACCTTCGATTTGCGTACCGGCCGCTTACTGGAAGTGCGCGACATGGTGGCCGACACGACAGCCTTGCAACAGCGCTGGCAGCAGTCCATCAACCGCAGAGTAACCGACCACCTGAATTCGCTGCCTAAAGAGTACCCGCAGATCGAAACAGACACCAATCTGCTAGCCGACGTGAAGCATCGGCTGTACTGGAACGACAGCACCAAAGTGGTGGAATTGCAAGCAGGGGAGCCTCGTTTCTACGACTTCGCTATCAACTCATTCGGCCTCATGCTCTACTACGACTTCGGTTTTCCGCACGTAATGGAGCCCTTGCAACCTGACACGGACTACCAATTCACCTACGCCGATATCAGGCTGTGGCTGAAACCGAGGGGCCCTCTAAGCTTCAAACTAGAAACGTCGCCTCCTAGCTCAAAATCCGCAGCGAGTCCGCGTGGATGAGGGGGGAAGCCTGGTAGCGTCCTTCGCGAGGACCGTTCTCTAGGTTGAGTACGCCACGGGGGCAAGCCGTGCTGCACATACCGCAGCCAACGCAAGAGGCCCGGATAATTGGCTCGCCGCGCTGGGCGTATTGCTTGACGTCGATGCCCATTTCGCACACGTTGGAGCAGTTGCCGCACGAGATGCACTGAGCGCCATTGGTAGTGATGCGAAAGCGCGAAAAATGCTTCTGCAACAGCCCTAAGTACGCCGCCATGGGGCAGCCAAACCGGCACCACACCCTGTTTCCCAGCAAGGGGTAGAAGCCCACGCCGACAACACCCGAAAACACCGAGCCAATGGCAAATCCATAAGCTTTGGACAGCGGCTCGGCAACCGGCTGCAACGCCGGCACCGCGCCCGAAGCCGCCAGCCACAGCACAGCCGTAAGCAACACAATGAACACCAGTATCGGGTAGATGATGCGCACCTCCCAGCGCCAGGCGGTGCGGGTTTTGTCGGAGAGGTGGCGGTAGGGGTCACCGGCAGTTTCGGCCAAGCCACCGCAGCCGCATACCCAGGAGCAATACCACCGCTTGCCGTAGAAATACGTCAGAATTGGGGTGCCCACGAACGACATGACCACTCCCCAAAACACCATAAACACGCCCAGTCCGGGGCCACCGTCTTTCAGTAGATAATTTACTGTTCCCGGAAAAAGGTAATCGTACTTAAGGGGCCAGAAGTAGCTGAAATAGTACTCGGGCTTCTGAAAAGCCAGCAGCAAGCCAGGCAACAAAAAGGCAAATCCCAACTGGAAGAACATCACCGAAACCGTGCGGATGCGCTGGTAGGGCGAGTGGCGGTACTTCCAGAGGGCCCGGCCGCCCATCACAAGTACGGCCAGCGTGTAGAACGTGCCGTAGAGCAGCCATTGATCGGCGGGCTTGTTCCGCAGCCAGTGGCTGAATGGGTCGAGGGTGTGCACAAGTTGGTTGAAGGGCCCAAAATTGCCTCGGTCATCGGGGCTGCTGAACCAATACAATACCACGTAGAAGCCCGTGAGTATCACCGCAGTTAGCCACGCCACAGCGCCTCGGCCGGTACTGCCGCGCAGCCATAAATTGTCCTGCTTCACCCCGGCCGAACCTCGCCCGAATTTCCACCAAGCCCAGCCTAACGTGCCTCCACTTACCAGTGCCAGCGCCAGGTACATGCTGCGCTGTGCCCGCCCCGCATCAGCATCGAATGCCACCGTAGAGAGTGCCAGCAGCCCAAGCCCAATGACGGTAAGCAGAACTTTTTCGATAACCGGGGTATCGGCCAACGGGGGAGGAGTAAGCGTGAGCGAAGACATAACAGAGAGAATAGACGGAAGAAGAAAAGCTGGTGCTTTCAGAGCATAACTTGAAAAGGTCCTTCATGCAAAGCGCTGTGGTTCTGTATAGTAGATGCCTAGACTTTGAAACACAGCTAACGGATTGCCAGCACGCACGGCAGCCAGCTAACGAGTAGCCGTGCTGGGCTGCTTGAGGTTAGTGCATATGGTCGTGATCATCATCGTCGTCATGATGGTGATGATGGTGGGGAGCATCCGGCTTGCCGAAGTAGTTGCGCAGAGTGCCGGCTACGTAAAGTGCCGTCCAGCACACGTAAAGCCAGTTGAAGCCGGGAGGGATGCTATTGGTGAAGTAGTGCAGGATCAGGTGGGCACCTGCGCTCATGATGAGCCCTGTTACGGCAATAAATTGAAAGCTGTTGAGTGCACTAGGTCGATATAGCTTGTTGAAATCCATGCGGTTGAGGGAGGAACGGCTTGCAGTGGTTGGGCTGCAAGCTCAGTGGATGATCAGGGCTTTGTAAAAGCAGGAGGTTGTCTTACGTTCCGGAAGCGGAAAGCAAACGAGCAAACAGTCCCTTACGCTGTTTCAGCACAACGGGCTGCGCCGTTGGGTACTGCTTGTTGAACTGCTGCACTATGTCGGGTTCATGCTGCCGGAAAAACTCCGGGTCGAAATTAGCTGCCCCTAAATCGCGCAGCACATCCTGAATGGGGGTGTGGGCTCGCAGCCATTTTTCCCAGACCTCGTGGCGTTGCCGCAGGCCCATAGAGTTCATGCCCGTAACAGCGTAGCCAGCGCCCGGTCGGAAGTTGATGCGAAGTGCGTGCATGGCGGTGGGGTGTTGCCAATAAAACGACTCTTCTCCTTCAACCGGTTCAGCCGGTACGCGGCCGTACGTTTGATATTCCAGGTTGAAGAACTTGGCGGAGTTGAACCAGGGGCCGCGACGATAGGGGGTGGGCTGCCCACAGATGGTGTGTGCCACCGTCTCGCCTTGCGCCCGGCCAGTGTACCACAGCTGCTCAATCGGAACCTCATCGGCACCCGCTTGGCGGTGCTGGGCACAGTCGCCGGCCGCGAAAACTGCGGGGGCACTGGTTTGCAGCAGCTCGTTTACCAGAATGCCCCGGTCGGTTTCCAGGCCAGCCTTCTCAGCTAATGCTAGGTTGGGTGTAACGCCGGTGGCCAGGCCTACCCATTGGGCCGCTAGTTCTTCGCCTGCCGTAGTTCGCACGGCCCGCACCCGGCCTTCCTTGTCAGAAAGTAACTCGGCTAGCTCGGTGCGGTATTTGACCTCAATGTGGTGAGCGCGCAGTTGCAGGTCGATGAGTTCGGCTTCGGCTTTTGGCAGCACGGAGCCCCAATACCGGTTGTCGCGCACCAACATCGTGACCTGGATGCCCCGCGAATGGAGCATTTCGGCTAGTTCGATACCAATTAGTCCGCCGCCTACTACCACCGCCTGCTGAATACCGTGCGTATCGCGGGCCATCTGTTCGAGGTCGGGTAGCGAGTAAAGGCCTTGCACGCCCCGCAAGTGCTGACCAGGCCAGCCAGCCCAGCGGCTGATGGAGCCCGTAGCCAGTAGGAGTTGGTCGTAGGCCAGGGGCTCACCGGTGCTCAGCGTGATTTCCTTACGGCTGGTGTCGAGGCCAGTGGCAGTGGCGTGTACTAGTTCCAAGCGGTTTTCCGGCCAGAACCAGTCCCCGTGCGGTTTGATGTCGTGGTAGCGGACGTGCCCCATATATACATACATCAGGGCTGTGCGCGAGTAGTGGTGCGCCGTCTCGTCGGATACGAGGGTAATGCGGGCATCGGGGCGCAACCGACGGGCCGTAATAGCCGCCGTAACTCCCGTAATACCATTGCCGATAATAACTAGATGCATAAGCGAAAAAGATACGAGCAACAAAACCCGACGGGTAACAGATTCTCGTAAAGTTGAGCAGAAAATATCACTGCGTGGTGATGCTGTAAGTCTGAAAGTCCCATTAGGTTTGCAACCCTGGCCCTGCGCCTACGGGTGGGCTACTATCCTTTTCTGCTTTATCTGCTTAGCTTATGAATTTCCTGTTGGCCCCGCTGCGTTTGGCTGCTGGCTACACCACTTTTTTCGGGCTGCTGCTTGTAGCGGCAGGCCTATTCATAACTCCTAATGTCACGGCGGGGGCAGGTGTGCGTCCTTTTCACGAAGACGTTACCGCGTTTCTGAAAAAGGTAGTGACACCTGATGGGCAAGTGAACTACACCCTTGCCGCACGTGATGCCGCTGCCTTGCAGGCGTTGGTACAGCGCGTACAAACCTTCGACGTGTATTCTGCCAAACCCGCGGAGCGCAAGGCGTTCTACCTGAATGCGTATAACGTGCTGGTGGTTAGGGCGGTGGTGCATGCGTATCCGGTGGCTTCGGTGATGAAGCTACCAGGTTTCTTCGACAAGCAGGAATACAATGTTGCCGGCGAACTTCTCACCCTCAATGAGCTAGAAACCAACAAGCTGCGCAAGCCCTACGCCGATCCGCGTATTCATTTTGCGCTGGTGTGTGGGGCAAGAAGCTGCCCCCGTCTGCGGTCGGAGGCCTACGTACCTGCTTCACTCGAAGCGCAGCTCAACGACCAGACCCGCAAGGTGCTGCAAGACCCTCTGTTTATTCGTTTAGATGCCGGCGGCAAAAAAGTGCTGGTGTCGGAAATTTTTAAATGGTATGCCCTTGACTTCAAAAACACCGGCAAATCCACAGTGGCCTACATCAACCAGTTTCGGCGCGTTAAAATACCCGTTACGGCGGTTCCCGACTATTACGCTTATGATTGGGCGCTGAATGACCAGAAATAAATGATGATGTAGGCGGCTTAGCGGCCCGATGCCCCGGAGCCCAGTACAACCTCACCACCTACTGACCGTAAGAATTGAAGCAACATATTCACTTTCAATTCTCACGGCCATGATACTCGATAAATTGTTCGGTAAAGACGAAGTCAACGAAGAAGACAAGGCGAATAGCCATATTACTGATAAGCAGCCAGCTGCGCACAACGAGCAACTGGAAAAAGAGAAGGAATACAAAGCTGGTCAAAGCAATGGCAAGGAAGCCAACGACCCCTCTGCTCAGCGCAATACTGGCGCCCAAGGCTACACCCAACGCAACGACCAGAAAGACCAACTGGAAAACCTGCACATCGGAGGTAGCGAAACGGAGCCCCAAGGCGGCAACGACCACAGTAACTCCGGCGAAGTTTCGTCAGGTCCTGGCTTTGAGTCGGAAGGCAGCGTAGAGCTAGACCACACGCTTCGCACCCGACACCAAGAATTCGGTGACGATGCGCCAAGCGGACCCCCTACCACCGCCCACGATTAAGTGATTCGCATTACGCGTATAATACAAACGCGCTGTTCCTCCTGAAGGAACAGCGCGTTTGTATTATACGCGTAATGGGCGCAATTTTCTATCGGCATATTGAATCCTGTGCTGTCATGGTGCGTGGTTAAAATTATTTTGAACTTTATTGTGAATAAATTGCTGGTAAATGAAAAGACAGGATATAAGTTGAATTATAGCGTGTACAGCGAGTAAGGCACATCAATGATCGGGGAAGTTAGGATATGAAAGAAGTAATATTATATCTTTAGGAACTGGGGTTGGGCTCGATTAACTTTTATTGTTCTTTCTGTCCAACTAGGTGTCTTAAGTGGTTTGAACCTATTCATTTCATATTTCACTTCTCTCTTTTCTCTCCTATGCCTCCAAAGTCTACTCTGCCTGAAATTGATGACAACAATGCGTTTCTAAGCGAGGAAGAGGATGCTCTTTCTTCTGGAAACAAATGGTTGGCCATCATTGTGGGAGTTATTTTTCTGCTCGCTACTGTAGGCTACTTTATGCCTGGGGAAGGTGGGCGAAGCGCTATTGCCAGCGTAATGCCTTCCGTAATGCTCGGAGAAGCTAGCGTTATGGGGGCCCGAGAAGTGGAAGAGCCAAAAGCTACCAAAGAAGTTGACGAAGAAGAGGAAGCTCCTGAAGCTGAGAAGCCGGTTGTGGCGGAAGTAGTGCCACGCCGTTCAGTGCGTCCTGCTGCCGAGCCTGGCCTCGACAGCCGTATGGTGCAAGCAGTAGCGCCGGTAGCTGCACCAGAGGCGGCCACGGAAGCGCCGGCATCCGTGGCAGCTCCTGCTGCGCCCACTTCCTTTACGCTCACCGGTAAGATTCTGGATGAAAACGGCCGGCCGCTAGCTGGCGCCACCGTACTGCTGAGAGGCTCGCGCAAAGGCACAGGCACTGATGCCAACGGCAACTACTCGCTGGAAGTGCCCACCGGCGACAACCAACTCGTGTATGGCTATGGAGGCTACCAAGACCAGGAGGTGCGCACCCGCGGCTCGCAACCTGTGAACGTGACATTGCTTCCCACGGAAGGAGCGAAGCGCCGCCGCAACTAGTTTGTCTGCACGTTAAGTAGTGAGAAGGCCTCTCTGGATTTCCAGAGAGGCCTTTTTGTATTCTGTAGCAGCTATTGGACAATACCCTACTTGGAGTTGCCAAAGCTTTTTCCAAATAGGTAGTACGCCGGTACGCCGAGGGCAACTAATAACAAGCCCATGCCAGAGTCGCGGGCGGTTGCGGGCGACACGAGCAGTACCACGCAGAAAGCTGAAGCTAGTACCACGTAGAGCAGCGGGATAATCGGGTAGCCGAGGGCCCGATATGGACGTGGGGTGTCGGGGCGGGTGCGCCGCAAGATGAAAATGCCAATGATGGTCACCACGTAAAACAAAATCACCGAGAACATAACGTAGTTCAGCAGCTGCCCATACGAGCCCGAGAGGCACAGGCCGCATGCCCATAGGCACTGTGCCCACAGCGCAACACCCGGCACCCCTGCTTTATTGAGCCGGGCCATTTTAGGGAAGAACAGGCCGTCTTTGGCCATGGCATAGTAGGCGCGGGCTCCACTCAGGATGATGCTGTTATTGGCTCCGAATGTGCTAATCATAATCAGCACGGCCATTACGTAGGCACCAGCACGGCCCAGAATGCTTTCAGCCACGGCAGTTGCCACCAAGTCGTTGTTGGTGTACATGATGCCTCGGCTCACTACGTCGGTGGCCGCGGCGTTTGGGTCGCCGTGTATGGGTAACACCAACAGGTACACCAAGTTGATGAGCAGATATAACGCCGTAACGATGCCCGTGCCAATAGCCATGCTCAACACAATGGTGCGTTCGGGCCGAACAATTTCGTCGCCTGAGAAGCCGATGTTATTCCACGCATCCGAGCTAAATAAAGAACCCGTCATGGCCAACCCGATGGCGCCAATGAGGCCCCAGGTGGTAAGGGGTAACGATTCGCCGGTGGGCGAGAAGCTGGCAGCATTCCACATATCGTGGAAATTGAGGCTGACGGCCTGATCGTTGATGCCGAGTGCCAAGCCGAACAAGATGAGCAGCGCCAAGGCTACCAGCTTGGTGCTACCGAAGATGTTGGAAATCAGTTTGCCGCCGCGTACGCCGCGCGAGTTCACCCAGGTAAGGCCCACCAGCATTGTAATTGCTAACAGTTGCACCGTGGTGAAATTGAAGGTGCCTATCTGGAACAGCACGTTAGTTTCGCTGAACCACGGCAGCAGTACTCCCACAAACCGCGCAAACGCCACTGCTACCGCCGCAATTACACCGGTCTGGATGACGAGAAACAGTGACCACCCATAGAGAAAGGCTACCAGCTTGTTGTAGGCTTCCCGCAAATACACGTACTGCCCACCTACTTTCGGGAACATGGCAGCTAGCTCACCATAGCTCACAGCACCAGCTAGCGTAATGAACCCCGTAATCAGCCAGACAACCAGCAGCCAGCCCGCTGAACCCACGCCGCGGGCAATACCCGCCGAAACAATAAAGATACCGGAGCCTATCATGCTACCGGTTACAATCATGATGGCATCAAAAAGTGTAATGGCCCGTTGAAAGTGGCCTTGTTGTTCGGACATAGAAGGAGAATCAGGATTGAAGGCCGGAAGATAGAAAAAGAAAAGCCTGTTCTAGGCGAACAGGCGTATTCTGGTGGTTTCTCTGGCACAGGAAAGACAACCTCTCCTTGCAGGTAGCCAGAGAGGCAAATGTCGACGTGCGGGCACCACTAAGCCACCGGTATTTGGAAAACTAAAATTCGCTTCGGTCGTACCAGCTGCGCATGCGCCATGGGTCGCCTTTTTGCTTGCGGACCAGCACTAGTCGTGCCGAGCCGGAACCAGTATACTGCTGGTTGTCAACCTGCTCGATGCTAAGCTGGAAAGCCCGGTCTACGTACACGAGTGTGTCGGAGAACAGGGTATCGGTGGTGGGTAGGTATTGGGTCCACTGCAGATTGGCAGTGCGAGAGGCACGGAACAGCTTGTAGGTGGTGGAAATTTCCACGTCGCGGTTCCAGGTGCGGTCCACGTTGGCGGCGAAGTCGCGGAAGGTGAAAGAGAATTGCTTGTCGAGGAGTTGACCGTAGAGGGTGGAGTCGCGCAGCTGGTAGGCGCTACGGAACCGGTTGAAAAAGCCGCGCACCGTCACGGGGTTGCCTAAGAGCTGGTTAGGGTCGGCTGGCATGTCATCGAGGCCAGGTGCAAAAGGGTTGCACCCGGCCAATAAGGCTCCCACCGCAAGTCCGGGACCTAATACGCGCCGGACAACAAGCATAGATAGGGGCAGCAGAGGCATGAAAGAAGAAAGTAGCTGAGGCTCGAACGGAAGAGACGGATGAAAGGCAACGTAAGATACTATATAGAGAATATTTATACTATACCTGCAGTATACAATTCATTTATTACTAGAAAAGCTAGGATGAACTTTGCTTTACTGAATTCGATAGCATAGATAATTGATTGAATAAGAGAAGTATAACCAGAAATAGAACGGTAGTCGGTTGATTTGATTGCTGAATTCTGGGTCAGTTACGAATAAAGTGCTTCTTCAGATCTGTCCAGCTTAACGCATTGGATGTACGTTGGTCGCGCCAGCCTGCTATTTTCCATTCGTTGTTGCGCCGACGCACCAACAACCGGATGTTGCCTTCCAGCATGGTTGATTTGAAAGCGGTGTCAGACTGCACGATACGCAGTTGATAGAGTGCCGATACTTCGGCAGAATCTGTAGTGAAAAACTGATAAGGCCGGGTGGTGAGCGTGAGCTGATTCTGAGAGGTGGTGGGGGAACGGCGACGTAGGCTGCTGAAGTAGTCGCGCTCCTCGCTCACACTCCAGTTCGTGAACAGCGAAGCGGCCGTGCCCGCCGAACCGGGGTCGGGAACGAAGCGGTATTGAGGGCCGCTGAAGTTGCGCTCATAATTCACAGTATTAAGCGTTTGAACGGACGTGGTGAAATTGGCTAGCAGAATGTCGATTTGGGTGGGAGCTAGGTAGTCGCTGGCAGCGGTGGGTGCTTCTGGTTCGCGCAAGCTGAAACAAGACGGCAAGCACAGAGTAGCAAGCAGCACAACGCTACCCAGCAGCATGCGGAGTGAAACCCGTTTCTTAGACCGTACAAAAGCAGTTTTCATCGTCTGAAAGAAATAGATAAGAAGGCAATACCTGCAGTATGAACCTAACTATAAGTAAGCCAGTACCATGCAAGAGGAGCAAGGGTGGCAGCAGTAACGAGCAAGCAGCTTGCTTATAAGGTACCGGATTGCTAGACAAGCCGCAGTGGCTAAACGCAGGCAGGTGGCTGAGCTATTGAAACAGTTCCAGCAAGCTGTAGTTGAGGAGAAGGTGTAAGCAATTTCGGAAAGTATGGCGGTTTTCCCGTACAGGTGTAGAGTAGCAACCGGACTGACGCAGCGCCACCTTCTGAAGCGAGGAAAGTAGGCTGTTGACAACTTGATTGCTGCGTACGTTCCCCCCTAGGCAGGCCTTTGAGCGTCGGAACAAGGTTCTGGCAAACAAACCCCTATTATTGCAGCCCCGATTTGCCGTATGTCCAAGAAGCTACTTGCTATTCTGACCGCACTGTTGCTCCTGGCGGCCCTGGCCTCCTACGTGTACTACCGGCGTACAGTAGCGGCCGTGCCCGTGGACCCTTGGGCTCTGGTACCCGATGATGCCGTGCTGGTAGCCGCTACCCGTGACCACCCGATGTTGGTGCGCCACCTCAAGGAAACCCAGCTTTGGGACAACCTGCTGGCAGTGCGCTATTTCGAGGACTTGCAGAACAACATGGCGCTGGTGGACAGCCTAACTGGTGGGCGCAACGTGGTGTCCCGCTTTCTGGGCCGTAAAAACGTGTTGACCTCCGTGCACGTTACCGCGCCCAATCAGTTTGACTTGCTGCTGCAAATTCCGGTGCGCACCATCCGGGAGTACCGGCAGGTGCGCAGCCTCACCGATGCCCTCCAGCGTGACTCCCACTTCCGAGTGACCACCCGCGAGTACGAGGGGACGGTGCTTACCCAAGTGAGTGAAGTGGGCAGTACCCGCGGGGTTACGTTCTTCAACTACCGCAACCACTTGCTGCTCAGCGCAAATCCGGAGCTAGTGGAAGCGGTAGTACGGCGCATTGCTGGTCCCGCGCAACCCACCGTGGTAGCCGACTTCCAAAACACTGATTTTTTTCGGCTGCGCGACGTAGACGCTACGCTGCTAGTAAACTACCGCCGGCTACCGCAGCTGCTAGGGGTGTTCTTTCGGCGGGATTTGCTGACGGGCATCGGCACGTTTACCAGCCTGACCCGCAACGGGCAGCTAGAGATGAAGCTGACTGGCAACAAGGTGGTGTTTAATGGCTTCGCGAATCCAGAAACCACTCCTGGCAGCCTGCACCAACTGTTGCGCGGGCAACCCACCCAACGCCTGCGTATGGCCGATGTACTAAGTATGCGCACCGCGCTGCTGGTGCATTTGAGCTTAGGCAAAGCCGAAATATTACGCCGTGCGCGCCCGGCACCAGCCGCCCCGCCCGATACTGTGGCGGCCGGCGCCGCAGAACTGCTAGACAGCCTCACGGCGGGAATGGGACAAGAAGTGGCCATGTGTTACTTGGCCCCGTCTTCGGCGCGGGTAAGCCCGGCGCGGTTGGCGCTGGCGTGGTGTCCGCAGCCTGCCCGGCAAGCACTATTGTTAGGCAAACTACGCCGCGCCGTAGGCGCCAGCCCCGCTTTCGAGCGGGTCGGTTCGTATCAGGTGTACAGTACGGGAGTGGCAGAAATGCCTGCCCGGCTACTGGGGCCGTTGTTTGCTGGGTTTCGGCAGCCGGTAGTAGCCATGGTCGGTAACTACATGGTGTTTGGAGAAGACGCCGTGGCCCTACGCCAGATGCTGGCTGATGTAGCAGCTGGCGAAGTGTGGGCCCGTTCGCCAGCGCAGGTAAGCTTTTTGCAGGAAACCCAACCCCTAGCCCGCCTGCGCGTGATACTCGACACGCGTAACGCCTGGAATCTGTTGCTACGGGGGCTGGTAGAAGAACGCCGCGCCGGCTTACTGCGCAACGAAGCTTTATTTAAACGCTTCCCGCAAGTAGCGCTGCAATTTGCGCCCCCTATCAACGAAGCGGAGCCCGACGCCCAATACTTCGCGGAACTGGTGCTGCGGCACCCGATAGTGGGAGCTGCCGTAGCGCAGCCCCAAGGAAGCAACGCTGCGGGGACGGTGTTGGCCTTCAAAACGCCACTGCTGGGAGCCCCGTTGCTAGTACCCGTACGGGAGGCAACTTGGGCAGGAGTACTGGTGCAAGATTCGGCCCACGTACTGCACTTTGTGACACCCGAAAACGCCGTGGCCTGGTCGGATTCGTTGCCGGGGCCGTTGGTGAGTGTCGTGCAGCGCCGCGCGGTGGCGGGGCAGCCGGGCTACCTGTTTGCTACAGCGGGGCAGCTCCATTGGCTGAATACGGCGGGCCGGTCTGCCCCCAATTTCCCGCTCAATCTGCCGGATTCGGTGCAGGCCAGCGCACTAAGCGTATCGCCGGAGGGTAGCACGGGGGCGCCGCGGCTACTAGTGGCAGGTGGTGGCGGCAACCTGTTTCTCTACGATACCAACGGCAACGCCTATCCAAGCTGGCAACCCAAGCGCTTCGACTTCAACCTGGCCGCGCCGCCGCTCTACCTCACCGTCGGGAGCCGCGATGTGGTGGTGGTGCTGCTGGAAAACGGCTACATCTACGCCTACAACTTGCAGGGCGGAGTGTACCCGGGCTTTCCTATCAGCGTAGGCGCTCGGTTGCAGAGCACGGCCATGGTGGAAAGCGGCGCAACGCTCGGCCGTACCCGCCTCACGGTGGTAAGTCAGCACGGCGAACGGGTTACATTTTCGCTGGCCGGCGACGTGGTGAACCGGACGCGGGTTGCTACCTGGAGCCGCAATTCCGTGTTCAGGATAGTGCCCGACCAAAACCAGCGCAGCTACGTGGTAGCTCGCCAGGAAGGCGGCCAACTCGACCTGTACGAGCCATCGGGACGGCGCCTGCTGGGCCAGAAGTTTCTAACCTCTGGTTCAAAGCCCATCCAATTTTTCGATTTTGGGGGCGGACGCCGGGTATATGCTCTTAGTGAAGCAGGTCCTCGCCGGGCTTATATCTATGATTGGCAAGGCCGCCTGTTGGGTGGGCAGCCCTTCGAGAGCAGCGCCCCCGGCGTGGGCCTGGAGTATGATGCCCCCAACAAAGTGTACCATCTCTACCGCACCGTAGGAGCCGAGCTACGCCGCACCACCCTGCGGCTGCAATAGACCAGTTCTGACTATTGGCGCCTCACCATGCTGAACAGTAGATACTTAGGCTCTTGATAAATTGCTGTTAGCTACAAGTGCGCGGGCAAAATGGTAGCCTTCTAGCAGCCACGCGGCTCAGTAGTTACTGGAAAGAGTGGGTGGAACTTGCGGTAGAGAGTCGCGGCGTACGTACACGCTATGCCATTTGTCTTGAAAAACACGCTGGTAAGGCCCAATCTGACTGGGGGCATCTGCGGGTACCTGGTAGGCCTGGTTCCAGGTGCGCTGGTCCGTAACGATGTAGCGCACCGAATCTTGAGTTGCTAGCGCAAAGAACGTATCGAGCGGAAGCTGGCCCGCATACTCGTTGGCGTTGAGCAGCGCGTAGTACGTAAGCCCCCGGACCCGGTAGTTATTCATCTGTCCGAAGAAGAAGTCGATAGGCGCAATGATTTTGGCGCCTTGCTGGGGCATGTAGGCCGCCAAACGAGCATTTTCAACCAGAGTATTGGGGTACGTTTGATTTTCGCGCACCAAATAAAAAGCCCGTATCAGTCCGCCGAGTGGGTAAGCGCAGAACGCCACTACCACTACCAGCCGCTGCGGCTGCGTCAGGAGAGGAGCGGCAGCCAGCGTCAGCTCCACCAGCGTTGCAATCAGGAAGGGAACGAAGAGAAGGAAGTAGTATACATTGTTACTTTTGGTTAGCAGCCAAAACAAGCCCAGTAGTAGCAGCAGATACTGCATGCTCGGGGTCAGGAGCTTTAAGGAGGGCCGATGCCGCCACAGCACCACCACCACTACCAGAAATAAGACGGTAAGAAAAGTCTCGCCCTCGCTGTGCATAAACAGACGGTGGTAATCAGCCATTACCGCCAGCTTCGACCACCAATGCAGGTTCGACTGCGTGACGTGGTCGTGGGTGAACTGGTATACCAGGCGGTCGATCTGGTTGTCCAGCGCGGCGTCCAGCAAATACGTACTGACGGTGAGCGTGCCTACCAACCCGAACCAGCCGGCCCGCAGCCAGCCGCGGTGCGCCAGCAGCCAGAACGTGCCCGCCGCCACGTAGATAATGCCGTTGAGGTGAGTCAGCCCCGCAATACCCGCCAGGACGCCTGCCAGCAGCAACCGAAGAAAAGACGCATCGGGCCGCCGCAACAGCATGTAAGATGCGAAGCCAAACGCCGCAACCATGGAATCGGGGCGGTTATCAACCCCAAAAATCCAGAGGCAGCCGCACCCGATGTATAGGGTTGCGGCCAGCCATTGGTGCTCCGGTTTTCGCCGAAAATACAGCAGTAGTAACCCTAGCCCAACCGCCGTAAACAGCATGGGCGTTGTGCGGGCTCCCCAAACGCTGAAGCCCACTCCCGACAGCAGAAGGGCCTGCACATACACAAAAGCCTTGTGGAAAACGTAGAGCCGTTCGTGCCAGTAATTGTACCCTCGAAACAGCTCGGAACGCACAATTCCATCCTTCAAAAGCCAGTAGGATTGCTCGGTGCACCAGGCGTCATCGAAGTGCGAAATCCGGTGGTACAACGTGCTGGCAAGCAGTAGCAGCAGCAATACAACGGCTCCGTAGTAGACCTTTCTAGGAAAAAGCACGTTGTTGGTCATACCGGTTGCACGGAAGTGAGTGAGGGCTGCTCAAGAGAATAAAATGTGTCTTTCAAGGACTCCAAGCCCCCAAATATAGCAGCCTCAGGCACTCACCTCGTGTGCCCTACCGGTTGGTTAGCCAGCCCTTACGATAGAAATAGTAGAGCTGCCCAACGACCATGAGAGCCATCAGCGCCAGCACGCTCAAGTAGCCCCAGGGCGAATAGAGTTCGGGCATGTTAAGCCGGTTGATGGTGCCGTCGGGATTTTCGCGCGAGAAATTCATGCCGTAAACACCCGCCACAAAGCTCAGCGGGATGAAGATGGAGCTGATAATGGTCAGCACTTTCATCACCTCGTTCATGCGGTTGCTTTGGTTGGACATAAACAAATCCACGAGGCTGCTCACCGATTCGCGGTAGGTTTCGGCCAGTTCCAGCGCCTGAATGGCGTGGTCGTAACAGTCGCGGAAATACATCTTCATTTCCTCGGACACCACTTCGTCGGGCTGGCGCAGGATTTCGGCAATCTTCTCACGCTCTGGAAACACCAGTTGCCGAAAGCGGACAATGTCCTTTTTCACTCGCAAAATCCGGTTGAGCACCCGCCGGTCGGGGCGGTCCTCCAGAATGCGGTTTTCCAGCTTTTCAATGTAGTCGCCGATGGCGGCCATGGTAGGGTAGTAGTTGTCGAGCACCACATCGGTAATGGCGTAGGCGAGGTAAAGTGGGGGCTTACGCTTGATTTGGCTGAAGCCCGACCGAATCCGGTGCCGCACCGGATCAAGGCAGTCGTTGTAATCGTCTTGGAACGTGATAACGTAGTTGGGGCCCGTGAACAGGGAGAGTTGGTCGTCATCCACTTCGAGCAGGGTGGTGAATTCCGTCATGCGCGACACCAGAAACAAGCGGTTGTCGTCGAACACGTCCACTTTGGCCCGTTCGTGGTCGTTGAGCACGTCTTCCATCTGGAGTGGGTGCAGCTGAAAATCGTCGATAAACCGTTGAATCAACGTTAGGTCGTTGTAGCCGCGCACGTCTATCCAATGGCGTAGTTCCGGGTGGCTTTGGAAGTCGGCCAGCAGCTCGTCGTAGGTGGTGTATTCCTGCTCGGTGCAGTGCTGCTCGTCGTAGGAAAGCAGAAACAGCCGCGGCGTGAGCGAGCCTTCCCGAACGGTGAGCGTGCCGGGGCGCCGGCCCACTTGCTGTTCGCGGGCCAGTCTGGTGGCTGAGCGGTCGGCTATGGAAGCCGGGCGCTGGTCGTCGTAGGGCAGAGGGGAAGCAGCTGGCTGAGCTGGGGGAAGAGAAGGAGAGTCCATAGAAAAAGTAAAACCCGGGTCAATGTACGGTGGAAGCTCAACTAAGGTGTAGGTGAACCCGCAGCTAGGTAGTGGTACAGCTAACTCTTCTACTTTTACTGCTGATGCCACCGTCTTCTACTTCTGCCACTGAAGCTGCCCCAAGCACGCGCCGTTTTGTGCGGGGCTCGTTGGGGTCAGGCATCGGACTGGGCGCGCGGGCGGCGGGGGCGTTGGCACTCAACAAACTGCTAGCCGTGTATGGCGGACCTGGTGGCCTCACGCTGCTGGCGCATTTCCAGAATTTGCTGGCTTTGTTTACGGCCCTGCCCAACGACGGTACGCACGTAGGAGTGGTAAAGTACCTCGCCCCATTGCAGCCAACCGGCAAGCGCTACAGTGCCTGGCTTGGGGCAGCGGTGGCGCTGAACAGCGCTGTGCTGCTGATTGGGCTGCTTGCGGTGTGGCTGCTGCCGGGCCCTTTGGTGGGCGTGTTTCAGCCTAGTGCAGGCTGGCTGGCATTGTTTGGGTTAGGGATAGTGATGGTGGCAACGTATGGGCTACTGAGCACGGTATTGCTGGCCGCGGGCCGGTTGCGGTCCTACATTACCTTAACAGTGGTTCTGAGCGTTCTGGGGCCCGTGGCCGTGGCGGCGGTGTTGCGGTGGCCCAAGGACATGCCCGTGGATGTTTCTCGTGTGTTGCTGGCGTATCTGCTGGCGCAGGGTTGTGTGCTGTTTCCGGCACTTGGGCTGGCCCGGCACCACGGCTTGCTACCGCCGCTGAGTGGGCGCTTGAGTAGGGGAGCGGTGCGTGGGCTAAGCAAGTTTCTGCTGATGGCCGTGGGGTTGCTGCTGTTTGGCAAGGCAGTGGACTTTGGAGTGCGGGAACTGTTGGTGCGGCAGTTCGGCCTAGCCGAAACCGACCTGTGGCAGGCCGTCGTGAAGCTCAGCGACAACTACACGATGGTGCTGGCTGCCGTGATGAGCAGCGTGTATTACCCGCGCTTGGCGGCGCTGGCAACCCAACCCGCCGCGCAAAAGCAGTGGGTGCGTACTGTGCTTCAATTGCTGGTGCCGCTGCTGACGGCTGGCTTGCTGCTGCTTTACGAGGTGCGCAACTGGCTGCTGCCGCTGGTGTTTGAAGCCCGCTTCGCGGCTGCTGCCGACTTGTTGGCACCGCAGCTGCTGGCCGACTGGTTGCGCTTTATTTCATGGCCCCTCATCATGGTGTTCACGGCCCAGGCGCGGGTGGGGCGGTACGTGGCCGTGCAAGCAGGTTCGGCTATGGTATACGCCGTGGCGTTGGGGCTGCTGTTGCCCCGGTTTGGGCTGTTGGGGGCTTTGCTGGCCGGGGTAGGGCGCTACGCATTGCTGCTGCTGTGGTGCGGGTGGTATTTCCGGCGTTATTGGCGGCGGGGAAATTCTTGATACCTTCCAGCGCCTCACGGCTCGGTAAAAGCCCAGGAATGGCAGCTAAAGCCGGTTTTTCTTAACAAGCGTTGTTGCGTATGGTCTTGGGTCAGGTGAAAAGAATGCTGCTGCTCGGCAGCTTGGTGTTGGGAACATGGGGGGAAGCACAGGCACAACAACCACTGAAGCTCTGGTACAAAGAACCCGCCAGCACCTGGACCGAAGCACTACCCGTTGGCAACGGCCGGCTAGGCGCTATGGTGTTTGGGCGGGCCAGTGAAGAACTGATTCAACTCAACGAAAACAGCTTGTGGTCGGGAGGGCCAGCCAACCTGAACCCCAACCCTGACGCCGCCAGCTATCTGCCCCAGATTCGAGAGGCGCTCTTCAACGAAGACTACAAGAAAGCTGAAGACCTCTGCCACAAGTTTCAGGGGCTGTACACCGAAGCCTACATGCCACTCGGCGACTTGCTCATCAAGCAGGATTTCGCTGGAACGCCGACCAACTACTACCGCGACCTGAACATCACCGAAGCCACCGCCAGCACGCGCTTCACGGTCGGCGACACCCAGTACAGCCGGGAAATCCTGTCCTCGGCTCCCGACCAGGTAATCCTGATTCAACTCAAGAGCAGCAAGAAAGGCGGCCTGACGTTCGATGCTGCCACCAAAAGCCAGCTTCAGTTCACTGTCAGTGCAGCGGGTCCCGATGAGTTGGTAATGCGCGGTAAAGCGCCTTCCCACGCCGACCCGAGTTACGTACGCAACGACGTCAACCCGGTAACCTATGAGCCCGTGGGGTCGTGCCGGGGGATGCGCTACGAGCTGCGCCTCAAGGCCCGCAACACCGATGGCAGCGTTACTACCGATGCCACCGGCCTGCACGTGCGCAACGCCACCGAAGTGGTGCTCTACCTCACGGCGGCCACCAGCTTCAACGGCTTCGATATGTGCCCCGATAAAAACGGCAAAGACGAAAGCAAGCTCGCCACCTCGTACTTGAGTCAGGCCTTCCCGAAAAGCTTTGCCGCCATTCGCCGCAGCCACGTACAGGACTACCAGCGCTACTTCAACCGCGTTGCGCTAACCTTAACCAAAAGCCCCGAGCCCAAGCTCTCGACGTTGGAACGGCTGAAGCTGTATGCCGATGGCGGCACCGATCTGGCCTTGGAAGCTCTCTATTTCCAGTTTGGGCGCTACTTGCTGATTTCCAGCTCGCGGCCCGGCGGGCTTCCCGCCAACTTGCAGGGCATTTGGAACCCGCACCTGCGGGCCCCGTGGAGCAGCAACTACACCACCAACATCAATGCCCAGATGAATTACTGGCCGGCCGAGCCCCTGAATCTGTCGGAGATGCACGAGCCGTTTCTGGAGCTGATTGGCAACACGGCCGTTACGGGCCGCGCAACCGCCAAGAACTACTACAACGCCAAGGGCTGGGCCGTCCACCACAACTCCGACATCTGGGCCACGTCCAACCCGGTCGGCGACCTGGGCAAAGGTGACCCCACGTGGGCCAACTGGAATATGGGCAGCCCGTGGCTGAGCCAGCATTTGTGGGAGCACTACCGTTACACCAACGACCAGGACTATCTGCGCAGCATGGCGTATCCGCTCATGAAGGAAGCGGCCCTGTTCTGCCTAGACTACCTAGTGCCCGACAAAAAAGGACGGTTGGTAACGGCGCCCTCATCGTCGCCGGAAAACGTGTTCATCACCGACAGCGGAGCCAAGGGCAGCATGTCGGTAGCTTCCACCATGGACATGTCCATCATTCGGGACCTGTTCACGAACGTAATAGAAGCTTCGGAAACCTTGGGGATAGACGCCGATTTTCGGAAGCAGCTTGTGGAAAAGAAAGCGCAGTTGTTTCCGTTTCAAGTGGGCAAGAAGGGTAACCTACAGGAGTGGTACAAAGATTGGGACGATGCCGACCCCCGGCATCGGCACGTTTCGCACTTATTTGGGCTGCACCCCGGCCGGCAGATTTCCCCTCTCACCACTCCTGACCTGGCTGCCGCGGCCCGCCGGACCCTGGAAATCCGGGGCGACGAAGGCACCGGCTGGAGCATTGCTTGGAAAATCAATTTCTGGGCTCGCCTCCACGATGGAAACCACGCCTACAAGCTGGTTCGGAACCTACTGCACCTGACGGGCTTGGAAAACACGCCATACAACAAAGGCGGCGGAACGTACGCCAACTTGTTCTGCGCCCACCCGCCCTTCCAAATCGACGGCAATTTCGGCGGGGTGGCCGGCATTGGCGAGATGCTGCTGCAAAGCCACGACGGCGCCCTGCACCTGCTACCCGCCTTACCCGACGCTTGGCAGGCAGGCAGCGTAAAAGGGTTGCGGGCCCGCGGCGGCTTCGAGGTGGACCTGGCCTGGCAAAACGGTAAGCTGCTGAGCACCACCATCCGTAGCGTGAAGGGCACCTCCACTAAAGTGCGCTACGGCGGCAAGGTGATAGAGGTGAAGCTGAAGCCCGGCCAAAGCAAAAAGCTCGGCCCTGGTTTATAAGTATCTAAGTTGCTATAGTGAGACAAGTCCTGTCATTCCGACGCAGGAGGAATCTGAGTTAAATTCTGAGAACGAGTTAACTCAGATTCCTCCTGCGTCGGAATGACAGATGGTCCCTTCGTAGTGCTACTAGCCTGCCTCGATGAAGTATAGTTTAGAATTTCGAGCCTGAACGAAATACTCTTATTACCAACAACCCACCGGCGCGCCTGGTAGCATAGCGCTAGGTTGCTGATCTTTGGGCGGCCCCGTTGTGCCACTTTTTGCATACGTATCATTTAGTGCCTGATTTAGCTGATTTGCCCGTTGTTAGCATTGTGGCGTTGTGCTACAATCACGCCCGTTTTCTGCCCGCCGCGCTGGACTCTATTCTGGCCCAGTCGTATCCCAACCTGGAAGTACTGCTGGTAGACAACGCCAGCACCGACGGTAGCTTAACCATTCTGCGCAGTTACGCCCAGGCCAACCCCACTTGGCAACTGTTGGCGCAACCCCACAACCTAGGGCTGTGCGCCGCTTTCAACCTGGCCTACCGACAAGCACGAGGCGAGTTCCTGATTGATTTTGCTACCGATGACGTGTTGCTGCCCCAACGGGTAGCGCAGCAAGTGGCGGCTTTCCAGCAGTTGCCATCGCACTACGGCATGGTGTATTCCGATGCCGAGCTGATCAACGAAGACTCGCAGCACGTACGCTTTCATTTCCGCCGCACCAAGCAGGGGCTACAGCCAAAGCCGGCATCGGGCTACGTGTTTGCCGACGTGCTGCAGCGCTATTTCATTAGCACGCCCACCATGATGATGCGCCGGGCTACGCTCGACGAGCTAGGTGGCTACGACGAAACCCTGTACTATGAAGACTTCGACTTTTGGGTGCGGGCCGCTCGAAACTGGGCGTTTTATTTTCTGGATCAAGTAACCACCCAGAAACGAGTACACCCACAGGCCATGTCTAGAGCTGCTTACCGCCCTGGCGACCCCCATCTGGCCTCCACCATTGCTACGTGCCGCAAAGCCCTGCGCCTGTGTGAAGCGCCCGCTGAATGGGCTGCCTTGGCCGTGCGCCTACGCTGGGAAATGCGGCAGGCGGTGCGCTGGGGTAGCAACGCGGAAGCCGCTCTGCTGTATGAGTTGCTGCAGCAAACCAAGCACCAGCAGCCGCTCGATTGGTTGCTGGGGCAGTGGAGCCGCCTGCGCTCCAGGGCGTAACCAAGCGCCTGGATGATGCGCTGTGTAACAGTGCAAACGCCGCGCTAGTGCTACTTTTGCCGTAAGACAAAACTACTAGGCTTCTGTGTTGTCCTAGTATCTTGCCAACTACAAGAGACCAATACGTATCGCAATGAAAGCAAGTGTTAACCAGCAACCTGTTACCTATCAGATAGAAGGGGAAAGCAGCCCGGCCGAAAACCGCGTGCTACTCGCCGAAAGCATTGATTTAACCGCCGGCACTACGTGGGCTGCATCCGGCTATACAGTGGCTCCCTTTTTAGCTCCCACTCAGCAGCAGCAATTGCAACAGGGGTTGGCCGACCTGCTACGTGAGGCCCTACAAGCCGCAGGCGTTCCAGTGGCCTCAGATTTCCCGGTGAGCGACTATCATCGGGTGATTGGTGATGATCAGGCGCGGCACCTTGCCGTGGTAAACACCACCAAAGAATACTCGCTCGACCGCCTACCGATTGCTCCGGCCGTGTTGGAAGCCCGGGTAGGAGAGTTGTGCGGCCGGCCCGTGCAAGCCTACAACCCCTTCGACGACGCCCGCATTTTCCACCTGCGCATCGTGCGCCCCGGCCGTTCCGACAACAATCCCCTGCACCGCGACATCTGGTTGCCCGATTACGACAACTGCGTGAATATCTACGTGCCCGTAGCCGGCAGCACCGCCGATTCCTCGTTGAGTTTGATTCCGGGCAGTCATTGGTGGCCTGAAAGTCAAACGGAACGCACGCAGCAGGGAGCCGTCTATAATGGTGTGACGTACACGGTGCCGGGCGTGAAGGATGCCCCTCAGCCGTTGGAGCTGATTCGCCCCAACCCAGGCCCGGAGGAAGTGCTGTTGTTTTCGCCCTACCTGCTGCACGGCGGCGCTGTCAACCTGAATGCCGATGCCACCCGTATTTCACTGGAAATGCGGTTCTGGTCGGCATAAGTGGCTGTGTTCAGGCAGGGGCCAGGACTAGTTGGAATTACGCCGTTTTGGTGGCCTACTGCCCTGAATGCTACTTACCCACTTCGTACAGCTCTACCTTGCCATCTTGGGCTACTAGTTTCCGGTGGGGAAACCACGCCAGCACCGAGTCAGGAGAGTAGCGGATAAGCCGCCGGGTAAGTTCTTCGTTGGTAAGGGTACTTCGGTTGAGTAGCAGCCACACTTTCTCGCCTGGTCGCTGCCGTACTGAGTCGCGGGAGAGGTAGCTCCGAAACCGCAGGGTAGGCGGTACGTGAAAGCCGTAGTGAAAGTCGTGGTTGCGAAGCAGAAATTCGTCGACGTACACTACACCGCGAGCTGGTGCCGCTAGATAGGTTTGCAGCACGCGGCTTTGCGCAAAGTGAGAAGAGACGGTGGGTTTGCCCATAAAATAGAGGGGGCGCAATAGCAGTGCCGCCGCAAGCCCACCGAGCAGCAAGGCGGCCAGGCCAGCTGTACGCGGCGGGTAAGAAGTGGGCCATTTCGTGCGGAACAATGCTAAAGCCAGGAAAAAAAATCCGAGCAAACCATAGGGAACAGAAACGGAGCTGCGCAGCCAACCCGCAAACAACAGCAACATTCCCCCGATAAACCAGCCCCGGCGACCCGTCTGCCAGAAGGCCCGCAAGCCAAACCCAGCCGCTATGGCCAGCGGCGGCAGCAGCGGCGTAACCATGCGAGGCTGCAAAGAAATGGGGTTGTATTCCTGCAATGATGTGCTGCCCCACCAATAAAATGCTAGTGTGGAAACAGCTAGTGCCAGCCAAAATGAGGCGTCGTCAGCGGGGGCTTGTACCGTAGTGCTGCGCCGCAAAGCCGCCCCACGGATTGGCAGCGTAGCCGCCGCCAATACCAGCATAACACCCATGCCCGTGCCTACAAAAAAAAGCAGCGGCTCCCACGTCACGCGACCTAGCAAGGCACCTCGGTGGCCCTGCACATAGTTTCCATCGCGCATGAAGGCATTGGTTTGCTCGATGATGTGGTAGCGGTAAAGCGGATCATGCGTGAGTACTTGGAAGTACACCAGATATGCGGCCAACAAGGTGCTGCCTGCTGCCAAGGCCGCCACCCAGAACCGGCTATGCCGCCGCCGGTAGGCATCCAAGCTCAGTAGAGCAACATAGAAGGGCAGATAGAAAACAATGGTTTCTTTGCTCAGCAGTGCCGCAAAGTTGAGGAGCGCGAACCCGACGCCCCAGGCAACGGGTCGTGCCTGCGCCAGCCGCCGACCAACAACTAAGGCGGCCGCGCTGGCCGTACAACAGAACATCAGCACATTATCGGGGTACAGATACGTGCTTAAGTTGAGTGTGAAGTAGTGCAGCCCCAGCAACAGCATGGCTCCGGCAGCCACCACTGGCTCGCGCCGCCGGTAGAGCGCCCACACAACCAAGGCGCAGCCCAGCGTGCAGAGCAACGGCCAAAGGGTGGTGCTGATAATGTTGATGCCAAAAAGCCGATACAGCCCTGCCACTGGGCCAAAAACCAAGAGCCGTTCCTGCAACGGGTCGTGGAGGAGGTGCTGCGGATCGGGGAGGGGGCGGTAGGTGCCGGTTGCCAGCGCGTGTGCATAGCGGGCATAGAAATGGTCGTCTATATCGTAAAGCCCCTCGTGCGTTACCGCGAAGAAAGCAACCGTGAAAACGAACACCAAACCCAGGGCTACAGTGGGCAACCGAAAAAGCCAACGATGATTCACGCCAACAAAGGTGGCAAAATAGGATGAACAGCAAGAAGCAGCAACAAGGAAGCGCCTGCGCTTCAGTACGTGCTTGCTGTTCGGGTCGCGTTGCAGTGCTACAGTGGCAGAAGCCATGGGCTGCTAGGCATGGGTTGTTTACTTAGCTTTGGCCACGAAAAGCGGGTAGCACTACCAGTAAACGCACCGACATCACCTTTTTTATTTCTGTTGCCTGTCACCTCTTCCTCACATATTTCGGCGGGTACTGCTGCCTGCGTTGTTGCTGCTAGCCGCGGGCTGGGGCCTGGGCTGCTACTTTGAAACCAACGACGACCCGGCTATCATCATGCTGCTGCGGGGAACTACAGCCGGCGCGCCCGTCACCGATTTGCACTTATACTTTCACGGAGTAAGCGCGGTGTTGGCGGCCCTCTACCAGCTGTGGCCCGCGCTGCCCTGGTTCGGCTTGTTGTTGTATGGACTACTCTATATAGCCACCGTCCTCACGTTTACAGTGCTGGACCGGCTATTGGTGGGAAGAGTACCTTCCAGCCACATAACGGTGCTGCTGGTGCTGTTTTTCTTGGTAGCGTGGCTGGAACACGGGTTTTGGTTCAACTACGTGCGCGTGCCGGTATTGCTGGCAGGGGCCGGCGTGCTCTTTGCTGCCCAAAGGCCGCGCAGCCGGGGCGCTTTTGTAGTAGGCATATTGGCCTTCGGTCTGAGTTGGCTGATTCGACCCAGTACCGCGCTGATGGGGCTATTGCTCGCCGCGCCCGGAGCCTACTGGCTGAGTGGTCGATGGGCCATGCCTATCCTAGCGGCCGCCTTGGTGTGGGCGGGGCTCGGGGCCGGGGTGTTGCGGGTTACGCGTAGTCCGCAGGCAGCGGCCCTCGCCGCCCTCGATGTGCCGAAAGCCAACCTCAACGACTTTCAGCTTCTGCGGCCTGTGCCTCGTACATCCTCGGATAGCCTAGCGCTGCAAGACGTGGCCCATTGGATGATGACCGACTCCACCCGCATCAACCTGGCCATGTTCGAGCGTGCTACCCGCCTGGAGCCGCGGTGGTTTCTGCGCGAAATTGCTCCGACCAAGCTCCAGGTAATGCTCCGCTTATTGGTGCGCGACTATTTCCCGTTGCTATTGCTACAGGCAGTGCTGCTGGGCTGGGTAATAAGCAGAAAAGGGCTGCCGGAGCAGCGCTGGTTCTGGCTGACGCAGGCCGGCTACATAGGACTGCTAGTGCTGCTGGGAGTGGTGTTGAAGCTCCCGCCTCGTGTGGGTTTGCCTCTGTTTGATTTCTGGGTGATAAGCAACTTGCTTTATGTGTTGCGGCCAACGCGCCACGCTCGTCAGCTGCCGCTCGACCGTCCTGTGGTGCTGGTACTGGCGGCTTTAGCAGTAATGGCGGGCCCCTATGCGTACAAAACCTGGCATCGGCGAGTGGTGCTGCAGGCCGAGCGCCACCACAACGAACTGCTACGAACCCAGTTCACCGCGGCCCTGCCCGCTACGGCGTTGCTAGTTACTGATGTGCTACCCGCAACATATAAAGCGGCAAGCCCCTTTGAAAATCCCGATGCTGTTCCTGCTAAAATGCTGACCTTGGCCGGCTGGACCACCGCCAATCCTTCGCAAGCCGCATGGCGCCAGCAGCTCACCGGCACCCGCGACTTCGCAGAAAGCATGTACCGATTGGCGCAGCAAGGCCCCAAAGTTCGGTGGCTGCTTACGCCAGAAGGAGCTAAACTTCTCAACCAGCACTTAAAGCAGCAACAACCCGAGAAACCAACAAAGCTTGAGTTTATCTCTGATAATAAAGTCTTTACTAACGTAGCAGACGTATACCAGTACTACCACTCACAGCCGACACAGAATGAATAAATAGTAAAGACAAAATTTTGTTAGGGTCTCGGTGAATTTATTCAGCGTATTTGGGACTATCGAATAGATACCTTTGACCCTCTCCTTTTTTCCCGCACTTTTTTCTGTACTACACCATGATTGCCACCACCACTTCTCGCAGTGAGGTTCTGAGACATATCGAACCATTTCTACGCTCGAACCTCGGTACGTTTCTTAAAAGCGTGGAAGAAAGCTGGCAGCCTTCCGATTTCTTGCCTGACTCGCGCCTCGATACTTTCTTTGATGAGGTGAAGCTGCTGCGCGAACGGGCTGGTGAACTAAGTTACGATCTGCTGGCTGTGCTTATCGGTGATACCATTACCGAAGAAGCACTTCCCAACTACGAGGCCTGGTTTCATGAGCTTGATGATTTGGACCGCGACCGTGACAACGGCTGGGCCCAGTGGATACGGGGCTGGACGGCCGAGGAAAACCGCCATGGCGACTTGCTTAACCGCTACCTCTACCTCAGCGGCCGCGTAAACATGCGCGAGTTTGAAGCCAGCACCCAGCACCTCATTGCCGACGGCTTCGACCTGGGCACAGCCCATGATCCGTATCGCGCATTTGTGTACACCAGCTACCAAGAAGCTGCTACCAACCTCTCGCACCGCCGCGTGGGTACGCTGGCTCGCAAAGCCGGTGATGCTTCGCTGTCCAAGCTCTGCGGCATGATTGCCGGCGACGAGGCCCGTCACGCCCGCGTGTACCAGACGTTTGTTGAGAAAATATTCGAAGTAGATCCTTCTGAAATGATGCTGGCCTTCGAGGATATGATGCGCAAGAAAATTGTGATGCCGGCGCATTATATGCGGGAGCTAGGCGTAGAGATGGGCAAAACATTCGGCCATTTCACGGATGCCGCTCAGCGCCTCGGAGTCTATACCAGCCAAGACTACACCGACATTCTGGAAGGTCTTATCACAACTTGGAAAGTTGATCAGGTTACCGGCCTCAATAGCACCGCCGAAAAAGCCCGCGACTATATCATGGCCTTGCCTAACCGCCTGCGCCGGGTTGCTGACCGCATGCCCGTGCCCAAGCTCGAATACAAATTCAAATGGATTGAATAGAGGTACAAACCTCGCTTCAACAGGTAACCCAACAAAAAGCCCCCGTAGCATCAGTGCTACGGGGGCTTTTTGTTGAAGTATCAGTAAGCTAAGCTGAACTCTCTTTCTTATTGGCCGTCCATTACTTGGCCCATCACCCATTTGCCACTCGGATCGAGCTTGTAGGTAATGGTACGGGAAGTAGGCGTAGCTGCAGCTGGTTCCGCAGCTGTGGCCGAGGCAGTACCGCTGGTTATGGGGAAAGTACGGCTCAGCATGTTGTTGCTCAGCGTATAGGTGTCTTTGCCAGCATAGCCAACTGCGGCAACGCCCGTTATCATACCTGGGCCGGTGATGGGCGTGTAGCCACGGTCCGTAAACTCATAGCCGTAGAAACCACCGTTAGCCGTAGCGGCATCCGTGAAGATGTAGATTTCAGGCTTGCCATTGCCGTTCAGGTCACCAGTTACAGCCTCCCGCACAGCACCATTAATATCGAGACGCACAGGGTCAGACGTGAGGGCTGCACCGCGGTAAGAACGGATAGTGAGCTGCCGTTGCGCTGAAGCACCAGTAGTGCGGATTTCAAAGCGTGAAGTGCCCTGCGTTAGGTCTTTAGTGAAACTAACGGGCTCGGTAGCTACTGTGCTTTCCGCGGTTGAAGTTTCAATAGAGGTGTCTTCAACAACGCCCCGGGAAGAGTCGCAGGCAGTAGCTGCCACAAGTGAGGCACCAAGTAAGACTAATGCGGATGCTTTCATGATGATAGAAGGGGGAAGTGTGGATGTGGGAGGAGTATGCAATGTTTATACGCTGAACCGCTAATTATTGGCACAGCAACTAGTTGTCAGAACAGCATGGCCTGGAGCGCCATCCCTACCAGTGCCTGTATGGGCACTTCTAAATATCGGCGCAAGGTATTCTATTCTATATGAAATACAAATTTGTCCTATGTAAATAGAGGAAGAATAGGCCCGGATTGCGTGGTAGAAAAACGGCTTTACTGTATATGTAGTGGGTTTTGTTATTAATTATCTTGGTTTACTACCATTGAAGCCTATCGAGGTTGATTCCTAATATGCGCTTGTTGAAATGTAGTGCTGCCTTCTGGCAGCCGGTAGCTTACAGTGCGTTGGCCGCCACTAGGGCAACAGTTGGGGTCAGCATCCAGATATACTGGGAAGGACCGGACCACCTCTTGGCCTTCCACCTTGAACTTGTCGTGGCCCTGGTAGCCTTTGGCCGCCTCTCCACTAAGCTCGGGCAGCGTTAAGTTGCGGCGGCCCTGGGCGAGATATTCGTACCCAAGCATCTGCCCGTACGAGCCGCTACCGGCGTCGGTGATGAACACTAGGAGCTCTGGAAACTCGTCGTTGTTGAGGTTGGTCGTTATGGCATCTTCAACGGTGCCCTCAATGGCCTGTATGTCGGTAGCCAGTTCTTTGCCGCCCTTTTCAGCCCGTAGTTCCATCCGGCGTTGCGAGCCTTTGCCCGTGGTTTGCAATACAAACCGATGGTCGCCTTCGCTCAATTCTTTCCGGAAGCTAACCTGCATGGCCGCAGGTGTAGGAGTGGCAGTGGCACGTAAGGTAGCGGGGTCTGATGTTTCGGCCGCGCGTGGTGCGTCGCAAGCCGCCAGCAGCGTTAGTAGTACAATGGGGAGGTAAATCTTCATAGAAATGCAGAGAAACTCGGCGGTGGTGTAGCCGAATTCCTCTGCATTTACCGTTCTGTTCGCCGCGAGGTTGCAGTTTCGCGCTCAGGTTTTAGGAGGTAATCTGGACTCCTTTCCAAAAAGCAACGCGCCCCTGAATCTCCTGGGCGGCATCTTTGGGTTCAGGATAGTACCAGGCAGCATCCTTGTTCAGCTCGTTGTTGACGCGTAACGAGTAATAGCTAGCTCGGCCTTTCCACGGGCAGGTGGTATGCGCAATACTGTCTTCGAAATACTCCTTTTTGATAGAATCAGCAGGGAAATAGTGGTTGTTTTCAACTACAACCGTGTTGTCGCTTTCAGCTACGACGGTATTGTTCCAAATTGCTTTCATTGAGCAGGCTTTTTAGTAGTGGACTCGTATGTGTTGGTCGGCCACAGCGGCCGTTGGTAGCTTAGGGTAAGGAGCAGCCGGGCAAGCCCGAGTGCTGCCTAAGAAAACAAACAGCTCCAAATGAAAAACTAACTTTCCTTGCCCGTTGTTCTGACGACTCAATCTCTTCCTTATGTCCGCAGGCTTCCGTTTCCAAGATTTCGTGCCCGAAGAGTCACCCGAGAAAGGCTTCGACTCTTTGTTTAAGATATTCATGCAGCTTATTACCATCACTTCCGGTGATGTAGGCGAAACCTTGTCGTGGCTGAACGAGCTCGACAAGCAGTATGGCCTCACCAACGACGAGTATGGAATGGGCAACTTCATTGAAGACCTCAAGAAAAAGGGGTACATCGATGAGGACGAGCAGAAAAAAGGCGAGTTCAACATCACTGCCAAAAGTGAGCAGCAAATTCGTAAAAGCTCCCTGGAGGAAATTTTCGGGAAGCTAAAGAAATCGGGGCAGGGCAACCACCGCACGCCGCACACCGGCCAAGGCGACGAGCAAAGCACCGACATGCGCGAATTCCGGTTCGGCGACTCGCTGGACCAGATTTCGATGACCGAGTCTATCCGCAACGCGCAACTCAACCACGGCCTGTCCGATGAGTTCATGCTGTCGGAGGGCGACTTGGAAGTGCGCGAAAACGAACACAAAAGCCAGACAAGCACGGTGCTGATGATTGACATCTCGCACTCCATGATTTTGTATGGCGAAGACCGCATCACGCCAGCTAAAAAGGTGGCCATGGCGCTGGCGGAGCTGGTAAAGCAGAAGTACCCCAAAGACACGCTCGATGTGCTGGTATTCGGCAACGATGCGTGGCAGATTGAGGTGAAAGATTTGCCGTATCTGCAAGTAGGGCCTTACCACACCAACACAGTAGCCGGCTTGGAACTGGCCTTAGATCTGCTTCGTAAGCGCAAAACGCCGAACAAACAGATCTTTATGATTACCGACGGCAAGCCTACTTGCTTGAAGGAGCCCGCTGGTGGTTATTACAAAAACAGCTTCGGCCTCGACCGCAAGGTGGTCAACAAAACGCTGAACTTGGCCGCTGCTGCCCGTCGCCTCAAAGTGCCTATTACCACCTTCATGATTGCCTCTGATCCATATTTGAAGCAGTTTGTGAACGAGTTCACCGAAGTAAACCAAGGCAAAGCCTACTACTCTTCGTTGAAAGGTCTGGGTCACATGATTTTTGAGGACTACAAGCGCAACCGCCGCAAAACGCTTTAGTACTAGACCTATAGACAATGATGCTAGTTTTCTTCTTGGTTCAGGAGGGAAGCTAGCATTGTTGTTTACTATGCTGTGCTATAGCCACTGCCTAACTATCAGCCGTATAACTTCCTTGCCTCCGTTGCGCTTTCCAGTTAGAGTAAGCCTGCGCAGCCTGTTGCTACGTAGGTAGCACATAATGATGTAATACATCTTTTGCTGGCAGCGCCTACATCACTAGTTACATTGCGCCTGAACCTCTACCGCACTGAAGCGGTTACACATTCCGGGGCCTATACACCCCTTCTCCAACTCCTGATGAAACAAGAAGCAATTCGTACGCTAGGCCAACTGCGGGCCAGCGGGTATCAACCTCGTTCTGTCAAACAAGAGCTACGCGACAACCTGATTGCCAAGCTCCAAAGCAAAGAGGAAGTGTTTCCGGGTATCTACGGCTACGAGGAAACCGTTATTCCGGACTTACAGCGCGCTATTCTAGCCGGTCACCACATCAACCTGCTGGGGTTGCGCGGGCAGGCCAAAACGCGTATTGCGCGGTTGCTGGTAAATTTGCTCGACGAGTATATTCCGGTAGTAGAAGGCTCGGAGCTGAACGATGATCCTTTGCAGCCTCTATCGGTGTTTGCAAAAAACCTGATAGCCGAGCACGGCGACAACACGCCCGTGACGTGGATGCACCGCGACGAGCGCTATACCGAGAAGCTAGCTACTCCCGACGTATCGGTAGCCGACCTTATCGGAGACGCCGACCCCATCAAAGCGGCTACGCTCAAGCTGCCCTACAGCGATGAGCGAGTGATTCACTTTGGCCTGATTCCGCGGGCGCACCGTGGTATTTTCGTTATCAACGAGCTACCCGATTTGCAGCCTCGTATTCAAGTGTCGCTCTTCAATATTTTGCAGGAAGGCGACATTCAAATCCGTGGTTTCAAGGTGCGGCTGCCGCTGGACTTGCAGTTTGTGTTCACGGCCAACCCCGAAGACTACACCAACCGTGGTTCCATTGTAACGCCACTCAAAGACCGGATTGACGCGCAGATTATCACGCACTATCCGAAGTCTATTGAAATTGGTAAGCGCATCACCAAGCAGGAAGCTCGCATCAGAGAAGAGCAGAAGGGCATGGTGACCAGCAACGAAATCATCCACGATTTGGTGGAGCAAGTAGCTGTTGAAGCCCGCGCCTCCGAATTTGTGGACGCCAAGAGCGGCGTATCCGCCCGTCTTACCATCTCGGCCTACGAGCAGGTAGTAGCGGGTGCTGAGCGTCGTGCGCTTATCAACGGTGAGAAGAATACTTACGTGCGCGTCGGCGACTTCATTTCGGCTGTGCCTGCCGTGACGGGCAAGGTGGAATTGGTGTATGAAGGCGAGCAGGAGGGAGCCGGTATTGTGGCCGAGAAGCTGATGGGCAAAGCTGTCCGGACGCTGTTCTTGAACTACTTCCCTGACCCCGACAAAGCTAAGAAGCTGAAAAACCGCACCAGCCCTTACAAAACAGTGCAGGAGTGGTTCGGCAGTGGCAATACCGTCGATATTCTGCACGAGGCTTCCGACAACGACTACCACGCCGCCCTCGACAAGGTGCCTGGCCTCCGCGACATCGTGAAGGAACTGCACCCCAACGAAGACAAGGAGACCATGTGGTTCCTGATGGAGTTCTTGCTCCATGGTCTGGCCGAATACAGCCTGATTTCTCGCAACCGCCTCACAGCTGGTGCTCAGTTCAAAGACTTGCTGAGCAGCATGTTCACCATGCCCAGCTTCGGCGAGGATGACGACGAGGAAGACGAAGACGAGCGCCCTCAGCGTGGCCGACGTCGGTAGACCGAAGTTATGCATCAAACAACAAGAGCCGCTTCAAGCTGAAGCGGCTCTTGTTGTTTGATGCGTGTTCGAGAATTGTCAACCTTGCTTTCCTACACAAGTTAGCTTCGGTCGCAACTCATTTTGCTCGCCTAGGTGGTGGGTTAAGTGATGCATGCAAGGGTTGATTGCCAGACAAAAAGAACCCAGGTAGCAGGTCTTAAAACAGAAACTCTCTCAGCACACAAGGTGCTGAGAGAGTTTCTGTTTTAGTAGGCTAGAGCCGATTACGCCTCCGTTACTACAATTTTTTGAATCTCGTCGTTGCCTTTGATTTGGTCAATGACATCTAGGCCTTCTACTACCTTACCGAATACCGTGTGGTTGCGGTCGAGGTGGGCCGTGTTCTGACGGTCGTGGACGATAAAGAACTGCGACCCGCCGGTGTTGCGGCCAGCGTGTGCCATGCTCAGCACGCCGCGCTCGTGGTACTGATGCTCGCCGGTTAGCTCGCAGTCGATTTTGTAGCCGGGGCCCCCGGTGCCGGGCATGCCTTTAGCGCCGTCGCGGGAGTTGGGGCAGCCACCCTGAATCATGAAATTCGGGATGACCCGGTGAAACTTCAGGCCGTCGTAGAAGCCTTTTTTTGCTAGGTCGGTGAAGTTCTTAACGGTGTTAGGAGCATCTTGCTCGTAGAACTCCACTTTCATCACACCACGGTTGGTGTGGATTTCGGCAGTTTTCATGGTTGTGGAAACAGATAGAACGTGCACCTACTAGTAAGTGCCAACTGACACATGCCAGCTTGCAGCAAAGGTAGCCATTTTGTAGTCCCAGAAACATCCGGCTATCTGTTGAGTTTCGTAACATAGCAGCTGCTTTATACAGCAGCTTTCATTTCTTCCAACCAACCCCTGTGTTTCGTTTTATGAAAAATTCTCTGCGCCTTACCTCCTTAGGAATGTTATCGGCTGGTGTGCTTGCCTTTGGGCTTGGCAGCTGCGGCGACAACAAGACTGCTGAAACGGCCACTACAGCTACTACCGAAACTGCTACTACAGTAGACTCGGCGGCTATGATGACGGATTCGGCTCGTATGGCCAAGCCGGAGGGCGTAATGGTAGATGGGGTGGCCATGACGCCCGACAAAACCATCGTTCAGAATGCCGTACAGGCTAGCAGTGTTACTACGCTAGTGAAAGCGGTACAAGCTGCCGGTCTTGATGGCACATTGAGCGGCGCTGGTCCGTTCACTGTCTTTGCACCTACCAACGCGGCTTTCGATAAGCTGCCGAAAGGCGCCCTCGCTGGCTTAATGAAGCCAGAAAGCAAAGACAAGCTTAAAGGCGTACTTACCTACCACGTAATTGCCGGCCGCCTGTTGGCCCAAGACCTGAAAGACGGTCAGGAACTCACCACTGTGAATGGCCAGAAGCTAAAAGTAACCGTGAAAGACGGCAAGGTGATGGTAAGCAATGGCACCGACGCCCCCGCCGCTGTACAAATCCCGGACGTTATTTCCAGCAACGGCGTGACACACGTTATCGACGGCGTGATATTGCCTAAGGCTGAATAGGTAATTTCTATTCTCAAGCAATGAAAAGAGCCGGACTAGTACAGTCCGGCTCTTTTTGTGTAGTGCATTTCTTGCTGTTCGCCGGGTTATAAGCCCGTGTTTGCTGCCACGCGTTCTGCGAAACCGGCCTAATCCCCTTTACCGCCGGTTGTCGTCGGCTTCGAGCATGCTCACGTAGCTGTCGTAACGGGGGAGGGCAATTTTACCTTTGTCTACGGCCTCACGCACGGCACAGCCCGGCTCGTGGGTATGCTGGCAATTGTGGTAGCGGCATTGGTTAAGTAAAGCGCGCATCTCCGGGAAAAAGTGCGCTAGTTCACCGGGCTTCACGTCAACCAGCCCTAGTTCTTTGATACCGGGTGTATCAATGATAAAGGTGCCGGGACGAACTTCCAGCATTTCGGCAAAGGTGGTGGTGTGCACGCCTTTATCGGAAAACTCACTGATTTCGGCAGTTTTGATATCGAGGTCCGGGACCAGCGTGTTGATGAGCGTGCTTTTGCCCACGCCCGAGTGACCGGAAAGCAGCGTTGTCCGGCCTTCAAGCAAATTATCAATATCGTCTACCCCCTCGCCAGTATGGGCCGAGCAACGCAGCCCAGGGTAGCCTATCCGCGCGTACATCGCTTGAATCTGACTCTGGTAGTCGTTGAGGTCGTCGTCGTACAGGTCGGTTTTGTTGAAAATCAACGTCACCGGAATGCTGTACGCCTCGGCCGTTACCAAAAACCGGTCGATGAAGCCGAACGAGGTAGCAGGCGAAGCCAGCGTCACGACCAGCATGGCCAAGTCGAGGTTGGCCGCTACAATATGGGCGTGCTCGGTTTTGTGGACTGAGCGTCGGATGATGTAGTTGCGGCGCGGCTCGATGTGGTGAATAACGCCCGCGCCTTCTGTTTGCTCTTCCACCGTGAATTCCACCTGGTCGCCAACTGCCAACGGATTGCTGACCTTAAGGCCTTTCATTTTGAACTTGCCGCGCAGCCGGCACCGGTGCAATTGCCCTGTGCCTACTTCGCGCACGATGTACCACGAGCCCGTAGATTTAACGATGGTTCCGGTCATGGGAGAGCAACTACGTAGCGGAATGATAGCACAACGACGCGCAACAAGGTGGCGAAGTGCCTAAGTGAACTTGATATTCCTGACATAACGGATGCGTGGCTCGGTTACTCCGCTATACGCTGGGCAGCAAGCCACCGCATAATCTTGCTGGTGGCCCCGCTGTGGTCGTGTACGTAATCGAGACTGAGGTCTTGCACCCGCAGGCGAGTCTCTTCTAAATGGAAGAGAGGCGCAAAAGCAGCCAGCAGTTCTTTGGCCGACGTCACGGGGAAGGCACACCCAAGTTCTACTAGGTCTTGCGCCTCCTGAAACTTATGATAAGTGGGGCCAAAAAACAGTGGCAACCCAAAGGCTGCCGCCTCCAGTGTATTGTGCAAGCCCTTACCAAACGCCCCCCCGATGTAAGCGAAATGCCCAAACCGGTACAGTTGGCTCAGCAGCCCCACGTTGTCGATGAGCAGCACGCGGGCATGAGCTACACTGGCCGTATCGGCTTGGGAGTAGCGGGCTACTTTGCCAGGCAGGCTTTCTTCCACCAAACGCAAATTGCTTTCATTGATTTCGTGCGGCGCTACAATGAAGCGCAACTGATCCTGGTACTTCTGCAGGAGCGGCGTGAGCACCGGCATATCTTCAGGCCAAGAACTACCAATAATGACCACTGGCGCCCAATCGTCGGTGAACGCCTCGATAAGAGGAAGATGCTTGGGAGTGGCCGCCGCCGTACGCACCACCGTGTCGAAGCGGGTGTCGCCGGCTACGCTGGCTGCGCTGATGCCCGCCGTACGCAGTAAGTCAACGGAAGCTTGATTCTGGGTGAAGATATGGGTGAGATTTTGCAGGATGCGGCGGTAGAATCCGCCCCAAGGCTTGAAGTAAATCTGCTTTGGCCAAAAGATAGCTGCCACGCAAATAGCGGGTATCTGCTGCCGTTTCAGCTCTGCCAGGAAGTAGTGCCAAAACTCGTACTTCACGAAAACCGCCAGCCGTGGCTTCACCGTCTGTACAAAAACGCGGGCGTTGTGCGCAGTGTCAAGCGGCAGATAGAACACGTAGGCTGCGCCCGGCCAGTTTTTGCGCACCTCATAGCCCGACGAAGAAAAGAACGTAAGCACCATCTTATGGCTAGGGTATTGCTGCGCGTAGGCTTCCATGAGTGGCCGGCCCTGTTCGAATTCGCCGAGTGAGGCGCAGTGGAACCAAGCTAGCGGAGCGGTTTCATGTTGGAGGGCTTGCTGAATGTGGGGCAGCAAGTTCTGCTGCCCCTGCACCCAGTGAGCTGCCTTCGGTACGAAGGGAGCTACCAGCCGTAGCAGCAAGGCATACAGCCGTAAGATTAAGGTATATAAGAAAAGCAAAAGGAAGTGGTAGTTGCTAGTGACGAGCTTCAGGCGAAATTAAAAAGACTGCGGCCGATAGGCGACAACCAAAAGCCGCGCAAAAGTACGCGTTACAATCTTCAATCGGTTTTTGCCGCCGCTCTTGTGCTTCAAAGTGCCTAAAGCCCCGTCACCAACTCCACTACGAGCGTTTGAGGTACTTGGCCAGCCCTTCGCGGGTAGGGGGCAAAGAAGGCTCCCCAGTCTGCCAACCTGCTGGGCAAACCTCGCCTTTTGTCTCGAAATGTTGCAGGGCATCCACCATGCGCAACGCTTCTTCCACGCTGCGGCCCAGCGGCCCGTCGTTCACTACCTGGTGGCGAACAATACCGTCCTTGTCAATCAGAAACAGCCCGCGGTACGCCAAAGGGTACCCGACAAAAACCATTTCGCCAGCTTCGTTATAATCGTAGCGGCCGCCTAGCACATCATAGTTGGCCGAAATGGTTTTGCTGGCATCCGCTACCAGTGGGTAGGTAATGCCCATGATACCGCCCTCCTCACGCGGCGTTTGCAGCCATGCCATGTGAGAATAGCGCGTATCCGTTGAGCAGCCAACTACGGCCACGCCTTTCGCATCGAAATCGGCTAGCCGCTCTTGGAAACCAAGAATTTCGGTGGGACAAACAAACGCGAAATCCGCAGAGTAAAAGAAAAAAATGACGTGCTTCTTACCCAAGTAACGGTCGAGCGAGAAATCCTCTTCGAATTCGCCATTGACGATTGCGGGAGCCTTGAATGAAGGAGCGCGCTTGCCTACTAAAACTGCCATGTACTATGTGTGGTTAGGGGGTGAGGGAAGGGGATAAGAGAGAAAATCAACGAAGCCGACGGATACGCCGGCTTTTTGCCGCGGTACCTATCGTTATTACTCCTTGTCCGGGCTCCTCCCTATACGGCATAGGCCAAAAGAGTTGGCCTATGCTTCCTCGCCCGCTACTGCAAGTGTTGGCGGCATACGAACTGAAAAGTCTGACGGGTCCTTTGCTCCAGCAGCAAATCCCGATGGTGAGTCAGGCGCTGAATGCTGGCTGCATCATAGTTCTTGATGCTGTAGAGTTCCAAGCCGGTGTTGTAGTGAATCGTAAATTGCTCACGCAGAGCGCTGAGCAGCTTGTCGAGTCGCTGGCTGGAAAAGTCGGTGCAGACTGAAAAGCTGATGGCCGAGTTCTGCATCAGGTTGATTTTAAGCCGGGCCTGCGCCAGCGCTCCAAAAATCACCTCTAAGTTCTCTTCGGAAATAAATGTCAAGTCTTTGGACTCAAAGGAAATCAGACATTGGTTGACCTTGAGGATGTAGGCCGGCGCTAGCAAGCCGTGGCGGCAGTCATGAATTTTGGTACCCTCGGCCGCCGGCGCCAAAAACGATTTCACGTAGAGCGGAATCTGCCGTACGGCCAACGGCTTGATGGTTTTCGGGTGAATGACCGACGCTCCGTAATAAGCCATTTCGATGGTTTCCTGGTAGCTGATTTCTGGGTAGCGCACCGTATCCGCAAAGATCTTAGGGTCGGCGTTCAATAGGCCTGCTACATCTTTCCATATCGTCACCGACTCGGCATGTAGGCAATAAGCCAGAATAGCGGCCGTGTAGTCGGACCCTTCGCGGCCTAACGTGGTGGTGTAGCCGCTGGCCGTGCCCCCGAGGAAGCCCTGCGTCACGAGGATGTGCACTTGCTGCAACTGTGGCAATACTGCGGCGCGTAGGTTGCTTTCCGTAGTTTCCCAGTCTATTCTTCCTTCCCGCCAGCTTTCATCGGTGCGCAACAGCGGCCGACAGTCCAGCCACCGGGCCGGGTGGGTGTCATTCAACACAAACGCAACCAGCTGCGAGGCCAACAGCTCACCAAAACTTACAATCTGGTCGTATTGCTGGTCGTAATCTTGGTGGCAGTTGACGGCAGCCAACTGGGCGCGCAATGCGTCAAAGGCGTCATCGAAGGCTGCTTTTATAGTGGCCTGTGTATCCTGCCCCAACGAAGGGGCTAGCTGTTGGGCCGCCTCGCGGTGGAAAGCTTCCAGCCGCGTCAAAGCAGAAGTGTACTCCTGACCTTGATACGCTAGGTCAAACAGTTCTTCCAGCGCGTTGGTGGTCTTGCCCATCGCCGATACCACTATTAACAGGGGTGTGTCGGCTTGGTATTCTCGTACGATGCGCACTAGGTTGATAATGGCCGCTGCATCCTTCACCGATGCGCCGCCGAACTTGTATACTTTAAGGAGTTGCGAGTTGTGCATAGACTCAAATGTAGGAAATGACGCTTTGCTTGCGTTCCGGTCGGGTCTGGCGCACAGCCTAGCGCTTTCAGAGAAAGCTGCTGAAGTAGCGAAATTTCGCTTTTCCAACCCCGAAAAAGGGGTTAATTTTGAGCACCTCCGACTTTTCAACTCCTTTCCTAATATGAATCAACACGACAAGCTGGCGTTGCCGGTTGGCACCACCCTGGACCGTTTTATCATGCGCAAGCAGGAAGACTTCCCTTATGCCACCGGGGAACTATCTCAATTGCTCCGCGACATTGCCTTGGCCGCCAAAATCGTGAACCGCGAAATCAACCGCTCCGGCCTCATTGATATTGCAGGGGCCTATGGCAACCGCAACGTGCAAGGCGAAGACCAGCAAAAGCTTGATGTGATAGCCAACATTCGTTTCATCCGGGCCTTGCGCAACGGGGGCGAGGTGTGCACCATTATCAGCGAAGAAGACGAGGAGGTTATTCAGACCGGCAACGTGCAGGGCAAGTACATCGTGGCCATCGACCCGCTTGACGGCTCGTCTAATATTGATGTAAACGTAAGCATCGGGACTATTTTCAGCATCTACCGCCGGGTTTCGCCAACGGGTACGGAAGGCACTATGGCTGACTGCCTACAGACGGGTACCAACCAGGTGGCTGCCGGCTACGTTATCTACGGGTCTAGCACTATGATGGTGTACACGACCGGCAACGGCGTCAACGGCTTCACGTACGAGCCTTCTTTAGGCGAATTTTTCCTTTCGCACCCCGAGATTATCACGCCCAAATCCGGCGCGGTGTATTCCATCAACGAAGGCAGTTCCGAGTCTTTCTCTTCAGGTATGTCGGGTTTCGTGGCCCAATGCAAGCAAGATGGCTTCTCGGCCCGCTACATCGGCTCGTTGGTGGCTGACTTCCACCGCAACCTGCTCAAAGGAGGTATTTACATCTACCCACCTACCAGCAAGTCGCCAAACGGAAAGCTCCGTCTGATGTATGAGTGCAACCCCTTGGCCTTCATTGTGGAGCAAGCTGGTGGCAAATCCAGCAACGGCTACACCCGCACCATGGAAATCCGTCCCGATGATATGCATGCCCGCTGCCCGCTATTTATCGGTTCAAAAGAATTGGTGGAAAAAGCCGAGCAGTTCTTGGCTCAAGAGCAAGCTAACTAGCCCGCACTAGCCCACAAAAAAGCCCGCCTGGATACATCCAGGCGGGCTTTTTTGTGGGCTAGTGCGGGCTAGTTGCTTTCGTTCTTCTCGGGCTGGTCTGCCGCTTCCGCCTTTTTCTTGGCCTTTGGTTTCTTAGCAGTGGCTTCTTCGGCCTCAACTGGCTGGTCTACTGTAGTTGGTGTAGCTGCTTCTTCAGCAGCCGGCTCCGCGGTTTCCGTTTCGGTGGCAGGCGCCTGATATTCCAGGGTGCTGCTCACGCTGTGGTACCACTGCACCAGCTTTTTGATGTCCGACATATACACCCGGTCACGGTCGTAGTCAGGGATGATGTCGCCCATAAAGGCGGTCAATTCCCGGTCCTCCGACTTGTTGGTAACGGTTAGGTCGGTTCCGTATTTCGAGTGAATCCGGTCGAACACTTCCGTCAGCGGTACCGTCTGATCGTAGTCTTGGGTATAGATGGAAATTTCTTGGAGCAGCGAGACCTTGTTACGGGCCGAGGCCACTGAACGGGTAGCACGTGCATCCAAGCTTTCAATGATAACCCCGGCGCGAGTAGGCTTCACGAGGCGGTATAGACCGGGCATCCCGCTGATGGCGGCAATTTCCTTTAGGTCGTAGGGCATAAGTACAGAACAGTTGTTGGAAAAGGCAAAGTTACTCAGTTGCGGCGGCTTGGCCGGGTGCCGGCAATTTAAACACAATGGGCAAACTGGTTAGCACGGCGTAGTCGGGCTTCTTGAATTGCAGCAAGCGCACCACGCGCAGCGCTTCTTCACCGAGGCCGCCCCCAATATTCTTGGTAACCAGCTTCACGTTTTCCAGAGTGCCGTTGGTAGTAAGCGTGAAACTGACCACGCAAGTGCCCTGAATACGGTTGCGCTTGGCCAGAATCGGATACTTCTTTTCCTTTTCAATAAAGGCGTACATAGCATCCTGGCCTCCTTCATAGTATTCAGCCACCGGAATGGACTTATTGACCCCACCAGCTTGGTGCTGCGGAGCTGCTGCCGGGGGGGCAGTTTCCGGAGCGGGGGCAGTAGTTTTGGGTTTAGAAGTTTGCGCAAAAACCGGCGCACTGCCAGCAAACAGGCCTATAGCCAGCGCTAAGGTGATTTTTTTCATGAATTGAAACCGAGAAGGTAGAGAAAGTTGCAAAGCCACAAGCGGTGCGGCCGTAGCAATTACAAGGCCAAGTTAGCTGCTCTGTTGTGCTTCGGCTAGCTGCTGATTTACGTCCGTAATGAAGGCCAGAATTTCGTCGCGGCCGGTTTTTTCTTCCGCTGAGGTAATAAAATAGCGAGGCAGTTCCTCCCACTGCTCACCCATTTTTTTCATGTAGTCGGTCACCTGCTGGTGCGTACGGCTCCCCGATTGTTTGTCGGCTTTAGTGAAAGCTATTACAAAAGGAATGCCTTCAGTGCCGAGCATTTCCATAAATTCCAAATCAACAGCTTGCGCCGGATGACGCGAGTCAATCAAGACAAATACACACGCCAGGTTTTCGCGTTGGCGCAAGTAAAAATTAATCATTCTGCTCCACGCCACTCGGTTTACTTTGCTGGTTTTGGCGTACCCATAACCCGGCAAATCCACTAGGTACCAGTGCTTGTTAATCAAAAAATGATTGATGAGCTGCGTTTTGCCGGGCAACGAAGACGTCTTGGCAAGACCTTTACGTTCGGTCAGCATGTTAATGAGCGACGATTTGCCTACGTTAGAACGACCAATGAAGGCGTATTCCGGTAGAGTAGGAGCTGGACACTGATCCACTCGCGTGTTGCTCATTAAAAATTCAGCGTCACGGATTATCATAGAAGGGAAACTGGTTTACGTGCAAAGGTAGGAGGTTGGCAAGCCAAAATAGGAGAATGTAAATTTTCAACTAAAATGGTTGCCATTTAGGAAGCACATCTATATTTGCGCTAGTCCTAAGTATTCACTCTTGTAATAGGATAGGCTTATATGCTTGCTTAAAATGAAATTCACATATACTAGCGAAGTAGTTGGATGGGATTAAGGCCGTATTATAAAATTTCTATCTTTGCCCGCAAATTGCTTTGTGCTGGGCAAATACATAAAAAGGATTAATCACTAGAAAGAGTTCTCTTTAGAGTTTTACTCTACCAAAAAATAACTTCTTACTTAACCCTAGTACGGGTATTCAGTATAATGGGGAAACTCAGCTGAGACCACCCTGGGTGCGTTTTTGCATCCGTGTTTCAACCCCACGCTCCTCGAAACTCCTTATTCTTCAAACCCCCTCCTACAATGGACAACTTAGTCAGAAGGTTACTGAAAGCCTCTTGCGCTTTCGCTCTTGCCGCGGCCGTGGCCCAGCCCGCGCTGGCTCAGAGCACGCGCAAGCAGCTAAAGACCGCAAATAAGTTCTTCGAACAAGAGAACTACCGGGCATCTATCCCTTTCTACGAGCAAGTGTTGGCCAAGGAGCCGAACAACCCATTGGCGTTGTTTCGGGCTGGTATTTCATACATGTCGTTTGATAAGGAGAAAGCCAGCGACTATATCTATAAAGCACAAAAGCTGAAGCCGAAGGTGTCGAAGGATGTAGAGTATTGGCTTGGCCGGGTTGACCACTTGAACTACAACTTCGACGAGGCCATCACGCACTTCCAGGCGTACAACGTTACGCTGAAGCCGAAAGACACTCGGAAAGTGGAGTTGGCACAGCTGATTCAGCACTCAAAGAATGCTAAGGTGCAGTTCAACAGCCCCAAGGATATCTTCGTGAAGAACCTGGGCCCGACTGTAAACACGCCTTACGCAGAGCATAGCCCGGTTATTTCCTCGGATGACAAGATGCTGTTGTTCACCTCGCGCGGCGAGAACGTGACCGGCGCCGGTAACACGGGTGATAAGAAAGGCGGCAACCTTGCTACCGACGGCGAGTACTTCGAGGATATCTTCGAAACCAAGCGCATCGACGACGAAAACTGGGACAAGCCTCGTTCATTGAGCGGGGTGTTGAACGGCAAAGGCCACGATGCTTCCACTCAACTTTTCGATAATGATAGCAAGCTACTCATGTATCGCCAAGACGAGAATGGCGACATTTTCTACTCCGAGAAATCTGGTGGTGACTGGACGGCTCCCAAGAAGCTGAACAAGAACGTTAACTCCACGGCCTTCGAATCGGACGCGTACATCACGCCAGACGGTCTGACCATCTACTTCTCAACCGGTAAATACTCGGAAGATGGTTCGCTCGATATCTACTTCTCCAACCGGCAGGCCGGTGGTGATTGGGGCCCTGCTAAATCAATGGGCAGCGCCATCAACACCAAATACGACGACGACAGCCCGTACTTGAGCCGCGACGGCAAAACGTTGTACTTCTCGTCGCGTGGTCATAACACGATGGGTGGCTACGACATCTTCAAGTCGGAGTACGACTCAATTGCCAAGCGTTGGGGCCGTCCCGAGAACATGGGCTACCCAGTAAATACGCCCGACGATGACACCTACTATCGTTTGAGCCCAGATGGCAGCTACGCCTACTTGTCGTCGTACCGCATTGGTGGCTACGGTGAAAAGGATATCTACACCATCAACTACATCAAGAACGCTACTATCCGGGGTAAAGTGTTTTCGCAGCGCGACAGCACCATCATTCCAGGTGTGGAGTTGGTGTTCAGTGGCACCCAGGCCGACAAAACGGCGCTGAGCTACCGCGACATCACCAAGCCCGGCACCGGCGACTATCAGGTGAGCGTACTTTCGGGTCGTTCCTATCAGGTAGCAGTATCGAAGGATGGGACCAACATCATCACGGAAGAATTTGCCGTGCCAGTCTCGACCAACGATTCCACGGTTGTAGAGAAGAACTTCTACGTCCCTTATGTTGATACTACGTCGCAGGTAGCGTTCAAGAACATCTACTTCGACACTGACAAATACAAGCTGCGTCCAGAGTCCATCACGGAGCTAAACAACATCAGCGCTATCTTGAAAGCTAGCCCTGGTGTTAATATCTCCATTGAAGGCCACTGCGACTCGCGCAACACCGACGAGTACAATATTGTACTGGGGCAGAATCGCTCTGATGCAGCGTACAACTACCTGAAGAAGTCGGGCATTGCCGAGACCCGCATGGTGACCGTAAGCTACGGCGAGCGTCGTCCGGCTGCTGCCAACGATTCGCCAGAGAACATGCAGCTCAACCGTCGCGTGGAGTTCCGCGCCATTGTGAAAGAAGGGGAGGCTGCTCCAGTGCTGAACCCTGGTGCTGCGCCAACCACCAGCACAGCCACTCCTGCCACTACCACTACCACCACTACGCCGCTACAGCCTGGCAAAAGCAAGGCAAAGCTTGCTGATGGTACCAAGGTGAAAACCAAAGTAGATGAGGATAGCGACAAAGTGAAAGTGAAAACCAAAGGTGCTAACGACGAAAAGAGCAAGACCATCACCAAGGATGGTACCATCGATTCGAAAGCCAAAGACGCTACTGGTCAGAAAGTCAAAGTGAAGACCGACAACGACTAAGCTAAAAATTCAAGCGAAAAAGCGGGCTGGGCACTATGCCTGGCCCGCTTTTTTTTAACATAATGACTGATTAGCCGTTATGTTTGGGCAATTTTGCCCCCGAATCTTCGTTGTTCGCCCAGAGCTATGGCTGTAGTACCCTACAAAGATGACACCGCTGGTAAGAAGTCCCAGGTCGCGCATATGTTCAACAGCATTGCGGGCAAATACGACTTCCTTAACCACTTCCTAAGCGCTGGTACCGACATATACTGGCGGCGCAAAGCGGTAAGCGAGCTAAAGGCATTGCGGCCCGCTCGTATTCTGGACATAGCCACGGGTACCGCTGACTTCGCCATCGAAACCTTGCGTGCGGCTTCTGCCGACGCCCAGGTAACCGGAGTGGATATTTCGGAAGGCATGCTGGCTGTAGGGCGGCGGAAGCTGCAAGACAAAGGACTAACCCACCGCATTCAGCTAGAGCAAGGCGACTCCGAGAACCTGCCTTATCCCGACGACCACTTCGACGCCGTGACGGCCTCGTTCGGAGTGCGTAACTTCGAGAACTTAAGCAAAGGCTTAACGGAAATGCGTCGGGTATTACGGCCAGGAGGAAAGCTGGTAATTTTAGAGTTTTCTAAGCCTACTGCATTCCCCCTTAAACAGGCGTACAACTTCTATTTCCAGCGGGTATTACCCGTCTTTGGAAAAATGATTTCCAAGGATAATTCTGCATACACCTACCTGCCCGAATCGGTGCAGGCCTTCCCCGATGGCCCTGATTTCTTGGCTATTCTCCGGGAAGTCGGCTTCAACAATCCCGCATGGCAACCCCTCACGTTCGGCATCAGCTCTATTTACACCGCGCACAAATAAGCTGCTTCGCGCTGCTAGTCTTACTTACTCTGGTTTCTTCGCTGGAAACGCATGCCCAACGCAAGAGCAGTTCTAGCCTTAGCCGCAGCAAAAATGGACGGGTGAAGTCTATTACTGTAAACAACCTGCCAGGATACGACGATAGGTGGTTTCATCCTGGTTTTTACATTGCGCCTCATAGCACGCGCTTTCAGGTTGAGCAGTCACCGGCCTATATTCAGAACTTAAATACCAGCCGAGGGCTAACGGTTAATGCGCTCAGCAGTGCCGGCTTCTCAGTTGGTTTTGTGGGAGATGTACGGCTGGCTGACTACTTCAACCTGCGTTTTGCGCCGGGCGTGAGCTTTATTACGCGGCAACTCGAATTCAAGCCGCTTGGTTACACGCCAGATCCTACAAATACCAACGCTCCTGCTGAAATAATCACGCAGGAGGTAGGCGCGACCCAGGCTGACTTCCCATTGCTACTTAAGTTTCACTCGGAACGCCGCCGCAATACGCGGATGTACGTGGTAGGGGGGGTAAAGCCTAGCGTGAACGTAGGTAACCGCCGCAAAGACGAGGTGAAAAACTTGATTACCACCGCGAATACGGATGTAGCAATAGAATATGGTGTAGGCCTAGACCTGTTTTACCCATTCTTTAAATTCGCGCCTGAACTGCGCTTTTCGCACGGGCTAAAGAACCTGTACCAAGCCGAAAACAACATTTACAGCAACAGTTTGCAAGGCTTACGCAGCAACACCGTAACACTGTACCTAACGTTCGAGTAAACAGCAACTACTTTGTACGGAAAGGCCGCCCGCATATTGGTTTGTAAGACAAGCCACTGCGTGGGCGGCCTTCCTATGAGTAGCCACACCAACAACCAGAACCAGAAGTCGACATCATGCAAACTGCATTTATCACGGGTGCCTCATCAGGAATTGGCCGGGCTACGGCTGTTGCACTAAGCCGCGCTGGCTTTCAGTTGGTCGTGACGGGGCGCCGGCGGGAGCGGCTAGAAGAATTGGCCCACGAATTAGCGCCCGTACCAGTACACATCCTCACGTTTGATGTACGCGACAAAGAAGCGGTAGAAACGGCTATAGCTGGCCTGCCTACTGAATTTGCTGACGTAGACGTGCTAATAAACAACGCCGGTAACGCACACGGGTTGGCTCCGATTCAAGATGGTGACCCTGCCGACTGGGATGCCATGCTGGATGGCAACGTGAAAGGCCTGCTATATGTAAGCCGGGCTCTGCTGCCTACCATGACGCGCCGCAAAACGGGCTACATCGTGAATATAGGCTCCATAGCCGGACACGAAACGTATGCGAATGGCAACGTGTATTGCGCTTCAAAAGCAGCTGTTGCAGCGCTGTCCAAAGGCATGCGCCTGGACTTGTTGCCCCATCATATTCGAGTGGCCGAGGTGAACCCAGGTGCAGTGGAAACCGAGTTTTCGCAGGTTCGCTTCAAAGGCGACAACGAACGTGCCTCCACTGTGTACCAAGGATTCACGCCGCTCCGGGCAGAAGACATAGCGGACCTGATTCAGTTCATGGTGACCCGCCCGCCGCACGTCAATATTGCAGAGGTGTTGATTTTACCTGCTGCACAAGCGGCTGCCACGGTAATCCGCAAGGAATAATTCTTCAGGCAACCCATAAAAGATGAAAACAAAAAAGCCCTCCACGGAGGGCTTTTTTGTTGGGCAGGATTGGCTTTATAGATAACTGGAGCACGATATCCCACCTCAGAACGTGCTAGCGTGTAGCTGCCGGAGCACATCCGCATGTAGCGTGTGCTTGCCAGCGAACTGTAGAACCTCGGGTTCCACACCTAAGCGCCGAACAAACTGGCGTTGCTCTTCTAGGTCGGCTGGTTTCACGAACTCGTCGTTGTCGCCGCAGACGAGCGTGACTGGTAGATTGCGCATGAGTTGTGTGGCAACCTGAAAGTCCATATCGGGTGGGAAGGCGCCGGCCCACAGAACGAGACGTGCCGGCCGGAAACGGGCGCGAGCCAGCCAGCGGCTAACAGTGGCAGCACCTTGCGAGAACCCCAGCACCGTAACGCGCGTGTTGGCCGATACCACCGCCAAAGTGGCTTCTGCCAACTGGTTGAGGTAGCCGACATAGTCTTCTATTTCCGTGAGACGATCTTCTCGCGTCATCCAGGTAGCTCCAACTCGGCCCTGACCGTTGGCACTCTCGCGCAGGTAGAAGCGAGAAAGACCTTCGGGCGCTACAACCACTAAGCCAGGGTCGGCGTCGGTGAGCGTAGCAAAGTGCCGAATGAAGTACGCGGCCAGTTGTCCGTAGCCATGGCATACAAACCACACCTGCCGGGTTTCAGCCGACAACGCGCCTAGCTGAAAATAGCGGGCAGAGCGTGTAACTGCAATGTGGTGCTCCTGAGCAGGCATGGCTGATTAGGGTAGTCTAGTGAGGGCATCGTAGAACGAAGCAGAGTGCTACCGAACTGCTTCTATATTTCTAGGCAAGTCATCGGCGGAGAAGCCAAAGGGAAGTAAGTCGCTGACGCTACGGAAGCGGTAGATGCTGCCGTTGGGGCCCGGTAGAAGCAACGGAATGGCCTGTTTCTGGCGGTGCTCGTATTCGGCCATTACCTGCCGGCAGGCACCGCAACTGGTTACGGCTACAAAGTCGCCGGAAGCGGGACGGGCGGCTACGGCCATGCCCAAGATACGCCGCTCTGGCTGGGTCGCAGCCAAGCCAAACAACGCGGTGCGCTCGGCACACAGCCCCGATGGGTACGCTGCGTTTTCTTGGTTGGTGCCCCGGAACGTGTTGCCGTCGTCGAGGAGCAAGGCCGCGCCTACGTGGAAGTGCGAGTAAGGAGCATACGCATGATCGGTAGCGGCCTTGGCTTCTTGCCAAATAACAGCTTCGGTAGGTGTCAGATCAGCTTCGGTAAGTACCTCAACATCGATGGTGAGGCGCAGGGGATGAGCCATTGTGTAAGCGGAAAAAGAATCCGGGTACCGGTGGCCGGCCCCGGTTGAGTAAGGGGCGGTGAATGTACTACAATTATCCATGGCCATGGCGCACAGCTGGGCAGTAAAAAGCAACCAAGGCGCCTGGATTAGAAAGTTTCAGTAGAATTGGCTTCTGATTGCTGGCTTTGCAGTATACCAGCCGACAACGGCCCCGTAGTAGTACGCTCAGGCTGGAGGCGCATCAGCTGTTCACTTCTAACTGATTTTCATGACCCGTTTGCTGTTACTAGGAGCTGGCCGCTCGGCTACTTCGCTCATCCAGTACTTGTTGCGTCACGCCGCTTCGGAAAACTGGTTTCTCACCGTCGCCGACGTCAACCCAGCGCATTTGGTGCCCGTGCTGGCCGCTCACACCGAGCACGCCCACGCCTTGTCACTGGACATCCACGACGAAGCACGGCTAGAAGAACTAGTGGAGCAAGCCGACATTGTACTTTCTATGCTTCCGGCTCTGTTTCATGGAGTGGTGGCGCGGGCTTGCGTGAAGCACCGGCGCCACTTGGCCACGGCCAGCTACGTGAGCGAGGAAATACGAGCCCTACACGAAGAGGCACAGACGGCAGGTATCACCCTGCTGATGGAGTGTGGGCTAGACCCCGGCCTCGATCATATGTCGGCTATGGCCGTGATTGAACGCATCCGAAAGCAGGGAGGCCATCTTACATCGTTCCGGTCGTACTGCGGAGGGCTGCTGGCGCCAGATTCGGAAGGCGATAATCCGTGGCGCTACAAGTTCACCTGGAATCCGCGCAACGTGGTGCTGGCTGGCCAAGGAACCGCCAAATACTTACAGAACGGGCGGGCGCGCTTTATTCCGTATCAGCATCTGTTTGCCCGCACTACAGCAGTGGAAGTGCCTAGCTATGGGACATTCGAGGGCTATGCCAACCGCAACTCGCTGAGTTACCGGGAGCCTTATGGCCTCCACGACATTCCTAGTATGCAGCGCGGTACCCTCCGCCGCCCTGGCTATTGTGCTGCTTGGCATGCCTTGGTACGCCTGGGTCTAACAGATGATGTGGTGCGGCTAGGCAATGCGTCCGACCTAACGTGGCGAGAACTACTGGAGGCCTATCTGCCGGTTTCAGTGCCACGGGCAGCCACCGAAACCGAACTGGCTATGCAGTGCGCCGATTACCTGAATCTGCATTTCGCGGGGCCCGAGATGCAGCGTCTGCAATGGCTGGGCATATTTACTGACCGAGTAGTAGGAGTGGCCGATGCTACGCCAGCACAACTGCTAGAGCATCTGCTAACTGAAAAGTGGCAGCTACAACCCCACGACCACGACATGATTGTGATGCAGCATCTGTTTGGCTTCGAGCTAGACGGTCGGCAACACCACCTCACTGCTTCGTTGGTTGTGCTTGGCGATGATGCTACGAATACGGCCATGGCCAAAACCGTCGGCTTGCCACTAGGTATGGCTGTGCGCTTGTTGGCTCGCAATGAATTCACGCACCGGGGCGTTGTCATTCCAACCCACCCTGACTTGTATGAGCCTATTCTGGCAGAACTGGCAGCCGACTACCATATTGAATTTGTAGAGGAAGCGTCTGCGTAGCAAAAGGCGAGTTTCTGCGTTTTGGCTGCCTTCCCACCCAACCAGCCTGTGTACTCGCTTTCATGTATTTGATGAAGTTTTATTTGCTGTTGCGGTGGCGTGTGTTGGTTCGACAACTGGTTGAATTGGGGTGGTGGCGAATCGTGCTGTTAGGCGCTATGGCACTGGTTGCCGTTGGCCGGGGGCTAGTGCTACTCTCTAGTAGTGCTACCGCTGCGCAGTGGGTGGTGCCGCTGCTGGTGTTGCTTATGCTCGTGAGCCAGCACCGCCGCCGCACCGACCTCGGTTTTTTGCACGTAACTGCGCCGAGCTTCCGGCCGTGGCTTGCCACTGAATACGCACTATGGAGCTTGCCCTCGGCGCTGGTATTGTTTGGTTTTGGGCGAGTGGGGGCGGGGTTTCTTACCATTGCCGTGGCTCCGCTTGCCGCCTGGGTTCCGCCCGCCCGCACCCAAACCACGACCCAGCAAAGGCGCAGTATGTTTCGCAGTGAGGCGTTTGAATGGGGGAGTGGCTTCCGGCAGCCCGGAGCCTGGCTGGGGTGGCTGACGCTGGTAGTAGTAGCGGGTTGGTGGCGACAATACGGGCTGGCTCCGGCCCTGGCGCTAGGCGTTTGGGTGCTGTATCTGTCGTCGTTTTATGCCACGCCCGAGCCGTGGACTATGCTGTTGCCCGCACTGCGGCAGCCAGGGACGTGGTTGCGGCGGCGCGTGGCATTGGGGGTGCTGTATTACTCGGCAACAGCTGCGCCATTTGTTTTGCTTATGGGCCTAAGCCAGGCCGGTTGGGGCGGAGCGGCAGTGCTGTGGCTTTGGGGAGCGGTGGTGCTGGGCATGATGGTGCTGGCGCGGTACGCATTCTACCCGCACGCCTTGCTGGTGCGCCTAACCCAGAGCGGAGTGCTGGTTGCCAACTTGCTTTTTGGGCATCCTATTTATCCGGCGCTGCTGTTCGTTGTCTTTTTTGGCCTGATTTGGAAAAGCCGCAAGCAACTTTCTGTTTTCCGCAATGATTGAAATATCCCAGTTGCACAAACGGTTTGGCGACAAGGAAGTGCTGCGCGATGTCAGCCTCACCCTACGTCCGGGTACATTGCACGGCCTTGTTGGAGCCAATGGCGCCGGCAAAACGACGCTCCTCCACTGCCTCTACGGCCTGCACGCCGACTACCGCGGCACCGTGCACGAAACCACAGGACTGCCTATCCGGCCCAATACCGGCCTGTTGCCTTACGAGCCATATTTCTACCCGCGCCTCACGGGCCGCGAGTATCTGGAATTCACGCTGCAAGCCCGCGGCCGCCCCCTAGTGAATTTCGAACCGTGGAACCAGCTCCTTGAACTACCCCTCAACCAGTACGCCGAGGAATATTCGGCGGGCATGAAAAAGAAGCTGGCACTGCTGGCACTGTTAATTCAACCATTTCGCTACCTAATTCTCGACGAGCCTTTCAATGGCCTCGATTTAAACACCAACCTGCTGTTGATGGAGATTCTGCGGCGGTTGCGGGAGCAAGGCACGGGCATCTTGCTTACCTCGCATCTGCTGGGCTCACTTACCGAACTGTGCGACGAACTCACCGTGCTGGCTGACAACACCGTGCGCCGTCGCTACACCGCCGCCGAATTTGGACAGGTGCAGCACGATTTATTGGATGGTTTCTACCAAGAAAAACTAGCCCACGTGCGCATGCTGCTGCCCGATAAGTAGGCTAGTAAATACCACGTTGATGGCCTGCCTGATAAAGCGCTGTAGATAGCAAAAGAGAATAGGTCACACACTTTCTTAGAGGGCCAAGTAAAATGGGCCTAGTAAGGCCTGAAATGCCTGAGAGTACTCGTCGCCTTCTCGCACCAGTAGCTCTTGCGGCGGCATAAGCACTGGCTGCCGTCCGAAGGTGGTAATGTGGCGTAGCAGCTTGCTGTTGGCGCGGTGCCGTAACACCACGCAACCAGCCGGATACAAACCACTGCGCGCAGCTTCCAACTCGAAATGCTGCATTTCGGGCGGGGGCAGCAGCACGGTCAGGTGTCCGCCAGGGGCGAGAAAGTTTGCTGCAAAACCAGCTAGCTCCGCAAACGACAATGTATCAGGAGCCGTGTGGCGGGCGGTGGCCCGGCGAGCATCAGGCGGGCGCAACGAGGAACGAAAGAAGGGCGGATTGCAGAGGATGTGGTGGAAAAGAGCCGGCTTGGTGGCCGCGAAGGCCGCTAGGGACTGTGGATGTACGACCAGGCGTCTAGCCCAAGGACTAGCGTCGAAGTTGGCCTGCGCTTGAGTTGCAGCGTCTTCGTCCACTTCCACCGCCTCTATTTGTGCTTGCTGATTGCGTTGAGCGGCCATCAAAGCCAGCAGGCCGGTTCCCGTACCAATATCCAAGATGCGTTGCGCACCTGCTATGTTGGCTAGTGCGCCCAGCACGCAGGCGTCGGTGCTGACTTTCATGGCGCATTGCGCCTGCTCTACCCGAAACTGTTTGAACTGGAAATAGGTGTTGGCCATAGAGGTAGGTGGGCGCCAGAGCAGCTGAGGCGAAAAGCGCTACTTGCGCAGCCACTACTACCACGCCATTTGTTCACCGCCATGCCAGCGGGCAACCTTATTGCCCCGCAGCGCGGCGCTTCTCATCTTCTGCAGCCGTAGTGCGTTTGCGAGTGGGGGCCACTTCGCTGCTGCCAAACCGGTACGCAAACGACGCGGTAACGACGCGGGTGTCCTGCGTGGCGCGTTGGTTTTCAACAAGCGGAACGTAGCGGGAAGTGGACCGCACCGGTGCCGTGTAGAAAAGGTCGGTGGCATTCAAGCGCAAGGTACCCCGGCCATCCAGCAGAGTTTTTTGCACGCCGACACCAACTTGCCCACGGGAGCGAACAATCTGGAAGGCGTACTGCTCTCGGGAATTGTAGGTAGCGTTTAAGTCGGCCGACCACGTCTTGGTGATAGTGAACGAGTTGTTGGCGCTTAAAATGGCACCTACCCGGCCTGGCAGCGTGGTAGCCCCCTCGAATTTGCCAGTGAAATAGATGTAGAACAATTCGGCATCAGTGTACACTTGCCACCATTTGGTGAGCGTTAGGGGCGCCGCCAGCGTGAAGGCGTAATAATGTTCGGCACTCAAATTTGCGTTCGTCAGTCGTACCAAGCTGTTGGCATCAAGCTGATACACGTCTACAATCGGGTTGCTGGTATACGCATAGCTGAGGCCCGTAGTAAGCTTACGGAATGTATGCGTCAGTTCAGTATTGTAGCTGGTTTGTGGCCGCAAATACGGGTTGCCGGCCCGGTAGGAGGTAGGGTCAACGTAGAATCGGAACGGATTGAACTGGTTGTAGGTGGGCCGATTCAGGCGGCGGCTCAGCGAAATACCCATCTCATGAGTTTCGGAAATGGTACGCCGCACGCTTAAGTTGGGGAAGAGCTGCAAATAATTGCGGTCGAAATTCTCGTTGCCGATGGTTTGACGGCCGATAGCCAGCGTATGCTCGGCTCGCAAGCCCGCTGCTATTGTTAGGCGAGGCCGTGTCCGCGTCAGGTTAACGTATGCTGCCTTGATATCTTCCTTATATCGAAACCCATTCGACTGGTTGACGTCCAGCGTGGTGATGTCGTCAATCGTATTAAAGAAGATAATGTCGTTGTTGGAGCGCACCCAACTGGCTTTAACGCCAGCCTCGGCCCGCACACCGTTCGGCAGGGGCCGTATATAATCCGCCTTCACCGATTGAATGGTGAGTGTTCCTTGCTGGTCACCCGTGAGCAGGCGTGGGCTCAGCTGCGGCGAAAGGAAGGCGGTAGCCAAAGACAAGTCACGGTCAGTACCGAAGCGCGCTATATCGGCGTCAGCCGTCAGTTCCGGTGTGCCGCTGGAATCGGGGCGAAACGTGTGGCGGAATGTTAGGTTGCCAGCCACATTAGGGGTCTGAAGCTCGCTTATCGTCCGGGAAGTGTATTGCAGCGTTTCCTGGCCGAGAGCATCATAGAATACAGATGAGTTTTGGCCATCTACGGGGAGGCGGCTTGCCAAGCCACTCAGCACAGCGCCCACCGACGTCTTTTCACCGACCGTATAATCAAGGCCCGTCCGCCAAGTATGCGATTCTAAATCTAGGCGGCGTTTGTTGTATTGAGTGCTGCGTGAAGTAACTATTTCGTCTTGGTAATACGTCCGGTCGAAGGCTAGATTTTGAAAGCCATTACGCTTGGTATACGCATAGGTGCCATACACATTCAGTGCCTTCTGCTGATGATTGAACGACACACCTGAACTCAGCTTGCCGTATTTCCCGCGCCCATAGCTAAGGTTAGCGTTACCATTGTTGCCTTGGCGCTGGTCTTTCTTGAGATTGATGGCAATAACCCCAGCGGTGCCCTGGGCATCATACTTTGCCGACGGGTTGGTAATAAGCTCGATGCTACGGACCTGCTCAGCCGGTAAAGAGCGCAGCAAATTCGCTAGCTCCCCCCCAGTTAGCGGCACTCGCTTGCCATCAAGCAATACGAGCAAGCCTTTGCGGCCCCGTAAGCTGATATTTTCGCCGGCATCCACTGCCACTCCTGGGGCACGTTCGAGTACATTAAGCACGGAGTTGCCACTCGACAAAATGCTGCTCTCTACATTCACCACAGTGCGGTCGGGCAGGCGTTCAAACAGTGGTTTCTGGGCCGTTATGGTTACCTCTTTAAGCTGCACGGCGCTCGGGGCCAGTGTAAGCTTCAGGGGCGCTACTGGAGCAGAAACATCCACCGGGCCAGCCCAACTGCGGGTATAGCCCAACTGCGCCACCGATATCAGGTAGACGCCTAGCGCAGTTGGTTCCAACTGAAACCGGCCTTCCACATCGCTGAATTCGGTTTTCACTGCCACCGAATCCGCGCTCCGATGTAGCGTTACGGTGGCTCCCTCTACTGCGGTGCCAGTGCTAGTATAGACAGCACCCGTTACCGGCACGGGACGTACCTGAGCTGCTAGCGGCAAAACTGGCAGCAACAGCACTACCAGCAAACGTAAAAACTTATCTGGCAAGCCAGTGAAATCGAAAAGCATGGGCACTTCCGTTGAATGAAAAGCGGAGCGTGCAAAGGGCGTGTGGTAGAGCACAAAACCTAGAACTCTGTGCTTCAATAGGGAATAGATATAGTGCAGTGTACTGGTTCAGCTGTACTATTATCAATAACAACACAGCCGAAAAAGTGGAGGAAAGATAGCCATATTATCACTGAAACGGTGTAGCAACAGATAAGAAACGCAAAAAAAGCGGCTTTTAGGCCTATATTCTTCTTTTCCGCTTTCTTGAAAAACAAGCCCCACCCAGCTACTAGATGAGGCTTGTCGTGAACAAGGAGCAGAGACTTAACGAAGGGCTTCCAACGCCGTCCGAAGCCGTGGTAAAGCAGCCTCAATAGACTCAAACGATGCTCCCCCAACCGACATCCGGAACCAAGGCGACGTATCGGAAGTACCAAAGGCACTGAATGGCACCAGGGCCAACCGGGCCTCGTTGATGAGGTAAAAAGTCAGGTCCTTGGTGGTTGCCAGTACCTGCCCGGCCGGGGTAGTTTTGCCTAATACATCCAACCGAGCAGTCAGGTAGATGGCTCCCATCGGCACCATCGAATCAACGGGCAGGCCCTGGCTTTTCAACTCCTGCAAGCCTTCATGCAGGGTATCAAGGCTGCGCTGAAGCTTGGCTTTGAACTGTGTGGTGAAATCATCGACAGCCGCAGCTTGGGGCAGGTATTTGGCAGTGGCTACCTGCTCTGCTTTCGGGGCCCAGGCCCCAACATGGCCCAGAATGGACTTCATTTTGTCGATTACCACAGCTGGCCCAAATGCATACCCTACCCGTACCCCGGTGGCAGCCAAGCACTTCGAAATACCATCGATATAGACGACGTAGTCGCGTAGCTCAGGGCGTAGGTTAACAGGGTCGAAATGCTGGGTATCACCAAAGGTCAGCATCCAGTAAATCTGGTCGTAAAGCAGGTACAGCGGCTTCTCGCCGGGCTGGCGGCGCTGATTTTCAGCTACTACCAAGTCGCAGATCTCCAGCAAGTTCTCGCGCGAAAATACCGTGCCCGTGGGGTTGAGCGGGGAGCACAACGCTAGGAGTGTGGCACCCGGCAAGTGCGGAGCTAGTTCGGCAGCCGTGGGCATGAAGTTGTTTTCGGGCCGGGTTTCTACCATCACTGGCTCGGCGCCGGAAAGATGGCAGTAGTGGTTGTTGTTCCAACTGGGTACCGGAAACACCACTCGGTCGCCGGGGTCGATGAGGGCGAGGTACGTGGCATATATAAGCGGCCGCGAGCCACCAGCAACTAGCACATCGTTGGGCGCATATTCCAGCCCCAACCGCTGTTTGGTAAACGTGGTAGCTGCTTCGCGCAGTGCCGCCATGCCGTTGGCGGGCGGATAATTGGTGTTGCCCGCCTGGTAGGCGTCGGTGATTTCGGCCTGTAGTTCCGCCGGAATTGGGTAAAAAGCTGGGTCAAAGTCGCCGATGGTGAGGTTGCAAATCTGCTCTCCCTTGCGAATCATGTCGTTTACTTCGTTGCCTATTTTGATGATTTCGGAGCCGATCAGGCTCCCTGCCATTCGCGAGACTTGCATGAGTAAAGGTGTTTTGGTCGGCCAAATATAGAGCCTGGTATGCACAGCAACAGGAAAGTGCGGGGCTTCGGTTCTTGTTTCAACTACTAAGTGGGGTAGGAGTTATCAAGCAAATCAGCCTGAGTGCCCTCATAAGAAACGGGCATTGCGTAAACTTGCGCCTTCAACACCCACTGTATCATGTCTGCTCCGTTGCTCGAATTTGCTGTACCTGGCCTAGGGGCATTACCCGCTGTTGCAGCGCAAGTGGCCAAAGCCATCCGGGGGTATTCTATCGTTTGCTTTGAAGGCGAGATGGGCGCGGGCAAGACAACGTTCATCAAAGCCTTGTGCGAAGAACTGGGCGTGCAAGAGGAAGTCAGCAGTCCTACTTTTGCCCTTGTCAACGAGTACCGCGACGCTCACAACAAGCCCATCTATCACTTCGACTTCTACCGCCTCAACAATCCGCGCGAAGCCGAGGACATTGGCGCGTTGGAGTACTTTGATTCTGGCTATCTTTGCCTGATAGAGTGGCCCAGCCGTATCGAGCCGCTGTTGCCCTCAAATCGTCTCCTTATTCAACTCACCGTCACTGGCGATGAGTCGAGAGAATTAAAGATTACGAATTAGAAATTACGAATTGTCTGTGCGGCGCTGTAGTCAGAGGTTGTGATGGATGATACCCCCAATTTTTAATTTTTAATTCTCAATTTTTAACCGATAAAATGCCCGAAGCAGTACCCCCCGGATTTGAGTCTCTGGCTGCGAGCCGCGCTTATTTCACCCAGGAATCAATGCTGGCCGTGGACACACGGAAGCGGAAGCTGTTTATTGGGCTGCCGCGCGAGACCTCGCTTCAGGAAAACCGCATCTGCCTCACGCCGGAGGCAGTCAAGCATCTTATTGAGGAAGGCCACGAAGTAGTGATGGAGAGCGGTGCGGGGGAACCTAGCAAATACTCCGACCACGACTATTCAGAAGCGGGGGCTACCATTGCCTACTCCCAGAAGGAGGTCTACGAAGCCGACCTCATCCTGAAAGTGGCCCCGCCTACCCAAGACGAAATCGAATTTTTAAAAGCTAACCAGACGCTAATTTCGGCGTTGCAGTTTGGTACGCTCACGGCGGAATACGTCATGGCCCTCACCCGAAAAAAGGTGAATGCTATCAGCTTTGAGTTGATCAAAGACCCCTCCGGCGCGCGGCCGGTCGTACGGGCCATGAGCGAAATTGCGGGTTCCACCGTCATGCTGATTGCGGCGGAATATTTGGCCCGCTCCAACGAAGGAAAAGGCATCATTTTGGGCGGTATTACTGGTGTCCCTCCGTCGCAGGTTGTGATTTTGGGCGCCGGTACGGTAGCCGAATACGCGGCTCGGGCCGCCACCGGTCTGGGCGCCGAAGTGAAGGTCTTCGACAACCACATCTACAAGCTGCGCCGCCTCAAGCAGAACCTTGGCACCCAACTCTACACCAGCACCCTCGACACCTTTGCCCTTAGCCAGCAAATTCGTCGCGCCGACGTAGTGATTGGGGCCCTTAATGCCGAAGAAGGCCGCGTGCCGTTCATGGTACCCGAGAGCATGGTGGCCAACATGGCGCCCGGTTCGGTCATTATCGATGTAAGCATTGACCAAGGCGGCTGCTTCGAAACCAGCGAGATGACCACGCACAACAAGCCGGTCTTCCGCAAATACGACGTTATTCATTATTGCGTGCCCAACATTGCCAGCCGCGTGCCTCGCACTGCAACCAATGCGTTAAGCAACATTTTCACCCCGATCCTGCAAGAAATCAGCCAGCACGGCGGCATCAATGAGGTGTTGTTCACCAATGAGCATTTCCGCTCGGGCGTATACGTGTACAAAGGCTCCCTCACCAACGCTACTATTGCTAAGCGCTTCAACATGCGCTACAAGGAGTTGAGCTTAATGATTGCCGTACGGAATTAATACAGCTCGATTAATACAGCGCGCTGATTTCCGGAGAGAGACGAGCTGGAATATAAAAGTGATAAAACATTCCTATTGAAATTACTTATACAAACGTTTTGTAATGTTGATTTTGCTGAACTCATATGGGCAGAGGAGTAATAATCTTTTCCAACATGTTCATTTAGATTCGTTCTGTAGAAATAATGGAATCTATTTTTATAATAAATTTGTGCATGATTTAACTAGTGATTATCCGAATTTAAAGAAGTCTATTAGTGGCCATATGATAGATTTATGCATGGATATAAAATTACCACAAATAGCAAATAAATTAAAACTTACTAAATATATTGAGTTCCGAGATATAAGACAGAATGTCCATTATCAAGATACTATCTTAAAGCATAAGCTAGTGTCTTGTGATGGCTGGTTTTTCAGAAGTATCGAAACGGTTGCTAAGTACCAAGAGTTTTACAAATGGCTTTTTATGCCTAATGTAGACCAGCAATACTTAGATAGTACTTATCTTAAAAAAGCAGACCCACGTGAAGTAGTTGTGGGTGTTCATATTCGTAGAGGTGATTATAAGGACCACGAAAATGGGCGATTCTTTTTTTCTGATGAAGTTTATCTGCGTTTCTTATTGCAGCTTCGTGATATTTTATCTGCACATAATCGTCCTCACAGATTTCTGCTGTTTAGTAACGATCCAGAATTAGATATCGAACTTTATAAGGGCCAGTTAAGCTGTGTATCTATGTCGAATAATTCTGCTTTAGCTGATCAATATTTGATGTCAAAATGCGATTATCTAATTGGTCCACCAAGTACATTTTCAGGCTGGGCTAATTATATTGGGGGCGTTCCTTACTATCATATACAGGATGCAACTGCTACCATAGGGCTGGATGATTTTATATCTGCACCCTATATAACGGCATAGCTTACACAGCGGGATGCGCAGGCCCGTCAACAACGCTACATGAAATGTAGCTTGTGTTGCCTAGTGTGCGGAGTAGTGTTCATGAGGGAATTTAAGTCTTTGCGAGCAGAAACACCTTCCACGCCTCCAGCAACTTTCCTTCCTCCAAAATTTTCTTGCCAAGCTGCATAAGTTGCTGCCGCTGCTCGGTGGGGTTGCCGAAGTATTGTTGTAGTAAGGCGCTAACCAGCGGGTTTTGCTTGAACTCCTGCACCTGCTCGGGCGTGGGTATGGCTTGCTGTTCGATGTTGCCTAGGCGGCCCAGGTTATTGCCCGTGAGGATATCCGATGTGCGAATGTGCTCGGGTAGTTGGTCGATGCCGATGCCTTGGTTGCGGTTGGGTTTAGGCACCGTGAACAGGCTTTCCGGAGTTACGCGGCTGTACCAGTCGCCGGCGAGGCGGGCCACGGCGTCGAACTTATGCGGGTCGATGCCGGGGCCGGAATCCAACAGGATACTCTCGCGGAAGTGAGCCTGTACCACCCGGCAAATCACGAGGTTGCCACCGCCGTTGGAGTCGCCAATGGCAATAATCTGCTCGACCACGCACTCTAGCGAAACCGGTGCCTCGGCCACCCGTGGCGGCCGCACTTTGTCGGAGGCCAGTTCAGTTAAGCCAGCTTTTACAAATTCATTCACCCCCCGCTCATACTCGGTGCTGGCCAACGACATTTGCTCGACTAGTGCATAGTCGCAGATGTTGACCACGCATTCAGCCACCTCGCGCACATTGAAGAGGGTGTGCTTCCGCGTGTTGTCGCGTACGCGGTTGGCGGGGGAGAAGATCAACGTGGGCGGATTGGAACTGAACACGTTGAAAAACGAGTAGGGGCTCAAATTCACTTCACCTGCCGCTGAAACGGTGCTTACAAACGCTACGGGGCGGGGTGCCACGGCACTTAGCAGAAATTGGTGCCATTCCGGCCCCGGTAACGTACCTGGCGTAATCGTGCGAAAAGACATAGAAGCTACTAGCTGGTACTAGTTGTGAAACGGAACAGAAACGGCAGGCAATACGCTGCTTACGAATCCGGACGGTGGCGTACCGCCGTCTGGCCAATACTTGTGCAAGCCGTGCCAGCATGGATAGCTATAGCTCGATGGCCGAGGAGTTCTGAGTGCAAAGCAGGTACTGGTTTGGACGTAGAGTTGAGGAGGAAATCAGTTAGTCCAGGCAGCGGGAACAGGAGGCTTGCCTTGCAGGGGTAAGGTGATGATAAATTCGGTGTATTCGCCGGGCTGGCTGGTGACTTCCAGTGTGCCGCCGTGGCTGCGCGTGATGATATCATAGCTAACCCATAACCCAAGGCCAAGCCCTTCGCCGTCGGGTTTGGTGGTGAAAAAGCGCTGAAAGATGTCGGCAATACCTTCTTCGGCTATGCCAGGGCCATTGTCGCGCACCCTGATTTCGGCGTGGTCCCCACGGTGATGGGTGCTAAGCGTAATCTGGGGTACGTATTCTTCATCAGTGGCTTGGCGCTGGCGCTGATGCACACCGTGGAAAGCAGTAGTGAACAAGCTAACCAACACCCGGCCCAACTCTTGCCGAACCACCGACACTTCAGGGAGCGTTTCGTCGGGGTGCGAAAACAGGGCGGCGTTGAAGTGGCGGTTTTTGATGCGTAAGTCGTGGTAGGTGAGGCGCATGTATTCGTTGGCCAGCACGTTGAGGTTGGTGGCCTGGCGCTGAGCCGGACCCGTGCTGGAGTAGTCGAGCATGCTGCTCACAAAGCCCTCTGCCTGCTTGCTGTGCAGCACAATCTTGGACTGGTACTGGCTTAGGTTCTGGAACATATCATCGATAATCTGCTGATCATCAATGGGCAGTGGTACTTTAGCTAACTCTTCGCGCAATTCCTGACACAGCCCCACGCTGATAGCCGCAAAGTTTTTCACGCTGCTCATCGGGTTTTTGAGCTCGTGCGCTACACCCGCCATCAATTCGCCTAACGAAGCCATTTTCTCGCGCAGTACCAACTGGCTCTGAGTGGTGCGCAGTTGCTGGACGATACTAGCCAGCGTGTCTCGTTGTTTGGTTAGTTCTTCTTTCTGCTGACCGATCTGCTGATTTAACTGCTGTAGGCGCTGGTTGGCCCGCTGTTGATGCCAGTTGTGGCGCCACAAGAATAGAGCTATCAGAAGAAGAATGCCCAGGCCTACCCATAGCACGTACGTACGGACTGTGGCCGTGAACTGAGCATTTTCGGCTTCCAGTTGCTGCAAGCGCTGCTGCTCCTGGAAACCAATGGCATCAAGCTGTTTGATGCGCTGCGGATTGTGCAAGCTATCCTGCGCGGTGAGCATGATGCTCATGTATTTCAAGGTGCTATCGTCTTGGCCGCGGGCCCGAAAGGCATCAGCCAGTAGGGTGCTGGTGCGCAGCACCCCCACTATGAAAGGCAGCGTCTGGCCCACCGCCAATGATTTTCGGGCATAGAAAATGCTGGAATCAGCTTGGTGCCGACGGAAGTAGAGCTCGGCCATGTACTGAAAAGCGCGGCAGCGGCATCGTAAGTCGTTTTCAGGCAGCGCCGCCCGAGCACTCAAGTGATAATGCTGCACAGCCGAGTTCATCATACCCCGCGCTGCTTGCAGCAGCCCTATTTCACGCAGAATGTAGGGCCGGGGGTTGCCCCAGCAGCTCCACCCTGCAGCAGGTGGGGTGCGAGCAAGCGCGTACGCCTGGTGCAAGTAGTAGGACGCCGAGTCGAGTAAGCCCAGCCCTTCGTAGCTGGCACCCATGTTGGTTAGAATGCTGGCTAGCTGCGAAGGATCATTGACACGGGCCTGCTGATACATGGCGCGGGCTTGAAAATAATAGTGCAGCGAAGGTCGAAAATCGTCGAGGGCAAAGTACAGCAGCCCTGTTTGGTTGAAGGTGCGGGACTTGCCTTCAAGGTCGTTGCTTTGCTGGTTGAGCTGTAGGGCCTGCAGATTCAGGCGTAACGCTTCGGGTAGGTTACCACGCTCGGAATACAAGATGGCCAACCGTGAAAGGCACCGGCCTTCGCCCTTGTGGTAGCCGATGCGCCGAGCAAGCCGCAAGCCCTGCTGGGCGTACTTCTGCACCGAATCGAAATGGGAGTAGCGGTAGGTTGCGCTCAGGTTGGCTAACAGCAGCACCCGGCTGGTGTCGGTGGTGGTCCGGGCTAACTCCTGCTCTAAGGCTGCTGTTTGTGGGCTCTGGCCTACCGCTCGTACAACCGGCAGTACAAGCAGAAGCCAGAAAAGTAATCGTGAAATCATACCGAAAGGTAAGAATAGGAAACAAGCTATTTAGCTGTCTTTACACTGGAGCTTCTGCCTCTAAAAGAAGCAAGGCAGGAAGAGGGATGTAGGGGAGGCGGCGGGCAACAAATACCCGTAAAGTAGCTAATATCTCGGCAGTAATGCGTGAAAGAGAGCAAGGCTACAATTCTGGAGTGCCCATGCAGTGGTTAACGCCTTGGTACGTAACGTGTGGCAGATTGCAGGGGAGAGGCCTAGTGCTCTAAGTGGTTAGTTACGCATGCTACCTATAGTAGGCAGCAAGAAAGCAAAAGGCGCTAGTAGAAGCGGCGAACCGCACTATCTTGTGGCTTTCTGTATGACCGTTATTCTATGTATTGGCGTTTCTATTGTTCTCTGGTTCTTGTCGTGTTGGCTGCTGTTGGGGCGTGTGCGCAACCGTCTGCCTCTAGTGCTGATACCGTGCGTTTGCGCCGTCACTTGCTCACGCTTGTTGGCACCCCGCAACCCCGTAACTACCTGCACCCAGCCAGCCTCAACCAGGCCGGCGAGTACATCTTGCAACAATTGCAAGCGGCTGGTGCACGTACCGCTGAGCAGCCATATGAGGTAAAAGGCCAACTGTACCGCAACCTGATTGGGAGTTTCGGCCCCGAAGCCGGCCCCCGCCTCATTATTGGGGCGCATTATGATGTATGCGGCGAGCAGCCCGGCACCGACGATAACGGGAGTGGCGTAGCTGCTTTGTTGGAGCTGGCCCGCCTGTTAGGCCAGCAGCCAAGCCTGCCTTACCGAATTGATTTGGTGGCATACACGTTGGAAGAGCCTCCTTTTTTTCGGACTCCGCACATGGGTAGCTACGTTCACGCCCAATCATTGCATGCGGCGGGAGTGCCCGTACGAGGCATGATAGCGCTGGAAATGCTGGGCTATTACGATGACCGGAAAGGCAGCCAGCGCTATCCGTTCAGCCCATTAAAGCTGATTTTTGGTAGCCGGGGAAACTACGTGACCGTCGCGCAGAAATTTGGCAACGGGCGCTTCGGCCGGCAGTTTGCTCGGCGCTACCGGGCAGCGGCCGCACTGCCCGTAAAACGGTTCAAGGCACCTGCCTGGCTGCCTGGTATCGACTTCTCCGACCACCTCAACTATTGGCAGTTCAACTACTCGGCAGTGCTCCTCACCGACACCGCCTTCTACCGTAATCAGCACTACCATGAGCCCACTGATACGCTCGACCGGCTGGATATGCGCCGGTTGGGACTGTCGGTGGATGCTGTGTTGGCGGTGTTGCTCCATCCCTGAAGTAAGACGAAAGCCCAACTACAGGTCCGGAGTGGCGTATGGGAAGCCAAGCGCGCATCATTTGCTGCCGCTTCCTTCCCCGAGTTCATGATAAAATTGCCGCTCGTAATTGGGCTTTATTTGCTAACTGCCACCGGATTTGGGCAAGCCCTGCCGCGCTTGCTTGACCATAATGCCCTGGGCTGGACGGTGTACTCCGGCGACCACCAAGTCAGTAAGAGGTGGACAATCCATACTGAATATCAGCTGCGGCGGGTGAAGCTTCTAGGCACGCAGCAGCAGCACCTAGCACGGCTAGGAGTAGGGCACAAGCTCACGGACCGGGTGACGGTAAGCGGAGGGTACACCTACTTTCAAACGCACGAATACGGCCGCTATCCTACCGTAGTGGGCAAGCCCCAGCCCGAGCAGCGGCTCTATCAGGACGTAACGCTGGCAGATGAAGTAGGGCGCCTGCAACTCTCGCAACGCCTGCGCCTAGAACAACGCTGGCTGGGCCAACGAGCCGCTGAAGGCACCGGCAACGTGCAAGACTGGGAGTATCAGCACCGAATCCGGTACCAACTGGCGGGGAGCTTCCCGCTGCAAGGCCCCACCATCGACGACGGGGAATGGTACCTCAATGCCTTCGACGAGTTGTTTATCAGCTTCGGGCGCAATGTGGGCAACAACGTGTTCAACCAAAACCGGATTTCTGGTGGCCTGGGCTACCAGTTCAGCAGCAAAGCCAAGGTCGAACTCAACTACCTCAACCAAGTAACGCAACACGCCGAGCCGGACCCCGCCAGTGGACGGCCCGTGTTTGAAATCAATAACGGCTTCCGAGTGAACATCCTCTACGACCTAGATTTTACTACGAGAGAGGAATAGCGTGGGCCGGCAGCGTCCCCACCCAAACTCGATCCGTCTGGACCACGAAGAATTCTCGGCCTGTGTCGTTGGTGTAGGTGTGGTGCGGGCGACGTAGCATCCATGCTGGCCAGCCAGCAGGATAATCTTCTGGCTCGAACCAGTCACTCCAATAGCAAGCCTGCCATTCCAGTTGATCGGCTCCCGGCAACTCCCGGTACTTAGCTGGCAATAGGAAAGCCAAGTCGCATGCTGTAACTAGATGCGGGTACCGCTTGATCCTCTTTCCTACGGCAGCCACTACTTGTGAGGAGTGCGCGAAGTCCCTTTCAAACAGCCAAATTGCTAGGTAGAACTTTTTGGGCTGCGCTATCAGCGCCTGATGCCATTGCCTGAACGTAGCCAGTAACATATGCAGGGCCTGCTGCCGCACGGCAACAGGAACAACAACGAAAGGGGTATGCCAAGGACCAAGTCCGAGCTTACGGTATGTATACTGCGTTCGGAGTAGTGCGTTGGTATTCAACTGCTTGATATAGAGACTTTCCTTTTCAAGTCGGCGCAATAGTCTTTTCGTACCCCATGGCTTCTTCATCAGAAGTAACTTCATTGTTGAAATAAGTCTATATGTTTGCTAACTTAGTATATATTTACTAATTACCTATAGTCTTAGTGTAAGTCCTCACTTACCTCGCTATGTCACAACTTACATGCCCAAAGTGCGAATCCAAGGAAGCTACCAAAAGTGGAGTGGTAGGCGGCAGACAACGCTATAAGTGCAAGAATTGTGGGTATCACTTCTCGGTAGCCAAGGCAGGCAAGGAGATTAATTCCTATTACGTCATCAAAGCACTACAGCTATACGTGGAAGGCGTAAGCTACCGTGAGATTGAGCGGTTGCTGGGGGTTAGCCACGTGAGCGTGATGAACTGGGTGAAAAAGTACGGCATGAAAGCTCCCCGCCAGACAGAATATCATCCAACGTATAAAATACTCAACCAGAAAGAGTTGACGGAGTATTTCCAGAATACAAACAACCTGAAAGGAGCCGGGCTAGTGGTGACTGAGTTGGGCGACAAATACATGATGATCCGGTGGGAACGGTTTCGGCAAGGGTAGCAGCTATAGAGGTTAACAGAAGTATAGCAGGGGCGTGACATGTGGCGGAAGGTTTTGCTATTTGGTTGAGCTGAAAGGGGAGGATAGGAGTTGCCGCTCTTCCCTGACAGAGCTCCTCCGATTCCCACCGTACCACTTCCACCATCCTCTATGCAAAACGCCCGTTACGCGCTGGCACTTAGTGCGCTGCTGACTACTGCCGGAGCTTCGGCTCAGGTAATAACACCCCCCACCGGTGAGGCGCCCCCGCCCGCTGCGCCAGCGCCGCCCCCCGCCACACCTACTGCGGCCAAACCAGTGCCCTACGGACCGGGGATGAAAGTCAACCTCTCACCCGACGGGTCCAAGTACTTGCGTTTCTTGCTTTGGTCACAGATTTACACGCGCTACAACGAGAACAACACCGGTACCCTGCGCGCGCCCAACAAGCCCAAAGACAGCCAGGTGGATTTCGGGATTCGCCGCTCACGCATGGTGATTCTGGCGCAGCTTAACCCACGCTTCTTAGTGTATACCCACTTGGGTATCAACAACCAAAATAACGTGAGTGGGGGCTTGAATGCCGCTACTGACGGCAAGAAGCCGCAGATCTTCATTCATGAAGCCGTAACAGAGTACAAGGTCAACAAGTACCTCAATTTGGGAGCGGGCCTGCACTACTACAACGGTATTTCACGCCTGAGCAGCGCCAGCACCACCAGCATGCTGGCCATGGACTTTCCGCTCACCAACTTCCCTACTATCGACGCCCTCGACCAATTTGCCCGCTACCTCGGCGTGTTTGCCAAGGGTCGCATCGGCAAGTTCGACTACCGCTTGTCGGTGAGCGACCCGTTTCTGACCAACCTGCCAACCAATGCGAACTATGTGGCGGGGGGCGTCCAAACTGGCAACCCGCTGGGTTTGGGTACCACAGTAGATGGCGTGAACACGGGTACCAATATTGCACAGTACAACCCGCAGAATACCGGCCATGTGTATCAAGGGTATTTCAATTACAACTTCTTAGAGCCAGAGGCTAATTTATTGCCATATTATCAGGGTACTTACCTAGGTACCAAACGAGTACTAAGTTTGGGAACCGGCTTCATGTACAACAATGATGGCATGTACTCGCGGCCCACTAGTGACGCCCGGACGCTATCTAGCCTGACTCCGGCGGCTGGTAGTACTACCGACCTCTTCACGGCCGTGCCCACCAGCAAGCACGATATTAAGCTCTTTGGGGCCGATGTGTTTTACGATGTGCCCTTAGATACAGCTTCGCGGACGGCATTGACTTTCTATGGCGTCTATTATAGGTACGATTTCGGGCCGAACTACGTGCGCTACGTGGGCGGGGAGAACCCTGGCTATGGTGCAGCGGCCCTACGCGGCAACGCGGTGCCACAGTCGGGCACGGGCAACGCGCAGTATATAAATGCCGGGTTTCTGCTACCACAGAACACGCTGGGCCCGAAAGTACGGCTGCAGCCCTACGTGGCGTATCTGCACAGTAGCTACGAGGGCTTGCGCAAAAGCAATGGCGAGAGAGCCGGCGTGAACGTGTACGATGCCGGTGTGAATGTGCTGCTCGATGGGCACAATGCCAAAGTCACCCTGAACTACCGCGCCCGTCCCGACTTCAGCGACCAAGCGCCTGTGCCGAATGGGGCGCTGATCAACAACGTGAAATACCGTCCGGAAATCACGCTGCAAACGCAGGTATTCTTGTAAGAGCCTGACAGGCAGCAAGCAACAGGAGCCACTACGCAGTGGCTGGTTCTGTGGCTGCCACTGCGCTGCTCTTCGCTCGTCTCTACCATTCCACTTTCAAAAACACCCATCATCCATCATGAACCAGAACCTCCCTAATCGTGACTCAGGGGCCTATTCAGGGGCTGCCCCTCTAGCGGGCACCACCGACGACGCGGTAACGCACGACAACAACGCCGTTTCCACCAGCAAAATCTGGCAGGTAATTACCGCCTCGTCGGTGGGCACTGTTATCGAGTGGTACGACTTCTACATCTTCGGTTCGCTGGCCGCTATTATCGGGCCGGTGCTGTTCGGTACTACGGGCAAAATCGAGGATACCATCTTGGGTACGCTGGCCGTGTTTGGTGCCGGTTTCATTGTGCGGCCGTTTGGGGCGGTGTTCTTCGGCCGCATCGGCGACCTGGTGGGCCGCAAGTACACGTTCCTGCTGACCCTGCTGATTATGGGCGGCGCTACGTTTGTAACCGGCCTGATTCCGAGTTACGACAAAATTGGAGTGGCGGCGCCCATCATCGTGACACTGCTGCGCTTGTTGCAAGGCTTGGCGCTGGGCGGCGAATACGGGGGCGCTACCACGTATGTGGCCGAGCACTCACCCGACAACAAGCGGGGCTACTACACCTCGTTTATTCAGATTACGGCTACGGCCGGTCTGTTTATAAGCGTACTGGTTATCATCGTTACGCGTAAGAGCCTCGGCGAAGAAGCCTTCAAAGAGTGGGGCTGGCGGATTCCGTTTCTACTGTCGGGGGCCTTGGTAATTGCCTCGTACTATATCCGGCGCAAGCTACACGAGTCGCCGCTGTTCGCTAAGGCTAAAGCCGAAGGGAAGACCAGCACGAGCCCACTGCGGGAGTCGTTTGTGAACCCCGTAAACCGCCGGTTGGTGTTGATTTCGCTGTTCGGCGCTACTATGGGCCAGGGGGTAGTATGGTACACGGGGCAGTTCTACGCGTACTCGTTCATGCAGAACTCGCTGAAGCTTGACCTTGTGGATGCCAGTATTGTGCTTTGCGTTGCGCTGCTGCTCGCTACGCCGTTCTTCGTGTACTTCGGTAGCCTCTCCGACCGGATTGGCCGCAAGAAAATCATCATGATGGGCCTGCTGTGTGGTGCGCTCTTCACGATTCCAATCTTCTACGGCCTCAAAGCGTTTGCTGGTCCCCTGACGGAAGTAACCGCGGCCACTGTGGATGCCACCGGCAAAGCCGTGCCTGCCGTGATGAAAGCCCTTTCGCCAAGCCTAGTACCCATGACCGCGCTGGTGTTCTGCCTGGTGCTGTTCGTGACCATGGCGTACGGCCCCATTGCCGCTTATTTGGTGGAGCTGTTCCCAACCAAAGTGCGCTACACCTCGCTTTCGTTGCCGTACCACATCGGCAACGGCGTTTTCGGGGGCTTCGTGCCGTTCATTGCCACGGCCCTCACGCTGGCTGCTGCTGCGCAACCCGAAGGCACTCTGCTTAAAACCTACAGCAGCTTTGCTGGCCTGCTCTACCCAGTTATCATTGCCCTGATTTGCTGGTTCATTGGCACGGCCCTGATGAAGGATGTGCGCAACGTACGGTTGATGGAAGAAGGCTCCGGCGACGTTCGGTAGAACGTCCCATCAAGCGGTACTCGTAGCCAGCTTGCGCCCGCAGCCCTTCTTGAAAAGTCCGTCGGGCCCTGGTTCGGCGGACTTTCTGTTGCTTGGTGCTGGTTGGCAACCGATTGGCTTCGGTTGGTGTCTCGCTACGAAAGCCGTCTACAATCAACCACCTCCACCTATCAACTCCTACTCTATGCTACCCATGTCTTCGCAGGAGCAGACCGAGCAGCGCCGCGGACAGCGGCTGTTGTTTGTGAGTTTGCTGTTTGGGGTGCTGCTAAACTTCCCACTGCTGGCAGTTTTCAACCACAACGGTCGGGTGGGGGGCGTGCCTGTGCTCTACCTCTACGTGCTGCTGGCCTGGCTAACGTTGGTGTTGCTCACGGCCTGGCTGGTGAAGAAGGTCAATTAAAAATGAAGAAATGAAGAAGTGAAAATAGGTTGTTCTGCCTGCCAGAAACCGGAGCCAGAAGGCCTTTAATTCTTCCCCAGTTCTTACTTTATAATTCCTAATTTTTAATTGGATCCATGTCCAAGCTGCTGGTTATCGGCTTTTCGTTTGGCTACTTAGCGTTGCTCTTCGGGGTGGCGTATGCGGCGGAGCGTCGGGCGGGTTCGGCACGGAGCAGCCTGGTGAACAACCCGTATGTGTATGCCCTGAGCATGGCCGTGTACTGCACCGCCTGGACCTATTACGGGTCGGTGGGACGGGCGGCGCACTTCGGGTTGGAGTTTGTGGGTATCTACCTGGGCCCTACGCTGATGGCTCCAGCCGCGTGGTTGGTGCTGCGCAAAATCATCCGCATCTGCCGGTTGCAGCGCCTCACCTCCATTGCCGACTTTATATCGGCCCGCTACGGCAAGAGTGCTTCTTTGGGGGCCTTGGCCACGGTGGTCTGCGTGCTGGGTATTGTGCCCTACATCTCACTGCAAATCAAGGCCATTGCCACGTCCTTCGACATCATTACCCGCGGGCCCGATGCGTTGCAGTTGCCCTTGGAAGGTACCGCAGCCAGCTCGGCGCTCTACACCACGGTGGCGCTGGCGTTCTTCACCATCATCTTCGGGGTGCGCTCCATCGAAGCTACCGAGCGGCACGAAGGCATGGTGCTGGCTGTGGCGTTGGAAAGCCTGGTGAAGCTAGTGGCGTTTCTGGCGGCTGGCATCTTCGTGACTTTCGGGCTGTTTGATGACTTTTCGGATGTGTTCACGCAAGCCGCCGCCGTGCCCGACCTGAGCCGGCTGTTCACGTTGGATGGGGCCGGTACCAGTAGTGGGCAGTGGTTTACGCTGCTGTTGCTCAGTATGGCTGCTATTCTGGTATTGCCGCGGCAGTTTCAGGTATCAGTGGTCGAGAACGTCAACGAAGACCACTTGCGCAAAGCCATGTGGCTGTTTCCGCTCTACCTCATCATTATCAACTTGTTTGTGCTGCCTCTGGCCTTTGGCGGGCGGTTGCTAGCGGGGACGGGGTTCGATGCTGATACGTTTGTGTTAGCGCTACCCATGCAGGCGGGGCATCCGTGGCTGGCTTTGTTTATCTACATCGGGGGCCTGTCCGCGGCTTCGTCCATGATTATCGTGGAAACCATTGCTTTGAGCGTGATGATGAGCAACCACCTGCTGATGCCGCTGCTCGTTCGGATTCCGGCTGCGCAATCAGAAGGCACGAGCTGGTTTGCTTACCTGGGCAAGGTGGCCCTGAACAGCCGGCGGTTGGCGGTGGTGCTGGTGCTGTTGCTCGCGTACGGCTACTACATTGGCGTGGGGCACTTGCTGCCGCTAGTTAATATCGGGTTGGTGTCGTTTGCAGCGGTGGCGCAGTTTGTGCCTGTGGTGTTAGGCGGGCTCTATTGGAAGGGCGGCAACTGGCAGGGCGCTACGGCGGGCCTGTTGGCGGGGTTTGTGGTCTGGTTTTTCACGTTGGTGGTGCCTACTATGGTGGGGCCGCACATGCTGAGCGAGGCGCTGCTCTCCGAGGGCTTATTCGGCTGGAATGGGTTGCGCCCGTTTGCGTTGTTCGGGCTCGAAGGGCTCGATTACTTGTCGCACGGACTGTTTTGGAGCTGGTTTTTCAATATCGGCTTCTACGTGGGGGTTTCCCTGCTGCGGGGGCCTTCGGCGTTGGAGCAGCGCCAGGCCGATATTTTCGTGGGTGTGTTTCATTACCGCAACGTGTTTGAAGGGCCCGCTAGCTGGCAAGGTGCTGCCCAACTGCCCGACGTGCGCGCCCTGCTAAACGGCTTCTTGGGCAAGCGCCGCGCTTCGCAGGCCCTGCGCACTTTTGCCGAACGGTTTCCTGATGCCCACCCCGCCGACGATGTTGCACCGCCTCAGGCCGACCCGCGGCTACTGGCGTACTCTGAAAAGCTACTGGCTGGTAGCATTGGTCCGGCCTCGGCGCGGCTGCTGCTGGCTTCGTCCATTGGGGTAGAAGACATTAGCTTCGACAACGTGGTGGGCATCCTGCGCGAAAGCCAGCAGCTGCTGGAAGTGAACCGCCAGCTGCAAAAGCAGCAGCGACAACTCCAGCGCCTCACCGACGAGCTGCGCGCCGCCTACGACCAGCTGCAGGAGCTAGACCACCACAAAGATGAATTTCTGGCCACCGTCACGCACGAGCTGCGCACTCCGCTGACCAGTATCCGGGCGCTTTCTGAAATCCTGACCGACAATCCCGACCTGGAAGAAGAAGAGCGCCAGCGTTTCCTGCTCACCATCACGCGCGAGTCGGAACGCCTGAGCCGGCTCATCACGCTGGTACTGGACCTAGAGAAGTACGAATCCGGCAAAGCCACCCTCGACCGCACACCCCTCGACCCCGTGGAAGTGCTCAACGACGCCATCGAGTCGGTGGGGCAGCTGCTGCGCGACAAGCAGATTCAGCTGGATGTGGCGGCGCCCCCCGGCCTGCCCCAGCTCTCCGCCGACCGCGACCGGCTGATGCAAGTGCTGGTGAATCTGTTGAGCAACGCCATCAAATCGTGCCGGGCCGATGGCAGCGGCCGTATTCGGGTGGCGGCCGAGCTGCCCCCAGCCACCGCGGGTGCCCCCGCCACGCTCCGCCTGGTGGTGCAAGACAACGGCAAGGGCATCGAAGCGGCTTTTCACACCCTCATTTTCGACAAGTTTTTCCAAGCCCAAAACCAAACCATGCGCAAACCCGAAGGCTCGGGGCTGGGCCTGGCCATCACCAAGAAAATAGTGGAGCTGCACGCCGGCCGCATTTGGGTGGAAAGCCAACCCGAGCAAGGAGCCCGGTTTTCGGTGGAGCTTCCCGTTGTTGCAGTAGCACTTGATGAGTAGCAACCAAGAACTGTCCGCCGTGCATTGTATAAAGCCATTGTATTCGAGTGTCCGCATGGCTCTACTGTCATCTGTAACCCTAAAAACTGATTCAATTATTAATTCCTACTTCCTAATTACTAATTGAAAGATGCCGCACATATTGATAGTGGACGATGAGCCTAACATTGTGATGTCGCTCGAATTTTTGATGCGCAAGAACGGCTATGCCGTAAGCATTGCCCGCAACGGTACCGAGGCCCTCGAAGCCGTCGACCGCGCCCCCCTTGACATCGTGCTGCTCGATATCATGATGCCCGATGTGGACGGCTACCAGGTGTGCCGCTACATCAAAGCCCGGCCAGACCGGGCGGGTACCAAAATCATCTTCCTCTCCGCCAAAACCAAAGACGTTGATGTGCAGAAAGGCTACGAAGCCGGCGCCGACCTCTACATTCCCAAGCCCTTCAGCACCCGCCAGCTCATGAGTAAAGTGCGGGAGCTACTCGCCGCGCCGCACCCCCAGACAAACCTTGCCCCGTAGCCTAGTTGGTGCTTGTCTGCTCGTAGTAGGCAAGTTGGCCTGCAATAGCCGCAGGAAGCAGATGCCTAACAAGAAGTACGTTCCCGTTCCCTTTTGTCTCATGAAATCCACCCCCTCGTATGCAGCGGCGCACGGCGCTAGTTTAGCTGACCCCTCAGCCTTCTGGGTGGAGCAGGCGCGGCAGCTCGCGTGGTTTCAGCCACCGCCGGAGCCGGTGTTGAGCCAGGAGGAAGGCACGGGCTTCACCCGCTGGTTTCGGGGCGGGCAGCTCAACACGGCGTACCTCTGCCTCGACTACCACGTGGCCCACGGGCGCGCCGACCAGCTCGCCCTCATCTACGATTCGCCGGTGACGGCCACCGTGCGGCAGTACACTTACCGCGCGCTGCTCGACCTGACGGCTCGGTTTGCGGGCGGGCTGCGCAACCTGGGCGTACACAAAGGCGACCGGGTACTTATTTACATGCCCAACATGCCGGAAGCAGTGGTGGCCATGTTGGCCTGCGCCCGACTGGGGGCGGTGCATTCGGTGGTGTTCGGTGGCTTTGCGCCCCAAGAACTAGCTATGCGAATTGATGATGCGCAGCCCCGCGCTATTATTTGCGCCTCGGGCGGGCTTGAATTCAATAAGGTCATTCCGTACAAGCCGCTCGTGGATACCGCTATTGCGCAAGCAACGCATCAGCCTGCACACGTGGTAGTGCTGCAGCGCGAAGACGTTGTGCAGGCCGAGTTGCAACCCCACCGCGACGTGGACTTCAGGGAAGTGCTGCAGGCCGCGCCCGTGCCGGCCGTACCCGTCGAGGCCACCGATCCGCTCTACATCCTCTACACCTCCGGCACCACTGGCAAGCCGAAAGGCGTGGTGCGCGACACCGGTGGCCACGCCGTGGCGCTGAAGTACAGCATGGGTGCCGTGTATGGCTTGCAGCCTGGCGAAACCATGTTCAGCGCCTCGGATATTGGGTGGGCCGTGGGCCACAGCTACATTGTGTACGGGCCGTTGCTGCAAGGGTGCACATCGGTGCTGTTTGAAGGCAAACCCGTGCGCACCCCCGATGCCGGGACGTTCTGGCGCCTGCTGGCTGAGTATAAAGTTCAGGTGATGTTCACGGCGCCCACTGCCATTCGGGCCATCAAGAAAGAAGACCCGGAAGGCCAGCTCGCCAGCCAGTATGATTTAAGCCACCTGCGTTACCTGTTTCTGGCCGGCGAGCGGTGCGACCCTGCCACTTACGAATGGGCCGGCCACGTGCTGGGCGTGCCCGTTGTCGACCATTGGTGGCAAACGGAATCGGGGTGGCCTATGCTGGCTACCTCGGTGGGGCTGTCTGATGTACCGCCGCCGTGCGCCGGCTCGGCGGGCCAGCCGGTGCCAGGCTACCACGTGCAGATTCTCGACGAAGGTGGCCAGCCAGTGCCCGCCAACACCACCGGACTAGTGGCCGTGAAACTACCGTTGCCGCCCGGCTGCCTGCCCACGCTCTGGCAAGACGATGCGCGTTTCCAGCGTAGCTACCTCGACACGTTCCCGGGCTACTACCTCTCCGGCGACGGAGGCTACCAAGACGCCCACGGCTACTTCTTTATTATGGGCCGCGTTGATGACGTTATCAACGTAGCCGGCCACCGCCTAAGCACTGGCCAGATGGAAGAGCTGCTAGCAGCCCACCCAGCCGTAGCCGAATGTGTGGTGCTGGGCATTGCGTGCCCGTTGCGCGGCCAACGCCCGGTGGGCTTGGTTGTGCTCAAAGACGGTCAGACTATATCCGAAGCGCAAGTAGAGCAGGAGTTGGTGGGCCTTATCCGCGAAAAGATTGGGGCCGTTGCCAGCTTCCGCCAAGCCGCAGTTGTAAAGCGTTTACCTAAAACGCGTTCCGGTAAAATATTGCGCAAGACCATGCGCCAGTTAGCCGACGGGGAAGATTTTACCGTTCCTTCCACCATCGATGACCCACTGATCCTGGCAGAAATCAGGGCGGTGCTGCAACGGCGGCAGGTAGGCCACGCCTTCGAAAGCCTGGCCGGAAACCTCGCCCCCTGATGCCTGCTCCATGCACGGGGCCGCAAGGTTCCCGGCAGAACAATAACTTGTTGACTACTTCTCCCACTTTACAATTTCACCACTTCCATGCCCGACGTACCCACTAAACATGCCCGCATCCGCACGCTCGAAGAGTACCACGATGCGTACAAGCGTAGCATCGAGAACCCCGAGCAATTCTGGTCTGAGGTAGCGGAGCCCTTCACCTGGCGCCGCAAATGGGACAAGGTCCTCGACTCTGATATGGCCGCCGGCAAGAACGAGTGGTTCAGTGGTGCCCGCCTCAACATCACCGAGAATTGCCTGGACCGGCACTTGGCGGCGCGCGGCAACAAGCTGGCCATCATCTACGAGCCCAACGACACCAAAACCCGTCACCTGCGCCTAACCTACCGGGAACTGCACCAGGAAGTATGCAAGTTCGCTAACGTGCTGCACAACAACGGCGTGGAGAAAGGTGACCGGGTCTGCCTCTACATGCCCATGATTCCGCAGCTGGCCATTGCCGTATTGGCCTGCGCCCGTATCGGAGCCGTGCATTCGGTGGTTTTTGCGGGCTTCTCAGCCACCGCCATTGCCGACCGGGTGAACGATGCGCAAGCCACGGTGGTGCTGACCGCCGACGGCCTGAACCGCGGAGCCAAGCAGATACCGGTGAAGCGCGTTGTGGACGAGGCACTGGAAAACTGCCCTTCCGTGCGCCGCGTGATTGTGGTCGAGCACCTGGGCTGGCCCGTGCAAATGAAGGAAGGGCGCGACGTATGGTACCACGAGGAAGCCGAAGACGTAGCCAAAACCTGCCCAGCCGAGGAAATGGACGCCGAAGATCCGCTCTTCATCCTATACACTTCCGGCAGCACCGGCAAACCCAAAGGCGTGGTGCACAGCACCGCTGGCTACATGGTCTGGACCGATTACACGTTCCGCAACACGTTTCAGGTCGAGGAAAACGATATTTATTGGTGCACCGCCGACATTGGATGGGTGACGGGCCACTCATATTTGCTGTACGGCCCACTGTTGGCGGGCGCTACCACGCTCATGTTCGAGGGTATTCCTACGTACCCCGATGCCGGCCGCTTCTGGGAGGTGATTGACAAGCACTCGGTCAGTATCTTCTACACCGCGCCCACGGCCATTCGCAGCCTGATGGCCGCCCCGCTCGACAACGTGCTCAGCTATTCGCTGGATTCGTTGCGCGTGTTGGGGTCGGTAGGAGAGCCCATCAACGAAGAAGCCTGGTACTGGTACCACCAGCACGTGGGCAAGGAGCGTTGCCCCATCGTGGATACGTGGTGGCAAACCGAAACCGCTGGTATCATGATTTCGGCACTGGCGGGCATCACCCCAAGCGTACCGGCCCGCGCGGGCTTGCCGCTGCCTGGCGTACTGCCGGTGCTGCTTACGCAGGAAGGCAAAGAAATAGAAGGCAACGGCGAAGAAGGCTACTTGGCTATCAAAAACAGCTGGCCTGGCATTATCCGAACCACCTACGGCGACCATGAGCGCGCCCGCCAAACGTACTTCGCTCCGTATCCGGGCTACTACTTCACCGGCGACGGGGCCCGCCGCGACGAAGAAGGCCTCTACCGCATCATCGGCCGCGTTGACGACGTGATAAACGTAAGCGGCCACCGGTTCGGCACGGCCGAAATCGAGAATGCCATCAACCAAAACGCCAACGTGGTGGAATCGGCAGTGGTCGGCTACCCGCACGACGTGAAGGGGCAAGGCATCTACGCCTACGTTATCTGCCGCGAGGGGGCCTGCGACAAGGATGCCGACAAGGCGCACATCGAAGCCAGCATCATCGAAACCATTGTGGCGGAAATCGGCAAAATTGCCAAGCCCGATAAGATTCAGATTGTGTCGGGCTTGCCCAAAACCCGCTCCGGCAAAATCATGCGGCGCATCCTGCGTAAAGTAGCCGAGGGAGAAACCTCCAACCTCGGCGATACCACCACCTTACTTGATCCGGGAGTGGTCGATGAGATTATCGGCGGGCGGAAGTAGCCGACAAAAAGACCCTACCTAGCATAACAGAGGCCACTGGCAAAGCTGCCAGTGGCCTCTGGTGCTTTAGCAGAACACAGCCCGTTGGTTTCAGGTTGAAAACCCGGCGGCTCGTGCGTAGTTGTGAGCGTTGCAGCACGGCTTCCGCTTCGCGCCGTTACCTTCGCGCCAAAATCCACCGTATGCCCAACTTCTACATCCAACCGCTCGACCAGAAGCTAGCGGCGGCCATCCAACTGAAACTAGACAGCAAAACCAAGCCAGTGGGGGCCCTTGGTAGTTTGGAAACCCTGGCCGGTCACGTAGCCCTCATCCAGCAAACCCTCACGCCGCAGCTCCGCAGCCCGCACGTGCTGGTATTCGCCGCCGACCATGGCATTGCGGCCGAAGGCGTGAGCAAGTATCCGCAGGAGGTGACCTACCAAATGGTGCTTAACTTTCTAAGTGGCGGAGCGGCCATCAACGTGTTTTGCCGGCAGCAAGGCATAGCGTTGAAAATAGTGGACGCCGGCGTGAAAGGCAGCTTCACAGAGTTTCCGGCCGTCATCAACCAAAAGATAGCGGAAGGCACCCGCAACTTTCTGCACGAGCCAGCCATGAGTATAACGCAGTGCGAGCAGGCGTTGGCCGCCGGGGCCAAGCTGGCGCGCGAGGTGGCGGCTACGGGGTGCAACGTGCTGGGCTTCGGCGAAATGGGCATTGCCAACACGTCGGCCGCTACCTTGCTCATGCACCACCTAACGAGCCTGCCCCTAACCGAATGCCTCGGGCGTGGCACCGGCCTCGATGACGACCAACTCACCCACAAGGCGGCCATTCTCACCGCTGCCGCGCAACAGCACACCGCCACAAGCCCACTGGAAATATTGGCCGCGTTTGGAGGCTTTGAAATCGTGCAGATGGCCGGAGCCATGCTAGCCGCAGCGGAGCAGGGGCTCATTCTGCTGATTGACGGGTTTATTGCTACGGCGGCCTTGCTGGCGGCTACCGCACTACACCCTGCTGTGCGCGAGTACTGCGTGTTCTGCCATCAATCGGAAGAAACGGGGCACCAGCGGATGCTAACGTACTTGCAAGCCTGGCCGCTGCTGAACTTGAATTTGCGGTTGGGCGAAGGCACGGGCTGCGCATTGGCGTACCCATTGCTGGTGGCTGCCGTCAGTTTTCTAAATGAAATGGCCTCATTTGAAAGCGCCGGGGTAAGCCAAAGCACCACACAAACTCCAGTTACGGCATGATGCGTCGGCAAATCGAGCTGTTCTTCACAGCTCTCATGTTTTACACGCGCATTCCCTGCCCCAGCTGGATAGGGCACTCCGAAGAAAAGCTCAACAAATCCACTGTGTATTTTCCGGTGGTGGGGTGGATAGTGGGGGGCGGGGCGGCGGCTGTTTACTGGGGGCTGCAGCTGCTTTTTCCGCCGGATGTAGCTTTGCTGCTGAGCATGGTGGCCGGTATTCTGCTCACGGGGGCGTTCCACGAAGACGGCTTTGCCGACGTGTGCGACGGATTCGGGGGCGGCTGGACTAAGCTGCGCATCCTGGAAATCATGAAGGATAGCCGTTTGGGTACGTATGGCGTAACGGGACTGGGGCTGATGCTGGCGTTGAAATTTCTGGCGCTCCGCAGCATGGCGCCTGGTGCGGTTGTGCCCGTGCTGCTAGTGGCGCACGCGCTAAGTAGAACCACGGCGCTGTCCTTTATTTACACCCACGAATACGCCCGCGAAAACGAAGACAGCAAGGCCAAGCCCATTGCCAAGAAGCTAAGCGCTTCGGATTTCGGGGTTGGCTTGCTGCTTGGCTTGTTGCCATTGCTGGTGTATGCTGCTTGGTTGCGCAACGGCTGGTTGCTACTGGTGCTATTGCCGCTGTGGCTAGTGAAAACCTATCTGGCCCGCTACTTCACGCGCTGGATTGGGGGCTACACCGGCGACTGCCTAGGGGCCACCCAACAAGTGGCAGAGGTACTTATCTATCTGTTTTTCTGCTCTCGCTTATGGACTTCTATCTGATTCGTCACACCCGCGTAGCCACGCCTGCTGGTATCTGTTACGGCTGCTCCGATGTACCCGTCGCTGCAACGTATCCGGAAGATGAAGCCGCCGTGCGTACCCGGTTGGCGCCCATAGTGAACAATAATCCAGTAGTCGCCTATAGTAGTCCGCTTACGCGCTGCCGTAGTTTGGCCGAAGCCCTAGTACCCGGCTCCATCCACTTCGACGACCGCCTCCGGGAATACGACTTTGGCCGCTGGGAACTGCAGCCGTGGAGCGAATTGCCCGCCGCCGAGCTAGACCCCTGGATGGCCGACTACGTGCAAGTTCCTGCCCCTGGTGGCGAAAGTTTCCTCGACCTCCAAGCGCGTACCACCGCCTTCCTCCTGGATATGTTGGCGCAGCCCGACGCCCCCCAGACAGCATTGGTGTTCTGCCACTCGGCCGTTATCCGGAGCCTGCTTTGCCATTGCCTAGGGTTGCCGCTAGCCAATGCCTTCCGGCTAGACATCGACTATGGCTCCATTTCCAAAGTGCGCTACAGCCAAGGACGGTTCAACGTAGCTTATACTAACGCGTAGTGCATGCCATAGCGTAAGGTCTACGCTACAGCATGCACTGAGCAGGTGTTGCTAGGCTGAAACAAGTTGCCGTGCGACCTGCGACCCGCGTACTCTATTCTCGCCTTAGCAGAGGGTAGGAGTGGAGCTGACTTTTCTGTGCTACAAGGAAGAGGTGTTAGCCGGTAAAACGGTGCCCGTCACTTCCCCAAATCCGATGCGGATACCGTCCTTTTCGCAGTAGCCGCGCATGGTCACGGTGTCGCCATCGAGCAGGAACTTGCGCTCCGAGCCATCGGTCAGCGGGACAGGGCGGGTACCTTTCCAGGCCAGTTCCAGCATCGAGCCAAGCGAATCGGGGGTGGCACCGCTAATAGTGCCCGAGGCGTACACGTCGCCCACTTCCAGGTTGCAGCCGTTGCTGCTTTGGTGAGTGAGCTGCTGAGCCATACTCCAATACATCAGCCCGAAGTTGGAGCGCGACACCACAGTTTCCTCGGCGCTTTCGGGCTGAATAGCTACTTCCAGCTTGATATCGAAGTTATGGGGGTTCGACTGGACCAGATACGGCAGCGGCTCGGGTTCCTGCACCGGGCCGGCCACGCGGAACGGCTCCAGCGCATCCAGCGTCACCACCCACGGCGACACGCTGCTGCCGAAGCTCTTGCCCAGAAACGGCCCCAGCGGTACGTATTCCCAGCTTTGAATGTCGCGCGCGCTCCAATCGTTGAACAGCAGCAGCCCGAAAATATGGTCTTCCGCCTCGGCCAAAGCCACCGTTTCGCCGAGTTGGGTGCTGCGGCCCACCACAAATGCCATTTCTAGCTCGAAATCCAGCTGCTGCGAGGGGCCGAAGGTAGGCGCATCTGCATCCGGAGCTTTGCGTTGCCCATTGGGCCGACGGATATCCGTGCCCGACACCACAATGCTACTGGCCCGGCCATGGTAGCCGATAGGTATGTGGCGCCAGTTAGGCAGCAGGGCGTTAGCTGGGTCGCGAAACATTGTGCCCACGTTAGTGGCATGCTCGATGCTGCTATAAAAATCGGTGTAGTTCTGGGGCTTGATGGGGCGCAGCATGCGGGCCTCGCTCTGCCGCACCAAACACTCGCGCATCACTTCCAGGCTGCTGGATAGGGCGTCGTTGTCGTGGCGCAGCAACTCTGATACGCGCTGGCGCACGGCCCGCCACGCCGGCCGGCCCAGGGCAATGAACTGGTTGAGCGTCCGGCGCCGAAACACCTTGGGCATCTTCGGGCCCAAATCGAGGTCGGAGAAGAAGCCGAACTGCGCCACGGCGTACAAGTCCAGCACGTACTCGCCGATGGCCACGCCCAGGTGCGGGCCCCTCTCATCGGTTTCAAACACCCCAAATGGCAGGTTCTGGATGGGAAAGTCGCTGGTGGGCGGAATATCAATCCAGGAGCGGAGCGCCGGGTCGTTCAGGTTGGCCATGTTTCGGGTGGTTGCGGGAGATAAGCGGCAAAGGTAGAACCGCCCGCCAAATGACGTGCAAACTCAACAGAAGGTTAGGCCAACCCAGCGCAAGACCTTATCTTGACCTGCTCCTTTGTCAATTGCTACTACCGTCTGTGGAGTGGCGGTAACATATTGCCTTATATAATATGATTTATAATGAAGAATTTTTAGGCTTATTAGCGAAAGACAGAGTTATTGGGGACTTTCCACCATTTAATAACGGTAACATTAATGAAGTTGAAATTTATATTAAAACTATCATTGGCAGACTCAAGGATAATTATCAAATAATTGTAGAACCTGATTATACTTATTATGGTAGTGGTTTTGCTTCGTATATAAGTGTTAAAATTTCCAAGAAAGATAAGTCTGACACTAGAACGACGCACGAAAAGAATAGGGTAACAGAGTGGACCCAGGGCCTTCTACTTTATGTGTCTAATTTGGCGCCGTATTGGTACTATGGTGCTTCTGACTGGACAGTGTCGACAGAGAATGGAAAATATGTAGGTGGTTCAGCAGAATTTCTAGGTCCCGATAGTATCAATGATATTGATTATGAGTTATGGAAAACTGAAATAGAGAAGATAAAAATTTTATTCCATCAATTTCGATATAACCTATTAACAAAAGAAGAGCTTGAAAAACAGGTGGGCTTTGACCTTTCTATTAGAACAGTGCTTGCAGATAAGCCCTATAAAGTCTTTGACTTTTTCTTTCATTGGGAAGATTAAGGTAAAGATAATAATTGTACAAATCACCTCTTACATTCTAAATATTGGCAGGTGCATACCTATTACACAAGTGAATATTCATGCATCATATGCGCGCATACCATTCAATAATAGAACGTGAGTATGCCTCTCTGCATAGTTTGGCAATCTTATGAACCTAATAACAAAACCAAAGTGCCCCGCTTCCACCGAAACCGGTAGGAGCGGGGCACTTTGTATAGGAGTGAGCTAACTTAGAACTGCGGGGTGGGTACCGGGGCTGGCGAAACGGGGTGGCCGGTCTGGCCTGCGGGCTGCTCCGACATCGGGGTGATATTGATGGCCTCTACAGACCGGATTTCAGGCACGGCCTTTTTCACCGATTCTTCCACACCGGCTTTTAGCGTCATCGGCGACATAGGGCAGGTACCGCAGGCGCCGAGCAATTCCAGGCGCAACACCATGTTGTCGGTTATCTCCAATACGCGCACATTGCCACCATCAGCAGCCAGATACGGGCGGATGCTGTCCAGTGCCAGCTCGATGCGAGAAAGGAGCGGATGGTCTTCTACGGCAGCGGAATGCGTCATAAATCACTGATTTTTATTGGTTGTCTGCTTCCGTAGATGCAAGTGAACCATGAGGTAATGCAAAGGTAAGGCTTCTGACGGGTAAAAAGTAAACCAACTTTTCCCCGGCAAAGTTGCCGAACACCTAATGTTGAGCTTCTGCATATAACGGAAGCTCAACATTAGGTGGGCTATGGCTTAGCACCAGCCGGTGCACACCACGTGGCACGCGGCGCTTTCGCTCTACCTACGAGTTCATTTCAACGATATTCGTTTTGGGGGCCACGGCATTGCGGATAGATACCTGCCGAGCTAGCTCCTCGGCCAACTGACCGAACACTTCGGCGGCAGGAGTACCCGCTTGCAGGATGGCGGGGGTACCCTGGTCGCCGTTTTCGCGGATGCTCTGTACCAGTGGAATCTGGCCCAGCAGCGGCACCTGGTGTTTCTCGGCTAGCGCGATGCCGCCACCTTCGCCGAAGATGAAGTATTTGTTGTCGGGCAACTCAGCCGGGGTAAACCAGGCCATGTTTTCCACAATGCCCAGCACCGGCACGTTGATTTGCGGTAGCTTGAACATTTGCAACCCCTTCTCAGCATCAGCCAAGGCCACTTTCTGCGGCGTAGTGACAATAAGCGAGCCGGTAACGGGCACGGTTTGCACCATGGTCAGGTGAATGTCGGAGGTTCCGGGGGGCATGTCGAGGAGCAGGTAGTCTAGCTCGCCCCAATCCACTTCTGTGATGAACTGCTTGAGGGCCGAGGAGGCCATCGGGCCACGCCACACAATGGCGCTTTCGGCAGGGGCTAAGAACCCAATGCTCATGATTTTGACGCCGTGCGCTACCACTGGCTCAATTAGGTTCTTGCCTTCAGGCGTCTGGTAAACGTGCGGGCGGGCATCCATTACGCCGAACATCAGCGGCATGCTGGGGCCGGAAATATCGGCGTCTACGAGGCCCACTTTGGCGCCTGTTTTGGCCAGCGCAATGGCCAGGTTGGCCGTGACGGTGCTTTTGCCCACGCCGCCTTTGCCCGAAGCAATGGCAATGATGTTGCGCACGCCGGGCAGAATGTCGCGGTTCTGGCGCATGGTGGTCACGCGCGAGGTCATCTTGATTTGCACGTCGGCGTCTTTGTCCACCATGGTATGGATGGCGCGGACGCAGGCGTTGTGAATCAGTTCTTTAAGCGGACAGGCAGGCGTAGTGAGGATAACCGTGAACGACACCGTGCGGCCGTCGATCTGGACGTCTTCAATCATGTTGAGCGTAACCAGGTCTTTGCCCAAATCGGGCTCCTCCACGTAGCTAAGGGCCTTTAAGACGTCTTCTTGGGTAATAGCCATATCGAAAGTTGGGAAATGCGAATCGGAGTGCAAAGATAACCCGGAAACGGGGGCGGAAGTTGCCCGCGTAACAACATGGGCTGGGGACAACGAAACTGCGCCCACCAACAAGCTGGACCGTTGTTCATTCTCGGTGTACTACAGCCTAGGTTGCTGGTGTTGGACTACGTGTGTAGCAACGGGTTGTAAGTTGGAAGTCACAAGTAAATAAGGCCGTCATGCAGAGCACAACGAAGCAGTTCGCGTGCTGATGGGGGCTTGTTAGCTGCAACGTTAGCACGCGAACTGCTTCATCTGCGCCTCTGCATGACGGCCTATTTGGGTGCAATGGATGGTGTTACAGGCCGAAGCGGGCTAGCAGAGCTTCCTTGTGTTGCTTGCCAATGGGCAGTTTCTCGGGGAGGTCGTAGAGTTCGGCTTCGTTGCCGCTGATGGCTTTGATGGCGTCCATCTTCACGATGTACGACTTCTGAATGCGCGTAAACCGGGCGGGGGGGAGCTGGTCCTCGATGCGGTTCATGCGCAGATACGTGACGATGACGCGGTTTTTGAGGATGATTTTGATGTAGTCCTTCATGCCTTCGATGTAGTAGATTTCATCGAACAGCACCCGCTGCAACGAGTTGCCTTCCTTCACAAACAGGAATTCCGGGGCGGGTGGGACTGGGGCGGCTGGCCGGTTGTTGAGGATGGCCAGCGCCTTGTTCACTGCCTTCAGGAAGCGCGGAAACGACACCGGCTTCACGATGTAGTCTAGAGCATCGAGCTCAAAGCCCTCCAGGGCATAGTTCGGGTAGGCCGTCACGAATATTACGTAGGGCGGATTGTGCAGAGAGCGGATAAACTCGATACCGTTGACCTGCGGCATATTGATATCCGAAAACACCAAGTCTACTTTCTGCTGCTGCAACACCTCTAGCGCCTCAAACACATGCTCGCAGCTCGCCAGTAGCGTTAGCGACGGTATCTTGGCGAGGTAGCCTTCCAACAGTTCGCGGGCAAATGGCTCGTCGTCGATAATCAGGCAGTTGATCATAGTAAGGAAGGCGTGATAACAGGGTATGGCTTGCTGCTGGCGGCAGCAAAAGGTTTAGCGAATTGGCAGGACACCACTGGGGTGGGCAACAGGGCGGTTGGCGTTTCGGGCAAGCGGCGGGGCAGTGCCGAGCGGATACAGGCGCAATGTTAGGTGCACTTGGTACTGCTCGTCGGTTTGTTGCACGGTGAGTTGGTAGTCGGTGGTGGGGTAGTGCAGGGCCAGGCGCTTGCGCACGTTGGCAATGCCCACGCCCCCCACATCGCGCTTGGGCGCAGTGGGGGCAAAGCTGTTATTAACTTCAAAGTGCAACTGTCCGTCCTGCACAAGCAGCGTGATACGTACCCAAGAGGCATCCAAACTGCTATCAATACCGTGCTTGAAAGCGTTTTCCACGAACGGAAAGAACAGCAGCGGCGTGATGCTGTACTGCTCGAATGGACCAGATTTCTGGTAGGCAATGGTTACTTTCTGGCCGTAGCGCAGTCGCTCCAACTCCAGATACGCCCCCAGGAACCCAAGTTCCTGGGGGAGCGGCACCCGCGGCGCATCCGACTCATACACCGTGTAATGCATCAGGTCGGAGAGGTGCTGCACCATGTCGGGGGCGCGCTCGTCCTGCTTCACCACCATGGTGTAAATGTTGTTGAGGGTGTTGAAGAGGAAGTGCGGGTTCACCTGGGCTTTCAGGAAATTCACTTCCAGGTTCAGGTTTTCGCGCTCTAATTGCAGGCTGCGGTTGCCGCTGGTTAGCAGAAACTGAACGAACCGTACCAAAATGGGGGGCATTACATTGACAGCAAAGTCAAAGATGCCGATACTGACGCCGTACCACGAGAAAACTCCCATCCACACGCCCTTGCCAAGGATGCGGTAGATATAGTCGTTTAGAGTTCGAGAAATCAGGTTGTTGCTTTCAAGGAGCAGAAACAGACCGTAGGAGAGCAGTGCCCAACCGTAGTAGATGGCCACCAAACTCAGAACCGACAGTAGCCAACGCTGGCGCAAGACAAAGCGCGGCAGCACCACCTCGGAAAAGAAGTAGTAGCCGGCCACAGCTGCCAGTGTGGTCGTAAGGGCGAAGCTCCACGTAACAAGGGGCGTTTCGCGCCAGCCACTGTACAGAAAGTGCTCGTAGTTCGCATACAGCACCCATAAACCTGCGTGCAGCGCTATGCGGGCGTAGGGAGCGGGCAAGCCGTGGCGGACCGAACCGAAGGAGAGTGTGGCCATGCTAGAGGCGGATGCGAAGGTGCACGTCTACCTGCCCGCCTTCCTCGGTCAGTTGCACGGTGTGCTGGTTGGGGTAGTAAAGCGTTAAACGCCGCAGTGCAGCTACCACCGCAGCATCGGTGCGGTAGGGGTGAGAGGGTGCGGTAGTGGTTGTACGGGAAAGGGTTAGTGCTACAGCAGCTGGTTCTATGTGCACGGTGCTGCTGATCTGTATGGAATCCGCCGGTGCGGCGGCGAGGCCCGCGAAAAGGCGTTCCAGAAACGGATGCAGCAGCAGCGGTACCACTTGCTGGGTGGTGGCCGTGCCATGCACGGCGTGGGTTATGCTGGTGGTGTCGGGGCTGCGCAGGCGTTCCAGGGCCAAGTAGTCATCCAGAAACTCCAACTCCCGGCTCAGCGGCACGTGTTCGGTGTCGGTTTCGTAGAGGGTGTAGCGCATGAGGTCGGCTAGGTGCAGCACTAGGTCGCCGGCGCGGTCGTCGCGGGTGCGGGTCATGGTGTGTAGGCTACCGAGGGTATTGAAGAGAAACTGCGGGTTGATTTGGGTTTTGAGGTAGCTGAGCTCCAACTGCATATGGTCGCGCTCCAAGGCCAACCGCCGCCGGTCAATTACCAGCGCGTACGTCACAAAGCTGACAACGAGCGGAAAAAGAGTGGTGGCCAGCATATCAATAAAGGTATTCAAGAAGCCAGGCAGAGTTGTGAGCTGCCTCCACAGATTAGAGCCGTAAGCACTGTGAAGCTCGTTGCGCAAATCGGCGCTTAGCGGCAAATAGCTTTCGGCCAGCCACGCCCCCGCGTACATCCAAAGCCGAAACACGAATACCAGGGCAATACCACCGGCCAGTGCCAGCCACGTGCGCCCTCGTAGCAGCCAGCGCGGAATAATTAAGTAAACCAGCGAGTTGAACAGCAGGATGGCGAAGCTCACCTGTAGGAGTGCCAACGGCCAGATGGGCCCATCGAAATGGTAGTTTGGACGGCTATTCCAGGCGAAGTAGAACCCCGTCAGCAGCACCCACAGCAGTACTTGCAGCAGTAGGGTGGTCGTGTGGGTGCTCAGGCGGTACCAACTAGTAGCCGGAAGGGCATTCGATTCGGGCATGCAAGGAAAGAAAGATAGGTTGCCCGCGTGTCGAGGGCATAAAATAGGCTGTACCCTTAAAGCTCTGCAATTTCTTGGTGCCAAGCATCCTTGGAACTTGAATCAAATAGGCAAGAGTCTTTGTCATTCCGACGCAGGAGGAACCTGACTCAAGTAGTTCAAGAAGTAGACTCTGATTCCTCCTGGGTTGGAATGACAGGGCCTAGTGGGTAAGTCCTTGGGGTAGCAGGCCCTGAAAAAGTGCGTGGCGTCCGGCACTTTGGTGGTGTGGGGTTGTGACTTGGTCGAATAAACTTCCAGCCGGGAAGGCGTTCCGGTTTCTTCGTTCCAGCTTCTTCATCACCCAAAAGAAACCCGAACATGATTCGCCTGCTACCCCAAGCCTGCCCCGCTACCACCAACACTCGCTGCGGCCAGCTACTGCTTACGCTCGTGGCTCTGTTGCTGGCTTGTACTGGGGCCTTCGCCCAAACCACCATGACGGGCCAGGTGCTCGACCAGCAAACGCAGCAGCCGGTGGGCTTCGTGAATGTGGTGCTGAAGGCGGCAGGTACGGAAAGCAAGGTGGTGCAAACGGCGTTGGCCGACGAAGCAGGCCGCTTCACTCTGAAAGCAGTGGGACCGGGCAATTATCAGCTAAACGTCATCATGCTCGGTTTCACTACCCACGTGCAGGCCCTAGAACTAACCGGCGCCGCCAAGCTGGAATTGGGAAGCATTGCTTTGCAGGCGAGCAGCCAAGCCCTCCAGGAAGTAACCGTGACGGGCAAGCGGCAACTCATCGAGCAGAAGCCAGACCGCGTAACTATGAACGTGGAAGGCAGCATTTTGGCCGCCGGCAATGATGCCTATACTATCCTGGCGGCCGCGCCGTCGGTGCAGCTGATTGAGGGGCGCCTCACGTTCCGGGGCAAAGGCAACGTGCTTATCCTGCTCAACGGCAAGCGCCTGCCTGGTGCCAACCTGGAAACCGTGCTGGCTAGCATCCCCGGCGACCAAATCGAGCGGATCGAACTAATCAGCAACCCATCGGCTAAGTATGACGCCGACGCCTCGGGTGGCGTGATTGAGATTTACACCAAGCGCAGCAAGGAGCTTGGCTGGACCGCCACGGTGGGCGGCAACTTCCGCCAGGGCTACCGCACCGGGGGTGGCCTCAACGGCGGCGTGCGGGTAAGCACCCCCAAGCTAGACCTGGCCGCCAGTGGCAGCTTTGTTGGCCGCGGCGGGTTCGAGAAATCTGCCGGCCACCGGACGCTTTTTGAAGGCCAGTCTCCCACGGCCAGCCTGAGCCAGCGCAGCGACCTGAACAAGTCCATCCAAGACGGTAGCTTCAGCGGCAGCCTGAACTATCATGTGAGCCCGAACACCACGGTTGGGGTTGATGTTGACTTGCTGAATTCCAGCCTGGATGCCAAAGGAGTGGCCGAATCTTTCTTGGCTGAGCCCGCCGGCAATACGTTCAGCACCGTGCAGGAAAAGGTGCTGCTCAGCGACGCTTTCCATAACTACACGCTCTTCTACAAGCACAAGCTGGATAGCCTCGGGTCGAATTTGCTGCTCAACAGCAACTACGCTACCTACACCAACGGCCAGCGTCAAACCTTCGACCAGCGCGTGGAAGGCGTGGAAAGCACGGCCACCAGCACCTTCCGCAACAACATTCCGGCCACCTACCACATCTACACCGGAGCCGCCGACTACACGAAAGTCTGGAACCTAAATACCAGGTTGGAAGCTGGCCTGAAGTACACCGACACCCGCAACAAGAGCCGCCAGCAAATCGAAAACCTGACCGATGACCTCTGGGTGCCACAGGCAACGAATCCTTTCTCTGTCCTCGGGTACCAGGAGCAAGTGGCAGCCAGCTACCTCAGTGTCAACCACACGGTGGGCACCGTTACGCTGCAAGGTGGTCTGCGCGCCGAGCGCACCCGCTACCGCGTGGTAACGGGCATTGATTCCACCTACTTCAACCTGTTCCCGAACCTGCGCGCCGACTACAAAGTCAACGGTGACTACACCACTTCGTGGGCCTACGCCAAGAACATCCGGCGGCCCGCTTACGAGAGCCTGATTCCTTTCGAGCGTTTCCAAGATACCTATACCAGCAGCAAAGGCAACGCCACCCTGCGCCCCGAGTACGCCCACACTTTCTCCTGGAACAACCTCTACAAAGGCTACGGCTTGCAACTGGCCTATACCCAAACCACCGGCGCCATTTCCCGCGTCTACCTCTACGACCAAGTGAACCTGCGCTTCGTGAGCACCACGCAAAACTTCCGCCAGCGCCACTTGGCTACTGCCACCTTCACCGCTCCACTTACTGTTGCCAAGTGGTGGACTATGAGCAATAGTGCCAGCATTTTCCACCAGAAAATCAGCTTGCCCAGCCCGCTCGATAACACCACTCTGTACACCAAAAGCAAAACGTACGTCAATGTCAGCTCCGACAACACGTTCACGTTGGGCAACGGCTGGTCGGCGCGGGTGTATGGGCTGTACAACTCGCCTTCTTTCAGTGGGTTGTTTGATTACGCCGAGTATTCCTACGTGTCGGTAGGGGTGAAGAAGCAGCTATGGAACGAGCGGGCCTCGCTGAATCTGTCGGTAACCGACTTGTTCTACCAAACCAATTTCGTGGTGTCGTCCACGGTTGTGCCGGTGGTAAGCACCGAGCGGCTCCGCAACGACACCCGCCAGGTTCGCTTGGCCTTCACCTACAACTTCGGCAAGAAGGATCTGAAGAGCAAGCGAGTGCAAACCAACGGCAACGCCGATGAGAAAGGCCGGCTGGGTATGTAAGAACCCCTGACGGCCTTTTGTACTGGATGTAGCTCCGGCCTGACGCTGCATACTCGCTTCGCTTGCGCACCAAGTCGGAGCTTAGCGTTACAGCTACATTCCTCTCTACCTTTGCGGGTAGTATGGCCCGGATTCCCAAAGAACTAGTTGATCAAATTATTCACCACGCCGACATTGTAGAGGTGGTGGGCGACTTCGTGAGCTTGAAGCGCAAAGGCCAGAATATGTGGGCCTGCTGCCCGTTTCACCACGAAAAGTCGCCGAGCTTCTCGGTGGCGCCGGCCAAGGGGCTGTATAAGTGCTTCGGCTGCGGCAAGGCGGGCGGGGTGGTGCAGTTCATCATGGACATCGAGGGCACCAGCTACGTGGAGGCCCTGAAGTACCTGGCCAAAAAGTACGGCATCGAGGTTCAGGAAGAAGAAAAAACGCCCGAGCAGCAGCTGGCCCAAAACGAAAAGGACTCGCAGTTCATCGTGTCCAACTGGGCCAAGGACCGCTACCACCAGCTGCTGCAAAAGAACGAGGAAGGCCAGAGCATCGGGGGGAGCTACCTGCGCCAGCGCGGCCTCAACCAAACCACCATTGCCACCTTCGAGCTAGGCTACTCCCTGGATCAGTGGGACGACCTGCTGAAAGCAGCCACCGCCGCGGGCTTCGAGCAAAAGTACCTGGAGAAAACCGGCTTGGTGGTGCGCCGCGAAGACGACAACGGCCAGGATACCGGCCGCCGCTACGACCGGTTCCGCGGCCGGGTGATGTTCCCGATTCATAACATTTCGGGCCGCGTGATTGGGTTTGGGGCGCGCACGCTCAAGCCCAATGACAAGACGGCCAAATACCTGAACTCGCCGGAGTCGGAAATCTACCACAAGTCCGATGTGCTGTATGGGCTGTACCACGCCCGGCAGGCCATCCGGACCGAGGAACTGTGCTACTTGGTAGAAGGCTACCTCGACGTGCTGAGCTTGCACCAGGGCGGCATCAAGAACGTGGTAGCCTCGTCGGGTACCTCGCTCACCGATGGCCAAATCCGCCTGATCAAGCGCTATACCGACAACGTAACCGTGCTCTACGACGGCGACGCGGCCGGTATTCGGGCCTCGTTGCGCGGGATTGACATGCTGCTGGAAGGCGGCCTGAACGTGCGCGTGGTGCTGTTCCCCGACGGCGACGACCCCGACAGCTACATCCGCAAAGTCGGCGACCAGAAGTTCAAGGAGCACCTCGAGCAAGCCAGCCACGACTTCATCCAGTTCAAAACCGACTTGGTATCCCGCGAAGCGGCCCAGGACCCGGTGAAGAAGGCCGAAGCCATCCGGGAGGTTCTGCAAAGCATTGCCAAAGTGCCCGACCCCATCAAGCGGCAGGTATTTTTGCAGCAGACTTCGCAAACGTTCGGCATCGACGAGCAGGTGCTCATCACCGAGTACAATAAGATTGCCCGGCAAACCGCCAAGTCGCCGGCCAGCCTGCCCGGCTTGGATGTGCAGAAGCCCCGGTCAGGCAGTGCCCCGGCCACCGGCCAAACGCCGCCCGCCGCCCGCCCGGCTCCGCGGCCCATGAGCCCCGAGGAAGAAGCCGAAGCCCTGATGTACGGCGCCTCCCCCGACGACCTAATGGGCGGCGGTGGCGACCTACAGACTCTCACCCGGGAGGAAATCGAGCCGATACCCAATGTGCAGGAGCAGTGCGAGCGGGAAGTGGTGCGGTTGCTCTTGCTCTACGCCGCGCAGCCGTTGGCCCCGGAAGTGAGTGTAGCCCAGTACCTGTTCGGTCAGATCGACGATACACCGTTCAAAACGGGCATCTATGGCGACTTGCTGCACCTGTGCCGTGAGGAACTGACCCAAGGCCGTTGGCCGGAAATCCGCACCCTCATCCAGCACAGCCGCTCCGACATTCGGGCGTTGATAGCCGAACTGGCCACCGAGCGGTACGAGCTCAGCCCCAACTGGACCACCCACCAGATTCACGTGCCTCGTGAGCTGGATCTGCTGCAAATTGCCTGCGACAACGCCATTCTGCGCCTCAACAAAGTGAACGTGGAAAGCTCTCTGGCAGAGCATATGGAGGCATTGCGGCATCCTATGGACGAGGCCACGCTGGATGAACACCTGCAAACCATTCGGGTGCTTAAGCAAATGGACAATGAGCTAGCCAAACTGCTCGGGACCGTGCTTTCTCGTGGCGGGTAGCCCAGTAACAAGCCTTTTTCAACTGGTAGATGGGGTAGGGGCGCATACTTGCGTTCTGTCGTAGCCACCGTTGGGTAAGCGGTTGTAACACAGAGTCTGAGCTTAGCGTGTCGTTCAACGAGGAGACGCGACACTTCGCGTCTCTACATCGTTCAGCAAGACGCGGCGTATTTGCGCCTGATTGTAACAAGCAGCGGCATCGTAGCCTGTGCTATGTCTGTATGTGTGGCAACCAGTAGGCATAGAAAAGGAAACCGGCGTTGACCCAAGTCCCTGCAACCGGCCGCTAGAGGGCCGGTTGCCTTTGCCGCCCGTCTGTTCTTTGTAGCTTTGCCGCCCCCTACAACCTCCTTCTGTGCATATTCTGCAAGTTTGTCCGCGTGTGCCGTTTCCTCTTACCGACGGAGGATCCATTGCTATGTATGACGTAGCTGCCGGCCTCATTCGGGCCGGGCACCGTGTTACGCTACTGGCCCTGAACACGCCTAAACACTACCAACCCGCCGACGCACTAGCGCACCTTGGCCCCAACCTGCGCCTAGTAAGGGTGGACATAGATACGCGGCTTTCCCCCGTGAAAGCCCTGCGCAACCTGGTCGGCAGCCGTTTGCCTTACAACGTGGAGCGGTTTATAAGTCAGGAGGCAAAAGCCCGGTTAATGGCCTTGCTACAGGAAGAACAGTACGACATCGTGCAGATGGAAGGCACGTTCGTGGCGTGGTACGTAGGCTATTGGATGGAAAGCAATGGCAGGGGGGTGCCGCTGTTGCCCCCCGTAGTGCTGCGTGCCCACAATGTGGAGTATACCATTTGGGAAATGCTGGCTGGAAGAGCCGGCAACCCACTCAAGAAGTGGTACTTAAGTCATTTGGCTAAACGGTTGAAAGACTTCGAACACGAGGCATTGCACCGCTTTGATGCCGTGGCGGCCATCACCGAAGCCGACCAGCAGCGCCTGCGCCAGCTAGGCTGCCCAGAGCCAGTGGTGTTCGTTCCGGCGGGTGTCAACTTAAGCCGGTTTCAGTTGGATGCGTCCATCAAGCCCAAGCCTCGCACCTTATTTCTCATTGGCTCCCTGAACTGGCTGCCTAACCAAGAGGGCCTCGACTGGTTTCTGACCAAAGTGTGGCCGAAGGCGCACGAGCTGTACCCGGAACTAGAGCTGCATCTGGCGGGCAAGGACATGCCGGCCCGCTTTCAGGAACTGCAACTTCCCAACGTAGTTGTGCACGGGTTTGTGGAGTCGGCCGCCACGTTCATGCAGCAGTATGAGGTGATGCTGGTGCCGTTGCTGAGTGGCGGCGGTATGCGCATCAAAATCATTGAAGGCATGGCCCTGGGCAAATGCATTCTAAGCACCACAATAGGGGCAGAAGGCATCCACGTTCGGGACGAGCACGACATTATACTGCGCGATACGCCAGCTGCTTGGGTGGAAGCCATTGGGCGCTATTACCACGGCCAATTGCCCGCCGACCTAATTGGGCAAGAGGCCGCGCGGACCATTGCTACCCTCTACGATAACCGCCGAGTGGTAGAGAGCTTCCTCGATTTATACAGCGTGGTGCAGCAGCGCCGGGTTGAAACGGCGTAAGTTTGCGGGCCATGAAGCTCCTTGTTCTTTTGTCCCGCTTCCCGTATCCCCTTGATAAGGGCGATAAACTGCGGGCCTTCCATCAGCTCCGCTACCTGGCCCGGCACCACGAAATCTGCTTGTTTTGTCTTTCCGACGAGCCAGTAACAGCCGCCAGCTACGAGGCCGTACGGCCGCTCTGTACGGGGGGCATGCACGTGCAGCGCCTGCGGCGGCCCGGTATTGCCGCCAACATGGCATTGGCACTGCTGCAAGGACTGCCCCTGCAAGTCGGCTACTTCTATGATGCGGCGGCCCAGCGGCAACTCGATGCGCTGATCCGGGAGTTTCAGCCCGACCACCTCTATTGCCAGCTAATTCGGATGGCGCAATACGTGCGCAGCTACGCCGGCCGCGTGCCCATGACGCTCGACTACATGGATGTTTTCTCGAAAGGCATGTTGCGCCGGGCCGAGCAATCGTCGTGGGGGGAGCGGATGGTATATGGCCGCGAAGGCCGTAGCCTGCTTGCCTATGAGGCCGCTGCCTTCGACTGGTTTCAGGCGCATACCATTATCTCGGAGCAAGACCAGCAGCTCATCGAACACCCACACCACGAGAAGATCCACGTCGTGCGCAATGGCATCGACACCGAGTTCTTTCAGCCCCGTACCACCGCCAAGACCCATGACATCCTGTTTTGCGGCAACATGAGCTACCATCCCAACGTGGATGCCGTGGAATTTCTGGCGCAGGATATATTGCCTTTGGTGCAGCGGGTGCATCCGGCGGCCCGCCTCCTGATTGCCGGTACCACGCCAGCTCCGCGGGTACTGGCGCTGGCATCAGAGTCGGTTACTATAAGCGGTTGGATTGATGATATTCGGGATGCATATGCTGCGGCCCGGGTGTTTGTGGCTCCCATGCGCGTGGGTACTGGCTTGCAGAACAAGCTGTTGGAAGCCATGGCTATGGAGTTGCCTTGCGTAACCACCCCGCTTGCTAATAATGCCCTGCATGGCCGTCCGGGGCAGGATATTCTGGTAGGAGAAGCCGCCGCCGAATTAGCAGACTGCATCAGTACAGCACTCAGTGACACCACCGCCGCCGCGCAATTGGCTTCCCGAGGGCGACTTTTCGTGCAGCAGCAGTATGATTGGGAAGCTTCCACCAATCAGCTAGAAGTGCTACTGGCGCAGCGCTAATACCTGCCAAGGCTTGCCTTTTAACAGGCTGGTAGCCGCTTCTAGCATCCCACACCGCTCTAGTGCTAGCGCACTGCATACGTTTGCTGTGCGTCCGAGACAGAGCGTATCCTGTTATAAGTATGTTAGGGAGGAGGAGTACAAGATAATAGTGCTATAGTGACAAAACTGGGCAATAGGCACTTATACAAGCACACAACGTGCGGAATATACCCGCAAGTGCAGTGTGCAGGCGGTAACCAGCAAATGACGGAGCGAGCGTAGCCACTTTGCTGGTTACCCACCCGCATGCAGTGTAATATATTGCACTTAAGATAGTTATGCTATAATATTTGCTAGTAAATTAGACGCGTAACAAATATATAACCTAACACGTGTTAGTTTTTATTTAAATATTTCAACATAAATTTGCATTCATGTCTGATAAGATTTATTTTTGAGAAAATATGTTTTAAAGAATAAGATTGAATTTATATCCCAACTGAGTAGGATACAAATTAGAAATCTGAGGACTGTTACTGTCCTGAACCCTTTCACCTATATATGCTAACAGGAACTTCCATACAGTGGAGCGAGGTGAAGGCTGTCATCTTCGATGTAGATGGCACTTTATACGCTCAGTCGAAACTGCGTTCCAGAATGCTACTAGACCTGCTGGCTTATTACAGTCTCCGCCCTTGGCGGTTGCAGGAAATGCGCATTTTGCAACGGTTCAGGTCCGAGCGCGAGAAGCGTCCGGGTGCTTCGGTGCCCGACTTGCAAAACGTCCAGTATGACTGGTGTGCCGACAATGGCCGCTTCCCCTTAGCCAAGGTGCGGGAGGTCGTCGACCGTTGGATGTTCACGCATCCCAACCAGTATTTGGCTTCTTGCGTGTACCCTGGGACGCAGGCGTTTTTCAAGGCCCTACGAGACAACGGAATTACCATCGGTATCTATTCCGACTATCCTGCCCACGACAAGCTCGCGGCTATGGGATTGCAAGCCGATATTATTGTTAGCTCCACCGATCCGCATATCGACCACCTCAAGCCAGCCCCCCAAGGCTTGATTTATCTTACTGATACGCTGGGAGTGTCGCCCGCCGAATGCCTTTTCATTGGCGACCGGCCCGAACTCGATGGCGTGTGTGCCGAACGGGCTGGCATGCCCTACCTGATTGTCGACAAGCAGCCCTTCGACAAGTTCACTTTCTATCATCAGCTCCAACAACAACTCCAAAACACACTAACTATCACCGCACATGGATAACACCTTATTCCCTGCAGCAAATGCCTCGCAAACCGCGGCCGAGGCAAATGCCGAGTCAGAAGCCGTATTGATACCGGCTGGTATTGCTGACTATGTAGCCATTGCTCGTCCAGACAACTGGGTGAAAAACGTGTTCATGATGCCTGGCGTGCTTTTCGCCCTCATCGTGTACGGCGTTCCGCTCGATACCACCCTCTTTATTAAGCTCGTACTTGGGTTGATCAGCACCTGCTTGGTAGCATCGGCCAACTACGTTATCAACGAGTACCTCGACGCTGAGTTCGACAAGTTCCACCCCCTCAAGAAGAAGCGTACCTCGGTGGTACGAGTAGTGAATCCGGTGTTGGTTTACACCGAGTGGTTCCTGTTGGCGGCCGTTGGCTTCGGCTTAGCTTACCTCATCAGCGTTCAGTTCCTGATCATCTCTATCTTCTTGCTGGTGATGGGCGTGTTCTACAACGTTCGTCCGTTCCGCACCAAAGAGCGGGTGTACCTCGACGTGTTGTCGGAGTCGGTTAACAACCCGATCCGCTTCATGCTCGGCTGGTTCATTGTTGCTCCTGCCATTTCGTACTCTGGGTTCACTGGCGCTGCGTTCTTCCATAGCTTGCCGCCTTCCAGTATCATCATTGCCTACTGGATGGGCGGTGCCTATCTGATGGCTACCAAGCGTTTCGCGGAGTATCGCCTGATCAAGAACCCCGAGCTAGCGGGTCTGTATCGTCGCTCGTTCAAGGTGTACACCGAGAATAGCTTGCTGATTTCCATGTTCTTCTACGCCCTGACCTCGGCGTTCTTCCTCGGTATCTTCCTGATCAAAAACCGTATCGAGCTGCTGATCAGCTTCCCTTTCTTCGCCTTGCTGTTCGCTTGGTATTTGAAAATCGGTTTGTTGGAGAACTCGCCGGTACAAGGCTCCGAGAAGCTCTATACCCGCAAGTGGTTCATGCTCTACGTATTGCTGTTCTGCATACTGCTCGTTACGCTGATGTTCGTTCGTATTCCAGTGCTTACCAACCTGTTGGAAGCGCAGTATAGCCTGAACAAATAAAGAAACTACGTCCAGCTACAGTAGCCGCCCAACCAAGCAGCTGCATGCTGCACTAGCCGCGTCTGGTATTGTTACTTCGACTTTGTGCCCATAGCTCCCTAGTGAGTTATGGGCACTTTCGCGTATTTAGCCGGCTCATTTTGTTTTACCGTGTGCAAGTAGGTAGGGGGTGAGGCGTGCTGTTAGGGTTGTTTCAGTTCCGCAGCGCCGCGCATCACCCAAGACTGGCAAGCTACTTTTCCTTTGTGATGACCAACAACTTACGCATTGCTATTCTGGGCTGCGGCAACATGGGGCAGGCTTTTGCTAAGGCATTTCTGCAGTACAACCTGGTGGCCCGCACCGATATGTTGCTCTTAGGCCGCGACGAAGCTCACTGCCAGCGCCTGCGCGTCAGCCAGCCCGGCCTGCCTACCGCCCCGGTTTCCGAAGCCGTTGCCGACTACGACGTGGTGCTGGTGGCCGTGAAGCCGCAGGATTTCGGCCGTGCTGCCGATGGCTTGCGGCGGGTGCTACAGCCCCGGCAGGTAGTGGTTTCTATTATGGCCGGGATTCCCATTGCGCGGTTGCAGCGGGAGCTAGAGCACCGGCAAGTGCTGCGGGCCATGCCCAACACGCCCGCTCTGCTGGGGATGGGCATCACAGGTTTCTCGGCATCGGCGGAGGTGGAGCGCACCCAGCTGCACCAGGTGGAGAACCTCTTGAACGCCACCGGGCGCTCTATTTTCCTGGAAGATGAAAGCCTGCTCGATGCCGTAACGGCCGTGAGCGGCAGCGGCCCGGCCTATTTCTACTACATTGTGCAGGCCATGATGCAGGCCGGGCAGGAGTTGGGCTTCTCGGAATCGGTGGCGGGGCTGCTGGTAAAGCAAACCATGCTGGGAGCATTTCACCTGCTCAATAATTCCGACCAAAGCATCGACCAGCTCATTGCCAACGTAGCCTCCAAAGGCGGCACCACCGAAGCCGCCCTGCGTACCTTTCGGGCCGGCCACCTGGCCGATACGCTGATTGACGGGATGAAAGCGGCGCAGCAGCGCGCCACAGAACTAGCCAAGGAATAGCGGCCTCAGTTGTGTGATTTAACGAAACAGTGCGTGCCCTGGGTCGGCCTATTACCCAGCGTAACCAGCGCAACCAACCAGCTGTTTTGTGAAATCACGTAGTCAGAAGTTCACTACTCGTAACTTCGTGCCGCCGCTGCTGGTTGTAGCAGCAGCTTCGCGCGGGTTTGCACCCATTCAAGAATCGCGAAATCCGACTAATCTGTTTAAATCAGTGATTCATGCTTGATTCCATAGAAGACGCCATTGCCGATATTCAGGCCGGCAAGGTGGTGGTAGTGGTAGACGACGAAGACCGCGAAAACGAAGGCGACTTTATTTGTGCTGCCCGCTGTGCCACTCCCGAGGTAATTAACTTCATGGCCACCCATGGCCGCGGCTTGGTGTGTGCCCCCCTTATTGAAGCCCGTTGTGAAGAGCTGGGCTTGGAGCTGATGGTTGGCCGGAATACGGCCCTGCACGCCACGCCCTTTACCGTAAGTGTCGACCTGTTGAAGAACGGCGTCACGACGGGTATTTCGGCCTCCGACCGTAGTAAGACGATTCTGGCCCTCATCGACCCCGAAACCAAACCCGAGGAACTTGGTAAACCCGGCCATATTTTTCCGCTGAAAGCCCGCAAAGAAGGCGTGTTGCGCCGGGCTGGGCACACCGAAGCGGCCATTGATTTGGCTCGCTTGGCTGGTTTCGAGCCGGCTGGGGTGCTGGTGGAGATTCTGAGCGCAGACGGTGAAATGGCCCGGCTGCCCGAATTGCGCGAAATAGCTACCAAGTGGGACCTGAAGCTGATTTCAGTGCAGGACCTCATCAAATATCGCCTCGCTAAAGAAAGCCTGATTTCCCGCGACATTTCTGTCCGCATGCCCACCCAGTGGGGCGATTTCGACCTGTATTCGTTCACCCAGAGCTCCAACGGTGCCCAGCACCTAGCCCTGGTAAAAGGCGACATCTCTACCCCCGAGCCAGTGCTAGTGCGCGTGCACAGCTCCTGCGTCACGGGCGACATTTTTGGGAGCTGCCGCTGCGACTGTGGTCCGCAACTGCATAAGGCCATGGAACAAATCGAGCGTGAAGGCCGCGGCGTAGTAGTGTACATGAACCAGGAGGGTCGCGGCATCGGTCTGCTCAACAAGCTGCGCGCCTACAAACTCCAGGAGCAAGGCCGCGACACTGTGGAAGCCAACGTGGAGCTTGGGTTCGGGGTGGACGAGCGGGACTACGGAGTAGGAGCGCAGATTCTGCGCGACTTGGGCATCAGCAAAATGCGCCTGCTTTCCAACAACCCGCGCAAGCGTACCGGCCTAGTTGGCTACGGGCTGGAGATTGTGGAATCGGTGGCCATTGAAATCGAGCCCAACGAACACAACAAAAGCTACCTCGCCACCAAGCGCGACAAAATGGGCCACACCATTCTAAGCACAGAACAAGCTTCACACGTTAGCCCTGACACAGCCTTGGGAGTGTAATAGAAGTTGCTTTCTGACCTCAATGGAACGCCCCGTACGAGTATCGTACGGGGCGTTTTTCTATTTTGATGGTAGGTGTGCGGGTATCACTTGAAGATGTGAATACGTTGACTATCAGTCAGCCCGCCGGTACCATGGAAGAGTATTTTCGTGAGGCCAGTAAGATGCCCGACCAAAATCCAGAAGCACGCAAAGAACTGGCCGCGAGGAATGACACGATTTTCGTAGGCGGCCGACTGGATCCTGACTGAATCTAGCACGGGCCTGTGGTTGGCAGCGTGCTTTTAATGAACCCCAAGACACGATAGTAAGTTAGCACAGATAGGGAAACCTGTTTTCAACTGGTTCTGAAAAACTACGTTGCCGCGGCGGCCACTCGTTTTTTCGGTTATCTTTCTGCTGCTATGACCATGTATCGTTTCGCCTTCACTTTCCTGGCTGGGCTGCTGGCAGTGGCCTATACTGCCGAAGCTCAACAGTCGCCTTTCGTGCAGCAGTTTGCAGGCAGTACCATCCTACTCACCAACGGTGATACGCTCCGTGGCCCCGTGACCCTGCGCCGCGACCAGGATGTGGTGATGATGGCGCAGGCCGATGGCACTGTTACCACACTTTCGGCAGTGGCTATTAACAGCTTTGCCGTGAAAGGCGAAGACCGGGACAGCCGCCGGGGCACCGGCTACTACGACAACTTCTACGACGCCCGCAATGGCTTCTACTACGGCAACCCTATGTACAACTCCCGCCGCCGCGAGGAGTCGGATGTAAACCAGGTGCGGGTGTTTCGGACGTACCGCTGGAACCGAGGCAATGACTACAGCGACTTCAAGTCGCCGGCGTTTTTCGAGCAACTTAGCAACGGGCCCCGCATCCTGCTTCGTCGGGAGTCGCTGATGCAACGCACGGTTTCCAATGCCGGGCCTTATGGCTACGGAGGCTATGGCTACGGCAACCCCTACGGCGGTGGCCGCTCCATGGGTACGTACACCGAAATGAAGGACGATTTCTTCTTGGCCACTCCCGCTGGAGAAATTATCCCGCTTCGTAGCCCTAAAAAGGATTTGCTGAATGTGTTTCGGGGGCAAGCCAAGCAGCTAGAGCAGTACGCCAAGCAAAACCAACTGAATTTCACGGTGGCGCGCGAACTGGCGTTCATCGTAAACTACGCCAACTCATTGACAAGCGAAGGCGCGAAATAGAGAAGGCAAACGGAGCAGCGGTACCGTATTCCGCTTTCTGTACTGTAGGCCTACACCCTTCCTATGCCGCGTACTAGTTAAACACCTGGTGCACTGCTCCGCCTACAAGTCTCGGTTGCGAAGCAGCATGTAGCTCACTCCCCAAAACAAAGCGGTATATGCCAGCGCGATAGGCAACGCCTGTGTGGGGAGCAGAGCCACCGAGGGGCCCGTCATGGTGTCAAGCACTTCCTGGCCGGGCATGGGAGTGAGGCTGTTGAACACTTTGGCTGGCAGGTAGCGGTCCAGGGTATCAGGCAGAGAGAAGCGCAACAGCGGTTCGGCCACCCAGGCGTACAGCAAAAACAGCAGAATACTGGGTCCACTGCGGCGCACCACCACCGCAATCAGCGCGGCCAACGACAGCAGCCCGAGCACCTGCACCCCATACAACAGCACGGCCGTGATGCCCACTGTTGCCTGGTTGGCAGTATCAGCAGCCCGCGTCAAACCGAAGTACAGGCCGAGTGCCAGCACCGTCAGCATCCCGAACACCGCCAACCCGCCCGACACGACCAGCTTGTTTTGTAGCAATTCTCTTACAGAAGCCCCATCAATGACCTGCTGCCGAAAGGTGCGGAACTGAAACTCGTCGGTAATGAGAATAACCAGCAGTATACCCAGCAACAAATTGAAATAGCTGGCTACGTACGTCAGCTTCTGCCACAGGCCCGGGAATGTGTATAGCGTGGCGCCTACCTGCTGGCCATTCAGCACCACGTTGCCCCCCGCCGACACAAACAGCGCCAGCAGCACCACAAACAGGAGCAGTATAATCCAGACAGTACGATAGGGCAGGATCTTCCGGAGTTCGGCGCGAACAAGCATAAAATAAAAGGGAGTAGGTAAAACCCACTGGACGCGAGCGTAGGCCAGCAACGCCAGCGCGAACCAGTGGCTGATGTTATTTGGTGAGTTCTAAAAATTGTGCTTCCAAGCTGCGGTGACGCACTTCCAGCCCAGCCAACACAATTCCTTGCTCAAACAAAGCCCGGTTTAGGTCGGCGGGGCCGTGGCCGGTGGCCAGGGCAGCGCTGAACGCGCCAGCTGGTTCGGGGCGTACGTCCGAGAGCCACGGCAGTGCTGCCAGCGCCTGCTGGAAAGCACTACTCGCAGTATCTGGGCCGGGCCGCAGTACTACTCGGTCGGCGGTGGCTAGGATGCTGTGGACCGGACCGGCAGCGCGTAAGTCGCCCCGTTGGAGTACGGCCACGTGGGTGCACACTTTCTCGACTTCGTCGAGCAGGTGACTGGCAATGATGATGGTTTTACCGTCGGCGGCCAGCCGTGTTACCAGGTCTCGCACTTCGGCAATGCCTTGAGGGTCGAGGCCGTTGGTGGGCTCGTCGAGCACCAGCACTTCCGGGTTGCCGAGTAAGGTGGAAGCCAGGGCCAACCGCTGCTTCATCCCCAACGAGAAACCCCGGAAGGCATCGTGCTGGCGGGTGCCCAGGCCCGTCAGGTCGAGGGCGCGGTCAACGGTACTGGGGTCGGCGTGCTTGACGTCGGCGGCCAGCAGCAAGTTCTGGCGGGCCGAGAGATACGGAAAGAAGTTGGGCGTTTCGAGCAACGCCCCAATCCGCCGCCGGTTGCCGGAGGAAGGCTCCTGGCCGAACCACCGCACGCTTCCACTGGAAGCCCGCAACACCCCTAGTGCAATACCGAGTGTGGTAGTTTTGCCGCTGCCGTTGGGCCCAAGCAGCCCGTACACACTGCCAGGCTCCACGCTCAGCGTCAGCCCCTTCAGGGCAGTGGTACTGCCATAGCTTTTAGAAAGATTGTCGAGTTCGAGGATGGGCATGGCACGAAGCTAGAGAGAAAGAGTGGGATGTAGCTATTAGGTTGGTATGCGAAGCTCGTACTTACCGTTTTCATAGCGAAACTGGCATTGGAAAGCTGCTACAAGCTCAAGTGCAAGCGTGCCTTATATAAGATGATACCGTCCTACTCCACAGCCAACGTGCCGCCCTGCCAGCGGGCTACCGGATAGCGTAGATGGGTGGGTTCGTAGTACTTGGAGTGCCGATACACCCATTCCAATTGGGCCGCGCTGCTTTTCGCTAGGGCCGGGTCTTGCTGCTTCTGCTTGTCTAGTTGTGCACGCAGGGCTGGGTCGCGGCGCAGCAGGTCGGCGGCCACGTCCTCGAATACATAGTCCGAGAAGTGCTCTTTTTGCTGCAAGATGCTGTCGAAAAAGCCCCAGGCAAAGTACGAGTCGGTGGCCTGGGGCTCCAGCGTTTCGATGAGGAAGCGGGCCGTGGCGTTGTCGAGGCGGGCCACGTAGTCGCCGCGGTGGTAGGGAAGGGCCTGCTGAGTGGAGCGCACCGTTACGGAGTTGTGCAGGTAGTGACCTTCGTAGGGGCGGGGGCTAGTTTTATAGTCTTCGATGTAATACACCTCGGCCGTCAGGGTAGTGTCGCGGGTGAGACGTTGTAACGGTACGCCGGCCGCCCGGAGCCGGTCGAGGACCTCACCCCAGGCCTGCGGAATCAGATACGCCTGCGGACGCGAAACTGTGACGGTAGGGCGAAACGTGTTGTAGTACTGGATTTGACGAGTGAACGGTGCCTTTTGGTCGTAGTAGAGCCGGGGCTGGCCGCTTACTTCGCTGGTTTTGGTTTTGCCAGTGTAGCCCCGAAAACTAACTTGGTCAGCGGCGGTGGTATCCAGCTTCCAGGCCAACGGGAAGCTGGTTTGCTCGCTGAGCTTCTGGGTGGCTTGCGTGCGGGCCTGCGTTAGGGCCGCCGCATCGGTGTGCACGAAGCGCACAAGCACATCCAGAAAGTCGTAGGTGGCTTGCACACGCGGGGTGTAGGCCTTCAACATGTGGGTTTCAGTTACGAAGCCGATGGTGTTGAACAAGGTGGTATAGCCTGTGGAATAGCGCGGCGTCTCCAGGAAGCCCACCAAGCCGCGGGCGTCCGGCGTACGGCCTTCAAAGTCCACGTAGGGCGTGAGCGGCGACTTGCGCTTGTCCATGCCGCTGTTCAGGGCCGGGAGTAGGCGCTGGGTTAGGTAAGCGCTGAGCGCCGGAGCCAGCTTGTCTTTCTGGGTGGCTATCAGCGTCATTTTGTACTGATAGTCGGCGCCGTTGGAGGTGTGGGTGTCCACGAAGATGTCGGGCTGCCAGCGGCGGAAAAGGTCCGCAAACGAACGGGCATTGCGTGAGTCCTGCTTGACGTAGTCGCGGTTTAGGTCGAGGTTGCGGGCGTTGCCGCGGAAGCCATAGCTCTCGGGGCCGTTCTGGTTGACACGGGTTGTGGTGTTGCGGTTCAAGGCCCCGTCCACGTTGTACAGCGGAATAACAACCAGCGTCACGTTTTCTAGCTGGCGGCGTAGCTCCTTCTTCTGCACGTAATCGCGCACTAGGGCCATGCTGGCGTCGATGCCTTCGGGCTCGCCGGGGTGAATTCCGTTCTGAATCAACACCACTGGGCGGGTGCGGGTAGCAGTGGCCGTCGGCTCGAATTTGCCATCCAGCGCTACCACCACCTCGTACAGGGGCTGGCCGCTGTCGGTAGGGCCTACTTCCCGCATCATGATTTCCGGATAGGCCGCATCCAATTTCTTGTAATAGGCAACACACTCGGCGTAGGTGGCGGTGGTGTTGCCGTTGCCCTTCTCGAAAGGCGTGCGCCAATCATCTTGGGGCGGAGAAGCAAGCAGCAGCGCAGACAGCAGAATCGACAGCATAGTGGAAAGCAAGGTTCAAGCCCCGAAACTAGCGTTTCCCCACTGAACCTGTACGCATTCGGCCGGCAGAATGCATGGCAGTACCGCAACCCGATAGCCGCACAGCACGCCGACCACTCGCCAACGCCTTGCACGCAGAAGCGCCGTTGCAGTGTTTTGCCGCGCTAGCCTCATCAGTGCTAGTACATCAGCAAAACACCACAACGGCGCTTGTATAAGGCGGTTCTTTAGTGAAAGCCAGGTTGGTTCACTTAAGCGTCCAGGCCGCGGGTGATACCCATTTCCAGCCCGCGCAACTCCGCTAGGCCCCGTAAGCGGCCAATGGCTGAGTAGCCAGGGTTGGTCTTTTTGTGCAGATCATCAAGCATCTGGTGGCCGTGGTCGGGGCGCATGGGTAGGCGGACCTGGCGCTGCTGCATAACGGCTACCAACTCCCGCATAACGGCGTACATGTCCACGTCGCCTTCCAAGTGGTTGGCCTCGTAGAAGTTACCGTCGGCGTCGCGCTGAGTGCTGCGCAGATGAATGAAGTGGATACGGTCGGCGAATTGGCGCACTATGGCTGGCAGGTCGTTGTCGGGACGTACGCCGAACGAGCCGGTGCAAAAGCACAGGCCGTTGCTACGAGACGGTACGGCATCGGCCAGGGCCTGCACGTCGGCCGCGGTGCTTACCACGCGCGGCAACCCTAGAATAGGGTAGGGCGGGTCGTCGGGGTGAATAGCCAAGTTGATGCCCACTTCTTCGGCAACGGGTACAATGGCCTGCAAGAACAAGATTAAATGCTCGCGCAGCTTGGCCGCGTCGATGCCTTGATAGGCATCCAACGCCTGCTGAAACTGGGCCAGCGTGAAGCTTTCCTCACTGCCCGGCAACCCCGCAATAATATTGCGCTGAAGCAGTTGCGTTTCGGCATCGTTCATACCCGCCAGGCGGGCTTCGGCTTTGGCTAGTTCCTCGGCAGAGTAGTCATCTGCCGCACCGCGCCGCTTCAACAGCAGAGCATCAAACGCTATAAACGCGGCTTTCTCGAAGCGCAGGGCCTTGGAACCGTCTTCCACTTCATACGCCAAGTCGGTGCGGGTCCAGTCCAGCACCGGCATGAAGTTGTACGTGACGATGTAGATACCACAGGTTGCCAGATTGCGCAAACTTTGCTGGTAGTTCTGGATGTGCTGCTGGTAGGCACCGGTGCGGGTTTTGATTTGTTCGTGCACCGGCACGCTTTCCACCACGCTCCACGTCAGGCCCGCAGCGGCTACTTCCGCCTGGCGCTTCTGAATTTCCTCTACGGTCCATACTTGGCCATTCGGAACGTGGTGCAGCGCTGTTACCACATCGGTGGCTCCGGCTTGCCGGATGTCAGAGAGGCTAACGGGGTCTTTGGGGCCATACCAGCGCCAGCTTTGCAGTAAAGGCATACAGGAAAAAGGAATTGGGTTAAGAATGAAAACAGGAAACAAGGAATGACAGACTGTGGTAAAGGCTGTGCCTTGCTTTAATACAGCCGCCGCCTGGCAGGAAACAGGAGCTGGTCGAGGCTGTAGCGGCCGGGGCCGGCAAAGGCCAAGCCCAGAAACAAAAACGCCGACTCCAGCGGGTGCGAGTAGGCGTTGAATGCGTCGCCGCTCAGTACGTGCATGCAGGTGGCCACAATCATCGTGACGAGCAGCAGCACGCAGGTAAGCCGGAAAAACAACCCGAGTGCCAGCAACTGCCCACCTACTGCTTCCGCTACGGCCGCCAAAAAACCCCACGCAACGGGAGCGAAGTCGATGCCCAGCAGCTTCATCACCCCACCTAGCTCCAGCCATTTTTCAGGGCCGCCGATAAGCTTCGGATAGCCGTGAATAGTGAACATGATGCCGATGCCGACCCGGATCAGCAGTAGGCCGAAGTCGTGGGTGCGGTAGTGGTTGTTGAAAAAAGCCATAGAGGAAAAGTAGGAGCGAAACTAGTACGTATGGGCAGCAACCCACCGCTAATGCAAGCGTCTGGTGTCGCCAAAGTACACTATTTATCATCTACTACTATTCCACTATGTTTTCGCCTACTGATAAAGCAGCACGCCTGTGATGCGGGCAGCCGGCGGAATATCGGTGGAGTTCATATCGTCGGGGTGCTTGTCGGGCAGCGAGTTGGGGTCGATTACCCAAGCCATGCTCACCAGATCCGACACGCCCGCAAACCCTGCGGCCGTGTTGCGCACCCGCGTCAGCCCCAGGTTCTGCCGGGCTGCTCCAAACGGCGACCCAACCCCAATGCCCTCGGCCGTGCGGTACTGTGGATCATAGATGCGGATGCGGCGCAGGCGAACCACGCCCTTGTCATCGGGGAGCATATGAAGTACGGTGGCTGGCGCATCAGGCTTCTGGGCGTCGAGCATTTCGTAGGCCGGGTAGGTCTGGCCTTTGTCTTGGTAGGTGGTCTTCTTGAGCTGCGGGGCCGGTATCCGGCGTAGCAGCTCCCGTTCCGTCATGTTCAACCGCAGCCGCCCAGCGCGGCCCGGACTGATAAGGTGGAGCGAGTCCGGTACGTTTTCGTTGGCCGCCAAGCGCTGGGCTGCCGCCGCCGGGTCGGTGGCGCGGGAGTCGCCGGCAAAGGGCACGTCGCCGCTGGAAGAGCCGCTGTTTCCGGAGGAGCCGCAGGCACTCAGCACAACTGCCAGCAACGCCACGCTGGCGGGCCGCAACAAAAGTCGAAAACTAGACATGGAACAGAACGTTAGGTAGTAGTGCCGATGCTTACGCGGCCTGCGCCTTTGGCGTTGAGTAACTGGTAGCAGTAAAAAGAGTAGTCGATTGTTTGGGTTAGCTGTTCCACTAGCTAATGCAGTGCGAACTTCTTGTCCGGCGGCAGCGCTACTCCGTACTCTACGCATGGCCGTACCTTTGCTGCGGCGGTTACCGTTGTGTTGGCCTAGTTTGTTTTGTTGTTTGTCTATCTACCAATCCCCCGTTGTCTGTGTCTGCTGAAGCCTCCAAGCCCCTGATTTTAATTTCCAACGACGACGGTATCACCGCACCCGGTATTGCCATGTTGGTGCGCGTAATGAGCCGTATCGGCGAAGTAGTGGTGGTAGCGCCGAACTCGCCCCAGTCGGGCATGGGCCACGCCATCACCATCGGCCACCCCCTGCGTCTAGATGCCAGCACTATCTTCGAGGGCATCGAAGCCTACGAGTGCAGCGGCACCCCCGCCGATTGCGTAAAGCTGGCCAAGAACCATGTGCTCAAGAACCGTAAGCCCGACCTGGTCGTGTCGGGTATCAACCACGGCTCCAACTCTTCGGTGAACGTGCTCTACTCGGGTACGATGTCGGCAGCTATTGAAGCAGCCATTGAGGGGTTGCCTGCTATCGGCTTCTCGCTCTGCGAGTACGGACACGATGCCGACTTCTCGCACACGGCTGATTGGATTGAGATGATTGCGCGCCAAGCCCTTCAAAACGGCATTCCGCCCGGCACGGCCCTCAACGTGAATATTCCTAAAAACTCCGCTACCCCCATTGTAGGAGCCAAGCTGTGCCGGCAGGCCAACGCCAAATGGCAAGAGGAATTCGACTTGCGCCACGACCCATACAAGCGGCCGTACTTCTGGCTGATCGGTGAGTTCATCAACCTCGACCAAGGCACTGACACCGACGAATGGGCGCTGGCCAACAACTACATTTCCATTGTGCCTTGCCAGTTCGACCTCACGGCCACCTACGCTATGAAGCTCATGAACACCAACTGGCAGCTTAGCACCGTGCCCGATGCAACGAAGGCAGCAGCGGCCCCCGCAGTAGGCAGCGCGACCCCAGCACCCGGCGAGTCAGCTGAAGGGTTGGGGTAGGCGGACATAAGCGGTAGTTACCTGTAGTTCTTTGCTAGCTGCTTTCTGTTACTTGGCAGTGGTTTGTCTGGGTGAGGACACCTGGTAAGAAGAGTATATCGCTGACACGCAAAAGGCCGTCCTGCTCTGGCAAACGCAGCAGGACGGCCTTACTAGGTTGAATACTTGATTCTAGCTTGCCTACGGGCGTATGCCGCGTACACGGTGCAGTATGGGAGTGGGGGAGTGCCGCACTACTACGGGTGCAGCGCGCACCACCGTTTTGGGGTGCGTGAGCTGAGGCGAGTTCGGTGAAAAAACGAGCACCAGCAGCAGTATCACCAGATACAGCAGCACGATGCACGGCGCCAGTATGTTGGAGTGAGTATCGGGTTTCATGGAAGGCAGCGAGTGAGAAACAAGCGCTGCAAGCTAGATTGGCAACCATGAAGACTGCATGAGGGCTGCCCTAGTGCCCCTAAGCCAATACGCTGAGGCTAACCAACTTTAGACGAGGTTGACGGCACTGCGTCCACCTGAAACTCCAGCGTGAACGTGCTGCCTTTGCCTACCTCCGACGTAGCGGTGAGGGTGGCGGCGTGGAAATTGGCAATGGTTTGGGCAATTGGTAAGCCGAGCCCAAACCCTTCCGGCGCAGACGGGCCGCTGGCCTGAAAACGGCGAAACCGGTCGAAGAGGTGGGGCAGGTTTTCGGGCGCAATGCCGGGGCCGGTGTCGGCCACCGATAGGCGGTACGTGCCAGGGTGTGGCAGCTGGCCCGTCACGGTGATGCTGCCGCCCCAGCGGTTGTACTTGATGGCGTTGCTGAGCAAATTGAAAATCAGCGTAAAAAGCAGCGTTTGGTTGGCACGGGGCAGCACGTAGTCTGGGTCTAGGGCCACGCGTAGGTGAAGTTCGCGCTGTGCCAATCGGTCTTCCAGCTCGGTGGTGGCGTCCGCCACTACGGCCGCCAGGCTAACAGATTCTTCACGTAGGTACTGCTCATTCTCGATGTTGGCAATCAGCAGCAGCGTTTTCACGGTGTTGCGTAGCCGGTAGAGCGTCTTCTGCGACTCCACCAGCTTCAGGGAGTGCGCGTGCCCCAACGATGGGTCTTGGAGCATGTTCTCGAAGCGGGTTTGCAGGATGCTTACCGGCGTGAGCAACTCATGCGACACATTGCTCATAAATTCCCGCTCCTTCTCAAACGCCGACTGAATCTGGTGCATCATCTCGTTGAGACTATCATCGAGCTGCCGGAAATCCATGGTGGAAGTTGGAATAGGCGCAAAGGAAAAGCCGGAAGGATGGTGCACGTTGCGCAGCTTGCGCGAAATCAGGTAGCTGAGGGGCCGCAGCAGAAACCGAGCAAAAGCCGCATCGGTGATAATGGTGAGGGCCGCTCCAATCACCAGCACCCACAGCGCCAATTGCCGCAGCGTGTTTTCCAACAGCTCCACGGTTGCCAACGACGAGCCTATTTCCAGCCGGTAGGGCCGCCCACTGGCCGTAAACCGGTAGCTTAGAATCCGGAAGTCCTCCACCTCGTTGTCTACCTGCCGGGGCTCGTTGAAGATGCGCTCCTCCGGCACCCGGAGCGTAGCCCCATGTTCCGGCATCAAGCTGATGTACTCCTGCTTGAGAATGTTGTAGTCGGCGTAGGCTTGGTTTTGTTCTTGCCGCACAAACGCCATAAGTCCGTCTCGCTTAACCAGCGCCAGCACCTCTCGCTTTTTTTCGTGCAGGCGCTGGTCGGTGTGCGCAATGGCCACCCGGCTCACGATGGCCGGAATCAAAGCCACCCCCAGCAGTACTAGCAGCAGCTTCGACAGCGCATTGAAAAGCGCAAGCTTGGCTTCCAAGCGCATAACCAAACTTCCAGGACCAGGGAGCATGATAACTTTTACTCGGTTACGCGGTACCCAATGCCACGGACTGTTTCCAGGAAGTCGGCGGAGGCAAAGGCACCGAGCTTTTTACGGATGTTCTTGATATGCACGTCGATATAATTGGAATCGGAATCGTCTTCCAGCACGTTGCCCCATAGATGCTCTCCTAATTGCAGGCGGGTAAGCACGCGGTTTTTGTGCAGCACCAGGTAGTGTAGCAGGTCGAATTCTTTTTTGGTGAGCGACACTTCTTGCTCGCCATGGCGCAGCACCCGGCCCGGCACATCCATCGTGAAGTCGGGGCCGAAGACTATTTCCTGGCGCTTCAGCCCGAATTTGCGGCGCACTATGGCCTGCATCCGGCTTTGCAGTTCCAGCAAAGAAAACGGCTTGGGCAAATAATCGTCGGCGCCCAGGTCGAGGCCCTTGATACGGTCGTTGAGGGCGCCGCGGGCCGTGAGGATAATGAACGATGCTTCTTGCCGGTCGTTGCGGCGGGCTTCACGCAGTAAGTCGAGGCCATCGCCATCTGGCAAACCCAGGTCGAGGAGCACGAAGTCGTAGCTATTAACGAAGATTTTCTCGGAAGCTGTGGCGTAGGTGTGGGCCGAATCGACGAGGTACTTCGAGGCAAGTAGAAACTGCCGCACCTCGTCGTGCAGGCTTTTCTCGTCTTCCACAATCAGGACGTGCATAGGAAATCAGGTTTAAAGCACAACATTCTCGTGGCCGAAGTGAAGCGTAGATGAAGAAATACCCACGAGGCGCTTCAGGCTACTGGCGTAAATACGTTCCTAGGTCTGAAATGGACGCAATGCCCAACTGCGTGGCCTGTTGGCGCCGCATGAGTAGGGCATAGGTGTTGTTGAAGCCCAGCGGCGCCAACCATTCCAGCCCGTAGCGCCGCTGAAACCCGGCGCGTACGTAGCGCAACACGCCCCCGGCATCACCACCCAGCGAGTCAACCACGGCCGGCGTCGGTTGGAGCAGCACCAGCAACCCCGTACCAGTGTATTCCGGGTACATGTCAATGGCGCCGCTACGTAGCGCCTCGAAGCAGATGGTGGTGCCGCCCAGGCCGGTTTTGGTTTCTACGTCGAGGTTGGTGTAGCCGCGGATGAGGCCGGCGTACATCTCGGCCAGAATGTACTGTTCGGCAAAAATCTTGGAGCCTAATTTTACGGTAGCAGTTCCTGGCGCTAGGGGACGCGGGGCGCGCCACAGTCCTTGGCGGCGCAGAAAGGCCAGGGCAACGGCGCGGGGCTCTTCGTGCAGATAGTCCACGCGGTAGTTTAGCTCGGTCATTACCGAATCCGAGAGTTGCCCGGCCAGCTTGCCAAACACTGCCCGTAGTTCTGGGTGTTCGGTGAGGAGGCCGGCCCGCACGACGGGCGCCGCGTAGTACGGCGGAAATACGTGGCGGTCATCGTGGAGCACTTGTAAGTCGTAGGCCTTGATGCGGCCATCGGTGGAGTAGCCGTCGATAAGGTCCACGTTGGCGTTGCGGGCCGCTTCGTACACCAGCGCTGGCGCCAGCACCACACTTGGCAGCCGGCGCAGGCCATACGCTGCAGTCAGGCCCGGCAACCCATCGGCCCGGCCCACAAACTCGGGGCTGAAACCCGCCTGCAAACGCCCGGTAGCGCGCGGCAGCAGATACAGCGTCGCGAGGAGCGGCAACGCCACCAGCACCCCAATGCCCACGGTGCGCCGCTTTTCACCGGCCCAGCGCTGCACCCCGCCCAGGGCAGCATCAAACACCAGCGCCAGCGCCGCCGCCGGAATAGCCCCAGCCAATATCATAACCGGATTGTTGAGGGCAATGCCTCCGAAGATGAACTCGCCCAACCCGCCCGCCGCCACGTACGCCGCCAGCGTAGCCACGCCCACATTGATAACCGCTGCCGTTCGGATGCCCGCCAGCAGCACCGGCAACGCCAGCGGCAGCTCTACACGGCGCAAGAGCTGGCCATCGGTGAAACCCAGGCCGCGGGCCGCTTCCACCACGCCCGCATCAACCCCCCGAATACCCGTTACGGTGTTGCGGACAATGGGCAGCAGGGCATACAAGAACAGCGCGAAGATGGCCGGCACCGGCCCAATACCCATGGCTGGTATCAGAAAGCCTAGCAGGGCAATACTGGGAATAGTTTGGAGGATGCCGGCCGCCCCCAGCACCCACGGCGCCCACCGGGGGCGGCGGGTGAGCAGCAACCCCAGCGGTACCCCCACCGCCACGCCCAGCAGCAACGACGCCGCGGTCAGGCCAATGTGCTGCACCGTTTGCTGGCCCAGCTTGCCGGCTTGCAGCTGCCAAAAAGCTAGTAGTTCGTGCAAGGTATTCATGGGCGTTGGAGGCGTTGAACGGCTTGTCCGAAAGCGGCCATCAAGGCAGGCAGCGTGACCGGAACCAGGGGGGAGGCCGCCGCTGGCGGGCCTTGCTCTGTGGCCTTGTTGGCAAGGTGCTGAATCCATAGTACCGGCGAAGAAGCAAGCTCCTCTGAGGCCGGGGCCGTAGAGGAAACGGCCCCGGCCGAGCTAGAAGCTGCCGGGGTTTTATGAGCGGTAGTGGCCGCACGGCGGGCTTCTAGCGGAGCACTTAGTAGCTCCAATGCTTCTTGAACGGTTACGTTAGATTGTATTATGTTTTGATTTGATTTCAAGTTGTTTATATGTTCGGAGTCATTGGACCTGGCTAAATCAATGAGCAAGTCGTCTAGCTGCAACGTGCGCAGTTGTAAGGTCAGCCGCTCGGCCTCGAAGAAGCGCCGCACGAAGTCGTTGGCTGGCTGAAATAACAGCTCCCGCGGCGTGCCTAGCTGCTGCACCTGGCCGCCATCGAGTAACATAATCCGGTCGGCTAGTTCGAAGGCCTCGGTGACATCGTGCGTAACCAGGACCACCGTTTTCTGGCGTAGCTCGTCCAACTCCCGGAACTCCCGCCGGATGCCGGCTCTCGTGATAGGGTCGAGGGCGCCGAAGGGTTCATCGAGCAGGATGATGGGTGGGTTAGCGGCCAGGGCGCGGGCCAGGCCAACCCGCTGCTGCTGGCCCCCCGAGAGTTGCCGCGGATATTGGTTGGCATAGCGTTCGGGTGCCAGGTGCAGGCGAGTGAGCAAAGCCTCGGTGCGGGCCTGTATCTGGGCGGCGGGGTGGCCTAGGAGCTTCGGTACCACCGCCACATTCTCGGCTACGGTCAGGTGCGGCAGTAGCCCTACCTGCTGAATAACGTAGCCGATACCGCGCCGCAGTTCTTCGGGCCGTTGTGCGCGCACGTCCTGGCCCTGCACTTCCACTGTGCCGGCATCGGGCTCCACCAGCCGGTTGAGGGTTTTGAGCAGGGTGGTTTTGCCGCAGCCGCTGGGCCCCAGCAACACCAAGGTTTCACCGGCCAACAAGTCGAACGATATATCCTGCACGACAGCGTGCGGACCGTAGCGCTTGCTAAGTCCACGGGCCCGAATAACGGGTTGAGAATGGGGCATACAATCGGGTAGAGGCAGTAAGATAAGCGCCGGGGATGAAATTGTAGTGGGAGGTGCCGCCAGCAAGTCACCCCGCAACAGCCACTGAGGGCAGCGCCTGCTTGAAAGCCTGAAGTTCCAACGTTAGGTGCCCTCGAAAAGCCTTGCCGGGGGCAGCGCCGGGTTTGCGCTTCGCGCAACCGTTGCCAGCTTGTATCTTGAGCCACTTTCACCACCACGCTTCCTATGAACCGCAAACACCTGTTTCTGCTTTTTCTTCTGGTTGTCTACCTGCCTTATGTGCCACGTACCGCTACGGCCCAGGTCTACCGCGCCACTGATCCGCTGGCCCATACCTTCTCCATTGTGGCCCGCGACCCGCAAACCGGCGACATGGCGGTGGCCGTGCAGAGCCACTGGTTTTCGGTGGGCACGTCCGTGAGCTGGGGCGAAGCAGGCGTGGGAGTGGTAGCCACGCAGTCGTTCACCAACAAGTCGTTTGGTATGCGAGGGCTGGCCTTGCTCAAGAGCGGTAAGACTGCCCAACAGGCCCTCGATGAACTGCTCCGCACCGACGAAGGCCGCGACGTGCGCCAAGTGGCCATTCTGGATGCGCAAGGCAGCGTGGCTACCCACACCGGCAAAAAGTGCGTTGATATGGCGGGGCAGCAGCAGGGCAATCAGTTTTCGGTGCAAGCCAACATGATGCTCACCAACACGGTGCCTACGGCCATGGCTAACGCCTACGAACAAAATGCGAAGCTGCCTTTTGCCGAGCGAGTGGTAGCTTCTCTGGAAGCGGCCCAAGCCGCTGGCGGCGACATCCGAGGCCGGCAGTCGGCCGCGCTGCTGGTGGTGCGGGGCAAGGCCACCGATGCTCCCTGGGATGACCGGCTCATCGACTTGCGCGTGGACGACAGCGCCGAACCGCTCAAAGAACTGGCCCGCCTGCTGCGCCTGCGCCGCGCCTACGAGCACATGAACGCCGGCGACTTGGCCGTAGAGAAAAACGATGTGCCCGGGGCCATCCGGGAGTATCAAGCCGCCGAAAAGCTCTTCCCCGACAACCTGGAAATGAAGTACTGGCACGCCATCAGCTTGGCCAACAAACAGCAAGTGCCGGCCGCGCTGAAAATGCTACAGCCCATTTTCAAGCAAGACCCTAACTGGCGCACGCTCACGCAGCGGCTGCCCAAAGTAGGGTTGCTGACCGTGAGCAACGCCGAACTCAAGCAGATTCTGGCATTGCCATAAGGCCGGGCACTGCTTTGGCAACGTCTTCCAGTTGATTTCCTCTGTCTTTTATCAAAGCCCATGACCCGACTTTCCTTCCTGCGCCTGTTGCTGCTGCCTTTGGTTGCCTTCACCACCCAATGCACCACCGAGCGTTCCACCACCGCGTCGCCAACTGTAGTGTACGTGGTTCGACACGCCGAAAAAGACCTCACGCCCAACCTGCCTGATCCGCTGTTGACGCCATCCGGCCAACAACGGGCGCTAGCCCTGCGCGACTCGCTGCTTCCGCAGAAGCCAGTAGCCGCTATCTTCAGCACCGCCACCAGCCGCACCCGCGCCACGGCCGAACCGCTGGCCCAAGCCCTCAAACTTTCCATCCAAGACTACGACCCCAAGCAGTTGGCCGTGTTGGCTGCCCGTATCCGTCGCGAGTACGCCGGAAAGTCGGTGCTGATAATTGGGCACTCCAATACCATCCTTGAAACCAGCGAAGCCCTCGGGGCGCCGCGTGCCGTACCCACCATCGGCGACAACGAATATGATTATCTACTGGAAGTCAAGGTGCCCCGCGACTCCACCCAAGCGGCTACAGTGGCAGCTCGGCGCTATGGCGCAAAAAGCGCTGCCCAGTAGGCACTAGCTGTTTTCTGCTGCAACTTACAGCGGCATCCTGCTACTTTAAGGGTGTTGGCACTGGCGCTACACCTGATTTTCTGATTTAGATTTCTCTTACTGCATGTCTGTTTCCATTTCCCGCTTGCTGCTGGCCGGCGCCTTCTCACTTGCTGTTGCCGTACCAGCAACTGCTCAAACCACCACGAAAATTGATTCGCTGGCCATCCGGAAAATCTACGACGAAGCCTTGCTACGCGGCCAGAGCTACGAGAACCTACGGGAGCTATGCACCAAAGTGGGGCCGCGCCTAAGTGGCTCGCCGCAGGCCGAGCAGGCAGTGCAGTGGGGCAAAGTAGCCATGGAAAAACTCGGCCTAGACCGGGTGTATCTGCAGGAAGTAATGGTGCCGCACTGGGTGCGGGGGGCCAAAGAAAAAGCGGAAATCAAACCTGCCAAAGGCAAAGGCCTCAACCTGGCCGTGTGCGCGCTTGGTGGCTCAGTGGGTACCGGCGGCAAACTCAAAGCGCAACTGGTGGAAGTGAAAAGCATGGCCGAGCTGGCGGCATTGCCTGCCGAAAAAGTGAAGGGCAAGATTGTGTTCTTCAACCGCCCCATGAACGCGACCTACGTGCAAACGGGCCGTGCCTACGGCGAAGCCGGTGACCAGCGCCGGATCGGAGCGTCCGAAGCCGCCAAGCGTGGGGCCGTGGGGGCCCTCGTGCGTAGCCTCTCGCTTGCCCACGACGACCTTCCGCACACCGGCACCATGCGCTACGAAGACAACGTGGCCAAAGTGCCCGCCGCCGCCGTCAGTACCAACGGTGCCGACCAACTCAGCCAGCTCCTGAAAGTGGACCCCGACCTGACCGTGGAGCTGGAAATGGCTTGCCAGACCCTGCCCGACGTAAAAAGCTACAACGTAGTGGGTGAAATCAAAGGCTCGAAATATCCCGCCGAAATCATCACCGTTGGCGGCCACCTAGACTCGTGGGACCTAGCCCAAGGAGCGCACGACGACGGTACGGGCTGCGTGCAAAGCATGGAAGTGCTGCGGCTGCTCAAAGCTACTGGCCTGCGTCCTGAGCGTACGGTTCGGGCCGTGCTGTTCATGAACGAGGAGAACGGCGCGCGGGGTGGCATGAAGTACGCCGAACTAGCCAAAGCGGCCAAAGAGCAACACGTAGCCGCTATGGAGTCAGACGGGGGAGGCTTTACGCCTCGCGGCTTCAATATCGAGGCCGAACCAGCTATGGTGAAGAAGATGCAGCAGTGGCAACCCTTGTTTGCGCCTTATGGTAGCAGCGAGTTCAGCCCTGGCCACGGAGGCACGGACATCGGCCCGTTGAAAGACCAAGTGAAAGCCCTCATCGGCTACGACTGCGACGACCAGCGCTATTTCGATATTCACCATACCGCTGCCGATACCTTCGATAAAGTCAACCGCCGCGAATTAGAGTTGGGCGGTGCTAGCATGGCCGCCCTTATTTACATGATCAGCAAATACGGATTGTAATAGAAGCACGGAGGTAGTACGCGGATGTAGCTGCAAAATTTGCACTAAGTAAGCCGTTGCAATTTCCGTTGTAAACCGAATAATACAGGCACCAAAAAAAGCCGGCCGCATTTATTGCGGCCGGCTTTTTTTGGTGCTCGAAATAATTATTGAGCAGAAACTTCTTTCTTCGGACGACCGGGACGCTTGCCAGTGCTGCTTACTGCACGAGGTTTGCGTTCTTTTTTCTCTACGGTATAGCCAGGCTCAAGCATCGTGCTGATTTCAGAAATCAACTCGTTTACTTTCGTCATGTTTTTGCGAATCTGATTGAGTACCGCTTCGTTGTCTTCGGCGCTAGCCAGGATTTGCTGTAATTTGCTTAGGTCAGGAGTGGCCATTATTTGGAAATTTTAGTTGAGGGGACACTGATTTGCACTCAAAGTTGAGTTAAAAACTATTTATATCAAATAGAGTTGATTGTATAACGAGAAAAAACGTGTTGGGTTATCTTGTTTAGCACGCTTGAAATAGAGAATGTTTTTAGTAGCTAAATAGTATTTTAATTCATGCGGCAAATACAGTGGTGCATAGCCAACCGTTTGGGAGACGCCTACGTGCATAGGATACTGCTGCCTGTTACTTTGAGCGTTGCGTTATCCGCGGCGCATATTGCCACTCAGTACGCACCTAGGGTAATTGTTGGCTTGTATACTTCTTGCAATAAAATAGGCTAGGCACGGATGCATGATACGGTGTACACGACAGCCTCCTGTAAATGAACCCGATCAGCATGTTCACGTATTTTGAAAATACGATTAACTGTTTGATTGCTATAGGCTTGAGAAAGTTACTGGCGTAATATATTCGATTGATGCTTATTCATCTACTCTGCAAGCTATAGCCAGTAGTTATAGGGTGGACGCACTGTTTGGTGAGAAAACAAGGAACGTAATTTTCTGTGTAGTGTAAGACTGAAAATATTCTGTTTAATAGCAGGTTTTCACTGAAATTTTTATTTGCTATTAATAATTTGCCTTCCAATTCCTGTATAAGAGTACACAGAAAGGGATTGGTAGATTCAGGCTAAATGCTCTTGTAGATACTTCACTCAAAGACTGTGCATATTCTGGAAATCATTGTGTTGTAGCAGCTATAACGCAACAATGACTTTCCATTACGGGAAAGTCATTGAGTGTGTGAAGCGGAAAACAGCTGAACGGTAGAATCAATTAGCTTCCAAGATCTGAAAAAGCTCGTCGAGTTTGGGCGTAAGAATAATTTCTGTGCGACGGTTCAGCGCTTTATTAGCTGGCGTATTATTCTGCGCGATAGGCACATATTCTGCGCGGCCGGAGGGAGTTACTTGGCTAGCTGGTAGTCCGTTAACTGTGAGTAGGCGAGTAATTTCCGTAGCTCGCAACACGCTCAAATCCCAGTTGTCGCGCATACCGGCCGTGCCTTTCGCAATCGGGACGTTGTCGGTGTGGCCTTCGACTAGCACATTTACGTCTTGATTGCCTTGCAGCGCAGTAGCCAGTTTCTTAAGAGCTTCCTGGCCTTTAGGGTCCACTTTAGTGGAACCGGATTTGAAGAGTAGTTGCTCGGAAAGGGAAACGTATACCTTACCATTCTTAACATTTACCTGTAAATCCTGGGCGTTGAAACCCAGCAAGGCGTCGCCCACCTTCTGGCGCAAGGCCTTCACGGCCGCATCCTTCTGGTCGAGAATGCGCTGCATGTCAGCAATCCGCTGCTCCTTTGAGCGCAGATCAGCGGAGAGGGCGGTGTTAGCCTGCTCGGCTCCGGTGAGGTTGTCATTGAGTTGATTGACCTGTTGGTTCTTGTTGAGCAGGCTGGCGCGTAGGGCTTGTTCGTTGCGGGCAGATTCTTGCTCCAAGGCAGTTTTTTGTGCTTGCAGCTGGTCGCGGGACGACGTGAGGGCAGCGTTTTGCTGTTGGAGGGCGGCAATTTCCTTGGCGTTGCAACCGCCAAGGAGCAACGCGCCTGCACTCAGCGAAGACAGCAAGACCAAACGGGCAGACAGTAAATGCATATCTGAAGTGATAAATGAAATGTGGGAAAAGGAGTAGTTGAGCTTGAAACGGCCCGTGCGCGAGTTGAGTTGTCGGCTAGGAGCATCGACAGCAGGTGATTTCCGTTAGCTTTGTTGTGCCAACAACGAATTCTTGTGGATACGTGGCTTTGGGCTGCCCAAAACCGCCGTTCGCGTGCGTAACAGGCCTTACCTGTTCCTCTCTGTACTGTTACTCTGCTTTGTTCTTGCCGCATTTGCTGCTCCGTTTTCAAATCGTGTTGCTGCTGTTGGCAATGGTGGGTCCGATAGCAGGGGCACCTATTCCGCCGCCCACCCGTCGTTACTGGTTGGAGCTGCGCGACAAAAACGGAGTTGCCTTTCAGGCCGCCGCTTACTTTCACCCGGCTGCCCAGGCGCGCCGCCAGCGTCAGCACCTGCCTCCCGCTGAGTTCACCGACCTGCCGGTTCGCTCCGACTACCTGGAGCAAGTGCGCGCCCACGCCGATACGGTTCTTTTTGTGAGTCGTTGGTTTAATGCCATTGCCTGCCAAGCCACCGCCGCGCAGGCCATAGAACTGGCGCGCCTACCTGGTGTCCGCAGTATGAAAGCATTGCCAGTGGCCGAGTTGCTGCCCGCGGCCCATCTTCGGGTTACCGCAGATAACAAGGATAGCAAACCCATTAGCGCGGCCGACCGCCAACTAGCCCGGCAACAAACCCGCACCTTAGGCGCCGAAACGTTTCGGCGCGCCGGCCTCGACGGGCGGGGCTTACGCATTGCCATCTTCGATGTAGGCTTCAGCGGAGCCGACCACCATCCGGCTTTCAAGCAGCTATTTGCAGATAAGAAAGTGGTAGCCAGCTACGATTTTGTGCGCCGAACTGCCGATGTATTTCACGGGGGCACGCACGGATTGGAGGTGCTTTCGTGCCTGGCAGGCCGCTTACCCGACGGTACGCTGCTTGGCCTAGCTCCCGGCGCCGACTACTTATTGGCGCGCACCGAGCGGATCCATCGAGAAGTTTATACCGAAGAACTGGACTGGCTGGCCGCTGTGGAGTGGGCTGACCGCAACGGCGCCGACATCATCAATTCATCGTTGGGCTATACCACCCGGCGCTATTTCCCGGAAGACATGGATGGCCACACTAGCCTGGTAGCGCGGGCTGCCGAGCTGGCCGTTCGCAAGGGGATGCTGGTAGTGAATGCCGCCGGCAACGACGGCGACAACGAAGACTGGCGCACCATTGGCACCCCCGCCGACGCCGATTCGGTGCTGGCCGTGGGCGGCATCAGTCCTGAAACGGGGTTGCACCTCGATTTCAGTGCCTACGGGCCTTCTGCTGACCGCCGGTTGAAACCCAACGTATCCGCTTTCGGGACGGTGTTGGCCGCTTCGCCGGGTGGGGGCTATGCGCGCATCGATGGTACTTCATTTGCCTCGCCGCTGGTAGCAGGCTTTGCCGCTTGCGCCTGGCAACAGCAGCGCGCCTTGCCCGTAATGGCGTTGTTCACTGCCATTCAGCAGGCCGGCGCGTTGTATCCGTATTATGATTACGCGCATGGCTACGGCATGCCCCAGGCCGATGCTGTGCTGCAACCCAGTGCTGGTCAGCGCCCGGGCTTGGCGCCTACGGTTAGCTTTGTCGCGTCGGATAGTGTTGTCTCCGTGTTTATTCGCCCTGAAGCAGCGCCGCCAGTGGTAGCGCGGGCCCTCCCGCTTTACCTTGACTCTGTTGCCACCGCGGCAAATGCACCTGGGCGCGTTGGGGCACTAGGCCGCGAAGAAGCCCGCCCGCCCACTGCTTTGGAAGGGGTAGGGGCTAGCGGGCCCCCCGCCTCGGCTGCTCCGGTGTTGCCAGCGGCGGGGTACTTCTTTTGGCACGTTGCCGACTCCCACGGAGTGTTGCACCGCTACGAGGTACTGGAAGTCAGCCAGCGAGCCATCCTGCGGATACCACGACGGAGCCTTCGCCCCGGCGACGTAATACGGGTTTTCTACTTAGGTGCCACCCATAGCTACCCCATTCTATGAAGTTGGTGCAGAAGCACAAGGTTGTATTGCTGCTAGGGGTACTGATGCTGGCCAGTAAGTCAGTGCTTGCCCAACGGGTGCTGCTGCGCGCCGAAGTGGCTGAAGACACGCTGTATACCTCGTTCGGGCCCAACCGGGGCTTCTACAGCCACTTGTATATTGGGTATCTGCCCGTGGTTGGCCGGGCCGCCGGCTCTGGGGCCGAACTACGTTATGGCAACTCGGCCGAAGTGATGCTGGGCGTCCGCAACAAGTTTCGGCTGAGTGAGCCGCTGAGTGTGGGGCTGGATTTGCGTTTTGTCCGCCTGACCTATGCGTTGCAACAAACCAGCTCCAAAGTGTTGCCTACAGCTACAGTTCACCACAAGGAATCCATTGCCATGTCGGAGTTGCAGCTGGAGGGTTTTGTGCGATTCAACATGGTAGCCCGCGGCAACGTGATAGGCCGCTACCTGGATTTGACTGGTTGGGGCGGCTGGGTGATGAGCACCGCAAACCGCTACGAAGACCGGCCGGCCACTGGTCCCCGGCGGGTGCAAACCACCGAGCACGGCCTGCCGTATCTGCACCGTTGGCCGGTTGGGGTAGGTGCCCGGTTGGGTTCGGGCCGGTATGCCGCAGTGGCTCGTTACCGCCTTTCTGATACCTTCACGCCAGCGTATCGAGTGCGGTATCCGGAGCTGCCGCGCTGGACGGTAGGAGTGGAGCTGGGGTGGTTGTAAGGGTTGGATTTAATTGGCATTCCCCGAACCTTCTCTTAAGCACTCCCCGTATATGCTTCGTAACGTAAGCTTAACTTTAGTGGACCTAAGAAATCAGTTGAAAGCAACGAAACAAGTCTGGTTATTTAATCCTGCGCTGTTTTTGGTAGATGAAGGGTTAGCCGTAGCTTTGGTGAAAAAATTACTGGGCTCGGCTCTTATGTTCCTGCCAGCTACTAGGTAGCTTTGTACTTTGCCGAACCACCTCTATGTTAGTCTTCCAGTCCATAATGAAAAAACGAATACTAGTTGTTGCTGGCTTAGGCTTGCTGTTTCAGGTTAGCTCCTGTATCAATGCAGACCGGGAGGCAGGCACCGCCCATAGCACCGACCGGCCTTATACGCCCGTGCCCGAGGGTGCGCGCGGCCGTGTCACTGACCGCACCGTGCTGCGCACTGTCAATTCCACCCATTATTTCTCTAACCCCAAGGCCAAAGATAAATTCGTACTCCAACTGCAAGGCACCAAAATCCTGAACGCACAGGCGCGACTCATCATCCTGAGTAGCACCGGCGACACCTTGCGCAAAGAAATAATACCGGCCACTGCCCTCGTCGACGACCGGATGATTGCCGATCCTAAGGCCGCCACCGCCCGCGACAAAGAAATTGCTATTCTGCAAGGCATGAACAGCTTTTTCCGCGAAGACCGGTTCACGCAACCAGCCGTACCACGTGCCACCCGCCAGCCCTCCGACATTGATGCCCAAGCCTGGCAAGCAGTGCGCGATGACACCAAAGCAGTTGGCTTCGACTATACCACTGCTGGCGGCAAAGAAAGACGCCTGGCCTACGCCAAAAAGCTCCGCAAAGCAGTTGTCGTAGCGCAATAAGCTAAGCTCTAAGGATTTAAAAGATTACAATAAAAAGCTCCTGATAACCATCAGGGGCTTTTTATTGTAATGGACGAGGCTAGCCTAAGCCCCAACTAAAACTCCCACAAGTGACACAAAAACGCGGCGTAGCCTTCACCAAGGAAAGCTACGCCGCGAATACTCCTATTCACCAAGCGAAAGATAAAGCCGCGCGGGTGAGTGGCGGGTGAAGTTGTAGTTCTAGTACAGCCTACGAGTCTGACCCGGCCAGCCAGCCGATAGTGCCTGCCGCACTACGGACCAGCCGGAACCCCCGAAACTCTCCTAGCACGGCCACTTGGCTACGAGCCGGCAATGAGTCGAGCGTAGCGGACCCAGTTTGCGGCAGCGCGTATAAGTCGGTGGCAACGGGTAGGGCCAGGTTGCGCAAAGAAGCAGCGGCAGGCACCACCGCCCGCGCCGGAATGTAGCCGAGTTGCCCATCGGGGCGCTGCACGCGGTACCAATCGGCTTGGCTACCCACTACCAGCAAGGCGGTGTTGCGCGTAACTCCCGCTACGGTCGCTTGCTTGGCTAGGGGCCCTCGGCGCAGGTCGGCTTGCTTGTCTTTCACCCGCACCCACTGGCCGAGCCGTTCGGGTGCGGTACTAGGGGCCGCTGGTGAAGCATCAGCTCGCCGCACAAACGGAAACGGATCAATGGCGCCCCGCCCTCCCCGGTAAATACCGAAATGCAAGTGAGGGGGGGTGGTGCGGGCGTTGCCGGTGTTGCCAATCAAGCCAAGCGTATCGCCGGCCTTCACCTGCTGGCCGGCTTGTACGAGCTGTCGGTCGAGGTGAGCATAGTAGATGTGTTGGCTGTGTTCAGTATCGGCCAGCCACACCACCTTACCACCGCGTGGGGTTTCGTTGACGCGGGTAATATAGCCCGCCACGGCTGCCACGGCTGGGGTGCCGCGCTTGGCAAAAATATCGATGCCTTCGTGCCGGCGGGCGCCGCCGTCCCGGTCTACGCCCCAAAAGCTACCCACCGCCACGTCGTTTTTGCCATGCACCGGAAACCCCAGGCTTGGCGCCCGTTGAATGCGCAACGTGAAACGGCCCGTGCGCAACAGTTCCGGCTGCACGCGCAACAAGTGCTGGCGGTCGTCCTCGGCTACGTAGCTAAAGGATAGGGCAGTGGTATCAGCCGAGGTCAGGGGGCGGGGCTGAGCTCGGTCGGGGTCTAGCTCGAAAGCATCCAGAAACACACGGGCCTCAGTGCCCGCTCCCATGGTTAGGCTGATGCGCACCGTTTCGCCTTCTCGAACTTGGTAGCGGTAGGCCGCCGCCGTAGCGCGCTCGGCCGCGAAGTAGCCGGTTTCCTCGAACGGTAGTTTCACCACCAACGAGTCGCGCAGCGCACGGTCAGCCGCGGCTAGCCAGTCGCGGCCCAAAGCAGTTTGGTCGAGGCCGGTTTGGCGCAGGCGCCGTGCGTAGGTTTCGTGGGGCGTTGATTTCTGAAAGATGCCCTGTAGGGTTTGCTGTTGGCTACAGGCAGTAAGAAGCAAGAAGGTGAAATATAGCGGAGCGCGAAAGTGGAAGGGCATAGGAAGCAGGTTTCCTTTCAAACCCCTAATACCGCCCGGTAGTTCGCCGGCTCATCGTGCGAGTCGCTCTAAGAGACAAGCGGATACCGCTACGGCCCCAAGCCATCCTGTGCCGATACCAGGAGTTTGACAAGTGAAGCACGGGCCACTGGAAACGGCCGTTGAGGAATAGGCAGGCTACTGGCTTGTTGCGTAACATGATTATTGGAAAAGGAACACTATTATTGGTCGCTATTCATCGTTATTTAAAACGCTTGTATGTTTTCGGCTGCTCGTATCATTGCTGTTCGTAAAAGGAAGGGTTTGTCACAGGAGGTGCTAGCCGAAAAATCTGGGGTGAGCTTGCGGACTATCCAGCGGGTAGAGCAAGGGGACACCACCCCGCGCGGCTACACCGTGCAGGCGCTGGCTATGGCCCTGGACGTGGATTTGGACGTGTTGCAAGAGCAGCCTGAACCGGAAACCGCCCCTGCACCCGTGCTGGCAACGGAAGCATCGGCCGCCTCGCCAGCGTTGCGGTCCGACCCGCAGTTTTTGCAGTTACTCAACTTGAGTGCGCTGAGCTTTTTGGTGCTGCCTTTCCTCAATCTGGTGGTGCCGCTGCTGCTCTGGCGCGCCCGCCGCCACGACACCGAACATGTGGCCGAACTGGGCCGTCGGGTGCTGGGCTTCCAGATATTGTGGCAGGTGCTGAGCTTCTTTGCTTATATGCTTATGTTACTGGTTCACCTGGTACTGGCTCGTTCCTATAACATCGTGCTGCCGGGTGCTTTCGTTGGCATAATGGTGCTCACCTACGCCCTCAATGCCCTCACCGTGGGCTACTACGCTCTGCAGTTGCGCCGGGGCCGCCTGGATGTATACAGGTTCCGGCTGTAGGGTAAGTAATTGATAGTTAAACGAGTAGTGAAGTGGCGGGTGAATGGCGGTAATATGACGCACGACCGAGAGGAGGGGGGAAATACTTTAGATGCTATAACCCAATCTACTCCGCGTTCCAATGAAGCTCCTGTTCAAAATCCTGCTGTCCGTGTTGGTGCTGCTGCTCGTAAGCGGCATTGGTGGCTACTTCTACATGCGCAAGAAATTCGAGCCACCCCTCAACCAACTCGTTGTAACGCAGCTTCCGGCCACGTGCACTTTCGCGTGGCACGCCGATAGCTCGGCCCAGCCAGTGGTAGCGCACGCCGCTATGCTGGTGCCTGTGCGCATCCCCAATTGTCCGCGCACGTGCTACATGCAATTCGACACGGGCGCGCCCTATTCCGTGCTCTACACCGAACCCCTGGCGGCACTACGGACCCGGTACCCTGCTACAACCCAGGCGCTACTGCCAGCGGCCGACGCAGTGAAAAACTTCCGCTTTGCACTAGGTGCCGGACAGGTGCAGGCGGGTAGTATTCGAGTGCTGAAAATGGGAGTCAGGGACCTACCCGCCGACGAGAGTGTGCCGTTCGTTATTGGCACGCTAGGATCAGACATACTGGAAAATCGGGCGCTGGTTGTTGACTATGCAACTCGCCAATTCAGGTTAAGTGCTTCGGTGCCCGAATCCTTGGCCCGCCGGGCGGTGTTCGCGCCCCTAGACTACACCAACCGTAGTGTGCTATTGAGCATGCACTTGCAAGGCAAAGACGAGCAATTATTCTTCGACTCGGGCAGTAGCGCATTCTCTTTGCTAACCAGCCAGAAGGAATGGAAGAAGATGGCCCGACCATCTGCCCCCGTTCGTACGACGGCCGTGAATTCGTGGGGTAAAACGTTGACTTCGTACACGGCCCCTACCGCCGCCACTGTGCAGGTTGGCACCACAGCTATGCCGCTGCGCACCGTGACCTATATCGAGGGGATGAGTATGTTGCAAACGTTGATGATGCGCTTTTCCGGCCTGGGCGGCATGTTGGGCAACGAAGTGTTTGCCGAGCGTACCATTGTATTGGATGTGAAGGGTGGGCGCTTTGGGGTGGTGCAGTAGGGCCGTAGACTAACACCGCGCCGGTTTGTTGGTGGGCGTCTACCTTTGCAATTCCACCCGCTCACCTGCCCCTTATGAAACTGATCGACTGCCCCCGCGACGCCATGCAGGGTTGGCCCACCCTGATTCCTACCAGCCAGAAAATTGCCTACCTCAACGCCCTGCTGCAAGTGGGGTTCGATACCCTCGATTTCGGCAGCTTTGTTTCACCTAAAGCTATTCCGCAACTGGCCGATACTGCCGAAGTGCTGAATGGGTTGGCAGTGGATGCGTCGGCTACCAAACTGCTGGCTATTGTGGCTAATGTGCGCGGGGCCGAAACGGCCGCGCAGTACCCCCAGATTCGCTACATCGGTTTTCCACTCTCGGTATCCGAAACGTTTCAGCAGCGCAACACCAACAAAAGTATTGCCCAGGCGCTCGATGACGTAGCCCGGATGCAGGAGCTGTGTGCCCGCACCGGTCAGGAGCAAGTGGTGTACCTGAGCATGGGGTTCGGCAACCCCTACAACGACCCGTGGAGCCCAGAAATTCTCGGCGAATTCACCCAGAAGCTTGATGCGCTGGACGTGCGCATCGTGGCGCTGTCCGATACGGTGGGGGCCTCGATTCCCGAAACCATTGCGCCCCCTTTTCGGGAGTTGACAGCTGCCTTTCCCCACATCGAATTCGGGGCGCATTTGCATACCACCCCGGCCACGTGGCGCGAGAAAGTGCAAGCAGCCTACGCCGCCGGGTGTCGCCGCTTCGATGGGGCCTTGGGCGGTTATGGCGGCTGTCCGATGGCCGCCGACCACCTCACCGGCAATATGCCCACCGAGCGCCTGATTGAATTTGCCCTGGGAGTAGGCGAGACGTTGCCGCTGGATTTGGCGGCCCTAGGCAAAGCACAAGAATTGAATGAGGCCTTATTCGCGAGCCACTAATGGCGCAACGCCCAAGACTGCCCGTGTACAAGCAGCGCCGTGCCGCGCGTGAGAAACGCGCGGCTGCCGCCAAGGCAGTGAAGGAGCAGGCTCGTCGTAAGCTGCCGTGGGCGCTAGGTGCGTTGGCACTTGTAGTGTTGGGCTTCATGGTAGTAGCGGGAATCCTCTTTTACCGCTCTTCCCGCACGTTGGCTACCCTCAACCGGTTGGATGGCGTGGTGTCGTGGGTGGACATTTACCGCGACAACACGCGCTATCATCCGTACATATTGCGGTTGAACGTCGAAAACCGAACGATGCAACGGTTTTTGGGGCCTAATTGGCAAAATGCGGCTCGGTACTCGTCTGCCTTGCATATGGGTGATTCTGTGCGGGTGTATTATGACACCGAGTCGCCTAGCAACCTTTCGTTTATCTACCAGCTAGAGAAAAATGGCGAAATTCTGATGTCATTGCACCAAATTCAGGCCGAGGATAAGGCAATGGCTGTGGGCTTTACCATACTAAGTCTACTGCCTTTTGTGCTTTTGCTGCCCAACCGCCATGTTCGGATGCTGCTGATGACGTACTTTCGTCGGCTCATTGCCTGAATTTACTTTGTACCCTGCATTACGTGCTATGTCTACCGCCGTCGATATCTTCATTCCTTGCTTCGTAGATCAACTTTTTCCGCAAACTGCCATGAACATGGTGAAGGTGCTGGAAGCAGTGGGTTGCGAGGTGCATTACAATAGCAACCAAACCTGCTGCGGCCAGCCCGCTTATAATGCTGGCTACAAAAAAGAGAGCCGCGAAGTGGCCTGCAAGTTCCTCGATGACTTTCCAAACGAGCCTAACCGGTACATCGTGAGTCCGTCGGCTTCCTGCGTAGGCATGGTGCGCAACTCCTACGCCGAGCTTTTTGATGGAAGCCCCGAGCAAGGACGCTACCATGCCACGCAGCGCCGTATTTTCGAGTTAACCGAATTTCTGGTGGATGTGCTCGGCGTAACGTCCATTCCGCAGGCCCGCCTGACTGGGCGCTATACCTACCACGACTCCTGCTCGGCGCTACGCGAATGTGGTATCAAGCAAGCTCCTCGTCAACTGCTTGATGCTATTCCGAATCTGGAGCGCTTGGAAATGGCCGAAAATGAAACCTGCTGCGGTTTCGGGGGCACTTTCGCCGTGAAGTTTGAGGCTATATCCGTAGCCATGGCCGAGCAGAAAGTGGAGCATGCCCTTGCCACTGGTGCGGAATATATCATCAGTACCGACACCAGCTGCCTGATGCACCTTGACGCGTACATTCGACGCGAGAAGAAGCCCATCCGCACCCTTCACGTCGCCGATGTATTGGCTAGCGGTTGGTAAGGAGCACTGCTTTTAGATGTAAGTAGTGCAGTGGTAACAGCTTTGTTGAATGGTAGCTATACCAAGTAAAACGCCCCTCAACTTGAGGGGCGTTTTACTTGGTAGCCAGTAAGGAAGCATCTCTACGCAACAACCAGCATGTTGCTGGCTGTGAGCCTGCTAACCCGTTCGCACAGGTCTTCGCTTGCCGCTAGCAAGGGCAGCCGCACAGCGCCAGAGCACAAGCCCTGTGCTTCCAAAGCGGCTTTCACTCCTACGGGGTTGCTTTCCTCATACATCAAGGGGTTGAGGTCAACGAACTTGAACAGCAACTGGCTGGCCTGCACAAACTCTCCGGCCAGCGCGTGGCGGACCATGTCGGTGAAAGGCCGGGGGAAAGCGTTGGCCATGACGGATATTACCCCCACGGCGCCGAAGCTGACCAGGGAAGTCGTCATCATATCGTCGCCGGAGATGAGCAGGAAGTCGTCGGGCTTATGGGCGGCTATTTGCTGGCACTGCTCTAGGTTGCCGCTGGCTTCCTTGATACCGATGATATTGGGATGCTGAGCCAGCCGCAGCGTGGTAGCAGCCGTGAGGTTAGAAGCTGTCCGACCCGGCACGTTGTAGAGGATGATGGGTACGGGCGAAGCATCAGCCAACTGCTCGTAATGCGCGATGATGCCGGCCTGTGACGGTTTGTTGTAGTACGGGCTAGCAGATAGAACAGCGTCAATGCCCGTGAAATCGGTGTTGCGAAGGGTAGCGGCGGTGCTGGCAGTATCGTTGCCCCCGATGCCGTAAACGAGTGGTACGCGGCCCGCAACGTGCTCTTTTACAACGCGCAGGATTTCGGTTTTCTCTTCGCTAGAGATGGTAGGCGACTCGGCAGTGGTGCCATTAATAACGAGGTATTCCACCCCACCATCAATGGTGAAATCGAGCAGGCGACGCAGAGCCGTGTAGTCAACGTCGTGGTCGGGGGTGAAAGGAGTAACCAGGGCGACACCTGTGCCTCGGAGCTTGTCCATACGGGAAATAAAATGTTGCTTTGTAGGATGCAAGAAGACAAGTAAAGGTCAAATAAGCCTCTTTCGACTTCTTAACACCAAAATAAAGCATTTGCCTCCGGTCTGGCCGCGTTTTTCTTTTCAATGAAGCTTTCCTCTACTGTATTGCTTGCTGCTGCCGCCTGCGCAACAGCCCTTTCCCTTCCTTCCTGCAGCGATTCTAAATCAGCGGCCACCACCGAAAGCAACGAAGCTCCCACTAGCGGCCTTACGGCCTCCGCTGCCACTCCAGTGTCAGATAAAGCGGCAGCCAGCGCTACTGCTCCCGACCCGGCTAGCATTCCAGCCAGCCGCATTGCCGATGCGGCCACCATTACGGCCCGCCCCCAGGTACCTATTTTGTGCTATCATCAAATCCGAGACTGGCGTCCGCGCGACTCGAAAGGTGCGAAAGATTATATCGTGCCCGTCGAGCAATTCAAAAAGCAGATTCAAATGCTCGCCGATAGTGGCTACCACACGATTCTGCCCGACCAGCTTTATGCCTACTTGGCTACCGGTGCCCCGCTGCCCGAAAAGCCCATCATGCTCACCTTCGATGACACCGACCTCGACCAGTTTACGGTGGCGCGTCCAGAGTTGGAAAAGCACGGTTTCAAAGCCGTATACTTTGTGATGACGGTAAGCCTAGGCCGCCCGCGCTATATGAGCCGCGAGCAAGTGAAACAGCTTTCCGACGAAGGCAACGTCATTGGTTCCCACACTTGGGACCACCACAACGTGAAGAAGTATCAGGGCAACGACTGGGTAACGCAGATCGAGAAGCCAACTAAAACGCTCGAGGAAATTACCGGTAAAGACATCAAGTATTTTGCTTATCCCTTTGGTCTCTGGAACCCCGAAGCTATTCCGCAACTCCGAGAGCGGGGTATGGCGGCGGCTTTCATTTTGTCGGAAAAGCGCGACCAGCAGGACCCGCTCTACACCATTCGGCGCATAATCGCGAGCGGCTATTGGAGCCCCCGCACCCTACACAACAGCATTGAACAGAGCTTCTAAGCGAAAAGCAATAAGCGAAGCAAACTCTAACTAGGCAGCTGGCACCTACTCGGTGCCAGCTGTTTTGCTGATAGAGGTATAGTTGGGTTGCTTGGCCACCCCATTACCCGGCACGTCAAACACCACGGCCTGTACTTCAGGATACACCTTTGCCAACTGATTTGGAGCCAAGCGCGCTTTTTCGGTGGCTGACATTAGCAGCAACACAGGCTTGGAATGCAGCTCGATGTTGGGGGCTAGCTGGGCCCGAATGGGGCTGTACCATTCCGCTGGTTCGGTGGGCGTTTGGCGGCCATCCACGGCTACCCAGTTCACGTAGTTGATGCCTGGGAAGTAGGTTTTCAGTGAGTCCGCTTTCGGCGGCGTCCAAACCCACAGGATGTTGGGCCGGTCGGCTTGCGCAAAGTGGCGAACCATCTTTTGCCAGTCGCGCCGATATTGGGCGGGTGAAGTAGCCGTTAGGAGTGGCCGCACCATTACGGGCTTGTCGAGCTTGGCAAGTTGCAGCTGATCCAGTTGCAGCAGAGAGGCCGTGTCAAGGGGAACTGTCCCTATCGAAAAGGTGAGCAGCGACACATTAGGGTGTTGCTCTAGGCTCTGGCGTAGCACTTGCAGCTGCTGAGGCGTGGAGTTGGTGGGCATATCCAGCGCCATGATATCTACATGGGCAAGAGCCGACGTGGCGGCGGGCGCTGCTACCATTTGGCCTAAGTGCAAGCCGGTGTCCCGGCGAGTCGGCCACCACTGCTCTTCCATGGTCATGTAGTGCGACGTGTAGCTGTACAGCAGGAACGAGGCTGTACCGTAGAGCACCAATAGGCCCACGGCCACGCCGCTTGCTGCTGGTCGTAGCCAACCAATAAAGTCGCGGCTAACGTTGGCCCGCAGCTGATCAAGGGCTAGCAACAGCTTACGCAACGGCTGCGGCTTGGCCGCCAGGCCAATCAAATACTCCTGTATCCCGTGCTGGGCCATTGCTACGGCAGTTAGCAGAATAGCAGCGTTGAAGAGCACCAGCACCGACATGAACTGCGTGGCCTGAGTCAAGGAGAGTCCCCTTCCGTATTTGGCGGCCGCAATCAGCAGCAGGGCTGCTATCAGGTTGGGTAAGCTAATGAGCCACTCGGTGGAAGGGCGGCCTTCCTTGGGAGTGGGAATGTACGGCACCTTGATGTTGAGAATCGCATAGAGCCAGCCCAGCGAATACACCCACCACGAACCCACACGCAAGATGCCGCCGGCCAAATGCAGGCCTGCTTCGTGCGGTTCGCGTAGCCAGCGCTGGGCACACGCCCGAATCAGCAACGAAACCACCGTGAATGGAAAGATATGGATGGCAAATTCCACCAAGCCTACCCGCCAGGGGAAGGACGTTGTTATCATCGATACCATCGGTACCGTTAAATCAATCAGCGTAACAACCCCCGAGAAAAAGTAGAGCGGCAGGAGCAGATAGTGTATCCGTTGGCGCCAGCTGAAGTCTGCGAACAAGCGCGGATATACCTTGAACAGCAAATCAAAGGCTCCGCGCGACCATTTCAACTGTTGCGAGTAGAACGCTGCTAACGAGGCCGGTACCAAGCCGCGGCTAAGTACTTTAGGCACATACACTCCTTTCCACTTTTTGGCGTGTAGCCGCATGGCAGTGTGCATGTCCTCGGTAAGGCCCGAAGCATGCCCCCCAATCGAGTCGAGGGCAGCACGGCGGAAAGTGCAATTGGCTCCAATGGCTTGGGCCGTATTGTAGGCATTCATGCCCATCAATAGCGGTCCGTAGAAGTGGTAGGTCTGCTCGGCGGCCCCGCGTGCTACCAGACTTTCGTGCTGGTTGCCATACGCTTGTACGACCTGCACAAACCCGACTTGCGCATCCTGAAAGTAAGGAACTACCTCGTCCAGAAAATCGGGGGTTGGTACGTGGTCCGGATCCAGAACCACGCATAGCTCGCCGGTGGCTCCCCGGAGGGCATTGTTGATGTTGCCGGCCTTGGCATGGGTTTTCTCGATGCGCGTAACGTGCACCACACCAAGCTGCTCGCACACCCGGCGCAGGTAAGGGTCGTTGCCTTCGTCGCAGAGGTAGCTGGTGTGCGGGTAGCGAATAGCTTTCATAGCCTGGAGCGTGCGCACAATCATATCGTAGGGCTCGCCTGGGCAGGCCGTGGTCAGCACGTCCACGGTAGGAGCGTAGGTTGGTTTCCAAACCGGCGCAACCGGCTCTCGAACGCTCACATAGTGGTACCACTCGTGGAGAGTACGCAGAAACTTGAAGCCTAGCGAGAACGTCAGCAGCCAGAATAATACTGGGTGCCCCACGTGGTTGATGTCGGCAAACCACCAGATGAATTGAAATAGCAACACGCAGCCAATAGCTACGAGTATGCGCATCTGCTTTACGTAAGGCGCTGGTGTATATTGAACGCTAGTAGACTGAGAAAGTCGTGCGGGGTTAGCCATGATCAATGAAGCTTGGACTTTAGAGTGCTGATTGTCATTCACCTAGCTGTAACCAATGAATTCCAAGCAAGCATAAGCGACTGTTCTGGCTGAATCAACTTAAGCCAAACTGTGGTAAAACTAATACAAATTATATAAAAACTTGTAATTAATAAATAGATGATAACGTTAATATCACACATTTTATAACTTTTTCCATAAAAGTTTTAAAATAAAGTATAAATTTGTGGTGAGGTATTACCCTGCGCTATATAAGTAGTCCGCTACGTTAGCGCCACTCCAACTGAAGGCATCTGTTATGAACCAACGATTAAAAAAATCAGGGGTATTCTTTGTTGCGCTTATGGCACTGCATCTGCTCGGTGGTTGCGCGGACCAAGCCGGGAAAAGCGAGGCCATTAATCAACAAACGCAGGGTTCTGATGCTGTTGCCAACAGCGGAGCTATTCCGGTAAAGATATTGCGTACAGCCGATGGGTTTCAGCTATTACGGGGTGGAAAACCATATTTTATTAAAGGAGCAGGCGGGCTGGAAGGCTTCTCTAAAATTCGGGCGATAGGCGGTAATTCCGTGCGGCTCTGGACCACAGACTATGCGCAGATTCTGCTGGACTCGGCGCATGCGCAAGGCCTGACCGTGCTACTTGGCCTCTGGTTGGTACCTGAGAAAGAAGGGTTGGATTATTACGACAAGAAGGTCGTGAAAAAGCAACGGCTGGCTCTACGCGAGGAAATATTGCGCTATCGAAACCATCCGGCTCTGTTGGCCTGGGACGTTGGCAACGAGCTAGAGCAAGGGGCCAACAACCCAGATGTGTTTGATGCCATCAATGAAGTGGCCCAGATGGTGCACGAACTGGATCCTAATCATCCGGCCATATCCACGTTCATACAGCCTGGAGTGGTGAAGTGGATGGGCAACCGGTGCAAAGACTTGGACCTTGTTGCCTTCAATAGCTACGGCAACATTGCGTCCTTGTCAACCTACCTACGCGAGATCAACTGGCCCAAGCCCTACATTATCACTGAGTTTGGGACGCAGGGCTATTGGGAAGTGAAAGAAACGGCGTGGGGGGCAGCTCTCGAGAAGACGAGCACGCAGAAATCACAAGAAATAGCCAAGTACTACCAAGTAGGCATCGAGCAACAGCGCGGACAGTGTTTGGGCTCCTACGTGTTCTACTGGGGCAACCGGCAGGAGGGAACTCCCACCTGGTTCAGTTTATTCACCCCCACCGGCGAGCGGACCGAGGTGGTGGATCAGTTGCAAAACCTCTGGCGGGGCGACTGGCCCGCCAACCGTGCCCCGCAAGTGAAAAGCATTTCCTTGGACAACCGCATTGGGAAAGACAATGTACGTTTGCTGCCCGGCCAGTCGTATCCGGCAGTTATTGCAGCCCAAGACTACGAGAACGACAGTCTACGGGTGGTGTGGGAGTTGCGCGCTGAGTCGCGCTGGCGCGAAGACCGCAAAACGATGCAAGTGCGCGACGAGGCCATTGCTGGGGCTGTAGCAGAGCCAAACAAGTTCAGCGCCACGATGGTAGCTCCAACTAAGCCGGGTCCTTACCGCTTGTACGCCACTATCTACGACGGGCAAGGGGGCGCTGCCACCGCCAACGTTCCTTTCTACGTCCAGAAGCCCGAAGCTAGCATCCCCCAATAGCTTCGTAGGCGCCAATGGTACCTTTGGTGCCGCGGGCAGGTACGGGAGAACCAAAAAAGTCTTGCGTTCCAGCATCTATGCCGAATTGGGTAGCCAGGTCTAGCCCGGTGCTCCGTAGTTTTGAGTCGGGCTTTACATGATAGGCTGTGAGCGTAGCCAGTGGCCTGCCTGAGTGAAGCGGACTCACTGTTCCCCCGGCTCCTGGGTTAATCAAGCCAGGCTCCAATACAAGGCCAGTTGGCTGGAAATCAAGTGTTTCCTGGCTGGTGCTGTTGCGCCATGCTTCCAACGAAGTGTACTCTTGCTTGTCCCACTGAAACAGCAAAGGGTGGCCGTCACTCCAGTACGCATTGCCCTGCAGCAGTACGCCCCGGGAGGCAACATTGTGCACCAAAGGTAGACCGCCACTGGTTTGCAGCAGATTATTGTGCAACACAATGTCATGGACACCATCACTGGTAATCTCGACGGCTTTGGGCTGGGAGCCATCGGCCGGAGGACTTAGAAAGACGGTGTTGTTGTAGATGTTGGCCCGCTGAATTCCACCGTTGGCCCCCGACGACCACAGTTGGATGGCCCCATGGCCGTGGCGCCGCCCGTCGTTCTCGCTGATGTTGTAGCGAATTGTTACATCGTGTAGTGGAGGTGCATTCTGGTATTGGGCTAGTAGGTAGCCGGGGCCTTCGTTGTCGTGGGAGTAATTGTATTGCAGTATGGAGTTCGTGCAGCCCCCATCTAAGTCGAAGCCCCCGCCGTCTTTCATGGTTCCTGACCGGTTGTGGTGCGACTCGCAGTGCTGAATCACCAACTGGTTGCAATTCCAGCCCCAGATGCCAACTGGTCCGCCACCGGGGTTGGCGTTCAGCCAGCCGTTGTAGTACGCCTCGCAGTGCTCAATTAAGGCCCCGTCAATACCAGCCAGCACAATGCCGTTGCCGGTATGCGTGTCCGTTATGTCCGGCCGGCCAGCGTTATCGAAGGCTTGGCAGTTGCTTATGTACCACTGGTGATGGGCTGCCAGCTCCTGCGCAAACGACTTGATGCCTGCCTCCCCATTGCCTGAAGCAACGCAGTTGGTGATGCGGACGTGCTGGTACCCGCTGGTGCCGTTGGAACTGCCGATGTTGATACCTGCCACCAAGTAGCCGTGCGCCCGCACGTTGTCGAGGATGATGTGCTGCAGGTGCAGGTTGGGTTGATCGACGTGAAAAACCACTCCAGAACCGGTGTTAGTGAGGCGGCCAGACCCTACAAACTCCAGGTCGCGCACTTCAATGCCTCCCAGATTGTGCGCATAGAACCCGTAGGAAGTGCCACTGCTGATGCGCGCCCGCTTTTGGCCATACGAACCGATAACAATCGGCTCGGAGGCAGTACCCCAACTCTGGCTGCGCAGCCAGATACTTCCTTTAAACGTGCTGCCGCCTTCGAACAGGACCTGGTCGCCTGGCTGGAAGTGAGTGGCTTTCACCTTCTTGAGCGTTTTCCAGGCCGTAGCGACGGATGTACCATCGTTCTGGTCGTTGCCGCTCAGACTAACGTAATAGATGGTAGGAGGTGGCGCAGGGAACGACAGCAAAATCAAACAAGCATGGAAAGGTAGCTATACTCGCAAGTATACGCGAGCGAAGTTGACAAGGAGTTGATACACAGAATGAATGCAAATAAGCTCTTTCGCGGCAAACCAGGCCTATATCCGCCAATATACCACTTAAGTGGAGCTTCAATGCAACATAAGCCCCTGATAGTTATACTACTATCAGAGGCGTAGTACCTATGTTATGCAGTATAACTCGACCTGCGTTGCAATCGGGTAGCGCAGGGAGAAATCAACTACTCTTCTGTTTTGAAGCCGGCTCCTTTCAGGTCCTTGAAGCTGCCGGCATTCACTACGTGTTTGAAGCCCGCTTCCTGCATGAGCGTATTGGTTTTGCCGCTGCGGTTGCCGGAGGCGCAGTACAGAACATAAGTGTTTGACTTGTCGAGCTTGGCCACCTGCGCGGGAAAATCAGGAGCACGAAAATCGAGGTTCTCGGCACCCTGTAGGTGGCCCGCAGCGAATTCAGCGGGAGTACGCACGTCCAGCAAAACGGTACGGCGCTTCTTCAGCAGCTTTGCCACTTTCGGGCCAGGCGTGAAAGGCGGTGCGGCCTGAGCAAAGGCGGACTGGTGCAGGCCGAACAGGCCAAGCACCACCAGCAGCAGAAAGCGGGCCATGGGATAAAGCATCAAAGTGAAAGTAGGAGAGGGGGCGCCCGGTAGGCGCTATAGCCAAAATGTTGGCCACCGGTACTCCCGGGTGCATACTCCCCGAGTGGTCAGGGAGGAATTTGTGACTGCTACGCGGTAGTCAGACTAATCCAGTCGTGAAAGTATGCAACCCGGGAGGCCGGTATTTTGAGGGCACTAAAATAGAGAACCTTGCTGACCTGTGCCACTGCTTTTATCTGGAAATGAGGCAGAACCCGCCGAAACCGGAGGAATCCCCAAATCTTGTACGTCCGCCGCGGGCCCAGACAGCACGTCCAAAGGGTCAGTTTCAGCTTCCGTTTCAGACGGGAGCATGGCTAGCAAATCGGTTTCCGAGATGATGGGCACTTTCAACTCAGTGGCCTTCTCACGCTTAGCCGGGCCCATTTTGTCGCCGGCCACCAGATAGCTGAGCTTCTTGCTGATGCTACCCGTCACCTTGCCCCCGTGCGCCTGAATCAGGGCTTGCAGTTCGTCGCGGCTGTGCTGCTCGAACACGCCAGAAAGCACAAAGGTCAAGCCTTCTAGCCGGTTGCTCGCTGCCTGAGGAGCTTCTCCGGTAAGCGCCAGTTGCACACCCGCTGTCCGGAGTCGTTCCACCAGGTCGCGGTTAGTAGGCTCCTGAAACCACGCGGCCACTGATTCGGCAATCACGCCGCCTACTTCGGGCACAGCCGCCAGCTCGGTGGCCGTGGCTTGCTCTAGAGCTTCCACTGTGCGGTAATGAGCAGCCAGCTTCTCGGCCACGGTTTCACCCACGTAGCGGATGCCCAACCCAAACAGCACCCGCTCGAAAGGCACCTGTTTGCTTTGCTCAAGACCTGCTACCAGCCGCTGCACCGATTTCTCGCCCATGCGTTCCAGCTGAGCTATTTCGCCGGCTTTGGCTGGCAGGTCATATAAAGTAGCCGCATCCGCTACCAAGCCCAAGTCGAAGAAACGGCCCACCGTTTCAGCGCCTAAGCCATCAATGTCGAGGGCTTTGCGAGACACGTAGTGTTCGAGCTTGGCTTTCAGCTGGGGCGGGCAGCCTCGGTCGTTGGGACAGCGGAAGTGCGCCTCCCCAGCTGGCCGAATCAGGGGCGTGTTGCAGGCCGGGCAGGTTGTAGGGTACACAATAGGCTGGCTTTCGGGGAGCCGAGCCGAGAGGTCCACGCCCGTAATCTTCGGAATAATTTCCCCGCCTTTCTCCACGAACACCATATCGTTGAGGCGTAGGTCGAGGGCGGCTATTTGGTTGGCGTTGTGCACCGACGCCCGCTTCACCACAGTGCCAGCCAGCGGCACTGGGTCGAGCAGGGCCACCGGCGTAACGGCCCCGGTGCGGCCCACTTGGTATTGAATTTCCCGCAGCCGCGTCCGGCCCGCCTCTGCCGGGTACTTATAGGCAATAGCCCAGCGTGGACTCTTAGAGGTATAGCCCAACAGCTCCTGTTGCCGGAAATCATCTACTTTGATTACGATGCCATCGGTGGCAACCGGCAACGTGAAGCGTTTTTTGTCCCACTCGTGCACAAAATCCAGCACCTCCGTGATGCTGTGGCACAAGCGCCAGGTATCGGAAACGGGCAGCCCCCAGGTTTGCATGGCTTCCAACGACGCGCTGTGGGTCGGGAAGATGCTGCGGCCGGGCATCAGAAACGAATACGCGTAGAAGCGTAGCCGCCGCTCCGCCACTAAAGCTGAATCCTGAAGCTTGAGCGCGCCACTGGCCGCGTTGCGCGGGTTGGCTAGCAAGGCCTCGCCGTTGGCTTCGCGTTCGGCGTTAAGCTCCGCAAACACCGTGAGGGGCATAAATATCTCGCCGCGCACTTCCATTTCGGTCGGATGCTTGATGTCAGGGGCTTGGCGTAGGTGCAGCGGCAGGTTTTTAATGGTGCGCACGTTGTTGGTTACCACGTCGCCGCGGGTACCGTCGCCGCGCGTAACGCCTTGAGTGAGTTGGCCGTTTTCGTAGGTCAAACTCATGGCCACGCCGTCGAACTTCAGCTCGCAAACGTAAGCAAACTCTGCGCCCTCCAGGCCCCGGCGTACTCGCTCATCGAACTCGCGCAGGTCTGCTTCCGAGTAGGTGTTGCCGAGGCTGAGCATGGGGTACTTGTGCAGCGCGGTAGGGAACTGCTTGGTGATGGTGCCGCCCACTCGTTGGGTAGGTGAATTGGGCTGCGCAAACTGCGGATACTCTTTCTCTAAGCGTTGCAGTTCGGCCAGCATCTGGTCGAACTCCTGGTCGGATACCTCGGAAACGTCGCGCTGATAATACTGGTAGTTGAGGTGGTGCAGGCGCTCCGTGAGGGCGGTAATTTGCTGCTCGATGTCGGTGGTCATAGGAAAATATAGCGTGAGCTTCGGCGGGTGCTGCCTACCTGACGGGTACAGGCCTGCCGGGTAGCCAGTGGTTTTGCAAGCTACGGCTTTATGGGTAGTTGGGATATAAAAAGCCCGTCTGGTCTGGCCAAACGGGCTTTTTAGAAAATTGCTATGGTGCTAAGCGAGCCGGGGCGGCTAGCGCCTAGGCTATAATTTGTCGGTTACCAAAACCCCATCCGCCTCAAAGTTCAGCTGCTCTTCGGCTTTGGTAATGGCGGTTACTTCCTCGGCGGACTTGCCGGCATCCTTGGCGTAGTGTTGCAAATCGGAAACGGGCACCTCTTCGCGGTGGGCCCAGCCATTGATGACAACGGTTTTGCCGGCTATGTCCTTGGGTACAAAAAACGCATAGTCTTTGAAGCGGACCCGCATTTCCTTGCCCTCAGGCGTTTTCATGGTTAGCCAGCAGCCCTTGGCCTGGCATACGGCATCGGCGGTACCTACTAGCTTCACCTGTGCCGAGTCCTTGTCGCCGAGCACTTGTTGTAGCTCGGAAAGCGGCTTGGCTCCTTCCATCGAAACTGCCGTGCCGTAGGTTTTGCCTCCGGCCTCGGCCGCAACGGCTGGAGTTGGCTTGGCAGCACTAGCCGTGTCGGTAGCGGGCGTCGACTGGCAGGCGCTCAACGAGGCAATGGCAGCGGCTAAAGCAAAAATATTGGTAGTCATATGGTTGGGCAGTGAAGTCAAACACAATTACAGCCCTGAAATTACGATTTTTTGCGGCTAGTTCTTCTTGCTGCGGCGGCTATTGCGTGGAGGAGTTGAGCGCCGCCAACTCTCGCACCTGCGCAACCTTGCCATTCTTGCCATAAATCTCCGTGCGAACAATGCCCACGCCAGGGGCATAGTAGTCTACTTGCTTAACGGTTGTGCGCATGGCCATATCGGGGCGGGGCACGGTGGCGCTTTCCCGGATGGCTTCCACTTTGTAGCAGGAAAAAGTGCCGGCCGGCGTGGTGAGAGAAGTAGGGCCACCCACCACGCGCCGCTTACGCAGCGTGGTGCTCACCGTGGCAATACTCACCACCGAGCTGCTTACTTGTACAGTAATACCGCCGTCGGGCAAGGTGGTGCCAATAGTTGGTTGGTGGGGCCAAGCAACCGGGGTGGGGGAGTACACCAGTTTCCGGTCGCGGAAGGAGCGTAAAGCATCGGTGTTGAGTTCCGCTAGTCCGTCGGTGAAGCACGTATCTCGACGGCTACGAAATGTGAGGTCCTGGAGGCGCACCAAGGCATTTTTCTTGTCATAAAGCCCGCTCTTCAACGAGGTCCGGTACTCCATGACCTTCCGTTTCTTGCTCTCCTCCCGCTCCCCGCTGGCCAGCGTCACTACGCGCTGCCGTAGTTCTCCGCTCGGCTTGCCCGCTGCATCGGCAATCCGATAAATAAGTTCGGTGTTATCGGCCATGCCAAACGGGTGATTAACGTTGGCGGCTGGCGCAGGGGCCATCAACGTTGTGTCGGCGGCGCGGGGTCGTGGCGTGGTGCTAAGCGCAGTGTCCTGGGTTTGTTGATCGGCGGTAACAAGCAGGACCTGAAGCAGTAGAGAAGAGCTGAAGGAGGCGGCAAGCATAGGAGTGGGGAAGAGGTAGTGTTGTGTTTGAGCCTGAATACGCAGTTGAGCTTAAATAAGATTACGGTATTATTAGCGAAACCGAATTTTAAGTTTTGCACCAGCTTTGCCAGCGAATTGCGACGCCTGCTCGGCTACGAAACCAGCGCGCACGTAACTTGCGCCCGAGCTAGCCGTTTCCAATAACCCTGCCAGTCCAACGGCTTGTCTTGTTCCCTATCATCCACCTCTTTGTTTAGCGTATGCCTGATTCAACCCAACAATCCACTTCCTGGGCCGACACGGCCGCTTCTTTGCTTTCCAAGCTTTCGGGTGGAGTGGAATTGGCAGTAGCCTTCGACCAAATGGAGCTACAGGTGCCCAATCCTCAAAACCCAGCGGCCCCCGCTACCACGTGGAAGCTGAACGGTTCGTTGCGCATCCGCACCCGCGGCGAAAGCCCAGCCGCAACGCCCACCAGCCGTCCGGCAGTGCCTCCCGTTAGCCCTGATTCCCTTGGCTAACGCGCTGGAACTGGAGGCGAAGTTGGTGGTTACCTGGGACGGCGACGCCATCCAGGTGGCTGCCTCCGGCACCTACCTTATCGTTAATTTCCCCAACCAGCGCGTACTCGACAAGCTCACCAGCGGCCCGCCTCAGAACCCGAATGCCCCTCCCAAACCGAAAAGCGCCACCAAGATTGACCCCATGCAGGAGCTTAACAACTTAGCGTTGCGCCTGGGGCTGGTGATGGACTTGCGGGTGGCTGGCAAAACGTACGTCACGTTCGGAACGGGCCGTAGCCCCAAAATCACGCTCAACGCCGTGCTCGGAAAAATTGGCTCTTTTTTTCGGGGCTAGTGCACTAGGAACACTCGGGACGGTGTTACGCTAGAGTAACAAGCAGTGCAAACTAGGCTCGTCGTTCGGTTTCAGGTTGGCGCTCATCAAAGCGCGACACTTGTTTTTTGCGGGGACAGCTGGAAAAGGCCGCAATTCTGATTGTCGGCTAGCAAGGCTTTTACGTATCTTGCTTTGAGGCATCTGGCTCCGGTGGTGTGGTTCTTTTCGGAACTAAAGGCCTGTGAATTGGTTTGCCAAAGACTTCGCTTTACTCCGCCACCGCGCAATGAATTCCGATAAAGAACGCAAAGACAAAGTAGGTGCCAACCGACCGGCCTCGGCCTTCCAACGCATGGAGCGTGTGCCGCCCATGCTTATGATGCTCTATCTAAGCTTGGTTGGCATTGGAGTGCTGTTTTTATTTCTGGTAGTAGCCTACGCTCAAACCCGATACATGGCCAACTTGCCCCGTGGCCTACACCCGTTCCCGAAGTTCTTTTCCATTAGCACCATTGTGCTGCTGGTAAGTAGCTACACGCTGGCGCAAGCACCCCGCCTTTACCGCGCCGACGATGTGGCCAACCTGGCCCGCTGCCTGGGAGCCACGCTGCTGCTAGGCTGCATCTTCGCTGGCCTGCAAGTGCTGGGCTGGCGCGAGCTGATGACCCAGGGCGTGTTCTTCGACGGCATGGCCTCCGGTACCTACGTGTATCTGATTTCGGCCCTGCACGTCGCTCACTTACTGGGCGGCATGCTTTTCCTGTTGGCGCTGCTGCTCCGCACTCTACACGCCTCCCGCGACGCCGTGCGCACGCTGGTCTTCATTCGAAACCCGTACCGCCGTTTGCAGCTTCGCTTGCTGAGCATGTTCTGGCACTTTATTGATGCCCTGTGGGTGGTGCTGTTCGTGGTGTTTGTGTTCATGTACTAAACAGCTTTTCAATCTCTATCAACAAAAAAGCCCGGTCGTAACCGGGCTTTTTTGTTGGCATTGCGGCTGCAAAGCCGCTTAGCGTTCCAGCGTAATTGGCCCTTTGTATTTGCGGCCGTCGGTGAACTCAATCAGGTAGTAGTAAACGCCAGCTACGCGCTGGTCGCCGTCCCACCGGAAGTTGCGGTCCTTGGATTCATACACCTGACTGCCCCAGCGGGAGAAGATCTTGATGCTGGCAAAACGGGAGTCGCAAAAGTCGGCTGGCAAGTCAGGGATGGAGAACGTAGCGTTGAGGTCGTCGCCGTTGGGGGTGAAAATATTGACGGGCTTGAATTCCGTGGCCTCGGGGCGGACAAGCTCGAAGCGCACCACACGGGTTTGCGGATTCGGCAGGCAAGTGGTTTCCTGAAGCTGGAACGTGACTTCCAGCGTCCTGTCCGGTAAGCTGATGGCCGCACAGTTGGCATCCCAGCGGAAAGTACCTGCTGCCTGCCCGTTGCCGTTGGTTGGGCGGAAGCTCATGCCCGCCTCGGCTAGCTCGAAGCCGTTACCCGTTGCCGTCATCACTAACTGGTCCTGGTCGATATCAATGCCATCAAAGGTTGCCTCGAATACGCCTCCCAATGGCCGCCGAATAACGAGTGGTGGGTCGGTGGCGCTAGTGGAAGCTGGGACTTGGAGCGAGGTAAGCACTGGCGGAGCATTCTTGTATTCCACCTGAATGGGCACGGTAAGCGTAACGACCTGCGGCTCGTTGCAGGGGCCGGCTGAAGCTAAAAACCGGAATTCGTGCAAGGGTCGGCCCGCTGCCCGGCAATCAACGCGCCACGAGAAGCGGCCCCGTATCTGGCTGCCATTAACGCCCTGGGTGAAAGTGGCACCTACGTCGGCCGGTTGGAAACCCACTCCCGCCATAGTCAACGACACCGGGTCGCTGTCGGGGTCAGAGCCCGTTACATCAAATACTATCAGGTCGCCGATGCGGGCGCGTAGGGGCAGGGCAGGGCCGGCGGTGGTAAGCAGGGCCGGCGGACTGTTAGGGTCGGGCTGCGCCGTGAAAGCTACCCGCACCGTATCGCGCTTGGGCAGGCTGCACCCATCATCCGACACTATTAAATCCAGCAAATACACTTGCCCGCGGGTGTTGAAGCAGGTGGGGAAGCAGAGCTGTGATACCAGCGTATCAGGAGCACCCGGAGTTTTGATTGTGCCTTGGGTGATGCTGAAGGCCGGCAGCAACGAGGCCGGAAAATTGACGGCCCGCAAACTCAAGGACAGCCGAGAAGGAGAGTCGGGGTCGGTGAAGCGCAGGTTCAGGCAGCGGCTGGCACCTGGCCGCAGCCGTAGCGTATCCAAGCCTTCCCGGTAGACACTAGTAGCTGTGGCGGCCCGCACCGTCATGCTGGGTGCGGCGTTTGGGGTGCAGGTAACCACTTTCAACTGAAAGTCGCGCCGCGTTTCTCCAATCTTAATGCCTGCTCGGTATTCCGAACACCGGATGCCGAATACAAACAAACCCACCACGGAAGGGCGTACTTGCAGCCGGCCCGTCGCCCGGTTGATGGTCAGGGTAGGCGTACCCGGAATCTGGTTTAATTCGTTGCGGCCAAGCCCCCAGTTGATTTCCCGATAGGGCAGCGGAGCAGCTACTGCAGGCTTGGGAACACCAGGCGTGGAGTTGCCATTCAGGGGCGTAACTAGGTCGTATTGCAACGAGTCGCCGTCGGCGTCCTGGCCCCCGAAATCATAGGTAAATAGTTCTCCGCGGCAAGCGTAGTCACCGAGGGCTGGGAAGATGCGGGGGGTGGAGTCGCGGAAGGGCTGGCCGTTGCGAACTACGGCCGGAAACTCCAGGTAGAAGGTTTGGCCCGCGTCACCTGGGCTCTGGATGTTGCTGATGGCGTTGTTGCGGCAGCAGCGCTCCACCGCCGCATAGTAGCCAGCCGTGCTGTTGAAGCGGTTGGCCGGCAGTTCAATCCGCGCCGAGTACACCAGCCGTCGCGTAACCAACGACGAAGTAGAAGAGCAAGATGGGTTGGTGTAGTTGACCAGGGTGTTCGAGGTGAGCGGCATCACCAGATTCTGCATCCGGTTGTTGTTGGCCTTGTCAAAAACGCTAACCGTCAAGTCGTTGTCTAGCGCCCCGGCGTTGCCGAAAAGCGCGTCGAAGTAGAGATTAAGAGTAATCTGATAGGTGGAACCCGACACGTATTGCAAGTCCATTTCACCGCCCACAATGTGCGTAGCGCTAGCCGCCCGGCTTACTACAGACAACAGGAGCGTTAAAAGCAATAGGGTTGGTAACCGGCGAACAGACTGTAAAACTTGGATCATAGAAAGAAGCATTTTTTTATATGCAACGGGGTAGGCAGAACGGCATCCTAAATATACAACCTGAGCGAGTGAACCTGTTGATGCAAGCACTCAGTTTGTGCAAGAGGGTGTGTATCTTGCTGAACGCCCTAGCACTGGGCCCCGCTACCGCCATCTCATTCAGTCTTACTTTCTATGAAACGTCTTTACTTTCTGGTAATCAGTTTGTTGTTGGTTGCGCCCGCCCTGCAGGCGCAGGATGCGGCTTCGTCTTCGGACGCCTCTGAGCTCAACAGCAATGCCGCCTTTAGCTGCGCCCGCGCCCATGTGCAGGCAGCCTCGCGCCAGCCTAGCACCACGGTGCGGCACCGCCAGAAAATGGACCGGTACGATGTGAAGTACTACAAGCTCGATATAGCGCTGGAAAACAACTCGCGCAACGTGAGCGGCTCGGTGCGGATGCTGGCCCGCACCCTCGCGCAGCCTCTCGATTCCGTGGCCTTCGAGTTGTACCCCACCTTCACCATTGACTCCGTGGTGGTGAATGGCCGCCGCTCCACCGGCCTACGCCGCGTGGGCTCCGACGCAACGGCGGCTATTCCGCAAGGCATACCCGCTACTACGTTGTTCACAACCCTTATCTATTACCGCGGTACGGCCCCGAACGGGTCGTCGGCCGCCATTGGGAATGCGCTGAATACGCGCTTTGTAAACAATTACGGGGTGAATGTTACGTGGAGCCTTTCCGAGCCCTTTTCGGCCCATGAGTGGTGGCCCTGCAAGCAGGTGCTCACCGACAAGGCCGATTCGCTGGATGTGTGGGTGACGACGAGCAGCATAAACAAAGTAGGGTCCAACGGGACGTTGCAGCGCGTCACGGCCCTGCCCAATAGCAAGAGCCGCTACGAGTGGAAGCACCGGGTGAAGCCAATTGCCTACTACCTGGTATCCGTGGCTGTGGCTCCCTACATCGAGTACACCAACTACGCCAACCCGGCGGGTGGCCCCCAGATTCCGATTGTGAACTACGTATACAACCAAACGGCCCTCACCAATTTTCAGGCTGAAATTGACCGTACGCCCGGCTTCATTGAAAACTTTTCCAGCTTGGTTGGGCTCTACCCCTTTGCCAGCGAGAAGTACGGCCACAGCATGGCCCCATTGGGTGGCGGCATGGAACACCAAACCATGACCACGCAAGACGGCTTCACCTTCACGCTAACGGCCCACGAACTGTTCCACCAATGGTTTGGCGACAACGTGACCTGCGCCTCCTGGGAGGATATCTGGCTGAACGAAGGCTTTGCTTCCTATGGCGAATACATCTCGCTCAACCGGTTTGCTACTCCCACTGCGGCCCGGCAATGGATGGATTATGCGCACACCAATACCATGCAAAGTGCCGGTGGCAGCGTTCGGGTGCTTGATACCACCAACGTGAACCGCATTTTCGATGGCCGCCTCAGCTACAGGAAAGGAGCAACCGTGGTGCATATGCTGCGGTACCTGTTAAACGACGACGACAAGTTCTACCGAGCATTACGCACCTTCCAGACCACCTACAGCGGACGCACGGCCCGTACCATCGACCTGCAGCGCGTCTTCGAAGCCGAAGCCGGCCGGCCGCTACAGTACTTTTTCGATCAGTGGTATGCCGGCCAGGGCTTCCCTACGTTTAATATACGCTGGAATCAGGTTGGCCAGACCTTCTATCTGCAAACCACCGAAGCGGTGAGTATGCCCGCCGTGACGCCCTTCTTCGATACCGAGCTTGACTACCAGCTCACTTTCACCGACAACACCACGCAAATTTTGCGGCTGCGCCAAAGCCAGCAAGTGTCATTGTTCAGCGTACCCGTCAGCAAAACCATTGCCAGCATCACCATCGACCCCAATCAGTGGGTGCTCAACGGCAACGGAACCACATTGCGCGACAATACGCTAGTTTTAAGCGCCAACGTGGCAGCGCAGGGCACTCGGCTTACTGTCTACCCCAACCCCTGCCGCGAAACCTTGATGCTAGCTGACTTAACGGCTCGTGCCGTTGCCGAGGTTACGGATGCTACTGGCCGCGTACTGCTCCGCCAAGCGGTTGACCCCCTCAAGGCCCAGCTAGATACGCGCAGCCTAGCCGCCGGTCTGTACCACCTGCGCCTCACCGGCTCGAACGGCACGGTGTCGTTGGCTAGGTTCGTTAAGGAACAATAGGCTGTTGCAACGCCCTGATTGCACAACAGCTTTCTAACTCAGAAAGCGACTTCAACTACCTACGCATATGGCCTCAGCCTACTAAGGATTAAATAATTCGGGCCTTGAAACGCACTCAGCCCCTAGCACAAGGTTAGCTAGGGGCTGAGTGCGTTTGGTAGGGACAAGGTGAAAGCAGCAGCGGTTATTACTTGTTGCTTCTCGTGTGGAGCTACAAGTGGCCTTGGGCTATACCACTCCACTTTTTATCCTTTATAGTACTCCTTAATAAGAGCCTGCACCTCGGGTGGGGCAGCGGGCATGTCGAGGACTTCCGCCATCAGTTCATCGAAAGACTGAGCTGGCGTGAAGATGGCGTCATGGTAAGGATTGCTGGTGAAGCGGATGAATCCGGGTTGGTTGTTGATACTCACCATATCAACGGTTATGGTACCGAAGCGCTGCAAGCAGCGGCCAGTAGCGGTACAGTCTTCGGGCAGCGGCTTCAGAAAGTGCTTCTCAATAGTTTCGGCGTAGCGCTCATGGTGTAGAACGCGTTGGTCGGAAGTGGTAAGGTGATAGCCTAGGGTAAGCACCCGGTCGCGCAACAGATCGAAAAAGTGACGAAAGTTGCCGGGCCCGATGCTAGGGTCGTAGAAAAATACAGCCCCCTGCCGGTTCTCCTCGGTCAGCAACTGCACCCGTAGGCCTTGGCCCTGAATGCCAGCCTTGCGAAAATGATAGGCTTTAAAGTAAGGCCCTGCCCAGTTCAGGTATACCCGCTGCTCCACCCATCGCGCATGCTTCCGCCGCTCGGCAGGCGTGCGGTGCAGGGGCCGCCATTCGGCTGGGGAAGAGGCCGAGGGCGAGGAAAGAAGCCGTTTTAGGAAGGGATGCAAGGTGGGAATGCAATATGAGAGGAGAACACCAGCCAAGACAAATGGTTTCAGCTAGCTGTGCATCGAAAGCCCCTCAAAAGCTTGAAAAGAGGTGTAAAACACCGAAGGCAAGCTCCGTGCCTGAGCTTGCCTTCAATTAAAAATAAGTTAAAAAAGTTGCTTGACTAGCGCTCCTGCTACTTCACCCGCTGCCAATAGTGCGATTTGCCAATCATGGAAAAGCCGATGTAGCCTTTCACTTCCAGGCGGTCCTTGCCGGCGGCCCCCACGTAGCAAGAGTACGTGCGCCCATTCTCCGGGTCATAGATTTCGCCACCTTCCCAACGCTCGTTTTCGGGGCTGTAACGCAAGTGCTGAAGCACCGTCAGGTTGTGCAAGGGTTGGGTGCGGCGCTCCTCCTTTGGGTTGCGCTCATCGAGCCGGGGCTTACCGTTGGCGTCAGTCGGCTGGCGCAGCCAGACCAAGCGTCCGCACAACTCCTCGCCGCAGCGGTACAACTCGATGTGGGAGTCGCCACTGTCATCGGCCCATACGCCCAACGGTGGCGGCGCCGACGGAGTCTGGGCCCAAGCAGCGAGTGGCCCTGTAAAGAAAAATAAGTAGCTCAGCAGTATGTATTTCAAAGCTAATGCGCAGATTAGTAGAGTAGATACCGGTCTGGACGGAGCCGGGGAGATGGGTAAGATAGCAAAAAAGCGACGTCCCCGCCGGAGCAGGAACGTCGCTTACTATACGCCAGATGATGGGTTGATGGTTATTTCACCCGGGTCCAGGCCTGCGATTTGCCGATCATCGAGAAACCGATGTAGCCTTTCACTTCCATGGAGTTGGCGCTATTCATCTTCATGTAGCAAGAGTAGGTTTTGCCACTTTCCGGGTCGTAGATTTTGCCGTCGTCCCACTTGTTGTCGTCGTCGTACTCGAAGCCCTGCATGAACACCAGGCCCAGCCGCGGACGGTCGCGCAGTTTGGGGTCCGGATTCATTGAATCCGTTTTGGGTTTGCCCGTTTTGGGGTCGTTAGGCACGGTCAGCGTTACAATTTTGCCGCAGAGCTTGTTGCCACACTTATAGATTTCAAAAGTGGCCTTCTTCTCGGAGTTGGTCCAGGTGCCCAGCGGTGAAAGCGTTTGGGCCGAGGCTACCCCGATACTACAGAGCAAGCAAAGCAGAGACAGTAAAAAATACTTTTTCATGGTAAGGAAAGTGGGAATGAGGTTATCGGGAAAAAGATAGGAGAAAACTCCAACAAAAGCACAGTGTCAGTTGCTCGGGCTGTGAAATGTAGGTAGGCAAGTTTGAGGCCAGGTTGCGCAAAGAAAAATTGCGCAAAACAAAGTCGTTGAACCTCAGTAGGCTGGCTCTAAACCGGGCTGGGTGGTGTAAAAAAAGGACTTTTAATTTTGAACCATCCCCCAGGCTTTTAACTTTACCTTCCGTAGTGAGTGCTACAGCCCCGCCCAAGCAGCCCTAAGGTGCTGGGAGGCGCGGCCGGGGTTATGTCGAACGTAAAGAAAGGAGGTACAAAATGTCTATTAGTCCCAAACAAATCCTGCCAAGCCTGTCGAATGTAGTCCGCTTCACCGCCGGACGCGCTTAACAACAGCTTTCGCGCGGAAAAACGCCCCATTTGGCTTTTTCTCGCATTCTGGCAAGGTCTTACATATATAGGATGACGGGGCTGTACCCCAGACTCGTCGCTTGGTAAGATTTGAAGGATTAGATGCCCGGACCGCCCAGCAGCCTCTCAATTGAGGTTCTGCATAGGTGGTCCGGGCATCGCTCTTTTTAGGGCCGTAAGGTCCACAATGGCATTTACAACACTCGGCGCACATCCATAAAGCGTCGCTCGTAGTCGGTGCCTTCCACTTGGCTGATCTTTACGCCTGGTTCGCGCCGAGCAGAAGACGAGTGAATAAAGCGCAACGGCTGCCCCGGCTCCGATACTACAATACCAGCGTGGCCGGGCGTAGTGGCGGTAGCGGCAGTGCCCGTAAACACCACAATGTCGCCAGGCCGGGCCTGGTTACGTTCCACGGAACGGCCCACCGAAATAAGCAAACTAGTGGAGTGCGGCATGCCCACCTTGAATCGGCTGAACACATACTGGACAAAACCAGAGCAGTCGAATCCAGTGGCGGGGGTGTTGCCAGCGTAGCAGTAGTTAGTGCCTAGCTGCTGCATTGCAAACCGAACCACACTGTCGGGGCGAGCCTTTGGAGGCGTGCGTTCCCATACAGCAGGCTGCACCGGCAATTCCTCGCGGGAATCCTGCGCGCGTGGTTGGCGGTCTGGCTCATGATGGGGTCGCCCAAATACCACCAACAGCAACGCAACTAAACCAGCAAACGTCATCCAGATGTAGCGCATGAGAACTGTGTGGAAAGAAATAGAAGAAGCGCAAGGGTGGCAACAGCAAGCTCCAGATGCTTTCCTAACGGAGGAGCTAGGAGCCAGGTTCCGGTAGGCTAGTCTTGCACGAAGGCGGCGGAGAGAAGCAGTGCTGGCCCGCCGTGCCCGAAGCAGGTACTAGCAGCTGCCCGACTACTCAGTGGGTGAAGGTCAAATGCAGTGCCATCTTGTGTTGCCCCAGGATTTTGTCTTGTCTTTTGCAGCCCTGCACGCTTTTAGCCGTTCTTTGCGGCAACCTGCAAGGCGAGTTCTGCTCTTTCTGGCCTAACCCTTTTCACCTACTATTTTTTCTACATGCTCTTTTTTCGTTTCCGACTGCTGGCCGCAGTAGGGTTGGTTGTGCTGCTGAGTGCGTTTCACTCGGTGCAGGCTGCTTCTACGTTGCGTTACACCTTGGCCATGCCCGCCCCCCAGACGCACTATTTCGAAGTGGATATGAATCTGGGTGGCTTCGGCAAGCAGTACACCGACCTGAAAATGCCAGTATGGGCGCCGGGTTCTTATTTGGTTCGCGAGTTTGCGCGGCACGTTGAAGGCTTCGAGGCCAAAGCTGGCAGTGAAATCCTGCACACCGAGAAAATAACGAAGAACACATGGCGCGTGTATCATCCGAAGGCCAAAGACTTCTCGGTGCATTACCGCGTGTATGCCTACGAGCTAAGCGTACGCACCAGCTTCTTGGATGCCGCCCACGGCTACGTCAACGGCACCAGTGTATTCATGTACCCTGCCGAGGGCCAGCAGTTGGCCAGCACCCTGGAAGTACGCCCGGCAACTGGCTGGACCCAGGTAAGCACCAGCTTGAAGCCTGCCGGGGGGCAGTTCACGTTCGCCTCTAGCAGCTACGACGAACTAGCCGATTCGCCCATTGAAATAGGAACGCACAAGGTGTTGAGCTTCGAGGCCAACGGCACTCCCCACACCGTGGCCATGTTTGGCAGCGCCAAATACAACGAAACCAAACTCCTAGCTGATATGAAGCGCGTGTGCGAAGAAGCGCACCGAGTGGTAGGGAAAAACCCGCTGGACCGCTACGTTTTCATCGTGCACAACATCGAGCGGGGCACGGGCGGCCTCGAGCACTTGTATTCCACTACGCTTTCTATTTCGCGCACTGCTTACGGCACTGAGGGCGGCTATAAAGGTATTCTGAGCTTGGTAGCGCACGAATACTTCCACCTCTGGAACGTGAAACGCATTCGTCCAGTGGCACTCGGGCCCTTCGACTACGACAACGAGAACTACACGCATATGCTGTGGGTGAGCGAAGGCGGCACCAGCTACTTCGGCGACCTTATTGTGCAGCGGGCCGGTTTTGTGAGTGCCGAAGATTACTTGGCTAGCACCAGCAACGGCATTACGCAGGTGGAAAACACGCCCGGCAACAAAGTGCAGTCGGCGGCCGAATCCAGCTTCGATGCTTGGATTAAGGGCTACCGGCCCAACGAAAACTCCAACAACACGGGCATCAGCTACTACAACAAAGGAGAGTTGATCGGGGCCATGCTGGACTTGATGATCATCAACGAAACCAAAGCCCAGAAGCACCTCGACGATGTAATGCGCTACCTCTACGACGAATACTACATCAAGAAGAAGCGTGGTTTCACCGACGAGGAATACCAGGCCGCCGTGGCCAAAATAGCGGGCCGCCGCTTCGACGACTTTTTCCGCCGCTACGTCTACGGCACCGAAACCTTGCCTTACGAAGCAGTATTAGGGTATGCAGGCCTCAAACTCACCACGGCCCCGGTATCTACGGATGCCGTGTTGGGCGCCACCGTTAGCACGGCAGGCGGTAAACTCACGGTGACGAGCACCCTACGCGACGGCAGTGCGTGGCAGGGCGGGCTTAATGTAAACGACGAAATTTTGGCCCTGGACGGCAACCGCCTCACCGACGACCCCAATAAGTTGCTGGCTGGTCGTCCAGCAAATTCGCAGGTGAAAATGCTGGTATCGCGCGACGGCCAACTCAAGGAACTGACTTTCCCTCTGCTGGCCGGGACAGGCAAGCGCTACCGCATCGAGCAGGCCGCAAGCCCTACTGCCGAGCAACAGGCAGTACTGGCCAAATGGATAGTATTACGCTAACCAGTGGCATTTTCCAACGCGACAAAGCGCCCCGCTCGAATTTCGAGCGGGGCGCTTTGTTGAGCAGCATACCTAGCGCCGAACTGAGATGAGCGAAACAAGGATGAAGCTCTAGCCGAAACTGGGTGTGCAAGTCACAAGCACCGGTGGCGTGCGGACCACGCACGAGCTAGTGGGAGGCAGGCACGCGTGGCGGACATATCAGAGGCTAAGGTGGCAAGTGTAGGACAGTGCAATAGTAATAGAGCAGGAGGAAGGCTAGAAACATGGCTGACTACTATCTTGTCGCGCCAAATCACTGTTTCTCATTTCGTTTCCATGAAAACACTGGACCCTACTAGGCTAAAGCAAAGTCAGCAGGAGGATACGGCAACTGGTGCGCTTGAGATTGTGAACTGACTTTACTTGTGCTGCTCGCGCCAAACGCTACATGTGGGCAGTGCACTCTCTGCTATTTCTACTTTTTTACATCCCCTTTTTTGCATGAAATCTTATTCAATCACCTCTTTGGCGTTTTTGGCTGTGCTGTGCGGCGCGTGCTCGTCTGACAACACGCAGTCAGCTACTACAGAGCCTGTGGCTGCTCAGGCTGCTCAAGAAACTCCCAAGGCGGCCGTGGCATTGATCGACGAGAAAAACGGCTTTCGCACGCATCATTTCGGTGATGACTTCAGCACTTTCACGGATTTAGTACCCGTACCCGGCTATCAGGAGCCCGGCACAAAATCAAAACGTTACGAAAAGCAAAAAGGCAAAGAGAACCTCAACATTGGTGAGGTGAAGCTTTCCAACATTGTGTACACCTTCTACGACGGAAAGCTTGCAGAGGTAATGGTCTATACCGATCAGCCCAATGGGTTAGAGCAAATAGTAGCGGCCGTAACGGCGTTGTATGGTAAGCCTAGCTATCAGTACTCTTCGGGAAAAGGTGGAGTTTGGAAAGGAGAGAAAGCAGAAGCTTACACGGAAACGCGCCATATGAGCGGTTCGTACGGCAGCGCAGGTTCCGATACGCACTACCTGTATATCAAAAGCAAAGTGATGGCCAACCAAATGAAGGCTGCCGAGCAGGAAGCCGGAAAGAAAGCCAGTGCTGATTTGTAGCATGCCGTTCTTCTTCACAAACAAGCCCCACCCGAAATTTCGGGTGGGGCTTGTTTGTGGGAGAGATGCACTTTATCTACAGTGCTGGCACACCGACTGCCGCGGCCACATTCACCCGGCCCCAGCCAAAGCTGCTGCTGCGGGCGGTGCGGTTGGAACTAGCGGCCACCAAACGGCTCATCACCTGGGCGCGGGTTTCGGATGGGTAGCGCGCCCACACCATAGCGGCCATGCCGGCCATGCTCGCCGTCGCAACAGACGAGCCGCCCACCGTGCTGGGTTCGTCGCCGTCCATGGCTAGGGTGAGGGTGCGTAGGTCGTTGCTGGTGCGCTGCATAACTACCGCAAACTCCACATCGGCGCCTACGTGGCACTCGTCGCAGCGGGTAGTGAGGTTGTCTTTCACGCCCGTAACAGCCACGGCCTCGGGCAGAGAAGCCGGATAAATGACCCCTACAACACCCGCCGACCAGTCGAAGGACGTGCCGGCGGCGCAGAAGATCAGCTTGCCGCGGCTGTGCGCATACCGAATAGCATCTGCCATCTGGGAAGAGCTAGTAAGGCGGCCCATGCTCATGCTGATGATGCGCACATCGGAGCGGTTGCCGGCCAAGACATACGCGTCCGAAACGCCTTTCACCTCCCGGCTGCCATCCAGAAACACGTCTTCGGCGGCTCGCACCGTAATCAGGTTGGCATTGTAGGCTACGCCCACGGAGGCACCGTCGGTGCCACGTGGCGCCGCGCAGGCGCCGGCCATGCTGGTGCCGTGTCCGCAGCCGTCTTCGGGCGTTTCCGTGGGACCGGTCGGAATGCCTAGGAAAGTGGTTCGGGGAAGCGTTACGAGGCGCTCAACGGTGCGGCCACTGCTCAGGCCTTGATTGAAGGTGCTGCCTAGGTTCTCTTGCGCCGAGGAGCACCCCGTATCAATCACAAGAATCTTGATGCCCTGGCCCGTGCTTTGGCTCCAAGCCGCCCGGATGCCATGGTACTGGTCGGCTTGGTTCCAAGATGATTTGCTGCCGCCCGGTAGCACCGTGAAGTCGGCCCCGGCCACAAGGCCAGGGGTGGCCACGTTGTTGTCGCAGCCGCTGCTGCTCAAAGAGGCGGCTCCTTTGCTGGCGGTTTGGGTTGGGCGGTTGGGTTCGTAGCCCATGGGTTCGGCGTAGCGCACCAGCCGAGAAGCGCGCAACGCCTTGATGGTGCTAAGCTCTCGCACAGTGACGTCCAGGACCGGTAACACGTTTTCGTCGTAAGCCACTAGCTGCTCTAGCGTCAGGTCGGGCCGGGAGTTGCGCTCCTCAGCCAAGATGAGGGCCAGTACCTGCCTGCGGGCTTCTTGCCAGGCTGGGCTACTGGCTGCATCACTGGGAGTAGCTTCCGTGCAGCCAGCCGGCTGATACCCCACCGATAGCACATAGTCTGAGCGAGTGAGTGCGCTCCAGATGAAATGAGCAGAAGCCTTGTTCCAATCGAACTGGCCGGTTTCGCGCAGCGTGCTCATAATCTGCGTGTCGAGTTGCTGGCTGCTTAGGGCCTCCGCTGGTTCGGCAACGGGCTGCGGGGTTGGTTGTTCGTCGTTGGTGGATTGGCAACTGGCTAGAAACAGCAGCAGCAAAGCCCCCGAAAGAGTAGATGTACGCATAGACTGGTGGGATTGAAGAGGGGATAAGAACACTTCCAAGGGAAGCAAAAGCGCTGGCAAACGCAAGTAAATAATGAGGGCTTTTTGAGGAACAGCTCTTTCCTAAACGACCCCTAACAGCCACCCCGTAGCGCCCAAAAACCACAAAAAAAGCCTTGCTGACGCGCAGCAAGGCTTTCCTAAGAAACATGATTTTCGAGTTCGTTATATCCGCTTCAGTGCTACGTCGCGCACGGGCGTGATAACGAGAGGCACCTTCTCTACTTTCACCGAACTGGTATCCAGACCAAAGTACTTGTCTTCGGAGGCGATGAACTGCTTGATGTAGAAATAAGCCTGCATCACCAGCTTTTCAACGGCCGGAAATTCATTTTCCACCGACAAAAACTTCTCCAAGACCACAAAGCGGAAGTCACCGGTTACGTGCTGCTTGCTCAATGACTCGTAGCGCGAGGTGATATCCACTTCCTTGTTGCGCACCAGATCTTCCACCACCTTGCGGAAGTACAGGTTGATGCGTTGCTCGACCCGGAACCCTAGGCGGAACGTGATGCGGAACGCGTCGTCATGAGCAAGTTCCACCACTTTGTATTCCATGGTGTAGGGCTCGTCCGTGGTGTCTACGTGCACAAACCAGTAGATGTCGGCCCGCTTCGGACGCTTCTGGAAGATGGAATAGATGATCTTGGACTCTATTTCCGTGGCTCGCTCGGCTGAGGTCATGAACACGAGGTGGGTGGAGTATTTCGGCACCGTATCATCGTCCGACAACTGCTTCAGGGCCTCCATATAAGGCTCAATTTTCACAAACTCCGTGAGACGGCGCTTGATATAGAAGGCCCGCAACCACACATACATCACGCCCACCAAGGCGGCGCCGATAGCCAAGGACACCCAGCCCCCGTGCGGAAACTTCACGAGGTTGGCAATCAAAAACGAACCTTCGATGAGGCCATACACCACAGCAAACAGCACCACGGCAGCCAATGGTACGCGCCTAGCGCGGAGCCACGTAGTTAGGAGCAGCGTGGTCATGAGCATGGTCAGGGTGATGGCCAAGCCATAGGCCGCTTCCATGTTTTCTGACCTCTGGAAATACAGCACTACCCCGATGCAGCCGAAAAGCAGCAGCCGGTTCATGCTGGGCACGTACAGCTGGCCCTTCACGTCGGTGGGGTAATTCAACTTCACTTTAGGCCACATATTAAGCCGGATGGCTTCGGCTACCAGCGTAAACGAGCCGGTAATGAGGGCCTGTGAGGCAATGATGGCTGCAATAGTGGCAATGCCGATTCCAACGAGCAGAAACCACTCGGGCATCAGCTCATAGAATGGGTTACGCTTGTTGAGCTGTTCGCCCTGGTGGCTGAGCAGCCAGGCACCCTGGCCCATGTAGTTGAGCAGCAGCGCCGACTTAACAAATATCCAGCTGATGCGAATGTTGCCTTTGCCGCAGTGCCCGAGGTCAGAATACAGCGCTTCCGCCCCGGTTGTACACAGGAATACCGCGCCTAGGAGCCAGAATCCTTGCGGGTAATTTACCAGCAAGTCATAGGCGTAGTACGGGTTGAAGGCTTTGAGAATAGCTGGCTGCTGGATAATCCAGGAAGCCCCCAGCACGGCCAACATCGAAAACCAGATCAGCATGATAGGCCCGAAGGCTTTGCCCACAATCTGGGTGCCGAAGCTTTGCATCAAGAACAGCCCCAACAGAATACCAATGACAATAGGCACCGTTGGAATGTTGGGGTACACCGCTTCCAACCCCTCAATAGCCGACGACACGGAAATGGGGGGCGTAATCACGCCGTCGGCCAGTAGCGCCGACCCACCAATGATGGCCGGGATGGTCAGCCAAGTTGCCCGCCGCCGCACTAGGGCATACAGCGAAAAAATGCCACCTTCTCCGTTGTTATCGGCATTGAGGGTGAGCATTACATACTTGATGGTTGTTTGGAGGGTGAGCGTCCAGATAACGCAAGAAATACCTCCGTACACGAGAGCAGGGTTGATTTGCTCCGGCACAATAGCCTTCATTACGTAGAGCGGCGAAGTGCCAATGTCGCCGTAAATAATGCCTAGGGCAATAAGCAAGCCCGCCGTTGAAATAGCGGTGTGCTGGTGTTTGGCGTCCATGTGAGGAGTGAAAAGAAAATAGAAGCTCTACCTGAAAACTGTTTGAAAAGCCCGCAAAGGTAGCGGGCAGCCTGCAAACCTAGCGTTTGGCCGCTTGTGCGAAAACTAATAGGGGGTAATACTGAAATCAGCCAGCCTCAAAAGCGGAGGGTGGGCTTGGCATAGGTGGAGTGGCAGCCAGCAAAGCAGCTGCGGCTGCCTGCGCCGCTTCGTGGTGGCGCTGCCGGATACGGCGGTTGGCTTCGGCGGTCAGCTTCTGCCAGGTGGGTAGTTCGCCTGGCAAGGCAAAATGCGCGGCTTCGCGGCCTAGTCGGTATAAGCGCAGGCGGTTGGTGCCCCGCTGGCCAACTGCCAACAGCAATGCCCCAACCACAATGCCTAGAGCGGCGGGCATAGTCCGTAGCCAGTTTTGCAGAAAGCCTAGGAGGAAGCCAGCCAAGGTGAAACCGCCGAGCAACAGCCATAGCAGCCACCGCACCCGCTGAACCTCGACGCCTTCCAACTCCCACCACCCAAACCGCTGCCCGTTAACCTGCAGTTGATCGTTGGTTAGTATCACGCGGCTATCCTCGCTGCGCATCTCTGCAAATTGCTGGGGCAACGGCAGAGGGGCAGCCACCGGAGTGTCGGTGGGAGGAGCTACCGAGGCGTCCACAGGATGCTCTTCCTCGGGGGAGGCGGGAGGCGGGCCGTCGTTTTCGTCGTTGGGTAGGGGAGGCGTAGAATCTGTCATACACAAAAAAGCCCCGCTGGCGGCCGTCGTCCTTGTTTCGCAAGCGGAAGTAGGAGAGCAGGCAGTCAGCGAGGCCTTCAATGCAACTTAGTTGTTTACTTTCAGCAGTTCCACATCAAAGATGAGGGCTGTGTCGGGGCCGATGTCGCGGCCAGCGCCACGCTTACCGTAGGCCAGTTCCGACGGAATGTAGAGGCGCCACTTCGAGCCTTCAGGCATCAGTTGCAACGCTTCTGTCCAGCCTGCAATTACACCGTTCACGGGGAAGGTAGCGGGCTGGCCGCGCTGGTAGCTGCTGTCAAACACGTTGCCGTTGATAAGCGTGCCGTGGTAGTGCGTAGTTACGGAGCTGCTTAGGGTTGGCTTCTTGCCGCTGCCTTCGGTTATCACTTCGTACTGTAAGCCGCTCGGCAGCGTGGTTACGCCAGCGCGGTTCTTGTTTTCGCTTAAGAAGGTCTGACCTTCTTCTTTGTTGTTTGCCATGGAAGAGGAGGATTGGTTGTCGTCATCGTCAGCATCTGGGCCACCCATCTGCTCTTGTAGCTGCTGCATAGCCGCTTGCATCTGCTCTTGCGTGAGGCGGCTAGGCTCGCCGTTCAGGCCTTCTTTCATGCTGGCGGCCAAAACCTCCACATCCAGATCTAGGCCCTGCTGGGCAAAATTACGGGCCAAGTCGCGCCCGATGATGTAACTGATCTGGTCTTTAAGACTGCTCAGATTCATAATTCACTGATTTTCGCTGCTCGTTCGGCTTGCTCCCAAGGTGGGGACGCAGCCAATACGGGCAGCAGGTGAGAGAAAGGTAGCCGCTCCAAATAAGCTTCTGAAAGGTGAAGTACCGAAAACAGACGAGAATGGATACGCTTTTTTTTGAAGCCGATCCATAACAGGCTGATTCCTACTACGGGTTTCTTTAGCCCCCTAAACAAATTAAACCCCGCTGTGGGCGGGGTTTAACAAAAAAATATACAGCTACAGGCTTAGCAGAAATGCATTTCCTCTTCGTCGCTGAGGTCAAAAATCAAGTTCAGGTCCAGTACCTGAGACGCTAGGTAGCTCAACGAGCCGAGTCCGCCAAGGATTAGCAGCGAAGAAATAGTAGCAGTGCTCTTTTTCATGGCAATGTATGTATATGGGTGCAAGTCAGCTTGTTCGGTATGCAAAGATAATACGTAAGATTGATAGAAATGTTATGCAAGCATAACTTATTTTCACTGAGCCGTGTGCTTACCACTTCTGCTGGCACCACGTGCTAGTGGCTGCAGTAGCGGATGTTTGGGTGCTTAAGGGGCTGTTGAACGCCGTAGCATAGTGTTCACACCGAGCACAGCGTCCTGTATAGTATTGGCTCTGCAGTTGCCTTACTATGCTGGCGGTGCACCTCGCTGCCTACCAATAGCATGGTTTGGTTTCAGCAACGACACTACAACACCAATGATTTAGCCACAGCCACTAGGGGGAGCTACAGGACGCTCAGCGCACTCGAAAGACCTTATTAAGGAAATCTACGGTGTAGCGAAGCGTAGGCTCAAACCATGGGTTGAATAGAACGAAGGTGTGGGGCGCATCAGGAAAGCGCTGTACTTCGGTGTACACTCCCAGGGCCTGGAGGCGAGCCAGCATATCGTCGCGGCCAGCGTGCATGCGGTCCACGCTGCTGTTGATGAACAGAGTGGGCGGAGTACGCGGCCCTACGTGGGTAAGCGCCGAGGCTTGCTGCCATAGCTCGGGCCGTTCTGTTTTAGGGCCGCCAAACCAGTATGTCGCGGCCGATGTGCTTTTGCTGTCGTCGCCTTCGCCCGACTCTGGGTGCAGAAAAGCCAGAATGCCATCCACATTTACCACCGCCTGCACGCTGCTAGACTGTTTGGAAGAGCAGCCGCCCTGCTCGAACAGCGCCTCTCCGTTGGTGCTGCCCACGAGGGCAGCCAACTGGCCCCCTGCCGAGAACCCCCACACCGCAATGCGGTTCGGGTCGATGGAATACAAATCGGCGTGGTTGCGGAGCCAGCGGATAGCGGCTTTCAAATCTTGCACGGCGGCCGGATAGGGGGCTTCGGTTGAAAGGCGGTATTCGGCTGTGACGGCCACAAAACCCTGCGCAGCCAGTTGCTGGGCCATCGGCACGTGCTGCGACCGGTCGCCGGAGTGCCAGCCCCCGCCATGAATCAAGAGAACAGCCGGGCGCCGTTGGCGCTTGTTGGCAGCCGTGTAAAAGACATCCAGCTTCAGGTCGTGGCTGTCTTGGGTGCAGTAGGTTAGGTTGAGCTGTGAGCGGACCCCGGCGGGCACGGGCGGCCGGGCTATGCTACTGGTGGGGTGCTGCTTTTTTACTTTGCTGTACGCGCTATGAATCGTGAACGAGGTGTCGCGCTTAGCGGCGGCGGGCTGCTGTGCCAACCCAGGGGAAACGAGTCCTATCGAGGAATACAGGAAAACTAGAAGTGCCGAAAAGAGCCGTAGGCTTCGGGCGCAATTCATACGCATGGTGTCAGGAGCGGAAGCAAAGAAAAAAAGTAACCCCTAAGCTACGAGCAGATGCCACTTGGCAAGTACTAAATGCAACGCTGAGCCTTCACAAAGCCCTTGTATTATCTACGAATAGGGAAGGCTTCGGGTGCCCCAATCTCTTTGTCTGATCATCAGCTGTTCACTTGCGGTATCTGGCTTGAATACTAGTCCTCGTTCAGCATCACAGGCAATAGGAAGAGGCAAGCGCACTGTGTCTATGGTGCTAATATGTAATGATATTATTCAAAATATCGTGTAAATGTTCAAATTATTTCAAAAAAACAAGCGAATTATTACAAAATTCAGGCATCTGTGGAGCTTGGTAAATCCGGTTGTGCTTTGGCGGACGTAGCTCGACTTAGTAACTTTTTTTCACATATAAAGCCAAGTTGTATGTCTGAAATTTTCGAAGAAAGCTCCGCAGTCGAGAAGGCCGTGGACAAATCGAACACGCCCCTGCAGCGCCGGTCGTTCCTGCGCTTCACGGGAGCCGGCGTCGTGCTGACGGGACTGGTGCTAGCTGGCTGCGACGACAGTTTAACCGACGACGAGCTGAATGCTGCCGCCAGCAGCGACAGCAAAGGCGACAACAACCGCGTGGTGAACGTGGGGAGTGGTGATTTTGGCATACTCAACTTTGCGTATGCGCTCGAGCAATTGGAGGCAGCCTTCTACGCTGCCGTACTGGCTAGCCCGTACTACGCCTCTGCTTCCCCAGCGGAAAGAGCCGCTTTGAAGGATTTGGAGGCGCACGAGCGGATTCACCGCGAGTTTCTGAAAACGGGTATCTCGGCTAATGGCGGAACCCCCATCGAAGACCTGGAGCCCGACTTCTCGTCTATCGACTTCAGCAGCCGCAGCAGCGTACTCGGGGCCGCTATGGCGTTCGAAGATCTGGGCGTCTCAGCGTACAACGGCGCGGGTCCGCTGATCAGTAATCCAGTGTACCTGGGGCTGGCTGGCAAGATTGTGTCGGTGGAAGCCCGGCATGCCGCCCTGATTCGGGACTTGCTCCGGTACGGCAACTTCGTGGGTTCCGATGTGGTGGATACGCGCACGGGCCTCGAAATCTCTATGCGGCCTTCGCAGGTGGCAGCCATGGCTAACAAATATTTGAAGCCCGGCTCGAAAATCAACGTCAGCAAACTGCCCCGCGACTAGGGCTTGCTTCACTCTTTTTTCTAGCATCGTCAACAAATCCTACCCATGAATATTCTGAACCTGATTACCGAAATCGAGCGGGTGGACCCGGAGGTATATGAGCGGCTCGACCAGCGCCGCCAGATGTTCCGCCACTTCGCGGGCTTCGGCAAGAAACTGGCAGCTTCTGCTGTCCCGTTGGCCGTGGGCTCGATGTTCCAGAAAGCCTACGGGCAATCTTCGGGACTGAGCGACCAAGTTAAATTCGTGTTGAACTTTGCCCTTGGGCTGGAGTATCTAGAGTATTATTTCTATCAGACCGGCCTCGATTCGGCGGGTCTGCTCACGGGCCAGGCCCGGAATTCCGTCACTACCATCCGGAACGATGAGCGCAAGCACGTCGACTTTCTGCGCAGTGTGCTAGGCAGCGCCGCCATTGCCGATCCGGGCGCGGGCGCTTACGATTTCACGGGGGCTAAAGGCGGCGCGCGGCAGGCTTTGTTCCCGACTGTATTCACCAATCAGGGTACCTTCTTGGCCGTAGCTCAGGCTTTGGAAGACACGGGTGTACGTGCCTACAAGGGGGGCGCTCCGCTTCTGATCAGCAACAACACCGTGCTGGAGGCTGCGCTCAACATCCACTCGGTGGAAGCGCGCCATGCGTCCCACATCCGGACGGTGCGCCGCGGTGGGCCGCAAGCAGTTCCCGGCACCCTAAACTCCATGCCTAAGAGCTGGATTTCGGGCAACGACAACGGTGGGCCAGCTCCTTCCGCCACCGCCCCCGTCTACGGTGCTGGCAACCCTGCAGCCGATTATCCAGGAGAGGAAAACACCACCCAAGCGGGCGTCAATCTGGCCTCGTTGCCGGGCGTAACAATGGCTGAAGCCTCAGAAGCTTTCGATGAGCCGCTGGATCCGAGCACAGTGCTGGCCATTGCGGGCAACTTCATCAAGTAGAGACGTTCTTCTGTAGATGTAGATAAAAGAGCGGGCTGTCTTGCGTAGGCGGCCCGCTTTTTCGTGTACTGGCAATGCCGCCGCCTGCAAAACAGGAGCACGCGCAACGGCCCGCTCCTATGGCGTAGGAACGGGCCGTTGTAGGTCTGCAACGATGTGGACGGGCACTAGCAGACAGGTATGAACCGGCTGCTATTTGCTTGGTTTGCTGGTGCTGGCTCCTTGTTGGGCTGCTTTGATTTTTTCAGCCACTTCCACCATAGGGGCCACCCAGATTTCTTTTTCGTGGGCCTTGAGGTAGCGCAACAGTTGGCGGTGCGCTTTCAAATCCACGTTCAGCGCGTGGCCGCCGCCTACTCCGTGGAACAGAAACACCAATACCGTGTGCGACTGTTGGGCTTTCTTCACCAAGTCAAGCATGTACTCCGCCGACTGCCCATTGATGGAATAGGCATCCACATTGGTCAGGTCCACTTGGGCGGCTGTTTGCAAACCATCGGTTACGCCGCGCGCGGCCACGAAATCGGTTTTCAGCTGGTCGTAGAACTTAACGCCCCCAATCTGTAGGTCGCCGCAGGGGTAGGCGAACGTGCGGGCCGTTTTGCCGTCGATGGCGTTGAGTAAGGTATTGGTGGCTCGTATTTCGCTCACGGCCCGGCTGACGGTGTATTTGCTTAGGTCGTTGTCGGGGGTGACGAAGCCGCGGCCGGGCAGGCTACCGTCGCAGGGATGCATCAGGGCGTGGTTGCCTAGCTCATGGCCCCGCTGGGCGGCACGGCGCCACTCGGGTAGGCGGCGCGCCACCACCGGCGACGAGCCAATCAAGTAAAACGTACCCCGCAACTTCACCGAGTCGAGGGCGGGCACTACATTGTCCAGGTCCACGTCGATGGCGTCGTCATACGTTAGCACCACGGCGCACTGCTTGTTGTTCCAGGTGGTGTTTTGGGCGTAGCTACTGGAGTACGACGCAAAAAACAACGTGCAGGCTAAGGCAAAAAGTTTGTAATGGCTCATGTAAGTGAAATCAATGGAGGAAGGCAGCCTACAGTGGGGTGGGGCCGCGGGTGCCGCAAGTTCAGTATAATGCACTCCATCACCAATGCCGAGGCCAGCCATGTGACTACGTTGCTGCCCAGGAGCGCAACACAACATAACAAGACCTGTCGGATGTGCTGGAAGCAACCGGGCGGCTACCCAGCTCAGTCCTTCACTTCGGCCACTTCCACGCGCCGGTTACGGGCATCGGGGGAGGGATAGAGGGGGCGCGAGTCGCCGTAGCCGATGGTGCTAATGCGCTCGGCGGCCACCCCAACTTTCACCAGGTAAGTTTTCACGGCTTCGGCCCGCTGCTCCGACAAAATCTGGTTTTTCTCGGGCTCCCCGATTTTGTCGGTGTGGCCAGCTACGCGCAGCTTCAGCGTGGGGCGGGCTTTCAGTTCGGCGGCTAGCTGGTCGAGGGCCGGGAGGCCTTCTGGGAGCAGATTGGGCTTGCCCAGTTCAAATAGCACGGTGGGGAGTACCACGGGCTTGGGCGCCACGATGGGGGCTGGCGCTGGGCGGGCCGTGTCGGCTGGTGACGGGCGCGGTGCAGGTTTAGGAACGGGCCCCGTTACCTGAATCGTGATGGGCACTGCTCCACTTTGGCGGGTAGGGTAGTAGCCCTGCGTGAGGTAGAAGGTAGTGGTTTTGGTGAGCTTGGTGCGGTAGGAGTTGCCCGTCGTCAGGGGCTGCTTTAGCTCGGCATCAGCAAACCACAACACGTTGCGGCCCGACACCCGGATGGTGCTCTCTGCGTTGGCCGCCACCGTAGCCGCCGATTTCAGCTTGACGCGGTAAAATGTGAAAGCACCGTTGTCGCAGTCACCAGTTGGGCGGTAGGTGGCCCGGCCGGTTAGTTTTTCCTCTTTAGGGTCGTAGGTGAACGTAATGGCCCCCTCGCACCAGTAAAAGCCGGGCATGTGGCCGGTTTCATTGAGCTTGCGCACGTGTTCGAGGCGCAGGCCACTGGCAGTGCGGGCGCCCTGCACCTGAAAGGTAGCCGACATGGCCGGTTCTCCGCCTACCTCTTGGTAGAGCACGCCCAAGAGGCTGGTGCCCTTGCTTTTCTGTAGCCGCAGCACTGCAGGCCACACCTCACCTGGTTCGCCGGTATCTGTTTCCACTCCCTGCCACACGCCCGTCAGGGATTGGGCCTGCACGGGACCCGCCAGCAGCAGGCCCACTATGCCACACCAAAAGCTGCGTTTCATGCCACGAAGTAAGCGTACAAGGGTCGTTTTATGCAAAGAAATACAGTGATGATCCAATAAAAAACATAAGTCAACGCCTGTTCCCAACAGGCGTTGCAAGCGTGTTTCTAACGCGCATCATAGCCACTATAGTGTCTTCAGCTATTAAGCCAGCTCACACATCCAGCAACCGACGATGGTAGTTGACTTGGCCGAGGTGATAGGCAAGGTGGGCAGCAAGATGAACCAGAAAATATTCGGTGGAAGTCTTCTCCTCGAAAACCAGAAGAGGATACTCTTTTTGCAGCTCCGTTTCCGGCAAGGAAGCCAGCGCCGTATCTACTACCATGCTTGTTTCCCGGAGGCTGTCCAGCAATGCAACACGAGGAACATTCTTCAAGGAGAATTCTAGGTCTCTGTTTCTTGTGTAGGCCACGCCTCCGAGCTCTACTCCTATATATGTTTTCAAATTGCCTACCAGGTGCAGGCACAGATTGCCGGCTGAATTGGCTATGCCTTTCTCGAAATGCCAGATGGTATGCTCGTTTTGGTACTGCTGGAGTTCGTGCTGTAATCTGCTTAAGTCCCTGGCAAATAACTTTCTCAGCGTATCTGTAAGCATGGTTTTACTATGTAAAGAAAGTGAAGCTTGCTCTGGTGGCTTTCCAAGCAGCTGCCAGAGCAAAACTACGTGCCGAATGCCGCTACTCCAGATAGGCCATATCCTCGGGGCTTAGGCGAATAGCAGCGGCCTGCAAATTTTCCCGCAAGTGCGCCAACGACGAGGTGCCCGGAATAGGCAATAGGCACGGCGACTTATGCAGCAGCCAGGCCAGGTTGAGTTGGGCTTCTGACACGTTGTGTTGGCGGGCTACTTCGGCTATTTTGCTGCCGGTTTTTGGTAGGGCGTGCAACAGTGAAAAGAACGGAATAAGCGGAATACCATGCTGCTCGCACAAATCCAGTACTTCTTCGCCACCGGGGTTGGCCCCGTGGGGTAATTTCATGGTGGTGCGTTGAGCGTAGCTGTACATATTTTCCACGGTGGCTATTTCGCCTAGTTGCAGGCCGGTTTGCAGCTCCTCGCGGGTTACGTTGCTCAACCCCACGTGCTGAATCTTGCCTTCCTGCTGCATCTCGAACATAGCGCCCAACTGCTCGTCTAGCGACACTGGCCCGTGGCCCATTAGGCGCAGGTGCACCAACTGAATCTGCTCTTGCCGCAAAGTGCGCAGGTTGTTGTCGATGCTAGCGCGTAGGTTTTCGGGTGTGTTGTAGGGCACCCAGCTTTTATCGGGCCGGCGAGTGGCCCCCACCTTTGTGCAAATCACTAGCTCCGAGGGGTAAGGGTGCAGTGCCTCGCGGATGAGTCGGTTGGTAACGTCCTCGCCGTAGTAATCGGCCGTGTCGATGAACGTGACGCCTGATTCCACCGCGGTGCGCAGGATTTGCAGCGCTTCGGGGCGGTTGGCGGGCTCGCCCCATATTTCCGGACCCGTCAGGCGCATGGTGCCGTAGCCTAAGCGGTTGACAGTAAGTGGCTGAGTGGATTTTGGCGCGATGGTGATGGTTTGCATGAGAGAGAAAAATGGTGTGGTTGCTTTGCAATAAATACGCAGAACCAACACTTTCTGCCATCCATACCACTCCTCCGTTACTGCCAAGCGCACTGGCGGCTTAAGCTACCGATACCTAAACGTATGCTTCACCGGAACTGGCCCGAGCGCACCGGTCTGGCTCGCCCGTGCGCGTCTTCTCCTCCGCCAACGAGGCCGAACTGTTTCTGAACGGGAAGTCCTTAGGCCACAAGAAGAAAGCTTGGTGCGAGTACCGTCTGCGCTGATTGGAGTATTCTAGGCTTCCTGTAAGGAAGATAAACCAGAAAAACCCAGACACATAGGGTACTGCAGGGCAGCTTATAATGCCGGTTTCACTTCTAGTACAATGCTGGTGCTACCAGCCTGGCCATCGGCAGCTAGGCCTTGCACCACCGCTAGGTAACGCCCGGCCTGGTCGGAGGTGTAGAAGGTTAGCTCCTGGGTGGCGCCTGGGCTGAGCGTGATGGTAGGCTGCCAGTGCAGCAGGTTGCGGCGGTCGGGTTGGGGATTTTGCTGTTGCTGGGCGCTGGCATAGCGCGGAGCGAAGAACTCGCGCTGGCCTTGCACCGTGCCCGAGGCATGGTTGACGTAGGCTACCTCATTGAGCAGGCGCGATTCCGGTGCATCCGTCCGGTAACGCAGGCGGGCTGCTTGCACGGCGCCTGCCAGCGAGCCGGAGTCGGGGGAGGCCACAGGTACAGCCTGCGCCGCCACCTGGTAGCAGGTCAGCACGATAACGATAGGTAGTAGCAGACTTTCATAACTCAGGAAGACTGTAGCCGCGGAATAACAACCAATGTACACTGCCCGCTTCATCTGTTGTCTTTAGCTGACAACGTGTGCTCACGTGCTACCACCTGTACGCATGGACGAGCTGCTTACTTTGGATCCCCGCATCAGAGGGCGCAAGTAATACCGTACGCCATCCGCTATGGCTGCTAACGCTAGCAGCGCAGGGCTTCTCTCGTACTTTTCTGCGGCTTGCTTCAGTCAAGTAGGTGGTTGATCGGGCGTTTGAGGTGTCGTGTTGCCGTTGTCTGCCTACTTAGTACCGCCACGTCTTGGCCCAATGGCTAGGGGTCTTACCTCATTAACCAGCGTGATGAGCAGTTTGCCGGGTTCTTCGAGCGGAACAAGGTGCGCGGAATGTTCAAACCATATCCCCTTTTTAACTGGGGCCTTCACCTGCGCCAGCCAGCTAGCCGTTGGCTCCGATGGCGTGGTGTAATCGTGCCGGCCCATTAGCATGAACACCGGAATAGGGAACGACTTAATGGGCTTGAAGTCAACTTGCAGAAACGCGGGCAGCACGCGGCCCAGGGTGAACAAGCTGCCTTTGTCAATGGCGGTTACGGCGGCTGCCGAGTAGTCGGGAGAGAGAAAGGGGGCGTTGAAGTAGTACGTGGATGTTGAACGGTACGCGGACAGCCCCCCATAGTACTGGGGCCATTTCCGAGCAATAACAATTCGCTTCCGGGTGATGGGTTGCTGGCCTGGGTAGGGCGCAATGGACCGTAGCTCTCGGAGGGCTGCTTGGTTGTTTTCGGCGGTGGCTCGCGTAAGCGCGTAGTTGAAGCTTACCCGCTCATTGTCCTGAGAGTTGATGACTTGCCCGATGCCCACGTAGGCGTAAAACAAATCGGGCCGTTTCAGGGCCGCGTGCATGCTCACGATGGTGCCCCAGCTGTGGCCCACCAAGACCACTTTCTGCTTACCGTATTTCTTGCAGATCAACTCGGCCAGCTCAATAGCGTCCTGCACGTACTGGTCAATGCGAATGGTGCTGCCTAGGTTGGTGGTGTCATTGGTAGCGTAGGTTTTGCCCGCCGCTCGCTGGTCGTACTGGACCACCGTAAAGTATTCCTCTATCGGGCGCTGAAACATCCACGAAACCGGGGCCATAGGCGAGGCCGGTCCCCCGTGCACAAACAGAATGATGGGGTTGACCTTGTCTTGCCCCCGGACATATACCCACTGCTTTATGCCCCCAATAGGAGCGGCGTACGATTCCTGCACGCCATTCGGGGCCACAATTGTATCGAGGTCTGCAATGATTTTCCGGGCTTTTGCATAGTCATCCACAGGGGCACTGGCCTGCCCAAACGACGAAAAAGAACACGTTAACAGCGCCAAACACGCTAAGCTTCGGCGAAACAAGAGTGGTTTCATAGAGCAACACAAGGTGAGTGGAGCGTATGTAGCGCCTACAGAAAGCCCCAACCACCAGATGTTGGTCTCGTAAAAAGCGTTGCCTTGAAATTACGGAAGTGGCATGATTATCAGCTTGATGAACGAGCTTGCCAGCCAGAGAAAATGCGCTTGACTTCCACGCGCACTAGCACTATTCTAGGCGTATCTCTGTACAGCAGACCACTAATATCCGCTTTGGGCTCGGCGCTGAATGCGCTTTTCCCAGCGTTTGCGTTTGGGGGCAATGCTGCCGCGTAGGTACTTCTCCATCACCAAGGTGGCGCACGGCGCGGCGGCCGTAGCTCCGAAGCCCGCATTTTCCAGGTACACCGCCACGGCTATCTTGGGGTTATTGGCTGGCGCGAAGCCGACAAAAGCCGCATGGTCGTCGCCCTCGTCGTTTTCTACGGTGCCGGTTTTGCCAGCTACCGTAATGCCTACATCGGCTAGGCTGGAGGCATCGGCCGTGCCACCGCGCTGCATGACGGCCACCATGCCCGGTATCAGGGCCGCAAAGTGGACGCTGTCGATGAGGGTATAGTGCTTCTCCGTGAAGCGCGCCAACGGCCCGTCCTTTCCAATACTGCGTACTAGGTGCGGTGGGTAGTACCAGCCGCGGTTGGCAATGATGGCGGACATGTTGGCCATTTGGAGCCCGGTGAGGTTGATTTCGCCCTGCCCGATGCTGAGCGAATAAATCGAGCGGTACGTCCAGCGGGTGGTACGGCGGGCCTTATCGTAATACGCTGGCGTGGGCAAAAAGCCAGGGGCTTCGCGCGGCATATCCACGCCCAGCACCGAATCCAACCCAAACGACCGAGCATAGCGGCGCCAGAGGGCCAGGTTCTCGTGGCGGGCCGCCACCGTATCCACCAACAGGCTGTCGGGCATGCGGCTGATGAGGTTCCGCATTGTCTGGTAGAAGTAGGGGTTGCAGCTGTATTTCAACCCTAAGGTTAGACTGTTGGCCTGCGGGTGGCGGTGCACGCAACTCACCAACGACTGGTCGCAGCGGAATGCGGTGGTGGGGCTGATGGCGCCTACCTGCAGGGCTACGGCAGCATTCACCAGCTTGAACACCGAGCCGGGCGGGTTAGCCAGCATGGCTGGCCGGTTGAGTAGCGGCATGTCTTCGCTTTGCAGCAGCTTGGCGCGCACCCCCGCCTGGTCTGGTGCGGTGATGGTGGCCGGATCATATACCGGCGCCGATACCGAGCACAGAATTTCGCCGGTGCGCGGGTCCAGCGCTACCAAGTAGCCCTTGCGGTTGCCCAGCAGCTTTTCAGCGTAGGCCTGCAGCTTCACATCGATGGTCAGATGCAGGTCTTGGCCTTGCTGAAAGGTGGTGTCCTTGGCCCAGGTGCCGTGCTCTTTGCCTTTGGCATCTACCAACGGATGCAGATAGCCCCAGCGCCCATTCAGCAACCCGTTGTAATAGGTTTCAACCCCGCCGCTGCGCAGCCGATAGAAACGGCCGCGCCGGTAGCGCTTGGCCTGGCGGTAAAAAGCCTGCGCTTCCGCGCCCATGTAGCCTAGCACGGGGGCGCCCGCATGGGTGGTATAAACGCGTTGGTTGCGTTCGGTTAAGAGGAGGTTGGGCCAGTCAGCACTGTCTCGGCGCACCCGTTTGGCCTCGCCCGCGGTGAGGCGGAGCTGAACCGGAAAACCAGCCGGGGCTTCTTCGTACGGCAGCGCCTCAGCAATGCGTCGCCGGACGGTCAGGGAATCCCAACCCAGCAACTCGCCCAGCGCTAGGGTGTCGAGGGGGGCGCGGCGCGGCAGCTTCAAGAGATACTGCAAGCGGGTGTCCACCAGCACCGAGTCGTTTCGGTCGAGTACGCGCCCCCGGATGAGCGAGTCGTTCACCACCACACGGCGCTTGGTGTATACTTCGCCCGTGGTTGGATCCTGCGTTGGAGCGCCTGTTTGCTGGTCCGGGGAGGAGCAGGCGGCCAGCACCATAAACACGAAGATTAAACCCTTGCCCCAACAAGTAAAAGCCATACGCATGAGGTAAAGCTAATAAATTGCTGAGGGTAGGATCTGCGCTTTTCGATCAACAGGGTTTGTCACCATCCAAACCGTACCAATTAGACCTTGCGTACGGTGTGGCGGTATAGAAACGAGTATTGGCGCCTCAACTGTAGCTACTATTGCCCATCATCACCGTAAATGGCGTTGATTATCCGGCAACGCATCACTCAACGACTGAAGGCAAATAAGGGCCTTTACACCGAGTAGGCAAACAACTGTGCTGCTTGCTCAGTAGGCGAGGGGCAGCCTTCCCGTTGATTGCCTGGGTAGACGGTAGGTCGGCTGCGCTACACTCGTGCTAGCGTATAAATTGGTTTTTCCCCAGCTTAGGGGTTCGCCTTGGTTGTGCTCGTTCGTGATGTGCGGGCTTGCTGCTGCCGGCGGAAATACACGAAGAAGGGGAGGCCGGTCAGAATCAGGCCTAAGCCCAGAAGTGACTGGATGGGCTGCGTGATTAGCGTATGGCCGGTGAAGGTGAGGGCAAACAGGATCAGAAGGATCTGCACGAACGGGTAGCCGGGTACTGGCCCTGGGATGCGGCCTTGTCGTTTCATTTTCACGACGGCCACAGCCAGCAAGCCATAAAACAGGAAGGTGGCAAAAATGACTAAGTCCGTTAGGCGCTCAAAGGTGCCGGAGATAATCAGTAGTGTACTCCACGTCAGGGTGAAAAATAAAGCGCGGTAGGGCGTGCGGTAGCGAGGGTGTACTGCCGCGGCCGATGGGAAGAAATACCCTTCTTGAGCCATGCGGAAATGCACGCGGGTATGCGAGAGCAGTACCGAATTGAGCGTGCCGAATACGCTCACTAGTATTAAGACCGTCACGCCCGTTTTGCCCCACTTGCCCAGCAAGGATTCAGCCACCACGGCCGCCCCAATTTCGTTCGGGCCTACTGCCGCCAGCTGGGCCAGAGGTAAGGTGCGCAGATACACGTAGTTGATGAGCACATACAGCACAATGGCGATGCTCACCCCACCAATAATGGCCCGCGGTACATTGCGCCGCGGGTTTTTAATTTCACCGGTGACAAAGGAAAGGTCCACCCAGCCATCATAAGCCCAGAACACACTGAGTAGAGCGCCAAAAAAAGCACTGGCCAGCGACACTTCCCGCACGGGCACCGCCGCCGCTGGAGTACTGCTAGAATCCGGCGAAGCCAGAAACAAGCCCGCGAGGATGAGCAGAAGAATGCCCGCGATTTTGGCCGCTGTGAATACGTTGCTGAGCCGCCCACTATCACTTACCCCACGGTAATTCACCCAAGTGAGTGTGGCGGCGGTGCCGATGGCTAAGATCTTAATACCAGAGTCGGCGAAGGGGTAAATCAACTGGCCAATAGAGAGGTGCGCCCAGGTCTCAGCCGGGTTGGGTAAGGGTAGCAGCGCATTAACAGACTGAGCGAAAATGAAAGCCAGCGCCGCCACCGAAGCAGAGCCGATGATGGCAAAATCCGTCCAGCCGAACAGGAAGGAAGCAAAATTGCCAAACGACAGGCGCAGATACTCATAGACGCCGCCCGATTCTTCAGTGAGCGAAGCCATACCCGACAGGTTCAGGGCACCGCAGATGGTGACCAAGCCCGCCACCACCCAGGCAGCCAGTATCCACTGCGCGCTTAGTCCACTCTGGGCCAGCGGCACGATTTTCTTGAACACGCCGGACCCAATCACAATGCCTGCCACCAGCAATGTCCCGCTAATTACACCAAAGGCTCGGACCAGGGTAACGGGAGCAACTACGGGTGGCTTTTCTGGAGCTTTCATTCTTCAAGATAACAGGTTTGGGTACTGCTGAGTATGGCGCTGGCTTGCCGCTCGAACAGCAACAGGGGCGCAGCCTTTATGTCACAGCTGATTGCGAATTATGCTGCGCTAACCGCGGGCCGGATGCAGGGTTCGGTTAATGGTAAGGTAGGCTGATTGCTGCGGTGCGCCTGCTGGTCTTCCGCCACAGGTAAACAGAACTGCACTGTGCAGCCAATGTATTCCAATGCCAATCAATACCCGTGTCGGGCCCGACTTTGAATGCGCGCTTCCCAGCGTTTGCGCTTCGGCGCGATGCTGCCGCGCAGGTATTTTTCTATCACCAAAGCAGCGCACGGCGCGGCGGCGTCTGCCCCAAACCCCCCATTCTCGATATACACCGCCACAGCAATCTGGGGGTTGTCGGCGGGGGCGAAGCCGACGAAGGCGGCGTGGTCGTCGCCCTCGTCGTTTTCTACAGTACCCGTTTTGCCGGCTACTGTGATGCCTACATCTTCCAAACTGGAGGCATCAGCCGTACCGCCGCGCTGCATGACGGCCACCATGCCCGGCATCAAAGCCGCAAAGTGGATACTATCAACAAGGGTAAAGCGCTTCTCGGTGAAGCGCGGCAAGGGGCCGCCTTCCCCAATATTACTTACCAAATGGGGCGGGTAGTACCAGCCGCGGTTGGCAATGATGGCGGCCATGTTGGCCATTTGCAGGCCCGTCAGGTTGATTTCGCCCTGCCCAATGCTGAGCGAATAAATCGAGCGGTACCGCCAGCGGGTGGTGCCCCGGGCCTTGTCGTAGTATTCAGGGGTGGGCAAAAAGCCAGGGGCCTCCCGCGGTATGTCCACGCCCAGCACCGAATCCAGCCCAAACGAGCGGACGTAGCGCCGCCATTGGGCTAGGTTGGCATGGCGGGCTGCTACGGTATCCTGCACCAGACTATCGGGTACATAGTTGATGATTCTTCCCATCACCTGATAGAAGTAGGGGTTGCAGCTATACTTCAGCCCGGCAGTTAGATTGCTGGGTACCGGGTGGCGATGCACGCAGCTCACCAGCTTCTGGTCGCAGCGGAAACCGGTAGTGGGGCTGATAGAACCTAGTTGTAAGGCCACGGCGGCGTTTACTAGCTTGAATACCGAGCCGGGCGGGTTGGCGCGCATGGCCGGCCGGTTGATGAGTGGCATGCCTTCCTGTTGCAGTAGCTTGGCGCGCACCCCAGCCAGATCAGGCGCCGTAATGGTGGCGGGCTTGTAGATGGGCGCCGACACGTAGGCCAGTATCTCGCCAGTCCGCGGATCCAACGCTACTAGGTAGCCTTTGCGGCGGCCTAGCAGTTGCTCAGCGTAGGCCTGTAGTTTCACATCAAGGGTGAGGTGCAGATCCTGGCCTTGCTGAAAGGCGGTGTCAGGTGCCCAATTGCCCTGCGTCTGGCCTAGTTCATCCACCAAAGGATGCAGGGTACCCCGGCGCCCGTTGAGGATGCCGTTGTAGTACCCCTCCACGCCCCCGTTGCGCAACTGGTAGAAACGGCCGCGGCGGTAGCGCTTGGCCTGATTGTAGAACGCCTCGGCCTCGGCGCCCATGTAGCCCAGTACGTGGGCACCCACGCTGGTGGTGTAGCTGCGCTGGCGGCCTTCCGTCAGCGTAAGGTTGGGCCATTCGCGGCTTTTGCGCCTGACCCGCGTCGCTTCGGCAGCCGTAAGCCGCAGCTGGACCGGATAGCCAGCCGGGGCATCTTCGTAGGGCAGGGCATCGGCAATGCGCTTGCGCATGGTCGTTGGCCCCCAGCCGAGCAGCTGGCTCAGCGCTAAGGTGTCGAGGGGCGGGCGGCGCGGCAGCTTCAGCAGGTATTGCGGACGGGTAGCTACTAATACCGAGTCGTGGCGGTCGAGAATGCGGCCGCGCTGCGGTACCTCGGGTAGCACAATGCGCCGCTTGGTGTACACTATGCTCGTATCGGGAGCCTGAATCAGTGAGTCAGTTTGCTGCTGAGGTGATAGGTAGGCGGCCAGCACCAAAAACACTGTGAGTAGACTCATTTTCCAAATTTCAAGCAGGTGTAGCCATGTAGAGTTGGGTTACTCTACGCAGTTACCAAACTCTTAGATGTACATACTCAACTCCCACCCAAAAACAGACGCGCCGCCTGAATTACTCCAAGCGGCGCGATTCCAGCTTGCTGCCTGCGCAGTAGAGGGAGGCGTTTATTTCGGTGACGTGGCTAGTGCAAGTTGTGCTGCGCCAAACTGGCGTTAGACAAACAATTGTATTATCGACAATACTTCTGTTGCAAGTCTGGTGCTTCTTCAACACCATACATAGTAGCTTTAGCCAAGTCAATACAACCAATAGCTGGCTTGTTTCGCCTTTCAATAAAATGCATTGCTTTAGCTAAGTAGCCATAGCCTATTTCTTCACGTAGCCTGCGTATGCTTTCCTGTTGGAACCCATTAAGGTTACTGGTTTTCTCTATTATCGACAGTGATTTCTGCAACTCAGCTAAGTACAAGTCGCTAGTTTCTGCATAATGTTGGTCATCCTGCATTATCAAATAAGTATTTGCTAGCTCGTGATAAACCTTCGTACGGTCGTGATACAGCTCCACTGCCTTTTGACTATCACGCACGGCTTCTGGATACTTATGTAGAAGCACATACATAAGTGCGCGTCGTCTGAAGTAGAAGCCAACTTGGTCATTTAGCGCAATGGCTTTGGACAATGAGGCAGCAGCTTGTACATAATCCTTTTGTGAACTGGCTAACCATACCCACCCAAAATCTAAATCTGGATGAGCTTGCAGCAACGATTTCAGCTGTGCTAGTTGAAATTCCCTATCCGCTTGTGAGCTCATGGCCATTGGATCGAAAGGAGTTATTTCAGCTAGCTCATTTAGCGCGTCAGGCGATTTGCGTAGAGCTTGAGTTGCTTCTTCTAGAGGATCCAGTTTGCTTGCTTTAGGTTTATCAACAAAAAAACGGATTGGCGACCTTTCTAAGGTTTGCTTTAGAACGGGTCCTAGTATAGTCAATTGCTCAGTTAGCCTTACTAAAGCGGTTTCCTTGGTAGTTGGTGCGGTCAAAGTCAAAGGAGCAGGTGAAGAACACGCTGAGAACAATAGAACCGCAAGTAGTGGGCGGCAAAATTTCATACTGGATAAAAAGAATGGGTGCTACCTCAGCAAGGTAGCACCCGTTTTCACTCAGGCAAACTGGCCGTTTACATATTCCGGCGGTACTGTCCGCCGACTTCAAACAGCGCATTCGTAATCTGGCCGAGGGAGCAGAACTTCACGGTTTCCATGAGTTCCTCGAAGAGGTTGCCGTTGGCAATGGCTACTTGTTGTAGCTGCTTCAGGCGCTGCTCGGCGGTGCCTTCGTTGCGGGCGTGCAGGTTCTGGAGCATAGCTATTTGATACTGCTTTTCCTCTTCCGTGGCGCGGATTACCTCGGCCGGGATGACCGTGGGCGAGCCTTTCGAGGAGAGGAAAGTGTTCACGCCGATGATGGGGTACTCGCCGGTGTGTTTCAGCATCTCGTAGTGCATGCTTTCCTCCTGAATCTTGCCGCGCTGGTACATGGTTTCCATGGCCCCGAGCACGCCGCCACGCTCCGTAATGCGGTCAAATTCCATCAGCACGGCTTCTTCCACCAAGTCGGTTAGCTCCTCTATGATGAAGGAGCCTTGCAGCGGGTTTTCGTTTTTGGCCAAGCCTAGCTCTCGATTGATGATGAGCTGGATGGCCATGGCCCGGCGCACCGATTCCTCGGTGGGCGTGGTGATGGCCTCGTCGTAGGCGTTGGTGTGCAGGGAGTTGCAGTTGTCGTAGATGGCGTAGAGGGCCTGCAACGTGGTGCGGATATCGTTGAAGTCGATTTCCTGCGCGTGTAGGCTCCGGCCGCTGGTCTGGATGTGGTACTTCAACATCTGCGAGCGAGCGTTCGCACCGTACTTCAGCTTCATGGCCTTGGCCCAGATGCGGCGCGCCACGCGGCCAATTACCGCGTACTCCGGGTCGATGCCGTTGGAGAAGAAGAACGACAGGTTGGGCGCGAAGTCGTTCACGTCCATACCCCGGCTCACGTAGTACTCCACAAACGTGAAGCCGTTGCTGAGCGTGAGGGCCAACTGCGTGAGCGGATTGGCGCCGGCCTCGGCAATGTGGTAGCCGGAAATCGAAACCGAGTAGAAGTTGCGAACCTTCTCCTTGATGAAGTATTCCTGCACGTCACCCATCAGGCGCAAGGCAAACTCGGTGCTGAAAATGCAGGTGTTCTGTGCCTGGTCTTCCTTCAGGATGTCGGCCTGCACGGTGCCGCGCACCTGGCTGAGTGTGCGCGCCTTGATGGTGGCGTACACGTCGGCGGGCAGCACCTGGTCACCCGTCACGCCGAGCAGCATTAAGCCGAGGCCGTCGTTGCCAGCGGGCAGCTCGCCCTGGTAGCTTGGGCGCACCAAGCCCTTTTCCTGGTACAGCTGGTTGATCTTGGCGTCAACTTCCGATTCCAGCCCTTGCTCCTTAATATAAAGCTCACACTGCTGGTCGATGGCGGCGTTCATGAAGAAGGCGGCCAGTTGCGCAGCAGGGCCGTTGATGGTCATCGACACCGATGTGCTCGGGTTGGCAAGGTTGAAGCCGGAATACAGCTTCTTGGCATCGTCGAGGCAGGCGATGCTCACGCCGGCGTTACCGATTTTGCCGTAAATGTCGGGCCGGTGGTCGGGATCTTCGCCGTAGAGCGTCACCGAGTCGAAGGCCGTGCTCAGGCGCTTGGCCGGCAAGCCCGCTGATACGTAGTGAAAGCGGCGGTTGGTGCGCTCGGGGCCACCTTCACCGGCAAACATGCGGGTCGGGTCTTCACCTTCGCGCTTGAACGGGAACACGCCCGCGGTATAAGGGAATTCGCCGGGTACGTTTTCCTGCAACTGCCAGCGCAGCAAGTCGCCCCACGCGGTATAGCGGGGGAGGCTCACCTTCGGAATCTGCTGGTTGCTGAGGCTGGTGGTGTGCGTCTGGATGCGGATTTCCTTGTCGCGCACCTTGAACACAAACTCCGGCGCTTTGTAGGCGGCTACTTTTTGCGGCCAGGTCTCCAGAAGTTTCCAGTTCTGTCCGTCCAGCCGAAGCTTGACCTCTTCGAAGGTGCTCTCCAGGCCGGCCACGAGTGCTGCTGGTGCGACTCCGTGGCTGCCGTCCCCAGCGCCAGATCCTCCACTGGTGGCGTTTGCTCCGAGGCTTTCAACGGCTCCGATGGCTTCTCGGAGTCCAAAGAGCTGCTGGGCCACTGCCGATTGTTTATCAACCCACTGGTCATATTGATGGATGGTTTCGGTGATTTCGGAAAGGTAACGCGTGCGGTGCGGCGGAATGATGTAGATCTTCTCGGAGTCCTCCTTCGTGGTTGCGAGCTGCGAGGCGAACGGCACGCCGGTTTTCTGCTCTACGGTAGCCAGCAGCGCCCGGTACAGCCGGTTCATGCCGGGGTCGTTGAACTGCGAGGCAATGGTGCCGAAAACGGGCATATCGTCCAGCGGCTTGTCCCAGAGGCCGTGGTTGCGCTGGTACTGCTTGCGCACATCCCGTAGCGCGTCCAGCGCCCCGCGCTTGTCGAACTTGTTGAGGGCAATAACGTCGGCGAAATCGAGCATGTCGATTTTCTCTAGCTGCGTGGCTGCGCCATACTCGGGCGTCATCACATAGAGGCTAGCATCGGAGTGCTCGATGATTTCGGTGTCGGACTGGCCGATGCCGGACGTTTCCAGGATAATCAGGTCGAAATCGGCGGCGCGTACCACGTCCACGGCGTCCTGCACGTATTTGCTGAGCGCCAAGTTGCTTTGGCGCGTGGCGAGGCTGCGCATGTACACTCGCGGCGAGTTGATGGCGTTCATCCGGATACGGTCGCCGAGCAGAGCACCGCCGGTTTTACGCTTGCTCGGGTCAACGGATATAATGGCAATGGTTTTTTCGGGGAAGTCCAGCAGGAAGCGCCGCACCAGCTCATCCACCAACGACGATTTGCCTGCGCCGCCCGTGCCCGTAATGCCCAGGATAGGTGCTTTTTTGCTCTCGGTAGGAGTGGAATCGATGCGCTGATCGGCCTCGCCTTCGGACTTCTGGAACTCGGAAATCAGTTGGCCTTTCACCCGCTCGAACTCCTGCGGGAAGTTCTCGGCGGCCGAAATCAGGCGGCCAATGCTGCGAGCGTCTTTCTCTTTTACGTGGCCGGCTTCGCCGTTCAGGTTTTGGCCGGTCGGGAAGTCGGAGCGTTCCAGCAAATCGTTGATCATGCCCTGCAAGCCCATGGCCCGGCCATCATCGGGGGAGTAGATGCGGGTGATGCCGTGCTGCTGCAACTCCTCGATTTCGGAAGGCAGAATCACGCCGCCGCCGCCACCGAAGATCTTAACGTGACCCGCACCGCGCTCTTGCAGCAGGTCGTACATATACTTGAAGTACTCGTTGTGGCCGCCTTGGTACGAAGTAATGGCAATGGCCTGCGCATCTTCCTGAATGGCGCAATCCACGATTTCCTGCACCGAGCGGTTGTGGCCCAGGTGAATAACTTCGGCGCCGCTGCTTTGAATGATGCGGCGCATGATGTTGATGGCGGCATCGTGCCCATCAAAGAGGGCCGCCGCTGTCACGATACGAACGTGGTTTAAAGGCTTATACGGAGCTACGGGAGCTACTGACATAGCAGGTGGGAATTGGGTGGAATTTGGGGCAGCAAAGGTACGAAAAAAGCCCCGGCAGGGGCTTTTACGTAAGTTCAACCCAATCAACTGCCGTATTCCTCATTCTCTTAGCGCACTATGAAGCAACGTAATGTAGAGTTCAATGAAGTTGAGCAGATCATTCAGCTTATGAATGGTCAGCTAGCATGGCGGAGCCGAGCGGGAAGTGGCACGGGTTCCATATTCACGTTGCAGTTCGGGCCGGCATTAGCCACCGACGAAACGCGGGGAGAGTTTGATCTAATGGTATACTGTGCTTGGCGGATTATTGAAGGAAACGCCATCATTTGCACATGGCACAACGACTCTGATTCCATTTTAGCACCAGCACTAATAGCATTTGAAGGTACTCAGGTTACCAACGCCACGCTCACCACATGGGGAGATTTAATTATCCATTTCGATACAGGTCGTGCTTTGCAGATTTGGAACGACAAGCCATTTGAAAATTCTGATAGCTGGAATATTGGCTATCAGGGCAAAGGATACTATTCTATTGGAGTAGGTGAGGGGTTTTGTTATGAGTTTGGCTCATGAGAAGAACATACCACGTAGGTAACTGAAAGTGAAGCATGCAGAAACAGGTAGCTAACCAATATGCTACTCCGTCATGACCGTGAAATACAGGCTCGGCTGCATGTCATGAGTGGTCCAGGCGGCTTGGCTGTTCTCGCGCTCCACCATGACTTGCCGCGACTGACGCGTGACGGGAATAGAGAAGTACTTGTCTTCCGGGTCAGCCTTTTCGCTTTGCAGCCACTGAATGGTAGCTACCACTGGTTGCGCCTCCAGTTCAAGCTCGTACGGGCGCAGGTCCACCGTGAGCCAGCCCCGTTGCTCTTTGGTGCACAGCAGTTGAATGTCTTGTGAGAGTAGTGCTCGGCCTGGGCGGCCCTGTTCCAGGGCGTAGAGGTTGAGCCGGAAGCGGAGTCGCTCGTAGTTGTTGGCCGATAAAAAGATGTGGAACTCCTCTAGATAGGTGCGGCGGACGGGCTTTAGTACGGTGCCAAATTCCCAGCCCCACTCGTTTTCAACGGTTCTTTTGCCGCTGGAGCCTCCTATCCAGAAAATGTCGCCTTTTTCTTTAGTGTAACCTAGCAAGGCCGGGTGGAGGCGGCGATGCTCCACCTTTATTTCACGCAGAATCTGCTCTTGAGGGGCTAGCCGGAATACGCGCTGGCCGGTAGCTAAAGCACTGGGTAGCACCACGGCAGACGAAAAACCCACGCAGGAAACGATAAGCGTGTCTCGCAGGCTATAGGGAAGGCGCAGCAGATAACGGCCTTGCTCGTCGGCCACCGTGCCTAGGCCACGGCCGGGCACGCCTAACGTCGCGAAAGGGACTGGCTCCCCGGTTTTGGTGTTAAGTATTTGGCCTTCAAGACTACTGGTTTGGGCTCGAAGCGTGAAGCTCACCAAGCAGCATAAGACAAGCAAAGAATGTTTGAAAAGCATTCAAATAATGGAATATAAACCACTGGGCTAATTGAAATTAGGGGCAATATACTGCGGTGGCACACGCTGACCGCAGAACACGAAAAATTAAGGGTACGGCACAAGAAAACAGCTGACCCGCTCGGAAGTGGGCCAGCTGTAGCTGTTCGAATACTGGATAAGGTAAGGTTACTCTGCTGCCTGCTTCTCCAACTCCTGAAGCAGTTCATCGGCTGCCTTTGCTATATCGGAGTAGCCTTGCTGCGCGGCGCGCTCCTTCGCGGCAATCAGCCCATCACGGTGCACGGTCTTGAAGTCGCCGTAGGGAAAGTGGTAGCGGCCTTTAGTGTCTTCACCTTTGCTCATATCGAGGCCGAGATGCCACTGGCCGTATTCTGCTATTTCGTGCTTGTCCAGAAATTTGTTTTCGACGTCGGCACTCGGGTTGTGCTCGCTCCACTGGCCTTCGTCATTCTTGAACTTGCCTTCTTCAAGGAGGCGCTGAGCGAATTTTACGGCGGCTGGATTCAGTTCGATTTTCATGAGCGTGAACGTTTAGATGTACACTTCGCTGGCCAAACAGCCAACTACAGAGGTACGTGCGGCCCTGCTGCAAGTTCATGTTCAGCTCGCCTCAGTCCCGCTTAAATAAGTAGCTAGACCGAACTGAAAAGGTGATGTAAAGTTCTAGATAGGCAGTAAGTGAGCGTGCTACACACAACTAGCTAGGCAACGAGATGTCCCGTTATATCAAACAGCCAGACTACCGTTCGGTAATCTGGCTGTTTGACGAAACAAGGGCTAAACAAGAACGCTACGCCGGTATCAAATTGTGCGGATTGATAACGAATTTCTTCGCTACGCCGCTATCAAACTCTGCGTAGCCTTCGGGCGCTTGATCGAGGCTGATAACCTCCACATTCACGGCTTTTGCAATCTGTACTTTATCGTACAGGATGGCTTGCATGAGTTGGCGATTGTAGCTCATCACAGGCGTCTGGCCGGTATGGAAGGAGTGGCTCTTGGCCCAGCCCAACCCGAAACGAATCGACAGGCTGCCTTTCTGGGCGGCTTTGTCTTCAGCACCGGGGTCTTCGGTTACGTAGAGGCCCGGAATACCAATGGAGCCACCTGCGCGGGTGATTTCCATCAGCGAATTGAGCACGGCGGCAGGCACCTCTTTCTTCGAGTCGGTACCGTGGCCGCTGGCCTCGAAGCCTACGCAGTCGACGGCGCAGTCAATCTCCGGTACGCCCAGAATCTGGGTGATTTGCTCGGTAAGCGTAGCGTCGAGGGTTAAGTCAACGGTTTCGCAACCGAAGGAGCGAGCATGTGCCAGGCGAGCCTTGTTCATATCGCCAACAATAACAACCGCTGCTCCGAGCAACTGTGCGGAAGCCGCTGCCGCCAAGCCTACTGGCCCTGCTCCGGCAACATAAACGGTGGTACCAGGGCCTACGCCCGCCTTCACGGCACCGTGGAAGCCCGTCGGGAAAATGTCGCTGAGCATGGTCAGGTCCCGGATTTTCTCCATTGCCTGGTCCTTGTTCGGAAACTTGAGTAGGTTGAAGTCGGCGTAGGGCACCATCACGTACTCCGCCTGCCCACCAACCCAGCCCCCCATGTCGACATAGCCATAGGCACCGCCCGCGCGGCCTTCGTTCACGGTCAGGCAAATACCGGTTTTCATTTCTTTGCAGGTGCGGCACCGACCGCAGGCCACGTTGAACGGCACCGATACCAAATCGCCCGGCTTCAGAAACTCGACATCAGTACCAGCTTCCACCACTTCGCCCGTGATTTCGTGGCCTAGCACTAACCCGGCTGGTGCCGTAGTCCGGCCCCGCACCATATGCTGGTCGGAACCGCAAATGTTAGTGGAAACTACTTTCAGGATCACCCCGTGGGTGATTTTCTTGCCTTTAGGATTTTTGAGTTCCGGAAAATCGATACTCTGTACTTCGACCTTACCAGGTCCTATGTACACTACGCCTCTGTTGCTGGCCATGGAAATTCAGGTGTAAAACGATAAAAAAGAAGCAGATAACTCGCTTGCGTGTTATCCCTGAACTGCCTGCACACCGGCTTCAGCCACCGCATGATCGTCTTCTACGGTGCTGCCCGACACGCCAATGGCACCTATAATTGTGCCGCTCTCGTCTTTGATCGGGATGCCACCGGGGAAGGTAATCAGTCCGCCGTTGGAGTGTTCGATGTTGTAGAGCGAGCCGCCGGGCTGTGAGAGGCTCCCGATAACACCAGTTGGCATATCGAAGAAACGGGCCGTTTTAGCTTTCTTGATGGAGATGTCGAGCGAGCCCAGCCACGCGTCATCCATGCGGATGAAGGCAGTAAGGTTGGCGCCAGCATCTACCACGGCAATGTTCATTTTTACGCCCATATCGAGGGCTTTCTGATGAGCGGCGTGTACAACGGCCTGTGCTTGCTGGAGGTTGATACCCATAGTGGTTTTGGAATTAGTAAGAGATACTTGCTGGTCAACAACGGTATTTTGGGGACTGTGTTCAACCATTCGTCTACGATTGAGACGATACATACCCATCATTGCGACTATAGTGCAGTACAGCTTGAGAATTTGCCAGTTTCGTTAGCTACCAGCCGGGTTGCTGCAGCCTCGCGCATGGCCGTAGCCGCTTGCCTCCATCTGTTACTTCTAGTTGCTGTGATGGCCTAAGACAGGGCTGCCTGTAAAAAGGAAGCCGGCAGTAGCACCAGGGGTAAGTAGCATTTCCAGCCTGATTTGCCTACCTTCGCAGTTGGAAAAAACCGCCTCTAGTGAAGAACATCCGCAATTTCTGCATCATTGCCCACATCGACCACGGCAAGAGTACCCTGGCCGACCGTCTGTTGGAGTTTACCAGTACTGTGGCCAAGCGCGATATGCAGGCCCAGCTGCTCGACAACATGGATTTGGAGCGGGAGCGGGGCATCACCATCAAGAGCCACGCCATTCAGATGCAGTACCCCTATAAAGGGGAAATCTACACGCTGAACCTGATTGACACCCCCGGCCACGTCGATTTCAGTTACGAAGTATCACGTAGTATCGCGGCTTGCGAAGGTGCCCTCCTAATCGTAGATGCCTCCCAAGGTATTGAGGCCCAAACGATTTCCAACTTGTATCTGGCCATTGGCGCCGATTTGGAAATCATACCGGTGCTCAACAAGATTGACCTGCCGCACGCCATGCCCGAAGAAGTGTCCGACGAAATTGTGGACCTCATCGGCTGTGATATCGAAGACATTATTCATGCTTCCGGTAAAACCGGCATTGGCATCGAGAATATTCTGAATGCCATTATCGAGCGGGTTCCGGCTCCTAAAGGCGACCCGGCAGCGCCACTGCAAGCCCTGATTTTCGACTCCGTCTTCAATTCCTATCGGGGTATTGAAGTGCTGTTCCGGATCAAGAATGGCACCATGCGCAAAGGCGACAAGCTGCGCTTCATGGCTACTGGCAAGGAGTACGGCGCCGACGAAATTGGTATCCTGGGCCTCAACCAAGAGCCGCGCCTCGAAATGTCGGCTGGCAACGTAGGATATTTGATTTCGGGTATCAAGGAAGCACGCGAAGTAAAAGTAGGGGATACCATCACGCACGTGGCCAACCCGACGGCAGAGGCCATCCAGGGCTTTGCCGATGTGAAGCCGATGGTATTTGCCGGCATTTACCCCGTTGATACCACCGAGTACGAGGAGTTGCGCTCCTGCATGGAAAAGCTTCAGCTCAACGATGCCTCCTTGGTGTGGGAACCCGAAACGTCGGTGGCATTGGGCTTTGGCTTCCGCTGCGGCTTCCTAGGCATGCTACATATGGAAATCGTGCAGGAGCGCCTGGAACGCGAATTCAACATGACGGTAATTACCACCGTTCCGTCGGTGCAGTTCCACGCCATCGGCACCAAAGACCAGGAGTTGACCATCAATGCGCCATCGGAAATGCCGGAGCCAAACATGATCAAGCTGATTGAGGAGCCTTACATTAAAGCGCAGATCATCACGGCCGCTGACTATGTAGGTTCGATCATCACGCTGTGCATGGAGAAACGGGGCATCATCAAAGGCCAGTCGTATCTGACCTCAGAGCGGGTGGAAATGAGCTTCGAACTGCCGCTGTCGGAAATCGTGTTCGACTTCTTCGACAAGCTGAAAACCATCAGCCGTGGCTATGCCTCCCTCGACTACGAGCTGATTGGCTTCCGCGAGTCCGATATGGTGAAGCTCGATATCATGCTAAACGGCGAGAAAGTGGATGCGCTGTCGGCTATTGTGCACCGCTCCAAGAGCTATGACTGGGGCCGCCGCCTCTGCGAAAAGCTCCGCGAACTGCTGCCTCGTCAGATGTTCGAAATTGCCATCCAGGCCAGCATCGGGCAGAAAATCATTGCCCGCGAAACGGTGAAGGCGCTGCGCAAGAACGTAATTGCCAAGTGCTACGGTGGTGATATAAGCCGGAAGCGCAAGCTGCTTGAAAAGCAGAAGGAAGGCAAGAAGCGGATGCGTCAGGTGGGTTCCGTTGAAATTCCACAAGAAGCTTTCTTAGCAGTACTCAAAATCGATTAATACAAGAAACGCGCCTCAGCAAGGCGCGTTTTTTAATGTCTTTACTTCTCTGTTTCATTTCACTTCATACACTTCTTGAAAGAGCATGGTATGATTAACCTTACAGCAAATGCTTAAAGAACTCACCAAGAACTGTACGAACGAAAACCAGTTAGAGAACATCCGCAAAGGACAGGAGCGCAAGTTCCGGTGGAGGGATGACTGGCCTGAAATGGAGAAAGAAATTCTTGAGTCGGGCAACGCGGCCATTCTAGCGCATGCCCGCTCACGCGAAACCACTGATAAACTTCCTGAATAACCTCGCTCACCATCCCATGACCACTGCCCCCGAAGCCACTACCTACCGCCTCATCGACGGCAAGCAAACTGCCGAGGACATTAAAGTTGAAATTGCTGCTGAAGTAGAAAAGCTAAAAGCTGCTGGTAGCAAGGTGCCCCACCTAGCCGCTATCCTCGTCGGCCACGACGGTGGATCTGAAACCTACGTGCGAAACAAAGTGCTAGCCTGCGAACGGGTCGGGTTTGAGAGCACGCTGTTGCGCTACGAAGCCGACATCAGCGAAGCCGAACTGTTGGCGAAGGTGGAAGAGCTAAACCAAGATGCCGACATCGACGGCTTCATTGTGCAACTGCCGCTGCCCCGCCATATCTCTTCGGAAAAGGTGATTGAAGCTATTCGCCCCGAGAAGGATGTGGATGGGTTTCATCCCATGAACATTGGTCGGATGGTGGCTGGGTTGCCCGCCTTGTTGCCCGCTACTCCTTCGGGTATTGTGGAACTGCTACGTCGTTACAAGTTGCCTACCGATGGTAAGCATTGCGTGGTAATTGGTCGTAGCAACATTGTGGGCACGCCCGTTAGCATTCTGCTGGCTAAGAACTTAGAGCCTGGCAATTGTACGGTTACTTTATGCCACTCCCGTACGCAGAACTTGGCTGCTATCACGCAGACAGCCGACATTCTGGTGACTGCTCTGGGCCGGCCGGAGTTCGTGACGGCAGACATGGTGAAGCCTGGCGCCGTGGTTATTGATGTAGGCACGACGCGGGTGGAAGACGCAAGCCGTAAAGCTGGGTGGGCCTTAAAAGGCGACGTAAATTTCACAGAGGTAGCACCCTTGGCATCGTACATTACTCCGGTGCCAGGAGGCGTTGGTCCCATGACCATTGCTATGTTGCTACTCAACACTTTGAAAGCGTGCAAACGCGAGGTATATCCGCGCTAGAATCCAATAAATACACAGTGCAGGTTTTGAATTTCAAGGCGTTGTACTACTTTTAGAGTCGGGTTGGGGGAACGAACGACGGGCATGTATACGTTCGGAGTAACGGCCAACAACCTGGCTTTACTTGTTTGAAGACCCCGCTTTGCTGCACGAACTTCCTCTTGTGCTGGCAGCCTCAACACTCTCTGAGGCTCCATCACCCGCGCTGCCCCTTATGGAGCAGTTTTATACGATTCAAGGTGAAGGTTACAACACCGGACGCGCAGCCTACTTTGTCCGCCTCGGCGGGTGCGATGTAGGCTGCGTTTGGTGCGACGTAAAAGAGTCGTGGGATGTGAATGCCCACCCTCGCGTGGCCATTCCTGATATTGTGGCCGCTGCCACGGCCCACGCTGGCCGCAACGTGGTGATTACGGGTGGTGAGCCCCTAATGCATAACCTAGGCCCCCTGACCCAAGCCCTGCACGCAGCGGGCTGCCAAAACTGGATTGAAACCAGTGGTGCTTACCCGCTTAGCGGCGAGTGGGACTGGATTTGTGTGTCGCCCAAGAAGTTCAAAGCTCCATTGCCCTCGGTGTTGGCGTATGCCCACGAGCTGAAAATTATTGTGTTCAATAAGTCGGACTTCGTGTGGGCCGAGGAACACGCAGCGCAAGTAGGTTCAGCTTGCCGACTGTATTTGCAGCCGGAATGGAGCAAATCCGCGCAAATGATGCCGCTCATTGTAGACTACGTGAAGGCAAATCCGCGTTGGCAGGTATCCTTACAGACTCATAAGTTTCTTGATATCCCCTAGGGTTCTGGTTTATGCGCCGATTGCTATCCGTGCCGTTGCTGCTAGCCGTTGTCCTGCTGTTGCCGCTTGGCGCGGCTGGTCAGGCTACCTTGGCTACCACCAATACCAAAGCCCGTAGCCTGTGGGATAAAGCGCAGTCCCAGGCAAAAGAACGTAACTTCGATAAAGCCATCGAAACGTTGACGGTGCTCAACCAGAAGTTCCCCTCCTTAGGCGAGCCATACTTGATGCGTGGTTCGTTGCTGAAGAGTATGGGCGAGAATCGACCTGCTTTCGAGGCATATCGGGATGGGCTCGCCAAAATGCCCGTAGACGCTAATCGGGCCACCGATTATTTCACGCTCGGAGAGTTGGCCATGAGCTTCGGAGAGTATCAGATTGCCTCTGAAAGCTACAAACGGCTGTTGAAATCGGGACCGAAAGCGCAGCGCAACGCTGCTCGGGCCCAACGGCAATTACTTAACTGCGAGTTTGCGGTGAAAGCCATGGCTGCGCCTATTGGCGTTCGTCCAGATCGTTTGGCAGCCCCTCTCAACACGTTTCGGTTTCAGTACTTTCCGGCCCTTACCGCAGACAGCCGCTTTCTGCTCTTCACGGGGCGGCCAGCCGTTGACAGTGGTGAAGATTTGTTTGTCGCGCGTATGAACAAGGATGGCAGCGTTGGCAATCCAGCTTCCATATCTCCTTTCATCAACACGCCTTATAACGAGGGGGCTGGCACTATTTCCGGTGACGGCAAAACTCTGGTTTTTGCTTCCTGCGACCGGCCTAATTCGGTTGGCAACTGTGACCTTTATATTTCGCGGCGCACCGGCAACAACTGGAGCAAGCCCCAGAACCTGGGCCGCACGGTTAACTCGCCGGAATGGGACTCGCAGCCTACGCTTTCGGCTGATGGGCGTACGCTCTACTTCACTTCTACCCGTCGGGGAGGACAAGGGCTGGAAGACATCTACATGACCACCTTAGACGCTGACGGCAACTGGACCCCCGCTCGCAACCTTGGACAACCCGTAAATACGCCAGGTAAAGACATGGCACCTTTTATTCATGCCAGCGGGACTACGCTCTACTACGTCACCGATGGGCTAGTAGGTATGGGAGGGTTGGATGTTTTTCGGTGTGAATTGAAATCGGCTGGCCGTTGGAGTGAGCCCCTCAATCTAGGCTATCCGCTGAATACGCACGAAAACGAAGCTTCTCTTTTCATCACATCCGACAATCGTCGTGGTTTCTGCTCCCGTTCGCGAGCAGCGGAGTCAGGCGTCCGTACCGAGCAGGACCGGCCAGTGGAGTTGTTTAGTTTCGAGGTGCCCCAGCAAATTCGGCCCAGCGAGACGAGTACCTATACCCAGGGCCGCGTATTCGACGCGTCAACCAAAAAGCCCATCAAGGCAGATGTGCAGCTCTACGACCTGAATACCGACGAGCTAACGCAGTTTGTGACCTCAGATGCCGAGAACGGAGATTACACGGTGGTACTGAACGAAGGTCGGCAGTATGCCATGTATGCTGCCGCTGACAAGTATCTGATGAAGAGCTTAAGCTTCGACTATTCAGACAAGCGCAATTTCGATCCGCTCACCCTGGACATTTATTTGGAGCCGGTGCGCGCTGGCCGGAGTATCGTACTCAACAACTTGTTTTTCGATACCAACCAATACGAATTGAAGCCTAAGTCGCGGACAGAACTCAACCGGCTTGTTGGGTTCATGAAGCAGTACCCTGAGGTGCAAGTGGAGGTAAGTGGGCACACCGACGACGTAGGCTCTGACGATGACAACCTGTCGTTGTCGCAGAACCGTGCTAAGTCGGTGTATAGCTATTTGGTGAGCCAGGGAGTAAAAGCGGAACGGCTCCGGTTCAAGGGATACGGCGAGAGCAAGCCATTAGTGGCAAACGATTCGGACAGCCGTCGGCAGCAAAATAGAAGAATAGAGTTGCGCATCCTTTAAAAGGGGCCTCTTTCAGGTAGGTAATCAGGACAAAAAAGTCCGGTAGCATATGCTACCGGACTTTTTTTGCTTGTAGTATTCCTTCTTAGTATCACTATTAAACCCTTAATACTGAATGATTCAGGCTGGCTGAGTGCAAGTATAGGAATAGAATAATTATAAATTTTCTGTGTATGTTTAAATATTCCTCTATATTTGAGCCAGTCAAAAAGGTGCAAACAACTTAGTTTTTTACAATGTATCTAGGCTAGGCATCAAGCATTATTTACCTTTTTCTCACTCACATTCCATCACCATGAAAAAAGCTCTTTTCCTTACCGGCCTAGTATTGGCACTAGGAGCCACCGCGTACGCAACCGGCGACAAAGATGCCACCATCAAGACACGGGCTCTAGCCCTTACCCGAGTGCAGGTTGAAAAGGCGCGCCTAGACGAAGGACAGTATGTAAAGGTGAAGGATCTTAACATCCGCATGCTTACCGAGATGGAAGATCTGAAAACTCGCTTTGCTGCTGAACCTGCCATCCTAGATGAGCGCCTAGCGGTAGCGCAGGCTCGTTATGAGCTAGAATTAACTGCTATGATGCGTCCGTCGCAGCTTGTTATGTTCAACCAAGCGCGCAACAGCATGACTGCCCTTAGTGCTCCACGCTAGCTGCATATCCGCCGGCCAAGAACTCACCTCGGTGGGTTCTTGGCGTGGCGTTAATGGCAGCACGCGTTATATGGCAAAAACAGTTGAATCTGGCGTGATGCAATTCACGCAATAATAGGAGTGACTAGGACTTGCCAGAAAATTATGGCCTGATCAACCTCCTTCTTAACTATAAGGGAGTAATGGAAAGCCCTAAGTCAGTATTTTCTTAAAATGAGAATATAGAGTCTCTTAAGTCTATAAATAAACCTATAATTTATTTTGACTTAATTTAATAGTATTGTATATTTAGTACATAATGTTGCCAGGTTGCTATTGCGGCTTGCTAACTGCTGCTCCATACCATTGCCAATTTCCAACCCTAAAATGTCCCCATCATGAAAAACATCTTTACTCCTCTAGTTTTCGCTCTCATAGTTGGCTCTGTCCAACTGGCTGAAGCCGGTTCTGGTGACCAAAACCGGACCACCGACCGGGCCACACAAATGACCAAGCAACTGGCTCAAAAAACCCAGCTCAGCGAAGGACAATACGTGAAGGTCCGTCAGTTGAACGTGCGTATGCTGAACGAGGTGCAGGAAACAAAAGCTCGTTTGGCTTCAGATCCTGCCGCCCTCGACCAGAAACTTGCTGAAATGCAAGCGCACTACGAGTGGGACCTTGCCACCATCTTATGGCCACGTCAAATGGCTGTGTACACGCAATCTAAAGCCGACTTGATGGCGTTCAGCGCCCGATAGTCAGTCCGGGCTAAAACGAAGAAGCCGGCTCCCTAGGGAGCCGGCTTCTTCGTTTTAGCCCGGACTAGTCGTTGGAGCTACCTAGCGGTTCTCGATGCTTACGTAGTCGCGCTCTAGTTCGCCCGTGTAAATCTGGCGCGGACGACCAATTGGCTCCTTGTTCTCACGCATTTCTTTCCACTGCGCAATCCAGCCGGGGAGGCGCCCGAGGGCGAACATCACCGTGAACATCTCGGTTGGGATGCCAATGGCTTTGTAGATGATGCCCGAATAGAAGTCCACGTTCGGATACAGCTTGCGGTCCACGAAATAAGGGTCGGTGAGAGCCGCTTGCTCTAATTCCTGCGCAATTTTCAGCAGTGGATCATTGATGCCCAACGCTGTGAGAACTTCGTCGGCGGCCTTCTTGATGATCTTGGCGCGGGGGTCGAAATTCTTGTACACGCGGTGGCCAAAACCCATCAGGCGGAAAGGATCGTTCTTGTCTTTGGCCTTGGCAATGAACTTGCTGGTGTCGCCGCCATCAGCCTGAATGGCTTCCAGCATCTCTACCACTTCTTGGTTGGCACCGCCGTGCAGGGGGCCCCACAAGGCGTTGATACCAGCCGAAACCGAGCCGTACAAGCTAGCATTAGCTGAGCCCACCAAGCGCACCGTAGAAGTGGAACAGTTCTGCTCATGGTCGGCGTGCAGGATAAGCAACTTGTTGAGCGCGCTCACCACCACTGGGTTGATGTCGTACTTCTCCGTAGGGAAGCTGAACATCATGTAGAGGAAGTTGGACGTGTAGTCGAGGTCGTTGCGGGGATAATTGAGAGGGTGGCCCTGCGAGTTCTTGTACGTCCAGGCGGCGATGGTCGAGATTTTGGCCATCAAACGCAGGATGTTCAGATTCATTTCCTCTGCGCTCTGGTTGGGGTCGATGCTCTTGGGATAGAACGCCGTAAGCGAGCAGATAAGGCTGCTAAGAATAGCCATAGGATGTGCCGCTGATGGGAAACCATCAAAAATCTTGCGGACATCTTCGTGCACCAGCGTATGCTTGGTGATTTGATGGCTGAACTCATCGAGTTCGGCTTTGGAAGGCAATGCGCCGTAGATAAGCAAATACGCTACTTCCAGAAACGACGATTTCTCGGCTAGTTGCTCGATAGGATAGCCGCGGTACCGCAGAATGCCTTCCTCTCCATCGAGGAATGTAATGGCGCTCTTGGTAGCGCCGGTGTTTTTGTAGCCAGAATCGAGGGTTACGTAACCGGTTTGGTCCCGCAGCTTTCCGATGTCAAATGCTTTTTCGTGTTCGGTGCCTTCAATGACGGGCAACATAATCGATTTGCCGTCGAGGATAATCTCAGCAGATTCTGCCATAGGAGAGGGGTAGAAGGGTGGTTCAGGGGCGAAGCTAAAGAATAACCAGCAAGCTGAAAAGCCAGCGTGGTAGTTGAGTTCTATACTACCGTGAGCCCCTGTATGTTGTTTAGATGTGAGAAAGTACTTGCAAAAGAAGCACAGTCCGGCAAAATACACAGTGTTCGGCCGGCTTTTTCACCCGCATTCTAGCGAACATTCGCGGTTTATTGTACGCAATAACTTGGCTTCTGTTGATAAGAGTGGGTAGGCTAGTAAGTTAGCAAGCAGTGCATCCGTAAATAGGCCAGCCAATTATATCACACATGATGCGTGCGGCACGTAGCTGCGTTGCTGTCCGCAACCAAGTGTGAAGTAGCGTAGGCAGAGGGAAAATCAACCAGAACGGGATGATGCAAGTAAAGCAGCATCTGTGTTACACTAAGCATCACCCAATGAGATACAAAACGCTAGGAAATTCCGGGTTGCAGGTAAGTGAAATTGGATTTGGCTGCATGTCGCTCGGTACCGATTACGCAACTAACCGCACCCTGTTGTATAGTGCCTTAGATCAGGGCATCACCTTCTTCGACACGGCAGATCTGTACCAGCGAGGGGCAAACGAAACCACTGTGGGCAAGGCGTTCAAAGGCCACCGCAAGGATGTAGTACTTGCCACCAAAGTAGGCAATGTATGGCGGCCCGATGGTAGCGGTTGGGACTGGGCCCCCACAAAAGCCTACGTGTTGCAGGCAGTCGAAGAAAGCCTAAAGCGCCTCGAAACGGAGTACATTGACCTGTATCAATTGCACGGTGGTACCCTCGACGACCCGCTCGATGAACTTATAGAGGCGTTTGAGCTACTTAAGCAGCAGGGAAGGATTCGGGCATACGGTATTTCGTCTATTCGCCCCAACGTTGTTCGGGAGTATGTAGAACGTGCCAACCTGGCCAGCGTAATGATGCAGTATAGCCTGCTGGATCGGCGGCCAGAGGAAAGCTGCTTGTCACTGTTACAAGAGCACCAGATAGGAGTGCTGGCGCGGGGCAGCTTTGCGCAAGGGTTGCTCGTAGGCAAGGCTTCCAAGGAATACCTAAGCTATCCAAAGGAGGTTGTAGATAGCGCCGCCGCTGCTGTACGGAGAGTGGCACAAGCCAATGCGCGTACTGCAGTGGAAGTGGCGGCACGTTTCGTGTTGCACCATCCTGCCGTGTCATCGGCAATATTAGGCATTCGCACGGAAGAGCAACTTGCCGAGGCTGTAGCACTCGCCGAAGCCCCGCCCTTAACAGCACAGGAAATGCAACTGCTTCAGCAAGCCCTACCGCCCAACACCTATGAGCAGCACCGATAAACCGTACTTAAGGTGGTGCGCTTTATTGGTGATGACGTATTGAAGGTTGGTCAGCTACTTGCCAATGCAGAACTGAGTGAAGATGCTGGTAAGAAGGTCGTCAGAGGAAATCTCACCGGTGATTTCTCCTAACGATGCCAAGGCGTGCCGGAGGTCAGCGGCGAGTAATTCGGTGCCGGTACCACTCGTGAGACCGGATAGTACGGCATCGAGGGCGAGGGTAGCGGCTTCCAGACTGCGGGCATGCCGCAGGTTGGTGACGATCGTGCTGCTGCCTGTGCGGTCTAAGCCTTCACCCCGTACCCGGGCCAGCAAAAGCTGGCGCAACTCGTCGAGGCCGTCGCCGCGGCTGGCAGCAATCAGCACGGTGCTGGGACGGGTTCGGAAAGCCGCTTGTTCTTCTTCGGAAGCCACATCGAGCTTGTTGCCGATGGCTAATATGGGAGTGGCAGGGGATAACTGAAGCGCTTCAATCTCTGCTTCAAGCTGACTAGGGCTAGTTTCCGTTAAATCAAACAGATAAATAACTAAAGCCGCTTGCTTTACCCGCTTCAAGGTCCGCTCCACGCCAATGGATTCCACTATGTCAGTGGTGTCGCGCAGGCCTGCTGTGTCGACGAAGCGGAAACGTATTCCATCTAAGCTTACTTCGTCTTCAATCAGGTCGCGGGTGGTGCCTGCCACTGCTGAAACGATAGCGCGCTCCTCGTTGAGTAGCGAGTTGAGCAACGTGCTTTTGCCAGCGTTGGGCCGGCCGGCAATAACGGTAGTCACGCCATTCTTGATAACGTTGCCTAGCTCGAACGAGCGCAGTAGACGTTGGACCAGCGCCTGTACTTCCTGAAGTAGCCTGACTAGCCCCGTACGGTCGGCAAACTCCACGTCTTCTTCTCCGAAGTCCAACTCCAACTCCAGCAGGGCCGCAAACTGAACTAGCCGCGCCCGGAGGTCTTTCAACTCCCGGGAAAAGCCGCCCCGCATCTGCTGCATTGCTACCTGGTGAGAGAGCTGGGAGTCGGCCACAATCAGGTCGGCTACCGCTTCGGCTTGGGCGAGGTCGAAGGCGCCATTCAGGAAGGCCCGCTTGGTGAACTCGCCAGCCTCGGCTAGGCGGGCCCCACGGCGCGTGAATAGCAGCAGCAACTGCTGCACGATATAGTCGGAGCCGTGGCAACTAATTTCCACTACATCCTCGCGGGTGTACGAGTTAGGAGCACGGAACAGTGAAACGACTACCTCGTCGATGATGCGGTCTTCCTCACGGATGGTGCCGAAATGGAGGGTGTGGCTGGGCTGATCGAGCAGGCGCTTTCCCGTGAATACCTCAGCTACCAAGCTAATGGCGGCGGCGCCAGAAAGCCGAACCAGCGCAATGGCTCCTGCACCGGGCGGCGTTGAAAGGGCAACAATGGTATCGGACAGGGCAGGAGGAAGAGCAGCCACGAGAAAGAGAAGGAAAAGTTGAGGCCGCGAAGGTACGCAACCAAGGGCGCGTTAAGGGATAATTGCTGAGTACCTACGCCGCGCTATTGGCATCGAGCCGTAGGGTAGTAAGTGAAAAACGCAGCCACTGGGATTAAACCATCAGGCTGCGTTTTGCTATCTAATTATGCAGATGCTTTTGATTAACCAGCTACAAACAAATTCCTCCCAACCTCAGGAGAAAGCATAAGTATAGACTTTTTGTTTATTCTGATTTCTAGTGAGTTGTCAAACTCTATCTTATCCAGTACTTCAAGGTGAGAACCTAGCTTGAGACCTACCTTATCTAGGTACTGCAAGAAGGCCGGCGAGGTGTTCTTGACGGCCATCAGCTGGCCTTGGTCGCCGGGGCAGAGGTCGGCTACGAGGCGGTTTTGGGGACGAAGCACAGCACCGTCTTCCGTTGGGATGGGGTCGCCGTGCGGGTCGAGGCGCGGGAACCCGAGGAACTCATCGAGACGGCGAACCAGCAGCGGGGAATGGATGTGTTCCATTTGCTCGGCCACTTCATGTACTTCGTCCCAATTGAAGCCCAGCTTCTGAACCAGAAACACTTCCCACAGCCGATGCTTCCGAATGGTGAGCAACGCCAACTGCCGGCCTTCCGCCGTTAGCGAAACGCCTTTGTACCGCTGGTAGTGGAGCAGGCCCTTTTCCCCAAGCCGACGCAGCATGTCTGTCACCGAGGCAGCCCGCGTCTGTAATACTTCTGCTATACCATTCGTGCTAACCTCGGAGCCCGGAGAGGCTTCGGCCAGCTTGTAAATGGCTTTCAGATAGTTTTCCTCGGTGAAGCTGGGCATTCTTTTCAAGTATGGATTTAGAATTCTGAAGTATGAAGTGAATGAAGGCCGCTAGTACAAAAAGATTGGTTAGCGTCCTTCGTTCAGAATTCTACATTCAGAAGCAACTGCTACCACTTAATCAAGGCGGAGGCCCAGGTGAAACCGGAACCGAAAGCTGCTAGACACACCAAGTCGCCACGCTGGATGCGGCCTTCCTGTAGGGCTTCGCTGAGTGCAATCGGGACGCTGGCGGCGGTGGTATTGCCGTAACGTTGGATGTTGCTGAAGATTTTATCGTCGGAGAGGCCCATTTTCTGTTGCACATACTGCGTAATGCGCAGATTAGCTTGGTGCGGGATGAGCATGTTCAGATCTTGGGGCTGGTAGCCGTTCTGATCTAGTGCCTCCTTGATTACCTGTGGAAAGCGCACCACCGCGTGTTTGAACACGTTCTGGCCGTTCATGTACGGGTACATGTCCAGCTCGTTGGCCACCACGTAGCCCACCCGGTCTTCGCGGTTGGAACCTGGCTCTTTCACAATCAATTCCTCGGCAAATTCGCCTTGCGAGTGCAGGTGCGTACTCAGAATGCCATGTCCCTCGCGGGTGCTGGGGCGTAGAATCACAGCCCCTGCGCCGTCACCGAAGATAACCGATACGCCGCGGCCCCGGGTGGTTTTGTCGAGGCCGGAAGAGTGAATCTCAGAGCCTACTACCAGCACGGTGTCGTACATGCCGGTGCGAACGAACTGGTCGGCCATGCTCAACGCGTATACGAAACCCGAGCACTGATTGCGCACGTCGAAAGCCGGGATGGGAGCCTTGATGCCTAGTTCGCGTTGGAGCAGTACACCAGAGCCAGGGAAGAAATAGTCGGGCGAGAGCGTAGCAAAAACGATCATCTGCACATCGTCGGGGGTGAGGCCAGCCATTTCCAAGGCTTTGCGCGCGGCGGCGGCTCCCATGTTGGCCGTGGTATCTTTGCCTTCCTCGAACCAGCGGCGTTCCTGGATGCCGGTGCGCTCTTGAATCCATTCATCAGTCGTTTCCATGAGCGTAGTGAGGTCGGCGTTGGTAACCACGCGGCTAGGCACGTAGTGGCCGACGCCAGCAATTTCGGAATGGCGAAGAGTGGACATAGAGAGGTAGGTTTGGGAGAGAGAGACGAAGAGACGAAGAAAAGGTGCCGAAGGTACTAAAAACCCGCAGTGCTGCTTTGTAAACGGCCGGCAAAGGTCGGCAGTTACCAGATGGAATCCATCAGCCCCCATAATTTTGTGTGTTCCGATGCCCAGAAAGCTTCTGTCGGGACGCCGCGAGGGTAAAAAACGAGCTTCTCTACCTGCTCCAGCAAGGTGCGGGCTGCTGCTGCTATATCCCGCCCATCAACTACTATCCCGGCTTGGTGGCGACGGATGCTGGCCTCCCACAACGGGTTCTTGGGCACAACCATGGGCAAGCCGTGCGCCAAGTACTCGAATAGCTTGGTGGGCCGGCAGCGCTGGGTGCTAGGGTGGGGCTGGTAAAGAAGTAAGCCTACGTGGCTGCGCTGAATTTCAGTTACAATGGCAGTGTGCGCAACGGGAGCGGTGTCTTCCATCAGCAAGCGTAGCCAGGGTGGGTGGGTTAGCTGCAACTGCCGCAACTCCAGCAAAAGACTGGGCTGCTGACAAAAGCCGATAACCGTGAGCAAGACACCACCCGGCCGGAGACGGTGCAACTCTTTTGCCAAGGCTATGGCTTCGTGAATTCCGTTGAGCACCGAGATAGTGCCCGAGTACAGCAACCGCAACGGCTCGGAAGGGGCAGGCATTGGCGGAGCCTGTTGCGTCTTGTGGGTGGTGGGCTGGTATTTGTTTTCCAACAGCACAACCCGTTCGGCGGGCACGTCTTGCAAAAACGGCAACTCGTCGGCGTAGCTTTCCTCGGCCAGAATTAGTCCGGCGGCCCGGTGGGCCGCACGGGTTTCCATCCAGCGCAGCCCCGCCGCCAGCCATTGGCGCGTAAAGCGGCCGTACACACCCTGCGTAGACACATTTAGCGCATAATTCTCTCGGATATCATACACGAACCGGCGCCCGGCACCCAGGCGCTGCCAAAGCAGCGTGAGCGGCAATAACTCGGGCGCGTGCACCACCACCAAGTTGGGCTGAAGGGAATTCAGCAACTGCCAGTAGCGGCGTTGGGCTCCCAGCCGCGCCCAACTCAGGCGCGTGCCCTGTAGCAAGGTGTGTACCTGTATAGCTGATGAGCCCACGGGTGGCACGGCATGCCGCCCTGCCACGTGCACAGCGGTAGCAGGCCGCTCGGCCAGTGAGCGAGCAAATTTGCCGTACATCCGGGTGTCGTTGAGGGGCTTAAGTACCGAGGCCAGCAAAATAACACGAACCGGAGGGCCAGAAGGAAAAATAGTAGGCGGCATCTTGCCCGCGAAGATGGTAAATTTGGGGCTGAGTTGGTGGTGGCGGTTGCTGATAGTTGCTTGGTGATGGCTGGTTGAGCGGGATTAGCGGTTGCTGGCTAAGATGCCAGCAGACTGTCAGGTGCCACAACCACTAGCCATCAACTTGCAGCAACCAGCCGTCAATCAACACGCCATCATCAGTCAGCCATCAACCATCAACATACATGACCAATCTGCAACAAACCATTGAAGCTGCCTGGAACGACCGCAGCCTACTCTCGCAAGCCGCTACTACGGAGGCCATTCAGCACGTTATCGAGGAGCTCGACAAAGGCCGCCTGCGCGTAGCCCAGCCCGCCGCCGACCAAGAAGGAGGATGGTTGGTAAATGACTGGGTGAAAAAAGCCGTCATTCTCTATTTCCCTATCCAACAGATGGAAACCTTGTCGCTGCCACCTTTCGAGTACCGCGACAAAATGCGCCTCAAAACCGATTATGCGGGTCAGGGCGTGCGGGTAGTTCCCCCCGCCACGGCGCGCTATGGTGCTTATCTGGCACCCGGCGTAATTCTGATGCCTAGCTACGTGAACATTGGAGCGTGGGTAGGTGAAGGTACCATGGTGGATACGTGGGCTACCGTAGGCTCGTGTGCCCAAATCGGGGCGGGCGTGCACTTGAGCGGTGGCGTAGGCATTGGCGGCGTATTGGAGCCCGTACAGGCAGCACCGGTTATCGTAGAGGATGGCGCCTTTGTGGGCTCACGCAGCATTCTGGTAGAAGGCTGCTTTGTAGGCAAAGAAGCCGTTATTGGCGCTGGGGTTACCATCACGGGCAGCACCCGCATCATTGACGTGACTGGCGCGGAGCCCAAAGAGTACCGCGGCCACGTACCGGCCCGTTCGGTCGTTATTCCGGGCTCACTGCCCAAGCAGTTCCCGGCCGGTGAGTACCATGTGCCCTGCGCTCTGATCATTGGTCAGCGCAAGCCGAGCACCGACCTGAAAACTAGCCTCAACGACGCCCTGCGCGAGCACAACGTAGCTGTATAACTTTCCGAGCCGAGAGCTTAGATTAGAGGTGAGATTGTAGACCTTGTTTTAGTAATCCCGGCTTTTAGTATCTCAGTTCTACGCTCCCCATTCTCACTTTTAAGTTCTCCGTTCTACTTCATGACCATGAAACTCAGTCCTGCTTCTGCCGCCGAAGCCCGCGAGGAAATTCGCACGTATTTGGCGGGCGAGCTGGAGCGTGCTGCCGCCGACATCCAGACGAAAGTAATTTATAACACGGAGCTGCCGTGGGTGGATGGGCGCAAGCAAATCTGCTACCTAGTGGAATGGGCCGCCGCCAACGGCCCCGATGGTGTGGCACTGGCCGGACCGTATACCTACACGCTGCCCGATATTTCGTCGGCCGAAGCTAAGCGCCTGGGCTCCCTGCACGAGTGGCGCCAGCAGTTGCTTAACCTCTACGCCGGCTGCGAAATAGTGGTGCAGGCCCGGCTGAAACAACCCCTCGTGGATGTGCCCGATCCAACGCGTACCAAGCAGTTACTCGAAGCCCTGCAAAACCCCGCGGCGCCGCGTATTGCCGTTAACTGCTCGGTGCGGGAGTTTATCCGCATCGGTACCGACGAGTACTACATTTTCAACGGCGACTGGGTGCACAACCCAAACTTCTCGTACACGCCCACATTTGGTTTCAAGCCCCGCAAAGCCGACCCTACCTTGGAGCTGCCAGCGCCCGAGGATATCCAAATCAAGCCGCACAAGTTCCTGACGCCAGTGCCCGCCATCGACTCAGATGGGGCGTTGCCGGGCGAAGCGGTTGGCTTTATCATGGTTAAGAATGGGCAGGTGGTGGACGCCAGCTGTTCCCCGCTGGCCCGCAGCGTAGTTGACAAGGTAGCTATGTTCTATTTCCTCGGGAAAGAGCACGGCCCCTTTGCCATCACGCTCACGTAGCAGCGTTTCGTCCTACCGTTAGCTCACAAAAAAAGCCCACCCGGTATACCGGGTGGGCTTTTTGATTGCAGCGCAATGCTGCGTTAGGCGGTGGCCTTTTTGAGTATGTCGCCGAATAGGGCGCGTACCTTTTCTACTTTAGGCCGGGCCACAAACTGGCAGTAAGGCTCGTGGCCGTTCAGCTTGAAGTAGTTCTGGTGGTAATCTTCGGCCGGGTAGAAGCTTTTCAGAGGCTCGATTTCCGTCACGATGGGGTTGTCGAAGGCCTTGGCGTCGTTTAGCTTCTGCTTATACTCCTCGGCCAAGCGGCGTTGCTCATCGTTGTGGTAATACACCCCGGAGCGATACTGCGTGCCGGTATCGTTGCCCTGGCGGTTGAGCGTGGTGGGGTCGTGGGTTTTCCAGAACACCTCCAGTAGCTCCTCGAAGCTAATTACCTTCGGATCATAGGTGATTTGGATGACTTCGGCGTGGCCAGTAAGGCCGCTGCATACTTCCCGGTAGGTAGGATTGGCAATACGGCCGTTGGAATAGCCCGAAACCACTTTCTGTACGCCCTGAAGGTCTTGGAATACGGCTTCTACGCACCAAAAACAGCCGGCTCCGAATGTTGCTAATTGCATGTGGGTAAGGGAAGTTAGTAAGTGACAACTACATTGCTGCTAGAGCTGACAAGTTCTAGCGCAGCAGCAAGAGATACCCTATACGAGTACAACTGTATAAGGTATTTTCCGCCCGAAAGGTTTGCTTTCATCACAACAGTACCTCAGAGCACGGTAGTGCCGCCTGCCAATGTAAGCCTATTTCCGGAACCGCTCCGCCACCACCAGCTCTTTCGAGCCTGCTGTGTATTGGTAGAAGCCCTCCCCCGACTTTACGCCCAAACGGCCAGCCATTACCATGTTCACCAACAGCGGGCAGGGAGCATACTTGGGGTTGCCCAGGCCATCGTGCAACACCCGCAGGATGGCCAAGCAGACATCCAACCCAATGAAATCGGCGAGCTGCAACGGGCCCATCGGGTGGGCCATACCTAGCTTCATCACGGTATCAATTTCCTCGACGCCGGCCACACCCTCAAACAAGCTGATGATGGCCTCATTGATCATCGGCATCAGAATGCGATTGGCAACGAAGCCCGGATAGTCGTTAACCTCAGTAGGCGTTTTGCCGAGCTGCTGCGAAAGATCCATCACCTGCTGGGTCACGGCATCAGAAGTAGCGTAGCCCCGGATTACCTCAACCAGTTTCATAACCGGTACCGGGTTCATGAAGTGCATCCCGATAACCTGGCTGGGACGCTTGGTTACGGCCGCAATCTTGGTGATGGAGATAGAGGAAGTGTTGGAAGCCAGAATAGCCTCTTGCGGGGCGTATTGGTCTAGGTCGCGGAAGATTTGCAGCTTCAACTCCACGTTTTCTGTGGCGGCTTCCACCACCAGCGCTACATTGCGCACGCCTTCGGCTATGCTGGTGTGGGTTTGGATGCGCGCCAGCGTATCGGCTTTGTCGGCCTCCGTAAGGCTGCCTTTGCTGACCTGGCGGTCTATGTTTTTACTGATGGTGAGCAACCCTTTGTCGAGGGCTGGTTGGTTGATGTCAATGAGGGCGACGGAAAACCCGTGCTGGGCGAAGACGTGGGCAATGCCATTGCCCATCGTACCCGAGCCAATAACGGCGACGTGCATCATGCTGCAAACAAAGAAAAAGGTGGGAGGGGGAGGACAAAAGCCGGTCAGTGACCGGGAACGGCAAAGCTACTGTGAAAACTACGGCCCTCAAGATGGTGGCCTGCTTCCAAGCCAGTTATTGAAATTGTTTAAGGAAACCCAAGAAAATTTTTATTGGAATAACCTCTCTCAAATCCATGCAAAGGGCTTTTTTCAGGAAACGCTTCCTGAAATGCCAAGATTTTTTAGTTGCGATATATCCTTTTGTTTACCTCCGCGTACAAATCCGCAGCTCAGCTTACTACGTTGGAAACTCTCTCCCACTAAGCAAAAGCTTTCCTTTCCACCACTCATCCAATCTCCACCACCATGGGAAATCTATTGTACATCATTGCCGTAGTCCTCATCCTGATTTGGGCACTCGGTTTCTTCGGCGTACTAGGCACTGGCATTCAGGGTAACAGCCTGATTCACGTTCTGCTGGTAATTGCCATCATCGCCATCCTGCTACGCGTAATCCGCGGCGGACGCGTAGTCTAGCTCCCGAAAGCAGGTCAAGAGATTTGATCTAATAAAAGCAAAAAAGCGCCTCCCGAAATTCGGGGGCGCTTTTTTTATGGGCTGGGCTTTCAACTATTTGCCCAGATTAACGAGCAAATTGAGGCGTATCTCGGGCTGGCCATACGGAGAAGTGCTGGAACCATCGTTGTTCACGCCATCATTGAAATTATACAGAACGACAATGTCAGCAGCTATTCTGTCGCTGAAAGAGTTGCGGTAGCCAGCTCCTGCCAGTGGCGTTTTAAGCGTTCGGGAAATTTCATATCCCTGCCCTTGTAAACCGAATTTTGCGGTAGTGCGGGTTACTTCGTACTCAGCATGCAAAAAGAATTGCTTGTACACCATGTACTGGGCAAAGGCTTTGAGTCCGAAGTTGTTGGATATAACCTTGGCCGGGTAGTTGAACACCTGCTGATTATAATCAGAGTACTGAATATTGGTGTACGAGTAGCTAATACCAGGACCTACCGAGAACTTCTCTGTAAGTCGGATACCAAGCGCCGGAGCAATGCTGGCATTGAACTGCCCGTCGCCGTAATAGCTGGTATAGCCCAGCCCGAAGTTGGTGTACAGGAAGTACTTACGCAACGGTGGGGGCGGGGCCGCTACGCCTGGCCGCTGCGGCAACTCCAGGCCCGATGGGCTGCTGGTAGAAGGCCGAGACGGAATCGGCTCGTTGGCGGGTGGCGGGGCCGGAACCGGTACCTGCTGCTCCTGTTGACGAGGAGCGGGCGTGGTGGGGGTAGGGGCTGGCCGTGGCGCCGTGCCGGGAGGAGCCGTGTTCAACTGAGGCTTCGCCGTTGAGGTGCTGTCGGTGCGCTGGGCAAAAGCCGTGGGGGCTGCCAATAACCCGGCGCCAACCAGGAAAACTGTTGATAAGGAGCGTTGCAGAGCGTTCATACCGAATGGTAACGCAGTTAGGAGACGAGTTGGTATTTGCGCTGGCGAAGCGCTTTGATGTTTTCATCGGCCAAATACTCCTCGTAGGTCATGCGCCGGTCGATGATACCGTCGGGCGTAAGCTCTATGATGCGGTTGGCCACCGTTTGGATGAATTGTAAGTCGTGCGAAGCGAACAGCAGCGTGCCGCCGAACTCGCCGAGGCTGTTGTTTAAAGCAGTGATGCTTTCCAGGTCCAAATGGTTGGTTGGGTCATCCAAAACCAGCACATTTCCCGACTCCATCATCATCTTGCTGAGCATGCACCGCACCTTCTCGCCACCGCTTAGTACGTTGCTCTTCTTCTGCGACTCCTCGCCTGAGAATAGCATCCGACCCAAGAAGCCCCGAATAAACGATTCGTCTTTCTCGGTTGAGTATTGCCGCAGCCAGTCCACCAGGTTGAGGTCCGTGTCAAAGAATTCGGAGTTTTCTTTGGGGAAATACGAAGGCGTGATAGTGGTACCCCACTTGAAGTCCCCAGTATCGGGCCGGATTTGCTCGAACAGAATGTCGAAGAGCAGGGAAGCCGCCCGGTCGTCGCGGCCGATGATAGCCACTTTGTCTTTCTTGTCGAGCGAGAACGACACGTTGCCGAACACCTTTTGGCCATCCACCTTTTTGCTTAGGTTTTCTACGGTGAGCAGCTGGTTGCCGGCTTCGCGCTCTGGCTTGAAGGCAATGTAGGGGTACTTGCGTGAGCTAGGCTTGATTTCCTCCAGGGTAAGCTTTTGAAGCAGCTTCTGGCGCGAAGTGGCCTGCTTACTCTTCGAGGCGTTGGCCGAGAAGCGGCGCACAAATTCTTCCAGCTCTTTGCGCTTGTCTTCGGTCTTCTTGTTCACGTCCTGCCGCTGTCGCATAGCCAACTGCGACGACTCATACCAGAACGAGTAGTTGCCAGGATACATCGTGATTTTCGAGAAGTCCAGATCAGCCATGTAGTTACACACAGCGTCAAGGAAGTGACGGTCGTGGCTTACCACAATCACCGTGTTCTGGAACGAATCGAGGAAGTTCTCCAGCCACAGCACGGTTTCGGCGTCGAGGCCGTTGGTAGGCTCGTCAAGCAGCAGTACGTCGGGGTTGCCGAACAACGCTTGAGCCAGCAACACGCGCACCTTGTCGGAGCCGCCTAGGTCGCCCATGAGCGTGTAGTGCTTGTCTTCACCGATGCCGAGGCCCGACAAGAGTTCCGCTGCTTCGTACTCGGCGTTCCAGCCTTCGAGGTCAGCAAACTCGCCTTCCAACTCGGCTGCCCGTTCGCCGTCGGCATCCGAAAAATCAGCTTTGGCGTAGAGGGCGTCTTTTTCTTCCATCACCTTCCACAGCCGGTGGTGCCCCCGAATAACCGTTTGCAGCACAGGATAAGCATCATAGGCAAACTGGTCCTGGCGCAGAACGGAAAGACGAGCGTTGGGCGGCATGGTAACTGAGCCTGTGTTGGGCTCAATCTCGCCCGACAGAATCTTCAGAAAAGTGGATTTGCCGGCACCGTTGGCCCCAATGAGGCCATACACGTTGCCCGGCATGAACTTAATCGTAACGTCTTCAAACAATACACGCTTGCCATAGCGCAGACTGACGTTGGAGGTGCTGATCATATATAAAGAAAAGACGGAAAACAGGGAAAAGCGAGTGGAGTCTCGACTGCAAGGAAGTAGCCGGCACGCAAAAATAAGGAAAATGTACGCGTGCCAGCTTTAGCGCAAGGTTTTATGAATAAACACTTTATGGAAGATAGTAACTAAGTGCTGTAGCGAGAGGGGCAACCCTAGTGCCTGTAAGCACAATCAACCAACCACTACAACCAGCCAGTATGCCTTGCAGCAAAAGGAATTAAAGAACGAGCAAGGGCCATGAGACTCACTCAACTGCGCTTGCTCGTTTGCTTACTGCAACACCCTAAGCGGGATACATGTTCCCCAATCCTCTATTCGCTCTTTTCTAGTGAGCAGTACCGTTTTTCCGTGCTTCTGTATCTCAGCCTACACGTGCCACCATAGCCTGCAAATGCCCTACGGAACGGTCCTGCATGTAGCTTCTATGACCATCAGCTACGCCTCACGCAGCCCCACTGTAGGAGCAAGGAATAGGCATTGTAAGTACCAACTCAGCACAGGCGACTAGGCAAAGCACAGAGTGTAACGCATTGATTTTTATTGGTCTATTGAAAAAAATGGCGTTCAACCCAACAACAGCAAGGAAAATACGGTATTAGAGAAAGAAGAACATCAAGCAATGGCAACGCCCTGATCAATAGGGGTCAAGACCTTGATGTTCCACTCTCACGACCCTCCCAACCTAAACACGAACTTTGCTATGAACGACAACCGCATTACCCCCGAAACCAACGGAGTCCGCTTTGGCTTGCTAACGGCAGCCGCCCTGATTGTCTATACCCTGATTGCGGTTTTCGCAGGTTTCTTCGACAATCTAGCAGCTGGCAGCTTCAACCTTATTATTCTAGCTATTGGTATATCCATGGCTATTGCCAACTTCAAACGCGTCAAAGAAGACCGGATGCCTTATCTGGCTGGCTTCGGAACAGGCATTGTTACGGCTATGGTAGCCAGCTTGGGTTTAGGATTTTTCTTTATTCTTGTTAGTACTGTCAAGCCTGACATGCTTAACCTGACCCATGCTCGTGACTTGTTCGGGTACGATCTGTCGGCGTTGATGGCCTTCCTGGCCATTGTGTTGATGGGCAGCCTAGGTGGCGCCATTATCTCGCTGGTGGCTATGCAGTACTTTAAAAGCCCTGACCATAAGCCTGTTGAAGGCATAGAATAGCCTTGCAACATCATAGTAAAGTCCGGCTTCAGCAATGAGGCCGGACTTTTTTTGTGGTCAAGCACTACGTTGCTGTGAATGAAAGAGTGATTAGTAATATTAAAACAAAAAAATTGTTTTTTTTGTTGTTGCTGTAACTTTAGTAACATATATTTGTATTAAAGGCAGCGAGTATAACGCTACCGTCCTTTTTCCTCTGCTCCTTTTTTCTGCTGACCATGAAATTCCTCTTCACAACTTTACTGCTAGCATTTGGCCTGAGTGGTGTTGCCAATGCACAAAAGCAGGATCGGCATGCCGAACTGCCCGGCACCGGTGGGCCTTCTTCCGCGCAACTCAGCGAGACAACCCGACAGATGTGTAATTCTCTACGCCTCAACGAAGGGCAATACATTCGCCTACGAGCTATCAATAAAATCAAGGCTACTCGTCTTGACGAGATCATCTGGCAGTACAAAGACGACTTGACGGAGCAGCGCATTCGCATCAGCGAACTAGAGGCCCAATACGAGGCAGAATGCGGCCGTATTCTTACGCCCTCTCAACTCAGCATGCTGCACAGCGAGCAGCAGCATGATAGCGTTCCGGTTAGTTCAGACCCTACAGAAGGTGGTATAGGCTAAGCCAACTAACACTGTAGCAGTTTCAAGAAATCCTGCTGTGAAAACAATAAAAAGGCGGCTCCCATACGGGAGCCGCCTTTTTTGCGTTATAGATAAAACTCAGGGAGACAAACAGTCCACCGCCGTCCCACCAGGTGAAGCTGAGTGGGTAGATATGCTATGGGGCGTATTTGATAAGTTATATTTAGTTGCTATAACGGCTGCTCTGTTAGCACCTCGGTAACGGTTCCGAGCGACCCGAAATGAATACGGAGCTTGTTGGCCGCAGAACGTCGGTGGCTAGGCTCGCATTGGGGGCCAGGTACCAGGTAGTAGTAGTAGGTCTTCTCGGTTTGCTCGGCCAGCTCTTCTTCGTCCGGACGGCCTAGCAAGGACTCTACCGTGGCTGTGGTGCTACCGTATAGCTCCTCTTTTGCTTGTAAAAAGGCTTTGGCCTGCGTAGCTCGACGGTTTTGGCAAGCGAAGGGGTCTTGGCGCCAAGCGGCTGTATCAAGGCCCGGCAAAACTGGACGGGAGCGGTTGCAGGCAGCCATTAAAAGCAGGCCAGAACTTAACAGGGAAAGACGACGAAGCAACATAAACTGTAGGTGGTGGGAACTGGTAGGCTGCCGAAAAGAGTTGCAGCCAGTAGAAGAAGTTGCGCTAAAGTACTATTATTGTAATTCCGGCTTCACTGGCCCGGGCCAGCTGTTGCTCTTTTTCTCTTGTCCGACTCCGTAGCCGATGACCAAGATAACAACTGTTTTCACCGCGCTTTTCTTTACGGCGTGTCTTGTTTTTTCTTCTGTTGCTTCCAGTTCCGGGGCGCTTGAAGCACCCAAGCCAGGCATAAGCGCGCCGATGCGGCGGGCACTGTACATGGCTGCTTTCGAGCAGCATGTCCTGACGAGCTACACCAAGGCCAAGCTAGTGAATTACGGTTTGCCGGCCAACGTATACCGGGAGGCACTGATGGGCTATTATCGTCTCAGCCAAAGTGGGCAGGCCTCGGCTAGCCGACAGACACTTACCGTTGTAGACTTCGAGCGCCCCAGCCGGGAAAAGCGGTTATGGGTTATCGACCTCAAAAACCAAACAGTGCTGTTTCATACGCTGGTTGCTCACGGCAAAAACACCGGAGCCGACCTGGCCCGCACCTTCTCGAACCGCGAAGGGTCTGAAATGAGCAGCCTAGGCTTTTATACTACGGGCGCTACCTACCAAGGCAAGCACGGGTTATCGTTGAAGCTGAACGGCCGTGACCCGGGCTACAACACCAACGCTTACAACCGGGCCGTGGTGGTGCACGGTGCCGACTACGTAAGCGAGCAATTTGTGCGGCAGCATGGTCGCTTGGGCCGGAGCCAAGGTTGCCCGGCGTTGCCAGTCAACCAGAGCGCTGCCATCATCCAGGCTATAAAAGGAGGCACCGTATTGTATGTGCACGGCCCCAATGAAGTGTCTTACCGCTCCGAGTGGTTGCAGCTAGATCCAGCGCTATTGGCATTTGCACAGCAGCAAGGCCTAACGGGCAGCTGAAAGTAAGAGGGCTGCGCTGCGCCTGAAAAACGCGTATCCCCGGCTCTTTGGTCGCCTGCCTCACTACAAGCAGTTGACCCAAGAAGCCGGGGATACGTGTTTTAGGCCCGGTCGCTGGTAGTTTTTACCAGGTTGATACCGGCGAAAAAGAAAATTAGGCCCACGCCGAAAGGAACCAGAGAGTTGATTTTGCTGAGGTTGATGCCGGCTACATGCAGGAAGCCAAGGGCTCCGTAAATAATACCGATGATGCCGAGAATGGTGAGCAGGGAGCCGAAGGTGCGTTTCTGGTTCATAATGGTGCTGAAATAAGAGTATGTGAAAAAACAGGAAAAGGGAGAATGAGCCTGATACGGGAATAACTAGCATTTGGGTATATAGCTCCCCGGCAACCCTAGTACCGAAGGTGCGTTACAAGCCCAACAGCCCATTGCGAGGCTGAAATTTGTCCTGCTTTTTTCTGCTATTGTACCATGAGAGGAAATCTTCGTTACATCATTGCCCTGCTAATGGCGGGCTTCACCCTGGTCACCTACTACTGCAAACGGTCAGTGAACGAAGTAACCGGCGAGGTGCAACACGTAGACATGACCGCCGATCAGGAAATAGCCCTCGGCCTGCAGGCTGCTCCCCAAATGGCGCAGCAATACGGTGGCTTGCACCCCAACCGCGAGGCGGCCGCCCGCGTCGAGCAGATCGGCCAACAGATTGTACGCACCACCAAGGCGAGCCAAAGCCCCTACAAATTCCAGTTTCATCTACTGGCCGACGAGAATACCATCAACGCTTTTGCGTTGCCAGGTGGCCAGATTTTTATTACGGCGGGGTTGCTGAAGCACCTCAAAACAGAAGGGCAAGTGGCTGGCGTGCTAGCGCACGAAATCGGGCACGTAGTGGGCCGCCACTCTGCCGAGCAGATTGCCAAATCCAAGCTGACGCAAGGCCTAACCGGCGCGGCTGCCATTGGTATGTATGACCCCGACCGGCCCGGCACGATGGCCGCCTCGGCCGCTGCTGCCATGGTTGGTAAGTTGATGACGCTCCGTTTCGGCCGCAACGACGAACTGGAAGCCGACCGGCTAGCCGTGGATTACACCCCTCAGGCCGGCTACGATCCGCGCGCAATGATACAGGTGATGCAAATCCTGGAACAAAACGGTGGCAGCGGCCGGCAGCCCGAGTTTATGAGCACGCACCCTAACCCTGGCAACCGTATTGGGCAATTGGAGCAGGAAATAGCCGCCGAGTTTCCACAGGGAATGCCCGGCAATCTGAAGCCCTAACGTCGCCTTCCATTTCACCAGCATTTCGCCACGTATCCTCCATGACTGCCACCACTCCCAATTTGCTTCTTTACCTGTTGTTCGTCCTGAACCCTATTTCCGGCGACCTGGATAAAGCGGAGTTAGAGCAGACCCTGACCGACTACTGCACCGAGCGGGGCCGCACGGCCAGTTTCTACCACACCACTGGCACCGACGACCTTGATAAGTTGCGCGAGCACCTCCGGCAGCACACCTATGATGCGGTTTTTGCGGCGGGTGGCGACGGAACCGTGAGCTTAGTGGCCGAGGCCCTGCTGGGCCAATCGGTTCCGCTGGGCATTGTGCCATTGGGTTCCGGCAACGGACTTTCCAAAGACTTAGGCATTCCGCAGGACGTGGATGAGGCATTGCAATTAATATGGCGCCACGAAGAGCGCATCATTGATACCCTACAGGTAGGAGGCAACTTCTCGGCTCACTTAGCTGACCTAGGCTTCAACGCCTTGGTGGTGCAGCGCTTCGATGAAGGCGATACGCGTGGGCCGGGGGCCTATGTGCGCATTGCCACCCAAGAGTATCTGGGCTACGAACCGGCTAGCTACCACATCGAAACCGACTTGGAAACTTGGGATGGAGCTGCTTTCATGGTCACGATAGCCAACGCCAACACGTTTGGTAGCAACGTGGTCATCAACCCAGACAGTGACCTAGACGACGGGCAGTTCGAAATTTGCTTGATAGAGCCGTTTCCGAACGCCGCTGCCCCTGGTATCCTCTTCGACCTCTACACCAGCGCCTTCGACACTTCACTGTACACGCGCCGCTTGTGCTGCCGGCGGGCCAGCATCTCGGTGCCAGGTGCCGAGGAGGTATTGGTGCAAATTGATGGAGAGCCCAAAATGCTGCCTAACCCCGTAGCCATCGAAATCAACCCCAAGAGTCTACGGGTGCTTGTGCCGCTAACCACCGCTTCTTAAAAGCGGCTTGCAACACCGAAGAGCATTGCTATGAGCAACGAGCCAGCAACTAACGCTTACTATCGTTTGGTTGCTGGCTCGTTGATGATGGCCGTAGCCACCACGGGAGGAGATACTATCGGGCCGGGCAAGAGGCGTTGCCGAAATACCTCGGCGGTTTCGCTGGTGGTGGCTGGTTCCAAGGTGCGCAGCCAGGTTTCGCCGGTAGCATAGAAGTCGAGGCTGAAGAAGCCTTTGTGTTCGTGCACAAACGTGGCGTTGCCGCCCTTCTGCACGAATGCGGTTTTGCTGCCCGCGCCGCTTACCAGATAATGGCCACCGTGCCGCTGGAAGTATTGCAAATTATGGTCGTGGCCGGCAGCGTACATGATATTCGGAAACTGGCGCAGCACCCGTAACAACCGCCGCCGCATCTTGCGGTACCGGGGGTGGGCCATGTCTTCGGCAGCGCCCACCACCTTGCGGTAGAGCGGCAGCAACGACCCAATGAGAGGCAGCGGCACGTACGCACGCTTGTACACCGTGGTCAGTGGGAACACATGCTGCTTGGCCGTGAACTTGCCGCCGTGCAGCGCATTAGAATACAGTGGGTGGTGTCCGGCCACCAGAATGCGCTGGTGACAGTTAGCGCTCAATAGCTTGTGCAGCTGCTGAAAGGGTTCCTTGGGGTCAGAGGCCGGACGGGCGCCGTTTTGCACCCACCATTGGGTGTTGAGCACCACCAACAGCACATTATCGGCAAGCTGCACGCTAACCGGGCCAGGCGTGCCACCTGCAGGCAAATACAGCGCGGTAGGCAGCTGCTCGGCAATGTAGGCTTCCTGACGCAGCAAGTAGGCATAGCCGTCAGGCCGGCCTTTGTTCCAGTCGTGGTTGCCGCTCAGAAATACTACCCGGCCGGGAAAAACCCGTAGGGCGTCGAGCAACGCGTCGAGGCGCTTTTCGGCGGCAGCGCGGTTCGGACTGTCGGCGGCCGGCAAGCCAGTGGGGTATATATTGTCGCCGAGAATGATAATAGTGCCTGCCGGGCCAGTTTCCTGCTGCCAGCTAGCTAAGAGTTGCAAAATAGGGTCAGTGCCGTCGGTGGCTAGCGCGCCCGGGTCACCCAGCAAGGCAATCCGATGCTGGGGCGGCGTTGTCGCATCGGGGGCGTGCAATAGCCAGTCGTTGTAGGCGGGGGCTATGTAAGGACGGCGTCGGTAGTTGCGCTCCTGCCAATAACGCACAAGTAGCCACAGGCCCGTGAGCACAGCGGCCGTAAGAGTGGCGTAGAGTAAGAGGGAAGGGAAGGCAGGCAACGCAAAGGAATAAACGGTATTGGCTTCTATACGTGAAAGCCAGTGGCCTACGTTTAGTTACAAGCAAGTAGCTGGTTGTTTTGTTGCCGAAACCACTTCGCCGCACCGCTAGCCTTGTTTTGCGCGCATCAAAAGTTGGGCGGCGTCAGGTTTTTGAAGTGCCCGTTCAACCGCACCCGCTCTTTCAACCGCTCGGTTTCCAGCAGCACTGGCAGAATGTGCTCTAGGTGTTCCAGCACTATTTCCTGCCGCTCCGCCTCGGTTTGGGCTTCTAAAAGCTGATATTCCTGTTCGGTGCTCAAGCCTAGGTGATGCGCCACATCATAGATTCGGTAGTTGGCGGGAAGTTCTTGCATCAACTTGCGTAGCCCTAATACGTCGTAGAGCTGCTGTAGCTGGGCCGAGATGCGCGTTTGCAGAACAACATCTATGTGGTCGTCATCCACTAGGTCTTCCACTAGCGCGCCGGCATACAGCTTGCCCGGTGCCTGCCGGTAAAATTCCTCGACTCGAAACAGTCCTACTGCCTGCGTGCGGATGTCCATTTCGCCACTTGCGTAGTTTTTTTCCACGTCAATCAGCCGCATTTCGGTGCCTAGTGGGCTTACCGATTCGTTTAGAAAGGGTGGAATCCCAAAGGTGATGCCTTCGCTTAGACAGTCGCGCACCAGCTGGCGGTAGCGCGGCTCGAAAATGTGCAGATTTAACTTCTCGCCGGGGAATACCACGAGGTTAAGCGGAAACAAAGCAAGCTGGCGCATAGAGCGAGGTAAAGAGTACTGACTGCTGAGGTTGGCATACGTGCCAGGCCAGCATCAGGTGAGACAAAACTACAGGCGTGAAGTTGCCCCGAAAGCCAGTTGCTGGGCTGCAAGTTGGCCTTGGGGCAAGCTACAAACAAAAAGAGCACCGACTTGGCAGCTCAACAGTCAATTTGTTTGCTGCTGCCTGGTGCGGCTTACGTCTACAGCCACCGTGGCTACGCCCTTCCCTACACCGCCCGGCTAGAAGACTCCCGCACAACCAACTGGGTGGTAAGCACCTGCTGGCGAGGCTGTATAGGCGTCTTAGCGTCCATTTGCGCCAAAAACAGCAGCGCCGCTTCCCGGCCCATTTCGTACGTCGGGTGCATCACAGACGTCAGCGTGGGCTCCACTACGGTGGCGTGAAACTCGTCGGTGAAACCAACCAGCCCTACGTCTTCGGGAATGCGCAGGTGCTGCCGCTTGATTTCTTTCATAGCCGCGAAGGCAGCAGTGTCGTTGACCCCGAAAATAGCGTCGGGTGGGGGAGAAAGGGCGAGCAACTGCTGCGTAGCGGCTGTTGCGCTGGCAATACTAAGGTCGCAATGGACCAGGAGGTCTTCCTCGAAAGGCAGGCCGCACTCTTGGAGGCCCTGCTGATAGCCCGCTATTCGTTCGCGCGTGATGTTGAGCTGAGCTGGGCCGGCAATGTGGGCTATGCGGCGGTAGCCACTCTCAAAGAAGTGCTGCGTGATGCGGCGAGCGGCCTCTTGGTTGTCTACCACCACGGTGGCCACTTCCTCGGGGCGGCATACCCGGTCGAAAAACACGAGTGGTATCTCGGCTTCCAGTAGATGATTGAAGTGGGCGTAGTCCTGGGTTTCCTGCGCCAAACACATGATAATGCCGTCCACACGCAATTTAAGCAGGTTTTCCAAGCACTCTTTTTCCTTCTCGTAGCTCTCGTAGCTGCACCGAATCACGATGTAGTAGCCGTGTTCGTTGGCTAAGCTCTCGATGCCGCTGATAATAGACGAGAAGAAATAAGTAACTAAATCAGGCACGATGACGCCTATGGTGTTGGTCCGGTCTTTCAGCAACCCAATGGCTAGCGGATTAGGCGTGTATTGCAGCTCCTGCGCCAGCTGCTGCACTCGCTGCGTGACCTCCGGGCCAATGTCGGGGTGGTTGCGAAGAGCCCGCGAAACCGTGGACATCGACACGTTCAGAGCTTGCGCTAGGGTTTTCAAGGAAACGTGTCGTTTGCTCATATCTCGGCTCTTTGAAGGGTAAACATAAGCGAGATTCGACATTTTTTGCGAAAGCAACTTGATGTTAGAGTACTCAAAGTCTTTAGCTGTGCTTTTGCGTGCCGTTCCAACCCGTCCCGATCAAGCATGCGGCGAATGCTAGCAGTACACTAGCGCAACGGTCTTGACCTGGGATGTTTTGCTAATACAAGTCTCGCAAAGGTTTGCGCAAAGCGTTGTGTAAGTATTTTATAAGCAATCAATTGTGCGGCTCAGGGAGGCTTCTAATTTTGTTCGGACAGGGCTGTGTGGTTGACGGCCGAAAAATGATTGATTCACCTTCTTTTCCCGCGGCTACCATGCAGTACCGAAAGCTAGGCAACACAGGAATGGAGGTTTCCTGCTTGAGTTTGGGTGCTTCCTCATTAGGGGGCGTGTTTCATGCTATCGACGAAGCACAGGGAATTGCAACCGTCTGCGCTGCCGTTGAACAGGGCATAAACTTTATTGATGTAGCCCCTTACTACGGATTCCAGAAAGCTGAACTCGTGCTAGGTAAGGCGCTGCAACATATTCCGCGCGACAAGTACTATCTGTCGACCAAGGTAGGCCGCTACGGGCAGGACGGAGTGAAAAGCTGGGACTATAGTGCTACCCGGGCTATCCGCAGCGTAGAAGAGAGCTTAGCGCGCCTACAGGTCGACTACATCGACCTGCTGAATGTGCACGATATCGAGTTCAGCGACTTAGACCAAGTGGTGGGCGAAACCATACCGGCGCTCCAGTCGCTGAAGGCAATGGGCGTGATTGGTCATGTTGGTATCACGGGGTTACCGCTAGAGAAATTTCGGCAGGTGATTGACCGGGTACCGGCCGGCACGGTGGAAACGGTGCTGTCTTTCTGCCACTACTGCCTCAACGACGCCACCCTGCTCGACTACCTGCCTTACTTCGAGCAGCACGGGGTAGGAATTATCAACGCCTCGCCCTTGGCCATGGGCATGCTGTCGGAGCGTGGGGCTCCGGACTGGCACCCGGCGTCCGAAGGGTTGAAAGAGCACGCGAAGGCCGCGGCGGCGTTTTGCAAGCGCAATAACTACCCTATCGAGAAGCTGGCCATTCAATTTTCGGTGGCCAATCCTCACATACCCACTACGCTGGTAAGCACCGCCCGCCCCGAAAACATCCTTCGGAACATAGCATGGGCAGCGGAACCGCTAGATCAGGACCTGTTGCAGCAGGTGCAGGGAATCCTGCAGCCCGTACTAAACGAAACCTGGGAAAATTCCTGAAGGCTCTCCTAATGAAGATTGATGCTCATCAGCACTTCTGGCAGTACGACCCAGTACGCGACGCGTGGATAGACAACCACATGGCAGCCATTCAGCGCGACTTTATGCCTACCGATTTGGAACCCCTGCTTGCCCTGCACGGCCTGGATGGGTGCGTGGCAGTGCAGTCCGATCAATCAGAGGCGGAAAACGAGTTTCAGCTAACTAACGCCGCGCAACACAACTTTATTAAAGGGGTAGTAGGGTGGGTTGATTTGCAGGCCGCCAACATCGAGGAGCGGCTAGCTTACTACAGTCAATTCGAGAAGCTGAAGGGGTTTCGCCATGTGCTACAGGGCGAGCCTAACCGGGCCCTGATGCTGACGCCCACCTTTCGCCGGGGCATTGCAGCTCTCCAGCCGCACGGCTTCACCTACGACCTGCTTATTTTCCCTGATCAGCTCGGTTACGCGCAGGAATTGGTGGCGGCTTTCCCCAATCAAGCGTTTGTGCTCGACCACATTGCCAAGCCCAACATCAGGGCTAAAGCGCTAGAAGCCTGGGAAAAAAACTTTCGGGCCCTAGCCGCTCACGAAAACGTCTGCTGCAAAGTATCGGGCATGGTAACGGAGGCTGATTGGCAGAACTGGCAACCCCAGGACTTTCGGCCTTACCTAGATATTGTGTTCGAAGCCTACGGCCCAGCCCGGGTGCTGTTTGGTTCTGATTGGCCGGTATGCGCAGTGGCTGGAGGCTATGATGCGGTGGTTGGGCTGGTGCAGCAGTACGTAGCCTCTTTCTCTGAGCAAGAACAGGCATTGTTCTGGGGCGAAAATGCCGCTAGCTGGTATCGGCTCTAAGCAAGCGGTTTGCGCGCTTTCGCCCTCACACCCTTACTCTCCCACATTTATGAATACATTGGTTTGTTTGGAACCCGGCCAGTTTAGCTACGAGGACCGGGCAGTGCCCGTGGCCCAGGAAGGCCAGGCGCTGTTGCGCATCCGGCGGATTGGGATCTGTGGCACTGACTTGCACGCCTACGAGGGAACCCAACCGTTTTTTGCGTATCCGCGGGTGCTGGGGCACGAGCTGGCCGGCGAACTGGTTGCGGCGGTGCCGGGCTTCGAGGCGGGTGAGGCTGTTACGTTTATTCCATATTTCAACTGCGGAACCTGCATTGCCTGTCGGTCGGGCTTGCCGAATTGCTGCACCCACATCAACGTGTGTGGCGTCCACTCCGACGGCGGAATGGGGGAGTACCTGTTGGTGCCGACAACTTCTCTGATTCATGGCCAAGGCTTAAGCTACGACGAGCTGGCGCTGGTGGAACCACTCGCCATTGGGGCCCACGGAGTACGCCGCGCCGCCGTGAAACCCGGCGAATTTGTATTGGTGGTCGGAGCGGGGCCAATTGGGCTGGGCATCATGGAATTCGCGCGTATCGCCGGCGCCCACGTTATTGCCCTCGACATCAACGAGCAGCGTCTTGCTTTCTGCAAAGACCGCCTGCAGGTGGCACACACCATCAACGCCCTGGCTCCTGACGTAACCGAGCAGCTCCGCCACATCACGAACGGCGACATGCCTACCGTGGTAATTGATGCTACGGGCAGTTTGAAGGCCATCAACAACGCCTTCAGCTACCTGGCCCACGGTGGGCGGTATGTACTAGTCGGCTTGCAGAAAGGCGACATCAGCTTCAGCCACCCTGAATTCCATAAGCGCGAAGCCACGTTGATGAGCAGCCGAAACGCTACCCAGGAAGATTTCGAGCACGTAGTGACGTCCATGAAAGCGGGTTTAGTCCAGCCGACCACTTACATCACGCACCGAGTTCCTTTCGCCCAAGTGCAGGCAGAATTTGCCAGTTGGCTCGACCCTCAGACAGGAGTTATTAAAGCCATGGTGGAGCTTGAGTAGCGCCATTTGCTGCATAGTGTAGCGTGGCTTGGCCTGCTTCGCTTCGCACTGAGGACACTTCCAAAGTAGCGCAAACGACAAATGGCTTCTGGTTGCGCGGCGAAAAACGCTACTTTTGCCGCTGCTGTGGCTGTTTTGGCCACGGTCAGCTATACGGGTAATCGGGTTTGGGAGTGGATTATAAAAAAGTGTGGCGGCAGGCGCGGCAGGTCCTGTTGCAAGTGGTAGCCGTAACGTTTCTTACGTCGGTGGCGTGGGTGCTGCTCTACCGTTGGGTGTCGCCGCCTGCTACGTGGCTGATGCTGGATCGGCGGGCTTACGCGCCAATTGGCAAAGGCTATTATGGCATTCAGGAAGACGACCGGCGCATTCGGTATTACTTCAAAAGCCTGGACGAGGTATCACCGCAAGTGCCCCTAGCGCTAATTGCGGCCGAAGACCAGCGTTTTCTATTGCACCACGGCTTCGATGGTAACGCCATGTGGAATGCCGCCAAGTACAACTTCAGCGGCGGTAAAAAGCTACGGGGCGGGAGCACCATTTCGCAGCAAGTAGCTAAAAACGTGTTTTTGTGGCAGGGCCGTAGCTACATCCGCAAAGCTGCCGAAGCCTATTTTACGGTGCTCATCGAGTTGCTGTGGGACAAGCAGCGCATTATGGAAATGTATTTGAGCGTAGCGGAAATGGGCGACTGTACCTTCGGGGTAGAAGCAGCCTCCCAACGGTATTTTCGCAAATCAGCCGACAAAATCACGGCCAGCGAGGCCGCTTTGCTGGCGGGCGTTTTGCCTAACCCGTTGCGTTTCCGGGCCAGCAACCCTGGCCCGCAGGCCCGGGCCAAGCAGCAGCGGGTGCTGCGCAACATGCGCCGACTCGGGGGCAAGGCCTACGTCCGGGAGCTAATCGAGGAGTAGATAAATACCGTGCTGCTGAACGGTCGGCTGCTCATTCTGCTATCTTGGGGCGCATGATGAAGCCTTTTGTACCTACCCTCTGTCTGGCAGCTCTCACGGCCTGCACCTCCGGCAACGCAGGTAGCACCACCGAAACGCCTGCCCAAACGCGCCGCGCTATTACGCAACTGCTGGCCACTCAAACAGCCGCCTGGAACCGAGGCGACGTGGCCGGCTTCATGCAAGGATATTGGCGCTCCGACTCGCTGGTATTCATTGGGAAAAGCGGCCTCACCTACGGCTGGCAGCCCACCCTCGACAACCACCGCCGCAGCTACCCCAACCCCGCCGCAATGGGCCAGCTCCGCTTCGAAGGCTTGCGCGTCACACCCGATGGCCCAGAAGCTGCCCACGTGGTAGGCCGCTGGCACCTCACGCGGCCCGGCCTCGGCGACTTGCAGGGCCATTACCTGCTGGTGCTACGTCACCTCAACGGCCAGTGGGTCATCGTCGCCGACCATTCCAGCTAGGTGTGCCGGGCAGGCAGGGTAGCTACGAAATAGGTGGCGCTATCCCGTAAAAACCGCAAGCCCTTAACGCTCTATGTGGCGTTAAGGGCTTGTTAGATTAAGCGCACTCTCCATGTGTGGTGCGCAAGCGGTGTGCTTGCAGCAACTTACTTCATCACCGGCTCGCCGGTGCCTTCACTATCCAAATCGGTTTCGTCGGTGGCGGTTTCGTCTTTCTGCTTTTCCTGCTCCACTGCTGGAATAGCATCCTGGAAGATTAAACCAACTTTTGCGGCGTGTTCGGCGGCTTGTACGGTGTCCTGCACCAATAACATCTCCACCTTGTCGTTGCGCAGCTCCTCACTGACCCGTTCCACCATGGCGGCGCGGTCGGGGCGCTTGAGAATGTCGCGGATATAAATGGCGAGGATACGGCCGGGGTGGCGGCGTACCACTTCGCGGTAGATGTTGGCATCTTCCTGGCCTGAGTCGCCGATGAGCACGAACTGCAGGTGAGGGTAGGTAAGGAGTAGGTTGTCTATTTCCTTGAGTTTGTGGCCGTGGTGAGCGGTTGCGTCGCCAGTTTTTTTGCCACCTATCTTGAAGTCGCGCAGCAGCAAGGGGCCCGGCGGTATCTCGTTCAACGCCAGAAAGTCTTCCAGCAGGTCGTACAGGTTCCAGGGCGAGCTGCTCACGTAGAAGAAAGGGTTGTTGCGCTTGCCGTTGCGGCCCAGCTGCAACGCCCGGTAAAACTCGGCTACGCCCTTGAAAGGCAGGCGGGAATGCGCATTACGCACCAGCACGGTACGGGCCATCCGCAGCAGATCGGTGGAGGCCGTCTGGATAACTGTATCGTCGAGGTCGGAAATAATGCCGTACTCAGCGTCGGCAGGTGGTATAAGCACGGGGGCAGCGGCGCGCAGGCCCGTGGGGGCAGTGAAGGGGTGAGGCACTTGCTGCAGCAGCACTTCCACCGGGTACCACATGAAGTCGATGGGCTCGGGTAGGCTCTGTGGCTCCATGTTCAGAGTGAAGTAGCCTTCCTCATCGGTCACGACGGGGTGCTCAGTGCCATCAGCGGGCTGCACGAGCAGTTGGGCACCCCCTATTTCGTTGCTCTCGAAACGTCGGTACATGTTCAGCAGGTTCTGCCAGCGCGAATCACCTTCGCCAGGCTCTCCAATGCCTTTGTCGGTGAGCAGCCGGCCCTTTACATAAAGGCGGGTGGCCGTGCCATAGCTGCGGTAGGGCACCAGTTGTAGAGGGTGCAAAAGGCCCAAGCGGGCGCGGGTGCGGGTGATGAGGTCGTCGGCGCGGTCGGCCAAGCTCCCGATCTTGTTGAGTATAGACATAGTCGCAAGTACGCGGGTAGACGGCAATTTGATTCCTCCGATAAGCACTACTGCTAGCTGCTGGTTGGTGTTCCATCTAAAAAGCGAAACCCAAGAGGTCTAGTCAAAACAAAAGGTCAGCCGAATCAACGGCTGACCTTAGTGCATTACAAGTAAAGCGAAATACCGTGGTAGGTCCGGTGGTTGGCCGTTACACTTCAGCGTGAAGCTACCCTGCTAGTGCTTAGATAATGCGCTTCAGTTCATCAAATGCGGCATTCGATACGGAGCGGCTCTGGCAGTTAAGCTGGGTGGCTTTGGCTTGAATGGCTTCAATGCGGGAACCAGGGTTGGGGTGCGTACTCAGGAACTCGGGGGTAGCACTCTGTCCTTGGGCCTCAGACTTGATGAAGAATCCGGCAGCACCGTCGCAGGCGTAGGTGGTTTTGTTGAGGTAGATAACCGAGTACTCATCAGCCTCCTGCTCGTATTCGCGCCCGAATTTCAACTGGCCCAGACCCGCGGCAATCTGCACCAACTGGTTGGGGTCGTCGCCGACCAGCAAACCAAGCAGCGCGCTGATACCATATTGCTGCTGTAGCTGCCGGGTGGTGTGGCGCCGGTCGGCGTGGGTTATTTCGTGGCCCAGTACGCCCGCCAACTGGCTTTCGTTTTCTAGAAATTTAACCAAGCCCGAGAATACGTAGATGTGGCCGCCCGGGGTAGCAAAGGCATTCTGGACGGCATCATCCTTGATGATTTTCACGTCCCAGACGAAGTCGTTGCGGTGTTGCAGCTCGCCGGAGTTCAACACTTTATTCACCACGCCGTCAAGCAGCTCATACGTGCGGCGGTTGGCCGGAGCGGAGCGTTCGAGCAGCTTGCCCTGGGCTCGATACGTGGAATCGGCTTCGGCGGCGGCTTGCTCGCCGAGGGCTATATCATCTTCAACGGAGAACAGCACGGGGTTGCCATTGTCGTCGGTGCAAGCGGCCGTGCCACCCAGGGCGGCGGCCAAAGAAAGTAGGAGTAAGGATTTGCGAGAGAAAAAGCCCATTAGGTAAGCGGATTGGTTGGAATAAAGAGTTGTTGGAACAAGCGGCGCGAATGAAAAAACAGTGCCAAAAACGTTGAAATCGGTACGGTTAGTCGTGCTTTCGAGTTGCTGGGAAGCCTGATGAAGCGGTAGAGGCCGGAGAATCAGGAAGAAAGAATCCGCAGAAAATAAGGTTCAGCTCATCTTGCCTGAGTGATACTGCCTGACAAGAACACCTTTCTGGTCTGTCTGCCGTACACCAATTCCCATCCGTCGTATTGGCGGTTTTGTGTTCCGTCTCATTTGTAGTTATGTCTGCCCTCACGCCGCTGCGTCCAAAAACCAAAAAGAAGCGTCTCGAACCTTTACAAGACTCGCACGAGCTGTACAAAGACCCGGCCCGGCAGGCGGAGCTAGCGGGCCTTCGTTACCGCGCCGACACCAAGCCAGCTTTCACGCGCAAGCCTGGCTCCGACGGCACGTTCACGTACCACAAAGTCAACGGCGAACAAATCACCGACGAGAAGATTCTGGAACGCATCCACAGCTATGTTATCCCGCCTGCCTGGACCGACGTGTGGATTTCCGACTCGGCTACCAGCCATTTGCAAGTAACCGGGCGCGACGCCAAGGGCCGCAAGCAATACCGCTATCATCCGGCCTGGGACCAAGCGCGCAGCCTCACCAAGTTCAGCCGTTTACGCGCATTCGGTGAAAAGCTGGCCGACTTGCGGAAGCAGATGCAAAAAGACTTGGCCCGCCCCCAACTCGACAAAACCAAAGTTATGGCGTTGGTCCTGACGCTCATGGACCGTTCCTACATCCGTATCGGCAACAAGGAATACGCCAAGGAAAACAAAACCTATGGCCTCACCACCCTGCGCGACAAACACGTAGAAGTGACCGGTTCCGATGTGCGGTTTGCTTTCGTAGGCAAAAAAGGAGTGGCCCACGACCTGACGGTGCACGACCGTAAACTGGCTCGGCTTGTGCAGAAGTGCAAAGAAATTCCCGGCCAGCACTTGTTTCAGTACTACACCCCAGACGGGCACCGCGCCGAGCTAGAGTCTGGCGACGTGAACGAGTATTTGCAGGAAGTAACGGGGCTGGCGCTGTCGGCCAAGGACTTTCGTACTTGGGGTGGCACTGTGAAGATGGTGGAGTGCCTGGAAAACGTTATCAACGAAGAGCCGGATTTCCCCAAGCCTAAAAGCCTGAAACGCGCCCTCCAAGATGTAGCCCACGAACTCGGCAACACGCCTACGGTCTGCTCGAAATACTACATTCACCCGCAAGTAGTGGAGCTGTTCAACACCGATAAGCTCATCGACTACCTGCGCCGCCACGACGCCGACCCCACCGAAAACGACTTGCTAACTCCCACCGAACACATGGTGCTCGACATGCTGGCCGAGCTGGAGATGGCGAAGTAGCATCACCCAACACTCAGGCGACGTCCTGCCGGGGCTGCCTTGTACGCAACAAGGCAGCCCCGGCAGGACGTCGCTTTTAGTTGTTAGCGGCCTGAGCCGTCGCGGTCGAAAGCGTGGTAAATAACGCTGTGGGTGGTTTTGTCTTTCAACTCGGGAGCTGGTTCGAAGGTGTTGTTGCGAGCCGTGTCGTAAAACCGGGTCTTACGGCGCAGGCCCTTGACCCGCGACTGGTCAATGACTTCGTCGCTGCTCGGGCCACCGTAGATATTAATGATCGGGCTACGGCGCACGGTGCCGCGTAGTTCGAATACGTCCTTACCATGCAGGCCGTGCAAATCGATGCTGTGCGTTTGGGTGGGATGGAAGACGCGGCGGTACAGCAACGAATCGGCGCGGGAGTCTTTCTGGGTTTTGGCGGAAACCCGGTACATCGACACCACCGTAGCCGTGTCGTTTAGGCGCTCCACCACAAATCGTTCATCGGCATCGGTGCCGGCTATCAGCACGTGATGGGCCTTAAGATTGTAGAACTCGGCGGCCGCCTTGGGCAGTGCATCGCGGCGCGCGCGTAGAGCGGTTATCATGGCAGCTCCTTCTTGCTGGTACACTTCCCGAGGAAGGCCCTGCCGAACCGCCTGTTCAATCACTGCGTCGGTCAGGCGGGTCTGGAGCTGGCGGGCGGTAGCTAAGTAAGTGGCGCGGTTTTGCTCGGTCAGCACGTGCGCGTCCAAGTAGCTGGCGTTGCGGGTGTAGCCTTCTATACTTTGATAGCGCGGCCCAAAAGTGCGGAACTTGCGCACCACCTTGCTGGCAAGCCACGGAATTACGCCATCATCGAACCGGAAAAACACCTGGTCCCGGTCTTGCGGGACGGGCACCCACTTGGTGTGGCCGTTGGGCTGCGCGTAGGCAGCCCACGTCCACTGGCCTTCGTGCCGGTCCCAGTCGCCGAGCCACAAGTCCAGCAGGCGAGCTTTCAGGTACGCGGCTTCGTCAATGGCATGCTGGTCCGACTGGTAGCGGGCTTCCAGCATGTCATCGGTTTCCACCAATTCGGTAGCGCCCGGCAGACGGCCCGCAATGTTCACCTTGTTTTCAAGCTTCTCTTCCAGCAGAACTACCCGGCCCTGATACAACTCCGAGGCCGCTCCTAAGTCTTTTTCGTCGGCTCGAACATAAAAAGGCCGGGGGGTGGTATGCAGAATCCCAGCGGCTTCTGCCAGGGGTGGCACCACGAACGCGCCATACGGGTGCCCCGCGGAAGTGGCGTCGCGCACCAGATTCAGCACAAACGTGTGGCGCAGCACCTTGGGCAAAGTGCGGTAGGGGTTTTTGTCGATGGTCCGTAAGGCATACCCCTGGCCAGTGGGGCCAACCACCGTCATGCTGGTCGTTTGGAAGCCGCCCCCAATCTTGCCGGGCTGTAAGCCACCAGGCACCGTGGTGGCTGGCTTGAAGATGGGCAGCGTAACGGGGGCCACCCACGCGGAACGGTGGTGGCGGCCCAGCAGAAACCGACCAATGGGGCCGCGCTGGTAATGGCGGCCCGCCGTTACGCGGGCACTGTCAGCGGTGGCAGCCAGCGGTTGCGAGTCGGGCCGAGCATCAGGCTGGAAAAACCGCTGGCGGGCACAGCCGGCGGAGAGAAAAGTAACAACAACAAGCGTGTAGCGGAGAGTCATGCGGGGCGGGAAGCGCGGCTGTACTCCTTCAACGGAGATAAGCAGGAGTTGTTAGAACTAGGTCTTGTTCCGGTGGTCTTGGTGGGTTCAAATGCCTACGGATAAGGGTAATCCTATTTGATAGTTGTCTTATTCAACCTCTACCCTATGTTTGGGGTATAAGGAGCACGCCCCCGTGGCGCTTATCCCTTATTTCGTGTTGAATCCTTCTTTACCAGGCCAAGTCCGGTTGATTGTTGGTGGATGTGTGACGCTGATGTGCCATGCCTGCTCGGCTCCCGCCGCACCTTCCGGGCCACCCACTCCCGCCCGCATTCTTCCCGATTCAACGGTACGCGTGGCGGCGGGGCCACACTATCTGCGCTCGAAGGTGCACCAGTTTTTTTGGGGCAAGCACTACCGGGCGCTGTGGGGCCAACCCGTTAAGGCTCCCGTGTTCAACCTGCGGACGGCTGTGCCCGGTGGCCTGACTCCCATACAAGAAGGCGGCTCCTTCCAAACTAAAAATCTGCGCCTCTTAGCTCCCAATGGCCGGCAGTACGTACTGCGCTCCGTTGACAAAGACGCCACCAAAGCCTTGCCCGAAAGCCTGCAAAACGGCCCAATCGGCCGGTTGATGAAAGACCAAACCAGTGTCATCAATCCGTACGGGGCCTACATTGTGCCGCATCTGGCCGATGCGGTAGGGATTTTTCACACCAACCCACGTTTGGTGTACCTGACCGATGATCCGGCCCTGGGTACGTTTCGGAAAAGCTTTGCCAATGCGCTCTACCTTTTTGAAGAGCGCCCCGAAGGCAACCAGCAGGCCGTAAAAAGCTTCGGCAACTCCACCCGGGTGGAAAGCTCCCGCCGCGTATTCACCAACCTGCTAGGCAGCCCCCAGTTCCGGGTGGACGCTCGGCAGTACCTCCGAGCCCGGCTTTTCGATATGTGGCTCGGCGACTGGAGCCGCCGGGAAGACCAGTGGCGCTGGGCTAGTTTCACCACTGCGGCCGGTGGCGTGGTTTACCAACCCATTCCGCGCGACCGGGACCATGCTTTTTTCAAGTTCAATGATGGGTTGCTGACCAGCATCATCGGGCTGTTCAAAACCAACTACCAGACGTTCAGCAAGGATATCGGGCTGGCTAATGTAGCCGGCCTCAACCGCGCCGCTGAACCCATGGACAAGTCGTTGCTGGTGTATCTTACCCGCCAAGATTTTCAGCAGATTGCCGATTCCATGCAGCATCAGCTTTCTGATGCAGTTATCAAAGAAGCGCTAGCCGTGTGGCCCCCGGAGGTGTATGCACTGGCGGGGCAAGAGTTCAACGACAAGTTGCGCAGCCGCCGCGACCAGCTGCCAGCCGTTGCCGATAAGTTCTACGAACTGCTCGCGCGCACGGTGGAAATACCCGGTACCGATTCGCCTGAGCGGTTTGTAGTGGATGTGCCCACGCCGAACCAGCTTCGCGTGAGCGTATACCAGCTAGCCTACGCCTGCCCCGACAGCCTGGTCGGCCAGCGGACGTTTCAGGTGGGCGAAACCAGCACGCTCCGGCTGTTCGGCTTGGGCGGCCAAGACGTGTTTGAGGTGCGGGCACTGCCAGCCACCGGCATCACGCTGCATATCTACGATGGCGCCGGGCAAGACATCGTGCAGGCTCCCCTGAAAAGCTCGCCTACTCGCACCCGCATCACGGTTTTCGATAGTGGCGACGGCAATGTCGTGCTAGTGCCACGCACTGTTAACATTAAGAAATATGTGCCTGCTGCCAAGGAGTTTGACGCCGCTGGCTGGCTGCTACGGCACCGGCTTTATTAGACGCGCAGCTAAGGAATAAACGTACAAATTGACTGATTCTCTTATCTTTGCATTTCTTCTTTAACTAATGCAGAATTTTTCTACTCCTGATTATATTACTATCACGTACCGCGACGACCTGCGCATGTTAGTGGCGCGCTGGCTACGTCCAACTTTATCGGTGGAAACGCGGGAGGGGTATACCTACATCTTAAAGGCAGGCATCTACTTCAATTGTCCGTATTGGTTGCTCGACGGTCGGCGTCGGTTGCCAGCCGATGATGCCACCACGCAGTGGGGCCTGTTCGAGTTCTTTCCTCAGCTAAGCGCGCAAATCGGCCAACGGGTGTGCATGAGCCAGTTGCTGTCGCCTAGCTACCAGCTAGTGACGGATAATATTCCCACTTTTCAGGAACTGGAGAACAGCCCGCAGACCTACCTCATGCGCCGTTTCGACGATGAAGCAAGCGCCGTGGAGTGGTTACAGGAATGCCAGCAGCATACTTTGCAGTCGGTTTAAGGCCCAAACTATCAACCCGGAAGTAGCTATCTGTATGTAGGTGCTAGTTCAGTCCGGGAAGGCCAGCTTTCCATCATGCTCATTAATACCCTGCGGTACCATTGGCGTCCCCAAGGGCCGACATAACGGTAGCGGCGTTGCGCATAATCAGTTGGGGCAGAAGAAGGAGGGGGCAAAAGCTGGTTCATAGCGGATAGATAGGATGTGGAAGGCGAGGTTGTTTGTAAAGATAAGTGTCTGAAAAGCAGGAGGCATCACATGTATATGTGATGCCTCCTGCTTTTCAGACACTTATCTTTTAGCTGCTTCCGTGCTATACTGTTTGGCGTTTAGGTGCCCGCAAAACTCAGGATGCAGTAGGCTTAAAGAGCTTCACTTTGTCTTTGTGCTTGGTCCGTAAGTATTGCCTGATAATCTGCTGCACGTCCTTGTTGTCGTTGTAACGCGTGATAACGGCCTTGAAATCGGCTAACGTGCGTGCAGAAAAGTACTCGTCTACGTAAGCAAAGCCCAAGTAGCGTCCGTTCTCCACGAGCACTACAGTTTTCTCTAGTTCGGTGCGTCCTTTGCCTATCACCACAAACGAGCCGTGTTCGTACGTAAATGACTCAATAGCCTGCTCCACACGGAGGTTGTATTCCTCGGGCGGCTCCAGGCCAATGCAGGCGCCTTTACAGCGGTGCACTTGATAATCAAAGCACGAGCCGGTGGTTTTGTATAAGTCGCAGAGCTTTTGGCACAGGTTGAATTTGGCCACCTTATGGAACAGGAATCCTTTGGCCTTGTACTGGTTGCCGAGCGCAATTAGCGGGTGCGATTCAGCATGGTCGTCGGCGCGACCGTAGTAGAGGTGCTTGTAGCCTTGTTCGTCCGTTCGGAGGAAAATACCCGCCGGAAACACGGAACGCCGCTGAGCCCGGTTGTAAAGCGGTTTTAGGCGCTTGATTTCGTGCGATTCATACAGCAGCGCCACCAGTTCCGAACCCGTTAATTCCCAGGTGATATCGGAAATAGAGTTCTTGAACTCGATACTCTTGCGCGACTTGTAGTCGATGGCAAAGTGCTGTTGAATCCGCTTGTAGATGTTGATGCTTTTCCCAACGTAAATCACCTCGCCCTCCTCGTTGTGGAAGTAGTACACGCCCGCCTCATGCGGCAGCGTGGCCACTTTGGCCGGCGTAATATTGACGGGAAGCAGCGCCGTCCGGATAGCTTCCTGCACCGCTTTCATCTTGCGAGCGGAAGGCGGCCGAGTAACCACTGCCGTTTCGGCTGGCGCAACAGTAGGGCGGCGCCCACTAGGCGCAGTAGCATCCACTGCGGCCAGCGTATCGGCTGCGGAAATAGAGGAGTCGCGCAGGGCCTCGTTTTGTTGGCTGATTTTTAGAAGCCGGTCGAAGAGAATGGCAGTAGCAGCGGCGTCGCCGGCCGCGCGGTGGCGGCCATTGAGCGGAATCCCGATGTTCTGGCAAAGCTTGCCTAAGCTGTAACTTGGTTGGCCTGGCATCAAGGAGCGGCTCAAACGCACCGTGCAAAGCGTCTTGCGCGAGTAGTTGTAGCCTAGATCAGCAAACTCCTTTTTCAGAAAGCTATAGTCGAACCGCACGTTGTGCGCCACAAACACGCAACCTTCGGTCATCTCCACCACCTTGCGCGCCACCTCATGGAACTTGGGCGCGTCGCGCACCATGTCATCGTTGATGCCGGTAAGCTGAGTAATGAAATAGGGGATGGACCGCCCCGGATTCAACAGCGTTTCGTACTGGTCCACTACCTTTTCCCCATCATGAATAAAGATGGCTATTTCGGTAATGCGGTCCTGCGTGGGCTGGCCTCCGGTGGTTTCAAGGTCGATGATGGCGTACAAAAGCGGCTCGGTATCGGGTAATAAAAGAAGCTAGGGCTATCGATAGGAGTAACAAAGATACGCCCTGTTATGGTTGCATGAATTTAACAGTTCAGCTAGCAACAAAAGAGCAAGTTGTAGCGCCCCAGCTAAAGCAGCCTGGCTATAGTGTTAAGAGAGAAGCCCATGCAAGCCGGCCACAAAAAAGGCCCGCACGGGGCGGGCCTTTTACTATTCAAGCAAAATCGGTACTTATTTGCTTACAGCTTTCTGCTGCGTAATCCAGTTTTTAGCCGACAGAATTTCGCCGTGCTGCTGCTGAATTACCGTACGTGCTTCTGATGGAAGCTCGGTTGATTTCAATGCCGTTTCGTAGGCCTGCAGCGCTGTTGCGTCGCCGGTTTCGCACTCGCCTAGGATGGCCGAGTCGTCTTGGCCCGTGATGGCCGATTTGATGTTGATCCAGCCCCGGTGCACAGCGGCAGCCGCGTCAGCCGCTAGGCCTTCTATCGTGTTGCCATCTTCGGTGTTGATGCCGAACTGCTGCGCATGTTGCGTTAGCTCGGAAGCGAATTGGGCGCGCTGCTGGCTTAGTTTGCTGAGGTTTGCTTTAAGCTCGCCGCTCGAAGCGCCTTCAGCAGCTTCTTGGTAGCCTTTAGCAGCCGTCTTGTTGATTTCTACTAGGTCGTTGTAAGCGCGAGCGGTTTCGCCAGTGATAGTAGCCATGATTTAAAAAGTTTGTTTCGTGGAAAAGGAGTGTGGCGGTGGTCGGATGATACCAGCCAAGCCTGTATACCCGCTCTTTACGCAGGAGGTTGCCCCTGGGCTAGTATAAAATTTCGGTTGCTAGTTTCACCTGCAATCAAACCCGCCCTGCTGCGTTAGCAACCAAGCCAGTTGCCGATACGCACGATTAAGCCTACTTTTGGTGCATTGCTATAGCCGTTTCCAGCCATGTAGGGCACGGTCTGAACTGCTTGCTATTTTAGTTGTGTATGAAGGTTTCCGCTGCTTCACCGTCGGCCTTGTCTTTGCTTGAGGTGTTCCCATTCGGAAATCCCAGCCGCGGCGCTTCCGCCTTGCGGGGCTTACGTGCGCCGCATACCTCATGAGTAGCTTGGTCATGCTCCCGCACACACTTCGGATAGAGGCCTACACGCCTTCCAAGGCCGAAGCTTGGAACAAGCTGGTAGCTACTTCTGCCAACGGCCCTTTCCTGTTTGCCCGCTCTTTCCTCGACTATCACCAGGACCGCTTTACGGACTGCTCCTGGTTGCTTTGGCAAGGCTCAAAGCTCCGGGCAGTTTTTGCCGCCGCCGTTGCGCACAATTCGCCGGCTCCTACCACCTTGGTAGCGCACCCTGGCCTTACCTACGGCGGCCTCGTGACCGTAGCAGGAGTGAAATACGCCGAGTTGGCCGCCATGATGGAGCTTCTTTTAAGCACGTGGCGCACCGCCGGTTTTCAGCACTTGTTGGTTCGGCCCGTGCCCCGGGTCTTCTGCCGGCAGTACTCGGAAAGCCTAGCGTTTTGGCTGCATCAGCACGGAGCCGTGCTAAGCAGCCGAGAATTGAATTCAGTGCTCGACCTCACCAAGCCCGTACGCATTGGTACATGGCGTCGTGGCAACCTGCGCAAAGCCCGGCGCCACAGCGTGGTGGTGCGGCAAGGCACTCACGAGGAATACGCTGCCTTCTGGCACTTGCTCACTGAAAACCTACTCGCCACCTATGACAGCCAGCCGGCTCATACTTTAGTTGAAATCAGCAGCCTGCGCGACCGTAATCCGGACCACTTGGAGCTATGGGTAGCATACGTGGGCGCTGAAATAGTGGCAGGAGTCTTGGTGTTTCAGGACGGACGACAGGGCTTTGTGCACACGCAGTACATTTCGGGCAGTCCTCGGGGCAAGCAGGTGGGAGCTGTTGATGCTATACTGGCCCACCTGATTCGGGAGAAACCTGCCACGTATCAGCGGTTGTCGTTTGGTAGCTCTATGCTGCAAGGAGCCATCAATGCTGGGCTCATCAACCAAAAAGAAGGCTTTGGCACCACCGGGGAAGTAATGGATACCTACACCCTGAAACTACAGTAGCGGAGCCGTGTCGGGGTGTTCAACTGAATATCATTGAACAATCCCAACACGGCTCCGCTACCTCTTCACTGCGGGCAGTAAGCTAGCTTCCTTAGGATGGAGCCCCTCGCAGCCGGGCCCACAGACGCCCGACAAAGCCGGGGGTTTGATTGCCGGGTTTAACCGAGTCCTCGCCCTCCGCAGTGTCGCCGAGCAGGAAGCCCCAGGGCTCCGTGGTTTTGTTGGAATCTAGCACCACCTTGATAACAGCCATCAACGGAATACTCAGAATCATGCCGGGCGTGCCCCACAGGGCGTTGCCTAGAATCAGGGCTAGGATGGCAGCTAGCGGGTTGATGCTTACTTGGGAACCCGTAATCATGGGGGTGATAAAGTTGCCTTCCAGGAACTGCACCGCCACAAACACCCCAACCACACCAGCGGCTTTCAGCGGGGAGCCCGTTTCAACTAGCGTGATAATAGCTGGTAGCGTGGCCCCAATCATAATACCGATGTAGGGAATGATAGCCAGTACCGAGGCGAAAATGGCAAAGAAGATGGCAAATTTCACTCCCAGCGCCAACAGCCCAATAGCGTTGAGAATAGCCACGATGGCAATAACTTTCAACAGGCCAGAAATATAGGCTTGCACCACCGTTTGAATGCTATCCACGGTGTGTAGCACCGAGGTGCGCTTGTCGGGCGTCACGAAGCGGAACATGAATTGCCGCAGATGGTCGCGGTAGAGCAGCAAGCAGAAGATGTAGATAAACACCTGCGCCAGGTTGCCCACCACCGCGGAAGTGGTATTCAGAGTGGTGCCCAAATAAGAGCCGCCTGACTTTTTGAGTGCCTTGATTGAGGAGTCCTTCACCTCTTCCAAGCTCATGGGCTGGTAGCCGAATTTCGAGTGAGCCCATTGCTGTGCGTTGTTGAAAAACTCCATCAGCTTCACTTGCAGTTTGGGTATCTCGTCTTTGAACTGCGTGAGTTGCGAGCCAAAGCCGATAACTATACCTGCAAAAATCAGCACCAGAAACAGCAGGCACAGGATAATGGCCCAAACCCGCCCGACGCGGTGGTCCTCCAGCCAGCGGCACAGCGGCAGCAGCAGCAGCGCGAACAGGGCCGAAAACACAAGCGGCAGCAGAATATCATCAAGAACGCGCAGTGCATATATCAGCAAAACACTTCCCAGCATGAAAAAGGCAAACTGAATAATGGGGGACTGTTTTACTGGGGCACTCACCTTTTGACTGGGAGGAGGTAAATGATGTTGGGTGGAGGGTGGTTGCATATGCTAAAAAAATTGGGAGAGTTGGAAACGAAAAAGTTTGTGTGGTTGGCTGGGTTCGGAAAAAACTAGGGAACGAAGGAGATTGGCGTATGGTTAAAAGAGGATGTTTTGCTAACTTGGCTAGCGAAACAACGCGCGGAAACGGGGGATTTTCTGTGTTATTTTACCTTAAATCTGATTACAAGTTTTCATGATGGCTGAACAGCAAGTACCCACCGCTACCACTCCCGACCACGGCTACAATGAAGACAGTATCCGTTCTTTGGATTGGCGCGAGCATATTCGGCTTCGGCCGGGCATGTACATTGGTAAGCTCGGCGATGGTTCCGCTTACGACGACGGCATTTATGTGTTGGTGAAAGAAGTCATTGACAACTCGATTGACGAGCACATAATGGGCCACGGCCGCACGATTGACATCAAAATATCCGACCACCGCGTGCAGGTGCGCGACTACGGGCGCGGTGTGCCGCTTGGGAAGGTGGTGGATGTAGTAAGTAAGATCAACACAGGCGGCAAATACGATAGTAAGGTCTTCCAGAAGTCTGTGGGCTTAAACGGAGTCGGCACCAAAGCGGTTAATGCGCTTAGCAATTACTTTTTAGTGCAGTCCGTCCGCGAGGGGATGATGAAGTCGGCGGAGTTTTCGCAGGGCAACTTGGTGCAAGACCCCAAGCCGGTGAAAACCAGCCAGCGCAACGGCACGCTCATCACCTTCCAGCCCGACGATACCATTTTCCGTAACTACCGCTTTATCCCGGAGTACCTGGAAAATCAGATCTGGAATTATGTGTACCTGAATGCGGGCCTGACCATCAATTTCAACGGTCAGAAATACTACTCCGAGAACGGGCTGCTCGATTTGCTGGCTCGCAAAATCGACCAGGAAAGCCGCCGCTACGACATCATCCACCTGAAAGGAGAGGATATCGAGCTGGCTCTAACCCACGGCAACGACTACGGCGAAGAGTATTATTCGTTTGTGAACGGGCAATACACCACGCAAGGCGGTACGCACCTCTCGGCTTTTCGCGAGGCAGTGGTCAAAACCCTGCGGGAGTTCTACAAAAAGGAGTATGATGCCGCCGACATTCGGGGTAGCATTGTGGCCGCTATTTCGGTGCGGGTGCAGGAGCCGGTGTTCGAGAGCCAAACCAAAACCAAGCTCGGCTCCATGAATATGGGCCCGGATGGCCCCACCGTGCGGGGCTTCATCCTGGACTTCGTGAAGGAGCACCTCGACAACTTCCTGCGTATGCACCCCGAAACAGCCGATTCGCTGAAGAAGCGCATCGAGCAGAACGAGCGGGAGCGCAAAGACATGGCGGGCGTGAAGAAGCTAGCCAACCAGCGGGCCAAGAAAGCCAACCTGCACAACCGCAAGCTCCGCGACTGCCGTTTCCACCTCGGCGAAGGCAAGCAGGAGCAGGAGGCCCTCACCACGCTCTTTATCACGGAAGGTGACTCGGCTTCGGGGTCCATCACCAAGAGCCGCAACGTGGAAACGGAAGCGGTGTTCAGCTTGCGTGGTAAGCCGCTGAACTGCTTTGGTCTGAAAAAGAAAATCGTGTACGAGAACGAAGAGCTGAACCTGCTACAGCATGCTCTCAACATCGAAGAAGGTATTGAAGGGTTGCGCTACAACCGCGTAGTAGTAGCCACCGATGCCGACGTAGATGGCATGCACATCCGGTTGCTGCTGCTGACCTTCTTTCTCCAGTTCTTCCCCGATTTGGTACGCAATGGGCACGTGTTCATTCTGGAAACTCCGCTTTTCCGCGTCCGCAACAAGAAGAACACCATTTACTGCTACAACGAACAGGAAAAGCAGGCCGCTATGCGCCAACTGGGCCGCAACCCCGAGGTTACGCGCTTTAAGGGCTTGGGTGAGATTTCGCCGGACGAGTTTGGTAAGTTCATTGGCGACAACATCAAGCTAGAGCCTGTGATTCTGCAATCCGACCGTTCGATTCAGCAAGTGCTCAACTATTACATGGGCAAAAATACCCCCGCTCGTCAGGAGTTTATTATTGAAAATCTGCGTTTGGAGAAGGACTTGGTAACGTCCGATGTACTTCCGGTGGCTGAAGTGCCCGAAGAAGACTTGGCGTAATAAGGAAGTAGTGTTGATACGCACCCGAACCTTGCTGCCGGCCCGATCTAGCTTTGGATGGTAAGTGGGAGGGATAAAGTATTTAAAGCATTGCACCTCCGATTAGCAGTCGGAGAGAGGTACAAGAACATTAACGGTGGCAAGTGCCACACCCTACTGTGTCAGAAGAGAAGAACTCCCAAGATCCGAATCAAGAAGAGCAGCCCAACCTGTTTGGTGCCGGTGACTCCTTTGAGTTCGGGTCAGAGCCGGCCACGCCGGCGGATGCCGATGCTGCAGCCGACGATGCCGCACAGTTCGTGGTAAGCGAAACGGGCGAGTTGCTGCTGGCTGAATCGAGCAGCGACGCAGAAACCGTAACGGAGCCCGAGCCCATAACCGAGCAGGCAGAAGAAGAGCCGAAATTTGCGCCGGGCGAAACCATCCATGACGTAGCCACCGTGAACGGCATGTACCAGAACTGGTTTCTGGACTACGCCAGCTACGTGATTCTGGAGCGGGCTGTGCCGGCCATTGAAGATGGCCTCAAGCCCGTGCAGCGCCGCATCCTGCACGCTATGAACGAAATGGATGATGGCCGCTTCAACAAAGTAGCCAACGTCATTGGGCAAACCATGCAGTATCACCCACACGGCGATGCCTCCATCGGCGACGCTATGGTGAACCTGGGCCAGAAGGATTTGCTGATTGAAACGCAGGGCAACTGGGGCGACATTCGCACTGGCGACAGTGCGGCAGCACCCCGCTACATCGAAGCTCGCCTGAGCAAGTTTGCGCTGGAGGTGGTCTTCAACCCCGACATTACGGAGTGGCAGATGAGCTACGACGGCCGCAAGCGCGAGCCGACCACGTTGCCGGTGAAGTTTCCGCTGCTGTTAGCGCAGGGCGTGGAGGGTATTGCGGTGGGCTTGAGCACGAAAATCATGCCCCACAACTTCCGCGAGTTGTGTAAAGCCAGCATTGATGTGCTGCGGGGCCGTGATATTCAGTTGTTTCCCGATTTTCCAACGGGTGGCCTCTGCGACATAAGCAATTACAATTCCGGTCAGCGGGGTGCCAAAATCCGCTTGCGCGCTACCATCGAGAAGGTCGATAAAACCATGCTCGTCATCCGCGACATTCCGTACGGCACCACCACCACGGCGCTGATGGAAAGCATCGTGAAGGCCTCGGAAGCCAACAAAATCAAGATTCGGAAGGTAGTTGACAACACGGCGGCGGCCGTGGAAATCCAGGTGCACTTGCCCGCAGGCGTGTCGCCGGACCTGACCATGGATGCGCTCTACGCCTTCACCGACTGCGAGGTCAGCATTTCGCCCAACACCTGCGTTATTATCGAGGATAAGCCACGCTTTGTGGGCGTAGAAGACATGTTGCGCCTGAGCACCCAGAAAACGGTGCGCTTGCTGGAGCGAGAACTGGAAATCAGACAAGAGGAGCTGCAGGAAAAGTGGCATTCCGCTTCGCTGGAAAAGATTTTCATCGAGAACCGCATCTACCGCAAAATCGAGGAGTGCGAAACCTGGGAAGACATACTCGCCACTATTGATGCCGGCTTAAGAAAGTTTGTGCGCATTGAAGGCGAGAAGCCCAAAGCCAACGACACGCGCCTCGTGCTCCGCCGCGCCATCACCGAAGACGACTTGACGCGCCTGACCGAAATCCGCATCAAGCGCATCAGTAAGTTCGACGGTTTCAAGGCCGAGGAGTACATCTTGCGGTTGGAAACTGAGCTGGCGGAAGTAGCCGACCACTTGGCTAACATCACTCGCTACGCCATTCACTACTTCGAGGGCCTGCTGAAAAAGTACGGCCAGAGCCGGGAGCGTAAAACGCAACTGCGCACCTTCGACGTGGTAACGGCCCAGAAAGTGGCCGTGGCCAACCAGAAGCTGTACGTAAACCGCCAAGATGGCTTTGTAGGCTTCGGTCTGAAAAAAGACAAAGACGATTCGGTGGTGTTTGTGTGTGACTGCTCCGACCTAGATGACATCATCGCCATCAAGCGCGACGGCACGTTTGTAGTAAGCCGGATTGCCGAGAAAACCTTCGTTGGCAAGGACATCCTGCACGTGGGCGTTTACAACAAGAATGACGACCGGATGGTGTACAACATGGTGTACTTGGATGGCGCCAGCGGCATCAGCTTCGCGAAGCGCTTCCTAGTTACGGGCATCACCCGCGACCGTACGTATGACCTGACCAAGGGCACCAAGGGCACCAAAGTGCTGTATCTGACGGCTAACCCTAACTCGGAAAGCGAGATTGTAAGCGTACAGCTCTCCGACAAAGCACCCGCCCGCGTCAAGCAGTTTGATTTCGACTTTGCCGAGCTAGCTATCAAAGGCAAAGGCTCGATGGGCAACATCGTAACCAAGCAGCCAATCAAGAAGATAACCCAGAAAACCTTGGGCGACAGCACCCTAGGCGGACGGGAAGTATTCTTCGACAGCGTGGTAGGCCGCCTCAACCACGCCGGCCACGGCCGCTACCTAGGCGCCTTCGACACCGACGATATGCTGCTGCGAGTGTATAAGGATGGCGCGTATGAATTAACGCCACCTGACCTCTCGTTGCACTTCGATACAGCCAACATGGTGATCTTGCGCAAGTTCGAGCCCGATACGGTAATCAGCGCCGTATATGTCGAAGGTGAGTCCAAGACGCACTATGTAAAGCGCTTCAAAATCGAGACTACGTCGTCTAAGCGCTTCGTCTTTATTTCGGAAACAAAGGGTTCCAAGCTCCTGTGCGCCACTTGCCATCCTGAGCCGCAGGTAGAAATAAAGCTACAGCGCGATAAAAAGGCTGATAAGGAAAATGAAAAGCTTCACCTCCACCAGTTTATTGATGTGAAAGGGTGGAAGGCGATGGGCAACAAGCTGAACTACTTCAAGGTGCACGCCGTGGCGCTGCTCACCGACGAAGGCCCCGAGCCGCAACGCCGCGAAATAAAGAAACGCAGTGCTGCCCCCGCCCCGCGCGCCGCAGCCAGTGAGAGTGACACCGAGGAAGCGGTTCCGCTACCCGAACTAACCGGACCAGTGGACATTTCAGACGCCGATGTAGCGCAAGCTCAGGCCATTCTCAAAACGCCTAAGTCCCAGCTAAAGCTGTTTTAATTTCACTTTTGATGCACGCCCCACCGCAACCCGGTGGGGCGTTGCGTTAGAGGGCTGGCCGGTTCTTAGACAAAGGCACGTTCAGACCACAATGTAGCCGGACAGAAAAAGCCGCATGCACCCAGCATAAGTGGTTGCGAGACGGGAAGTTGCCGTGCCACCAGTGCCGTTTTCACTTGAACTACTAGCATTCTGCCCGTCGTTGTATCCGTAAAAGGGTGGGGTCCGAAAAATAGACAACGCTCTGTTGAGTTACGGAATGCGGTATTTGCCATAAATACCGCACTTTTGGGAGTATTTGCTGTCATGAAGTTGTTTGTTCGTTTGCTTTTGCTGGTGCTGCTGGCGTGGCTGCCTGCCACGCCGGGTGCAGCGCAGTTTCGCAAACCCAAACCCAAGCCAGCGCCCCCAGTGGAGTCGCCGCTTTCGGCGGAGGTGAACAGACTATTGGCAGAAGCCCGGGTGTTGCAACTGCAATACAAAGAATCGGAGGCGCTAGCCAAGTACGAGTTGGTGTTGTCCAAGGCGCCCGCCACCTATGAGGCATTATGGAAGGCTGCTGTGCTGAGCGTCCACATTGGCTCACGCTATACCGACGAAACCCGGAAAATAGCCTATTTCTCTGCCGCTCGGCTCTATTCTAGTCGAGCCTTGGTTATACGCCCTGAAGGCGCCGAGAGCAACTACGTGGAGGCGCTGGCCCTCGCCAATCAGGCAACACTGCTCACTGCCCGTGCCCGGCTGTTAGCGTACAGTGAAATGAAGCCGTACATCTTCAAAGCGGTGGCGCTACGGCCCGACTTTGCGGATGCTTGGCAGCTGTACGGCCGTTGGCACTTCCGCGTCGACCACTATAACTTGCTGGAACGCATTTACAGCCGGTTTTTCTTAGGTGGCACCCCGGGCGATGCAAGTAGTGATATTGCCATCGAAGCTCTAACGCGGGCACATGAGTTGGAGCCGCAGCGCATACAGTTTGCCTACGATTTAGCCAGAATTCATCTGACCCAACAGCACCGTACCCGCGCTATAGCGGCCCTACAAGATGCCATTGAAATCACGCCCGAAACGGCAGAGCAACTAGAAATCAGCCGGCGCTGCCGCAAACTACTGGTGCAGCTCAACCGCAAAATGCTCAAGCAAGTGCAGAACCGTGTGCGTGAGTTAGAGTAAAACGCCAGTCCGAAAAGAACCTGCGCCACCCTGCTTGCACCGAAGGCAAGCGCAGGCTGCGGCACTTCTGCGTGGTTGTGGTCGTTATCTTTGCTACCAGATCTACTCCTGCCTCGAAACTGTGTTGGTGAATTCTTTGTGCTCTTATCTACGCTGGTTACCCGTTGCGGCGCTTGTGAGCCTGGTTTGCTCTTGTGGCACAACGTCCAATGAGGAGATGCCCGAAACAATGGTTAGCCTGGCGACGGTGGAGAGTGGCCCCAAGATCCAGGCCGAAGAGCTAGACGGAGCTATTAGCCGCCAGCCCCGTAATGCCTCGCTGTACGGCCGTCGGGCCGCTTTCCGCCTCGATGCCGGCCAGGTGGAACTAGCGCTGCAAGACATCAACCAAGCTCTCGAACTCGACGATGCTCCGGGTGAGTTTTATTTCACAAAATCCCGTGCCCTCCGGGCCCAAAGCAAGTACAAAGCTGCTTTGGAAGCTGCCGACGACGCTTCGCAGCATGGCTATGCGTCGGCAGAGCTGAATCTGCTGGTTGGCGAAACGTACCTGGCCTCGCGCGAATACCAAACGGCCATCGACTACCTCGACCGCGCCTTGCAGCAGCAACCCGACCATTCTGCCGCTTTGTTTTACAAGGGTGTGGCCTACGTAGGACTGCAAGACACTGTACAGGCGCTTGACTATTTGCGGGCCAGTTTGGCGCGTGACCCTCGCCAGCCCGAAACGTTGCACCAATTGGCTTTTCTCTCCAACGCGTACCGGCAACCCGCTATGGCTGCCATCTACGCCACTCGGGGATTGAAGCTTGCACCCACGTACGGCCCTCTTTTGTACGACTACGGCCGGCAATTTGAATTGCAGAACCTACCGGATAGTGCCACCCGCATCTACGCCAAAGTAGTACAACTTGACACCACCTTCTACCGGGCTGATTATCGGTTGGGATTAGCCGCATACAAGAAACGGAATTACGCAGTAGCCATTACGCACTTGCAGCGAGCATTGCGCCGCTCTGCGCGACTGGCCGATGCCCGTCAGATGTTGGCTGAAAGCTTCGAGAGCCTCAGCCGGTACGCGGAGGCAGCCGATCAGTATCGGTTGCTGGTTGCGGAAAACCCAGGTAACCGCCACTGGACGTACAAGGCGTGGAAGGTAGGAAACCGGGCCCGTGGTGTCATCGTGGATGAAACCCCGCGGCAGGCAGCAGCGCCAGAAGAACAATTGGAGCCTATTTCCGCTCTGCGCCCTCGGCTCTAGCAGCAGACTACAAGCCCAATTCCGTTTTCATCCCTGTAATACAATGAATTTAGTATGAACTGCTTTTAAGCTGGTCATACTAGCAGGCACGGTGCACTGACACTAGTTGAGAAGGCGAGAAGAGTAGGCCGGTATTCTCAACAAGATGCTGCTTGCACTCAGCAAGACCGCCTTTTCCGCTAACTTGCGGCCTCACGCTGTTTGTATAGCTAATTCCTCTATTTCATGATTGACATCACGCTTCCCGACGGCTCGGTGCGCCAGTTTGTAGATGGCGCCACGGGCTACGATGTAGCTTCCAGTATCAGTGAAGGCTTGGCCCGCAATGCGCTAGGCGTACGCGTAAATGGCGAAGTGCGCGACTTGCACCGCCCCATTGGCCAAAATGCCAACCTGGAAATCCTAACCTGGAACGACCAGGACGGCAAGTCCGCCTTCTGGCACTCGTCGGCTCACTTGCTGGCGGAAGCCCTCGAAGCGCTATATCCTGGCGTGAAACTTGGCATCGGCCCAAGCATCGAGAATGGCTTCTACTACGACATTGACTTGGGCGAGGGCCGCACTATCTCCACCGATGACTTCCCGGAAATCGAGAAGAAAATGCTGGAACTGGCCAAGCAGAAAAGCCAGTATGAGCGCCGTGAGGTAAGCAAGGCCGACGCCATTGCGTATTTCACGGAAAAGGCCGACCCGTATAAACTAGACTTGTTGGAGCGCCTTGAAGACGGCTCCATCACCTTCTATACGCAAGGCAACTTCACCGACCTTTGCCGGGGCCCACATATTCCGGATACCAGCCCTATTAAGGCAGTTAAGCTGTTGAACGTGGCCGGGGCTTATTGGCGCGGCGACGAAAAGAACAAGCAGCTCACGCGTATCTACGGCATCACGTTCCCCAAAGCCAAAGAGCTAACGGAGTATCTTGAGCGGCTGGAAGAGGCCAAGCGCCGTGACCACCGCAAGCTGGGCAAAGAGCTAGAGCTGTTTGCGTTTTCCGACAAAGTAGGAGCCGGGCTGCCCTTGTGGCTGCCCAAAGGCACGATGTTGCGCGAGCGGCTAGAGCAGTTTCTGCGCAAAGCACAAGTGAAAGCTGGCTATCAGCCCGTCGTGACCCCGCACATTGGGGCCAAAGACCTGTACGTAACTAGCGGCCACTACGAGAAGTACGGCGCCGACTCGTTTCAGCCCATCAAGACACCCAACCCGGGCGAGGAATTTTTCCTGAAGCCCATGAACTGCCCGCATCATTGCGAGATCTACAAGACTAAGCCCCGTTCGTACCGCGACCTGCCGTTGCGCCTGGCGGAGTTTGGCACCGTGTATCGTTACGAGCAGAGCGGCGAACTACACGGCCTGACTCGTGTGCGCGGTTTCACGCAAGATGACGCCCACATTTTCTGCCGCCCCGACCAGGTGAAGGAAGAGTTCCTGAAAGTAATCGACATCGTGCTGTACGTGCTGAAGGCGCTGGACTTTCCTGAGTTCACGGCCCAGATTTCGCTTCGTGACCCAGAAAACAAGACCAAGTACATCGGGTCCGACGAAAACTGGTCTCGCGCCGAATCGGCCATTCAGGAAGCTGCCGCTGAGAAAGGCCTCACTACCGTAACTGAGTTAGGCGAGGCGGCTTTCTACGGTCCTAAGCTCGACTTCATGGTGCGCGATGCCCTCGGCCGCAAGTGGCAGCTGGGGACTATTCAGGTGGATTACAATTTACCTGAACGTTTCGATTTGGAATATGTGGCTCCCGACAACTCGCGGCAGCGCCCTGTCATGATTCACCGGGCTCCGTTCGGTTCGCTGGAGCGCTTTGTAGCGGTGTTGATTGAGCACTGTGCCGGCAACTTCCCACTGTGGCTTTCGCCCGAGCAATTTGCCGTGCTGCCTATCTCCGAAAAGTATCATGACTATGCGCAGCAGGTATACGATGCGCTGTTGCAGGCAGAACTACGCGGAAACGTGGATCACCGCGACGAAAAAATTGGTCGTAAAATCCGCGACGCCGAAGTGTCGAAAGTGCCTTACATGCTCATAGTAGGGGAGAAAGAGCAGGAAAACGGTATTGTGTCAGTGCGTAAACATGGAGAAGGCGACGTCGGCTCAATGCCGATTGCCGACTTTATTAAGAGCTTTCAGACCCAAGTGGCAGACATGATGGACGGCAAAGCCGTATAAAGACTGCTACAAGACAACCATCAGTCGGATTTGCTATCGAGCAGATCCGACTGATGGCCTTTAAAGGCATACATTTTATTGCGCTCAGCGGCAATTTTATATAGCCTTTTTTGAGCGTTTGGAAAAAATGGCGGATATTTACCCGCTGATTGAACCCATTGAGCGTAGCTCGTGTCGTTTAAATCTTAGAAAAGAACTTTTTAGCTCACCCTCAAGATAACCAAGCCATAGCTACCCCAAACCGCCGCTATATTCCTCGCGCTCAGGTCGAGGAGCCGTTTAAAATCAATCAGAAGATTACGGCTCGGGAAGTGCGCCTCGTCGGTGATAACATCGAACAAGGCATCTATTCAATTGATCAAGCTAGGCGCTTCGCGCAGGAGCAGAATCTCGACCTTGTGGAGATTTCGCCTACTGCTGTCCCGCCTGTTTGCCGCGTTATCGACTACTCTAAATTCAAATATGAGCAGAAGAAAAAAACGCGTGAGCTAAAAGCCAAGCAGACGAAGGTCATTCTGAAAGAAATCCGTTTCGGCCCCAACACCGACGACCACGACTTTGCCTTCAAATTGAAGCACGCACAGGAATTCTTGCGCGAAGGCGCGAAAATCAAAGCGTACGTGCATTTCGTTGGCCGGAGTATTGTCTTCAAAGAACGAGGCGAGATTCTATTGCTCAAGTTTGCTCAGGCCCTCGAGGATCTGGCCAAAGTAGAGCAACTGCCCAAGCTGGAAGGCAAGCGTATGTTTTTGTACCTCGCTCCGAAAGTAGTGGCTCCTGCTAAACCAAAGCCTGCTGCTCCTGCGGCTCCCAAAGAAGCAGGTAAGGAAAAGGCGGGTCAGCCGGCACCGAAAGCTGCCACGCAGCCTGCTTCTGAATAACTAGATTTTTTGCGTGGTTTCGACCACTTTTTATGCTGGCGCACCGGCCCTAGGCAGCCGACCGCCGCAGTTTTTTCACCTTTTACTACCTCCACAATGCCGAAAATGAAAACGAAGTCCGGCGCCAAGAAGCGTTTCACGCTGACCGGAACGGGCAAAATCAAGCGTAAGCACGCTTTCAAGAGCCACATCTTGACCAAAAAGACCACCAAGCAAAAGCGTAACCTCACGCACGTAACCTTGGTAAGCTCGGCGGACATGAACCGTGTGAAAGACATGCTTAACATGTAATTTCGAGAGTTACTTGTTGATGTTTGTCTTTTAGTTTCAACGCCAACAAGTAGCACACAGAAGTTACTCATCAAAATTTTTACCAGGCGTCCGGCTGAAATAAAAGCTGCGGCGAAAGTCCGCCGCCGGCCGCCAAAAACAAACAGGTTATGCCAAGAAGTGTCAACCATGTGGCCTCGCGCCACCGTCGTAAAAAAGTAATGCGTTTGGCGAAAGGCTATTTTGGCCGTCGCAAAAACGTATGGACCGTTGCCAAGAACGCTGTCGAGAAGGGTTTGCTGTATGCTTACCGCGACCGTAAGGCTAAAAAGCGTGAGTTCCGTGCCCTCTGGATTCAGCGTATCAACGCTGGTGCTCGTGAGCATGGTCTTTCTTACTCGCAGTTGATGGGCGGCCTAAAGAAAGTAGGCATCGACCTCAACCGTAAGGTGCTAGCTGACTTGGCTCTGAACCATCCTGAAGCCTTCAAAGGCATCGTGGACAAAGTTAAGTAAGCTGACTTGCTCACCCTTCAAAAGCGCCTGACCAACCGGTCGGGCGCTTTTTTTGCTATATGTACTCGTGCCAAAGACTTTCAATAGGATAATCCTTCGTCGTAGTTGAACAAGGCATATCCTGCTGGTTCTTTATAGCCTGGTACATCCTCCAACTGCTTTTGAGCTGCTTCCTCTGAAACGGGGGTTGAGAAAGGCATTTTGCCAGTAGGCTTAAACCTGCCGGTTACGATATCCAACAGGGCCTCAGGAGTGGTACCGAAAGTCGCTACTATCCCTTTGCAGTTGCCTATGCTAGCCGGGTTGTACACTTCATCAGTGACCCATGGATTACTGTAGTTGATAGCTAGAATAGTTGGCTTCTTCGCAAGTAGTGCCTTTACATATTCTACCTCTACAGCATTCTTTGATAGAGAAAGATGAAGCGGAGACCCATCCGAGGCAAACAAAGACTGGCCCCTTGGTTTGAGCCACAGCAGCACCACATCTGCTTCTTCTGGGGTAGCTACAAACTCCACTGGGTACTGAACATCCTTGGCGGAATAAATGGTGCTGGCACCGGATGCCGGACTATTCGGTTTCTGGTAGGATTCGAAATACACTTTCGTTTTCGCCTTTAGAGGCAATGTTTTCGTCTCGTTGCGTAGTAGCACAATGGATTTGCGTAGAGCTACTGCTGCACGTGCTTTGAAAGTGGCATTGTTCACTATCTGTTCGGCGGCGGCTTCGTTGACGTATGGGTTTTCGAATAGTCCCAAAGCGAATTTCTCCAGCAACAAACGCCGAACAGAATCCTCAACAAGGGCAAGATCGGCTGGGTAGGCTTTAATAGTTTTGAGTAGTTCTGCTGGGTCGGCGGTACCGGAAAACAGATTGACGCCTACTTGCAGGGCACGGTGGTAGCGCTGGGTGATAGACAACTCTTCGGCACCCCAAGGCATCATTTCGATAGGTCCCGTGTCGGAGTTGATGATGCCCTTGAACCTTAGTTCCTGGCGCAATAGGTCTTGAATCACACCCTTGTTGTAGGCATAAGCAATCTGCTCGTACTTGGTGCCAATGGGCATCGAATAGTAGGGCATGATGGCAGAGGTACCGGCTTTAATAGCGGCTTTGAAAGGAAGCAGGTTGTTGGATAGCATACCACCCGGAAACACTTCTTTCTTGCCCCAATCAAAGTGCGGGTCTTGGCCACCTTGGCCGGCCCCTCCACCCGGAAAGTGCTTGGTGGTGAGTGCCACGGAAGAGGGACCAAGCGTGGGGCCTTGAAAGCCAAGAATAATCTGGGTCATCATTTGGGCCACCCACTCGGCGTTTTCTCCGAACGTGCCTTCTACCCGCTGCCAACGGGGTTCGGTAGCTAAGTCCGCCATGTACATGTAGCCTTTGCGCAAACCGGTAGCGGCCCACTCTTGTCGGGCAATGTCGGCAAACTCGCGGGTCAGTTTCAAATCACGCATAGCGGATAAGCCCAACTCGCCAGGCCATTGCGAGAATGCTGTGGTGCCTACGCTGGTGCCAACTGCGGCCGCCGCGGTAATGTGGTTGCGAGGGTTGGAAGCTATAATGGCGGGGATGCCCAACGGCTGACTTTCGCACAAGGCTTGTAACCGATTGGCCCACTCTGCTGTCATGCAGGCGCTAACATTGGCCCGTAAAATGAAATGGCGCAAATGAAACTGGCTAACTGCCTTGGTAGTGCCAGCGGCATTCATGATGGGAACCGGCAGTTGTTTGCGCGTGAACATGTTGGTTCCGGTAACTAAATCTTCCTCGTTGAACTCGCTGGTGATGGGCGCTTTCGACTTTGGCGCTTCAAACGTCCAATCGTTCTGGAGGCGAGTGGAACTGATTAGCATAAAGCCAACCTTGTCTTCCACCGTCATGCGGGCAAGTAGGTCTTGTGCTCGTGCTTCTGCCGGCAACCGCCAGTCTTCGTAAGCGTCTAGGTGGCCGTTTTTGTTTAAGTCCTTGAATTTGAATTTTCCTAATTCAATAATCGTAGCTGACCGAGTGCCCAAAACTGGCTGCGCCCATGGCAGGCTAGCCGCTTGCTGAAACCCTTGGAAAGCACTAAACACTGCGCATACAGCAGTGCCCGTAACAAGAAACAGCAGCGTTGTTTGCGGTTTTTTGGTGCGCTTGCGGGCGAAGAGAATCTTGAACTCGGCATTTGCAGCTTTCATGGCTCGGCGCTGGCGTAGAAGTGATACAATTCCATAGCGCTGCCCAGCACTACGTAGAGTAAGTACCTAAATCGCCTGCATACCAGAACCTAACAAAGCGAATTAATTACCGCAAACGTTTTCGGAAAAGGCCTGTCACAACTGAAAGTGCACTACTTGTGGTGGCCTTACATTATGATAATATGCCGCTTGTATGCGGCGCTTCCA